>NZ_JBEYXB010000003.1:0-652282 GCF_040644935.1 Streptomyces sp. NPDC046915 | reverse complement strand
CTCGAAGGAACGCCCACCACGGTCGTCACGACGGAAGCCACCACGGTCACCGTCGCGACGGTCGTCCCGGCGGAAACCACCGCGGTCGTTGTCACGGCGCTCAAAACCACGGTCGTTGTCACGACGCTCGAAGGAACGCCCACCACGGTCGTCACGACGGAAGCCACCACGGTCACCGTCGCGACGGTCGTCCCGGCGGAAACCACCGCGGTCGTTGTCACGACGCTCAAAACCACGGTCGTTGTCACGACGCTCGAAGGAACGCCCACCACGGTCGTCACGACGGAAACCGCCACGGTCACCGTCCCGGCGCTCACGACGCTCGTACGACGACGAACCCGCCGTACGCTCCTCGCGCTCGGCCCGGTCGACGTCCGGCGCGGCCGGCTGCTCCGGGACCGCGGCCTCGGCGACGGCCTGTGCCTCGGCCTGCGCCTCGGCGACCGCCGCCTCCGGGTCCTCGCCCCGCTCACGGGCGACCCTGGCGACCAGCCGGTCGGCCTCCTCGCGGAGCTCGGCGGCGCGGCGCTGGGCGCGCTCCAGCTGCTTGGTGAGCTGGGAGACCTCGCGCTCGGCCTGCTGGGCGGCGTTGCCCGCGGACTCGGCCTGGACCTCGGTCATGGAACGGGCGCCGGTGATCTCGGCGACCTCCGGGTCGAAGGCGGCACCGCCCTGGATGATGTGGCGCCCGGCGTCGACGCCGGCGTCCTCCATGAGGCGGAAGATCTGGCGCCGCTGGTGCGGGAGGGAGAGGGAGACGACCGTACCGGTGCGGCCCGCGCGGGCGGTGCGGCCGGCCCGGTGCAGGTAGTCCTTGTGGTCGCCCGCCGGGTCGACGTTCAGGACCAGGTCGATGCCGTCGACGTGGATGCCGCGGGCGGCGACGTCGGTGGCGACCAGGACGTTGACGTAGCCGTCCTTGAAGTCGGCCAGCGTGCGGGTACGGGCGCCCTGGGTCATGCCGCCGTGCAGCGCGTCCGCCTTCACGCCCGCGTCGCGCAGCTGCTCGGCGACGCGGTCGGCGCCGAGCTGGGTGCGGACGAAGATGATGGTGCGGCCCTTGCGGGAGGCGATCGCGGCCGTGACCGGCGCCTTGTCCTTGGGCTTCACGATCAGGATGTGGTGGGACATCGTCGTGACCGCGCCCTGGGCGGCGTCGACCTCGTGCGAGACCGGGTCGACCAGGTAGCGCTTGACCAGCGTGGAGATCTCGTTCTCCATCGTCGCGGAGAACAGCATGCGCTGGCCGCCGGCCGGGACCTGGTCGAGGAGTTCGGTGACCTCGGGCAGGAAGCCCAGGTCGGACATCTGGTCGGCCTCGTCGAGGACCGCGATCCGCACGTCCTCCAGGGAGCAGGCGCCGCGGTTGATGATGTCGCGGAGGCGGCCCGGGGTGGCGACCAGGATGTCGACGCCCCTCTCCAGGGCGTAGATCTGGTTGCCCATCGACGTACCGCCGCAGACGACCTTCATCTTCAGGCCGAGGACGTCGCCGTACGGCTGGAGCGCGTCGGCGACCTGCATGGCGAGCTCACGGGTGGGCGTGAGGATGACGGCCCGCGGCTTGTGCTTCTCGGTGCGGCCGCCGGCCAGCGTGGCCAGGGTCGGCAGACCGAAGGAGAGGGTCTTGCCGGAGCCGGTGCGGCCGCGGCCGAGGATGTCCTTGCCGACCAGGGCGTCCGGAATGGTCGCGGCCTGGATCGGGAAGGGGACGGTCACGCCGTTCTGCGCGAGCTTGCGAACGACGCCTTCGGGGAGACCGAGGTCGGCGAAGGTGACCTCGGGCGTGCTGGTCTCGTCGTTGGTCTCGGCCTCGGTGTTCTCGGGCACGACGACGTGATCAGTACTGGAAATGGACATGCGAATGCGAAACCTTCCGGAGTCTCGTCGGCACGCGCCCGTCAACTCCGTGAGTCGCATGATGACCGCCTCTATGCGGTCCGCCACGGCAAGGGAGAGTACGCGCCACACGGCGCGCTCTGCAGTGGCGCCGGGCAAATGGGATCAAACGATCTACCACCATACGCACCCTCCACCCCTGAAGGCAAACCGAGCCCGGTAGACGTACGTCACACACGGGGAGTACGTCACACGGCCCGGCACCCGGAGGCTCCCTACACCGGCGACCCGGCCACCGGCGCCGGCTCCCGCTGGGCCAGCTGCGGCCCCGTCTCCTCGTGCGCCGACGAGGACGGCTCGGCGGTCGGCGGCTCACTGGACGCGGGTGGCGGTGGCGGAGGCGGCGGCGGCGTGGGCGTCGGCTCGGGGGTGTGCGTGGGGGTGGGCTGGGCCTTGGTCGGCGCCGGGTCGCCCGGCTTCTCGGTCCTGCCCGGCTCGGTCGGCGCGGTCGCGGGAGCGCTGCTCTTCGCCGACGGCGTGGCCGAGGCGGAGGCCGACTTCCCCGGCTTGGGCTTCGCGCCGTGCCCGTGCTTGCCGTCGGCCGCCTCGCCGCCGTATCCCCCGCCGCGCCCCGACACCACCGTCAGGCCGTCGGGCGCGTCGCCGCCCCGCTGCCCCGCCGAGTGGGACGGTCTGGCCGGGCCGGCGTCGTCGCCCACATTCACACAGCCGGAGGTGGCGGCGAGGGCCATCGCCGTGGCGGCCAGACGGACGGGTACGGGCAAGGGGCGCACGGCGGCCACCTCCGATGGCGGAGTGAAGGAGTCAACCTGCCCAACTCCCGCCGCCCACAAGAGGACACGCGACCCGCCGGAAAGGGGCCTGCGACGAACGAGGCCGGCGACGAAAGGGGCGGCGACGACTCAGCCGTAGCCGAGCGTGTGCAGCCGCTCGTCGTCGATCCCGAAGTGGTGCGCGATCTCGTGCACCACGGTCACCTCGGTTTCCGCGACGACGTCCTCCCGCGTCTCGCACATCCGCAGCGTCGGCCCCCGGTAGACGGTGATCCGGTCCGGCAGCACGCCCGCGTACCACTCGCCGCGGTCGGTCAGCGGGGTCCCTTCGTACAGCCCGAGCAGCTCGGGATCGTCGGTGGGCGGTTCGTCCTCGACGAACACCGCGACGTTGTCCATCAGCCGCGTCAGCTCCGGCGGGATCCGGTCGAGCGCCTCGGCGACCAGTTCCTCGAACTCCTCGCGCGTCATCTCCAGCACAGGGCCATTGTCCGGTACGACACCGTCGTACGAGAGTCGCGGACCGCCGCATACCCATGCCGGAACCCGGGCATACGGCACCAATGGCCCGCGTCCCCGTCGCAGCCCTGGACCGCATGCTGAACCGGACCAAGAACCGCATCCGCCGTACCGGGAAACCCCGCACCCGGAACGCCCGCCCCCGGAAGGGCACCCGCGCCCTGCCCGCGCTCGAACTCGCCGCCCGGCCGCACCCCTGGGTCCGCGCCCTCGGGCTGACGGGTGTCGTGCTGGTCGGCGCCTGGCTGGGGCTGCTGATCGTGGGCGACGTACGGGCCCCGGTCGGCCCGATGAACACGACGATGACGTTGCGCCCGTCCCTGACCGGCGGCACCAAGATCAACGTCGCGCCGCTCGGCGCGCTCTCGCTCGACAGCCACATCGCGCCGGTCCGCCTCGACGTCAGCGTCGACCAGCTCGACCCGGTCCGCTCCCAGGCGCTGGTCGACCACCCCGAACGCATCGCCGGCCTCCAGGACGAGATCGCCCGGGACGTCGAGCACGGCACCGTCGACCTGGCCGTACGCTCCTGCGTCGCCGTGGTCTCCGGCGCGACGGCGCTCGGCCTCGCGGTCTACCGCCGCCCGCGCCGCGCCCTGGCGGCCGGCGGACTCGCGTTCACCCTCCTCGCGGCGTCCGGCGCGACGGCGTACGCCACCTGGAACCCCGAGTCGGTCCTGGAGCCGCGCTTCTCCGGCCTGCTGTCCTCCGCGCCCTCACTGGTCGGCAACGCGCGCAGCATCGTGACGGAGTTCGACGTCTACCAGAAGGAGCTGGCCCGCCTGGTGACGAACGTGACGAAGCTGTACGACGTCACCTCCACGCTGCCGGCCTACCAGCCGGACCCCAGCACCATCCGGGTGCTGCACGTGTCGGACATCCACCTCAACCCGGCGAGCTGGAAGATCATCACTTCGCTGGTGGCGGAGTACAAGGCGAACGTGATCGTGGACACCGGGGACACCATGGACCACGGCACGGCGGCCGAGAACGGCTTCCTGGACCCGATCGCCGACCTGGGCGTGCCGTACGTGTGGGTGCGCGGCAACCACGACTCGCGGGTCACCCAGAAGTACCTGGGGCGGATGAAGAACGTGCACATCCTCGACGACGGCAAGGCGGAGTCGGTGGCCGGCCTGCGTTTCGCGGGCATGGGCGATCCGCAGTTCACCCCCGACCGCTCGGGCCACCTCAGCGACGACGAGGAGCGGCTGGCGGGCGACCGGCTGGCCTCCGCCCTGCGCGACCAGCGGACGGCGGGGACCCCGGTGGACGTCGCCATGATCCACGAGCCCTCCGCGGCGCGGGAGACGGACGGCGAGGTGCCCCTGGTGCTGGCCGGGCATCTCCACCACGAGGGCGACGAGATCATGAAGCACGGCACCCGGCTGCGTATCGAGGGCTCCACGGGCGGCAGCGGGCTGCGCGCCGTCGAGCACAAGTACCCGGCTCCGATCGAGGCGTCGATCCTCTACTTCGACCGGGACACCCGTCGCCTCCAGGCCTGGGACGCGATCAAGCTGGGTGGCCTGGGCCTGACGACGGCCGAGGTCAGCCGCCACCTCCCGGAGGACAACCAGCCGGGCGCGACCCCGAGCCCGACGAATCCGACGCCCTCGTCGTCCACCTCGTCAACCCCGCCGTCCACTCCCTCGTCCGTGTCGCCGTAAACCGTTTTGGCGATACCCCTCGCCATCCCATATGCTTCTCACGTCCCCGACGCGCTGAGAAGCGCCCAGGCGGGCCGATAGCCCTCATCGTCTAGCGGCCTAGGACGCCGCCCTTTCAAGGCGGTAGCACGGGTTCGAATCCCGTTGGGGGCACGCAATACCGTGTGCGACACTGTTGTACACAACGCTTGGTCCTGTGGAGCAGTTTGGAGTGCTCGCCACCCTGTCAAGGTGGAGGCCGCGGGTTCAAATCCCGTCAGGACCGCTGGGGTTTTGTTTCACGTGAAACCCCGTGGCTGGGTAGCTCAGTTGGTACGAGCGATCGCCTGAAAAGCGATAGGTCGCCGGTTCGACCCCGGCCCCAGCCACAACCGCCCTACCAGGGCAAACGGCCTCACCGGAGATCATCCGGTGGGGCCGTTCTCGTGTCATGAGTCCTCGGGACCGTCGTCGCGCAGCTTGCGCCAGAGGCGGGTGCGGTGGAGTACGTAGAGGGCGACGAACAGGACGGTCGCCTGAAGCCCCACGGCGAGCAGCCAGAAGACGGCCCTGCTCTCCAACTCGTCGGTCATGTAGGTGAAGTTCATGCCGAAGAACCCGGTGAGGAACGACAGCGGCAGGAAGATCACCGACACGATGGCCAGCCGGTTGATCACGCCGTTCTGCTCGCCGGACACGAGGGTGGAGTAACTGAGGAAGGCCCGCCGGGAGGCGTCCTGGAGGGATTCGATGTCCCTCAGCACCAGCCTCGAGCTGTGCTGGAAGGCACGAGCCAGCCGCCGCCGCTCCTCAGGGAAATGGGGGTTCATCATCCTGCGCGTGAAGACCTCGTCCGTCACCTGTAGGTAGGGGAGGAGCGTGTGGTGCAGCAGGGCCGAGCGGCGTCGTAGCAGTGCCAGCCGGTAGATCTGCTGGGGGTTCCGTCGCTGGAACATCTCGTCCTCGAGCTCCTCCACCTCCAGCAGGGCGTCCACGGCCGACCGGCGAAAGGACTCCAGGGCCTCCTGGAGGAGCAGGAACAGCGTGGCCACGGTGTCCGGGGGCCTCTCGCGCGGCAGCCGGGCCGCCACACCGCGCATCAGGCCGATCGGTCCTCGGTGAACCGTGATCAGGTACCGCTCGGTGACGAAGGCATGGACATGAGTGACCTGGTCGTCCTCGACCACGGGTACGACGAATCCGGCGCTGTCCCCGAAGAACTCGGCCCGCGCGGCTTCGCCCTCCGTACCGAACCACGCCAGGTCCACGTCCTCCAGACCGAGCAGGCGGGCCACCGGGGTCTCGTCGGGCCGGGCCGGCTCGGGCAGTTCGATGTCGACGAACAGGAAACGGGATGCCGCGAGACGCTCTCGTGCCTCGGACACGTGCGTTTGAGTGACGGTCCCTTCCGGCATCGACATCACCGATACGATCATCGTCCCTCACTGTGGGTACGGGTTGCGGCACTCTCCAGCCTGCGCAGGTGAGGGTGCCCACGCATACGGACGGACTCGTTTGGGGGACGCTTTGCAGGGGTTCGACATCGCTCGGCGTGGTTACGACCGGGACCAGGTCGACGCGTATCTGGCGCTGCTGACGGCCGGCGCGGGACCCGACGTGCCGCCGCCCGCCTTCGACATCGTGCGGCGGGGGTACGACCGGGCGCAGGTCGACGCACGGGTGGCGGAGCTACGGGGCACGGGGCCGGTCTTCTGACCGTACGGTCGCTTGGCAGCGGGGCCGACCGGCGCTACGTTCTGGCCGATCGACCGTGATTTCTGGGGGCGGGGGACGATGAGCCGGGACGAGGCGAAAGCCATTCGGGACGCCGAGCTGGAGAAGGACCGGGCGCGGTACGGGCTGCTCGCGGTGATCGTGAGCAACCTCGCGATCGCCGGGGTCGCGATCTTCGGGGTGTGGCGGCTCGACGGGGACAAGGCGGTGATCGTCGGCGTGCTGACGTCCGCGTTCACCGCGGTGAGCAGCATGACCACGGCCTACCTGGGGATCAAGGCCATCTCCAACACGGCGAGGTCGATCGCCCTGGGCGACGGCGCCCGCCGCGAGCCTCCGGCGGCGGCGACGCCCCAGACCCAGCGAAGCGAGTAGAAAGCTGCCCGGGGTAGCCCCCGGGGCGAGGGTCACGCAACCCGGCGCAACGGGGTGCCGCTGCGCCCACCCGTGCCGCCCTGCGGCACGATTGCCCGCAGCCAGGCCGACTACGTCGCTCCGGCGCCGACGGCGGTCAACCCCCGCGGGGCCACCCACACCCAACCCCAAAAGCCGCACGCAACACACACACCCGACCCGGACGACCGCCCCGCAGCCACCGACGGCCGTCAACCCCCGCAGCGACCACCCGCACCCGACGACGAGAGTCGCACGCAACACACACCCCCCGGCCCAGACGACCGCCCCCGCAGCCACCGACGGCCGTCAACCCCCGCAGCGACCACCCGCACCCGACGACGAGAGTTGTACGGGTGGGCGGGTGGGTGAGAACCCCCTGCCGAACCGCCGGAGGCAAATCGTTAGCCAGGAATTTCGGCGAGGTGAGATCCTGGACCCCGTATGTCTACGCACCCCGCCTCCGCCCTCGGCACCCTCGCCCCCCGCCTGACCGAGCTGTCGCTGCGCGACGCGCACCGGCTCGGGCGCAGGCTCGAGGGCGCGCGCAAGATCCGTAAGCCGGAGGCCCGCGCCGCCGTCCTCGCCGAGATCGAGGCGGAGGTCGGCAAGGCCGAGGCCCGGATGGACGAGCGGCGCGCCGGCGTGCCCGCCGTCTCCTACCCCGAACAGCTGCCGGTCAGCCAGAAGAAGGACGAGATCGCGGCCGCCATCCGCGATCACCAGGTCGTCATCGTCGCCGGTGAGACCGGTTCCGGTAAGACCACCCAGATCCCGAAGATCTGTCTCGAGCTCGGGCGCGGTGTGCGCGGCATGATCGGGCACACCCAGCCCAGGAGGATCGCCGCCCGGACCGTCGCCGAGCGCGTCGCCGAGGAGATGGACACGCCCCTCGGTGAGGCCGTCGGCTGGAAGGTGCGCTTCACCGACCAGGTGAACCCGGACGCGACCTTCATCAAGCTGATGACGGACGGCATCCTGCTCGCCGAGATCCAGACCGACCGCGAGCTGCGCGCCTACGACACGATCATCATCGACGAGGCCCACGAGCGGTCCCTGAACATCGACTTCCTGCTCGGCTACCTCGCCCAGCTGCTGCCCAGGCGGCCGGACCTCAAGGTCGTCATCACCTCCGCCACCATCGACCCCGAGCGCTTCTCCCGGCATTTCGGCGACGCGCCGATCGTCGAGGTCAGCGGCCGGACGTACCCGGTGGAGGTGCGCTACCGGCCCCTCCTGGAAGAGGACTCGGACGACGCCGACCGCGACCAGATCACCGCGATCACCGACGCCGTCGAGGAGCTGATGGCGGAGGGGAAGGGGGACATCCTCGTCTTCCTCTCGGGAGAGCGCGAGATCAGGGACACCGCCGACGCGCTGGAGAGAAAGAAGTACAGGTTCACGGAGGTACTCCCCCTCTACGCCCGCCTCTCCCACGCGGAGCAGCACCGCGTCTTCCAACAGCACACCGGTCGCAGGATCGTGCTCGCGACCAACGTGGCGGAGACGTCCCTGACCGTCCCCGGCATCAAGTACGTCATCGACCCCGGCTTCGCCCGGATCAGCCGCTACAGCCATCGCACGAAGGTGCAGCGGCTGCCCATCGAGCCGGTCTCGCAGGCCAGCGCCAACCAGCGCAAGGGCCGCTGCGGGCGTACGTCCGACGGTATCTGCATCCGCCTCTACACCGAGGACGACTTCGTCTCCCGCCCGGAGTTCACGGACGCGGAGATCCTCCGTACGAACCTGGCCTCCGTCATCCTCCAGATGACCGCGGCCGGCCTCGGCGACATCGAGAAGTTCCCCTTCATCGACCCGCCGGACCACCGCAACATCCGCGACGGCGTGCAGTTGCTCCAGGAGCTGCACGCACTGGACCCGGCCCAGAAGGACCCGCGCAAGCGCCTGACGGACACCGGCCGCAAGCTCGCCCAGCTGCCCGTCGACCCGCGTCTGGCGCGCATGGTGCTGGAGGCGGAGCGGAACGGCTGTGTCCGCGAGGTCATGGTGATCGCCGCCGCGCTGTCCATCCAGGACCCGCGCGAACGCCCCGCCGACAAGCAGACCCAGTCCGACCAGCAGCACGCCCGCTTCAAGGACGAGACCAGCGATTTCCTCGCCTACCTCAACCTCTGGCGGTACATCCGCGAGCAGCAGAAGGAGCGGGGTTCGTCGTCCTTCCGCCGGATGTGCAAGCAGGAGTACCTGAACTTCCTGCGCATCCGGGAGTGGCAGGACATCTACATGCAGCTGCGCACGGTCGCCAAGCAGATGGGCATCCACCTCAACGACCAGGACGCCCCGGACGACCGCATCCACGTCTCGCTCCTCGCCGGTTTGCTTTCGCACATCGGCATGAAGGACGTGAAGGACGGCGCGAAGAACGAGTATCTGGGCGCGCGCAGCGCCAAGTTCGCGATTTTCCCGGGCTCGGCGCTGTTCAAGAAGACGCCCCGGTTCGTCATGTCCGCCGAGCTGGTGGAGACCTCCCGGCTCTGGGCCCGGGTCAACGCGAAGATCGAACCCGAGTGGGTCGAACCGCTCGCCGGCCACCTGCTGAAGCGGACGTACAGCGAGCCGCACTGGGAGAAGGACCAGGCGGCCGTGATGGCGTACGAGAAGGTCACGCTGTACGGCGTGCCGATCGTCGCCGACCGGAAGGTCAACTACGGCCGTATCGACCCGGAGGTCAGCCGCGAGCTGTTCATCCGGAACGCGCTGGTCGAGGGCGACTGGCGGACGCACCACAAGTTCTTCGCCGACAACCGCCGGCTCCTCAGCGAGGTCGAGGAGCTGGAGCACCGGGCGCGGCGCCGGGACATCGTGGTCGACGACGAGACGCTGTTCGACTTCTACGACCAGCGGGTGCCGGAACACGCCGTGTCCGGTGCCCACTTCGACTCGTGGTGGAAGCGGAAGCGGCAGGAGCAGCCGGACTTCCTGGACTTCGAGCGGGAGATGCTCATCCGGGAGTCGGCGGAGGCGGTCACGAAGGCCGACTATCCGGACTCCTGGCGCCAGGGCCCGCTGAAGTTCCGCGTCACGTACCAGTTCGAGCCGGGCGCGGACGCCGACGGCGTCACGGTCCACGTCCCCCTCCAGGTCCTGAACCAGGTCACGGACGAGAGCTTCGACTGGCAGATCCCGGGGCTGCGGGAGGAGCTGGTGACGGAGCTGATCCGTTCCCTGCCCAAGCCGATCCGCCGCCACTACGTGCCCGCGCCGAACTACGCGAAGGCCTTCCTGGAGAAGGCGGCCCCGCTCGCCGAGCCCCTCACCACGACCATGGCGCGTGAGCTGAGGCTCATGGTCGGCGTGCCCTTCGAGGCCGCCGACTTCGACTGGGCGAGGATCCCCGACCACCTGAGGATCACCTTCCGGATCGTCGACGAGCGGCGGCGGAAGCTGGCGGAGGACAAGGACCTGGAGTCGCTGAAGCTGCGCCTGAAGCCGAAGGCGAGGCAGGCCATCTCGCAGGCCGCGGCGGCCACCGCGTCCCGCCAGGGCGGGGAGTCCCTGGAGCGCGAGGGCCTCACCGACTGGACCATCGGCACGCTCAGCCGGGTCTTCGAGACCCGCCGGGCCGGGCAGCCGGTGAAGGCGTACCCGGCGCTGGTGGACGACGGACCGACGGCGAACACCGTCTCGGTCCGTCTCTTCGACACGGAGGCGGAGCAGGCCGAGGCGATGTGGAAGGGCACCCGCCGCCTCATCCTGCGCAACATCCCGGTGAATCCGGCGAAGTTCGCGTCCGAGAAGCTGACGAACGCCCAGAAGCTGGGGCTGTCCGCGAACCCCCACGGTTCGATCCAGGCGCTGTTCGACGACTGCGCGATGGCGGCGGCGGACAAGCTGATCGGGGACTTCGGGGGGCCGGCGTGGGACGAGGAGTCGTACCGCAAGCTCTACGACAAGGTGCGCGCGGAGATCGTCGACACGACCGTGCGGACCGTGGGCCAGGTGCAGCAGGTGCTGGCCGCCTGGCAGGCCTGTGAGCGGCGCCTGAAGTCCGTGCGCAGCCCCGTGCTGCTGGCGAACCTGACGGACGTACGCAAGCAGCTGGACGCCCTCGTGAAGCCCGGCTTCGTGACCTGGGCGGGCATACGGCGCCTCCCCGACCTCATGCGGTACCTGGTGGCCGCGGACCGGCGGCTCCAGCAGATGCCGACGAACGTCCAGCGGGACACCACGCGCATGCAGAAGGTCCACGAGATGCAGGACGAGTACGCCTGGCTCCTGGAACAGCTCCCGGGGGGCCGCCCCGTCCCCTCCTCCGTCCTGGACATCCGCTGGATGATCGAGGAGCTCCGGGTCAGCTACTTCGCCCACGCGCTGGGCACGGCGTACCCCGTCTCGGACAAGCGGATCGTGAAGGCGATCGACGCGGCTGTCCCGTAATCGCCCGCGTACGGTGGGTGAGTTCGACCAGGACCCTCACCCTCCTGTACAGTCTCTTCTCGCAGCGCAACGCACGAAAAGCGCCGCGAAACCTGGTCCTGTGGAGCAGTTTGGAGTGCTCGCCACCCTGTCAAGGTGGAGGCCGCGGGTTCAAATCCCGTCAGGACCGCAATCATGAGAGAGGCCCGCATCCCGCGAGGGACGCGGGCCTCTCTCATGTCCGAGCACGCCAGCGCCTCTCGGCGCCGGTCCGCATGATCCAGCCCGTCCGGCGTTCGAGGACGAGGCCGTTCAGGCCGAAGCGGGGGTCTGGGGGCGGCAGCCCCCAGGAGGCGGCCACACGACCGCCCGCACCGGTCAGCGCCGGCCCAGTCGAACCAACCGGCCGAAAACCCCGGCGGAGCCAGGGCGGCAGCCCCCGGGACGCGGCCACACGACCGCCCTCACCGGTCAGCGCCGGCCCGGCGCAGCCACACCGCGGAACCGGCGGAGCCACGCGGCGGTCTTGACGGCGTCACATTCCACCGGTACCCAGAAAACAGCGCTCGGTTCCCCCGAGCGGCCCCGGAGGTGGCGTATGGCGGCATCGGCCAGGCACGAGACGCGGGCGCTGCTCAGGGCGCATCTGTCGGCCGCCACGTCCTACCGGCACCTCACCCGCCGCTGCCCGATCTGCCACCGCTTGCAGCGCCTGGCACTGGACTCCGCCCCGCCCGGCGCACAGGCCCCGGACGAGGCCGCCGAGGACGAAAACCCGTCCAGGGCTTGACTGTTAGCGCACATACGCCAGCGGCAACAAGCGTTCTGGCATGTGACGGGTGTCACCGCATGAGTTTCCGGAACCGAGGTATTTACACACCTCCTACAACTGGTCAATTTAATATGTGCAATTGCACCAGCTCGGGAGCTCACCCACAGCGGATCCGACACCGCCCCCCAGAGTCCGACAAGCCCGCTCACAGGGACCCCGCACGCACCCGGTTCGGCGCACAAAAAAGATCGCGCTGGACTCGGCGGAGTCCAGCGCGATCTACGACGCACCCTGTGTCGCTCGCCTAGGAAGTTCTGTTCGGCTTGGGAGAGGGGCCTGTTGGGGCAGGTCCCGCGTCGCTTGGAGCTAGGGTTTCGGGTGCTTCGGCCGATTGGGGGACCTGCCGCACCACCCGGTATTCAGTTGTTCAGGCCTCGCTGCGCTGCTGCGGGATGCCCGCGAGCAGCGCGCGGACCTCTGCCTCGCGGTAGCGGCGGTGCCCGCCGAGCGTACGGATCGACGTGAGCTTGCCGGCCTTCGCCCACCGCGTGACCGTCTTGGGGTCGACGCGGAACATGGTGGCGACCTCAGCCGGGGTCAGCAGCGGCTCGGCATCAGGGGTGCGAGCGGTCATGAGCGGCCTCCTCGGGAGAACCGAACCTTCTCGGTTCTTTCCTCTAAATTCTGCACCTTGACCCGCGTTGCCCGAAATGGCGGACGCGAGTCGAGTCGGTTATAGGACGAACGGCTTGTCCTCGGCACTACAACTACACCATCTGTCCAGCCGCGTCGGCCAAACCGATGGAATTGCCCTCCCAGGTGTTCATCAGCGACGGAAGCCGATGGACCATGCCATAGCGGACAGTCACGCCACTGTGACGATCAGTCACAGGACGATCAGGAGTCACGAGACCCCCCAAAGCGTGCAATGCTGAGATTCCCCCCACAATCAAGCACAAGTGGACGGATGGAGCCCTCCCCGGACTCCTTGTCCTATTTTGGCATGAGGGGGGGCAAGTGGCGCAAGAGCGGTGTACGTGCAGTCCATCACCCTTGTGTCACCCTCGGCGCAATAGACCGGATCGAGACCAACGTCCCGTCAGGTCACCAAGGTGGCGTTACCGTACGCTGTTCGACGCGGTATGGGCCGTGACGTACGTCACTTACGCCTCGTCAGTTCGCGGAACGCCTGTCCCGAACCGACCGCCAGCGCTCCACGAGCCGCCCGTACGCCTCCCCGGCGGCGGCCCCGTCCCCGCGGCGCAGCGCGTCGATGCCCTCGGCCACGTCGGCCGCCGAGTGGTCGCCCTCCAGCTCGCCGGCGGGCAGCACGTGCACCAGGCCGCCGTAGTCCAGCTCCACCAGCGAGCGCGGGTGGAACTCCTCCAGCCAACGGCCCACGTCCACCAGGCCGTCGATCAGCGGCCCCTCCTCGATGGCGTCCTTCAGCGCGCGCAGCCCGCGCGCCACCCGCCGCCGGGCCTGGACCATGGGTGTGCGGTAGCGCAGCACGGGCGGCTCGGCGCCGGCCGCCCCGGCGTCCCCGGTGCCCTTGACGTACTCCCGCTCCTCGTCGGAGACCAGGACGAACCAGTTGATCGGCACCTGCCAGGTCGCGGTGCGGATCCAGGGGCGGGCGTCGGGGTTGCGGGCGAGCCAGCGCTCGTAGTCCCGGCCGGCCTGCTGGCGTACGAGCGGGGGCAGCACCGCGTCCAGGACCGGCGGCGGCAGCTCCTCGGCCAGATCGCCGAGCGCCTGCCAGCCGCGCAGCCGGGTCCGCCAGGGGCAGACGCAGACCACGCCGTCGACGTCGAGGACGAAGGCGTCGCCGCTCTCCTGCACCGGCACCGGGACCGGCGGGGTGGGCAGCAGGTCGGCCAGGGAGCGACGGAGTTCGTCCTGGTAGGAGGGGCGGTCGGGACGCCGGGCGTACCGCGTCCAGTGGCTGCGCTCCGGCTCGGGGAAGGCGGCCAGCGGTTCGTACACGCGCAGGTACGTGGCGTAGGGGACGATCACCGAGGACACCTTGGGCACGCCTGCTCCCTCCCCACCGGATTCGGCTCGAAACCCTCGCGGGACGGGCACGGGATCCGCACGAGACGGGCTCGACGCGGACGGGAAACACTGCAAATCGTGCCACGCCGATACGTGCGCGGAAGGCGTCGGAGAGTGATCCTGAACACTGCACGGATGGTGTGCGGGCACAGGCTCTACGCTCATGCCACAGCACCCGCCACCCGCACGGGAGCTTGGTCTCGGAACCACCGCCGCTACTCGCTTCAGGAGTCACCACAGTGACCGACGTAACCGGCGCACCTGCTGATGTACTGCACACCCTGTTCCACTCGGACCAGGGCGGTCATGAGCAAGTCGTGCTCTGTCAGGACCGCGCCAGCGGACTCAAGGCCGTCATCGCCATCCACTCCACCGCCCTGGGCCCCGCGCTCGGCGGTACGCGCTTCTACCCGTACGCGACCGAGGCGGAGGCCGTCGCCGACGCCCTCAACCTCGCGCGCGGGATGTCGTACAAGAACGCCATGGCCGGTCTCGACCACGGCGGCGGCAAGGCCGTGATCATCGGCGATCCCGAGCTGCACAAGACCGAGGAGCTGCTGCTCGCCTACGGTCGGTTCGTGGCCTCGCTCGGCGGGCGGTACGTCACCGCCTGCGACGTCGGCACGTACGTCGCCGACATGGACGTCGTGGCGCGCGAGTGCCGCTGGACGACGGGCCGCTCCCCGGAGAACGGCGGGGCCGGCGACTCCTCCGTACTCACCGCCTTCGGCGTCTACCAGGGCATGCGGGCCTCCGCCCAGCACCTGTGGGGAGACCCCTCGCTGCGCGGCCGCAGGGTCGGCATCGCGGGCGTCGGCAAGGTCGGGCACCACCTGGTGCGGCACCTGCGGGACGAGGGCGCCGAGGTCGTGATCACGGACGTGCGCGCGGACGCCGTACGGCGCGTCCTCGACCAGTACGCCGAGGGCGTCACGGCCGTCGCGGACACGCAGGCGCTGATCCGCGTGGAGGGCCTCGACATCTACGCCCCCTGCGCGCTCGGCGGGGCGCTGAACGACGACACCGTGCCGGCGCTGACCGCCCGGGTGGTGTGCGGCGCCGCCAACAACCAGCTCGCCCACCCGGGCGTGGAGAAGGACCTCGCCGACCGCGGGATCCTCTACGCGCCGGACTACGTGGTGAACGCCGGCGGGGTCATCCAGGTGGCCGACGAGCTGCACGGGTTCGACTTCGACCGGTGCAAGGCGAAGGCGGCGAAGATCTTCGACACCACGCTGGCCATATTCGCACGTGCGAAGGAAGACGGTATTCCGCCGGCCGCCGCGGCCGACCGGATCGCCGAGCAGCGGATGGCCGAGGGCAGGGCTTCGCACAGCTGAGCGGTACCCGTCGGCGGGAACTTGGAGAGAACTCTCACTTCCGTCGGCGGGTCGCCCCCGGATAAGTGGTTAAAATCGCCACTGACCAGCAAGGACAGGGCAACTCCAAGCTCCTGTGCACACGCGCGTGCTGCGGGCGACGTACCGTATGGGCGCGGGCTCAGGTACCGTGGAAGCCCTACGGACCGGCCTCTCTGCGGAGGGTCCGTTCCGGATCATGAACGCGTGTCAGACTCTGGGGCCATCGAGCCCCGTCACCGAGGGGGTCGAGCCATGGGGCGCGGCCGGGCCAAGGCCAAGCAGACAAAGGTCGCCCGCCAGCTGAAGTACAACAGCGGTGGGACTGATCTGTCACGTCTGGCCAATGAACTGGGCGCATCGACTTCGAACCAGCCGCCGAACGGCGAGCCGTTCGAGGACGATGAGGATGACGAGGACGATCTTTATTCTCGGTACGCCGACCTCTATGAGGACGACGACGAGGATGAGGACGAAGGTCCTTCTCAACACCGTCGCGGCGCTTGACCTTGTACTGAGCACTCACCCGGTCGGTGACTCCGGTCACCGACCGGGTTCTGTGCTACCCGCAGGTCCAGGGCTCGTGGCGCCTTCAGTGTGAGTACGTCCCGACCAGTTCGGCACCGGTGGTGTGCTCGCCCCGGTCCGTGATCTCGCCCGCCACCCAGGCCTCGACCCCGCGGTCGGCCAGTGTGTCGAGGGCGACGTCCGTCGACTCCCCGGGGACGATCGCCATCATGCCGACGCCCATGTTGAGGGTCTTCTCCAGCTCCAGGCGCTCGACGCTGCCGGTCCTGCCGACGAGGTCGAAGACCGGGCCCGGCGTCCAGGTGGAACGGTCGACGGTCGCGTGCAGTGTGTCCGGGATCACCCGGGCCAGGTTGGCGGCCAGCCCGCCGCCGGTGATGTGGCTGAAGGCGTGCACCTCGGCGGTGCGGGTGAGGGCCAGGCAGTCCAGGGAGTAGATCTTCGTCGGCTCCAGCAGCTCCTCGCCCAGCGTGCGGCCGAACTCCTCGATCCGCGAGTCGAGCGAGAGACCCGCGGTCTTCAGCAGCACATGGCGGACCAGGGAGTACCCGTTCGAGTGAAGCCCGGAGGACGCCATGGCGATCACCGCGTCACCCTTACGGATGCGATCCGCGCCGAGCAGCCGGTCGGCCTCCACGACGCCCGTACCGGCGCCCGCGACGTCGAAGTCGTCCTCGCCCAGCAGACCCGGGTGCTCGGCCGTCTCGCCGCCCACCAGGGCGCAGCCGGCCAGGACACAGCCTTCCGCGATGCCCTTGACGATGGCGGCGACCCGCTCGGGGTGCACCTTGCCGACGCAGATGTAGTCGGTCATGAACAGCGGCTCGGCACCGCACACGACGATGTCGTCCATGACCATGGCGACCAGGTCGTGGCCGATGCTGTCGTACACGCCCAGCTGCCGGGCGATGTCGACCTTGGTACCGACGCCGTCCGTGGCGGAGGCGAGCAGCGGGCGCTCGTAGCGCTTGAGGGCGGAGGCGTCGAAGAGCCCGGCGAAGCCGCCGAGGCCGCCGAGGACCTCGGGGCGCCGGGTCTTCTTGACCCATTCCTTCATGAGTTCCACCGCGCGGTCGCCCGCCTCGATGTCGACGCCCGCGCTCGCGTAGCTGGCGCCGCCCACGGCATTACTGGTCTCGGAAGACATGACCTTGAGAACTTTCGTGTCGTACGACGGGGCTTACGGGCGACGGATCGCGTCGGCGGCAGCCGTGGCCGCCGGACCGGCCGCCAGCTCGGTCTCCAGCAGCTGCTTGCCGAGCAGCTCGGGGTCCGGGAGCTCCATCGGGTACTCGCCGTCGAAGCAGGCGCGGCACAGGTTCGGCTTGGCGATGGTGGTCGCCTCGATCATGCCGTCGATGGAGATGTACGCCAGCGAGTCGGCGCCCAGCGAGGTGCCGATCTCGTCGGTGGTCATGCCGTTGGCGATGAGCTCCGCGCGGGTGGCGAAGTCGATGCCGAAGAAGCAGGGCCACTTCACGGGCGGCGAGGAGATCCGGATGTGGACCTCGGCGGCGCCCGCCTCGCGGAGCATCCGGACCAGGGCACGCTGGGTGTTGCCGCGCACGATGGAGTCGTCGACGACCACCAGGCGCTTGCCCTTGATGACTTCCTTCAGCGGGTTCAGCTTCAGCCGGATGCCCAGCTGGCGGATGGTCTGCGAGGGCTGGATGAAGGTCCGGCCGACGTAGGCGTTCTTCACCAGGCCGCTGCCGAAGGGGATGCCGGACGCCTCGGCGTAGCCGATGGCCGCCGGGGTGCCGGATTCCGGGGTCGCTATGACCAGATCTGCGTCGGCAGGGGCTTCCTTCGCCAGCCGGCGGCCCATCTCGACGCGCGAGAGGTAGACGTTCCGGCCGGCGATGTCGGTGTCCGGGCGGGCCAGGTACACGTACTCGAAGACACAGCCCTTGGGCTTCGCTTCCGCGAACCGGGAGGTGCGCAGGCCGTTCTCGTCGATGGCGACGAACTCGCCCGGCTCGATCTCCCGGACGAAGCTGGCGCCGCAGATGTCGAGCGCGGCGGACTCGGAGGCGACGACCCAGCCGCGCTCCAGGCGGCCGAGGACCAGCGGGCGGATGCCCTGCGGGTCGCGGGCGG
Organism: Streptomyces sp. NPDC046915; assembly: GCF_040644935.1. Classification (NCBI taxonomy): domain Bacteria; kingdom Bacillati; phylum Actinomycetota; class Actinomycetes; order Kitasatosporales; family Streptomycetaceae; genus Streptomyces; species Streptomyces sp. NPDC046915. Next base: position 634,164 of record NZ_JBEYXB010000003.1, on the reverse strand, counting down.
CGTAGAGGGTGTGCTCGTCCATGAAGACGAGGGAGAAGGCGCCGCGCACCTTCGGCAGGACCGTGTGTGCGGCTTCCTCGATGGTCAGCGGCTTGCCGTCGTCATCGACCTGGGCCGCGAGGAGCGCGGTGAGCAGGTCGGTGTCGTTGGTGGCCGCGACCCGCGTGGACCGCCCGTTGGTGTCCTTGGGCAGGTCGGCGACCATCTCGGCGAGCTGCGCCGTGTTGACCAGGTTGCCGTTGTGGCCGAGCGCGATGGAGCCGTGCGCGGTGGCCCGGAACGTCGGCTGGGCGTTCTCCCACACGGAGGCGCCAGTGGTCGAGTAGCGGGCGTGTCCGACCGCGATGTGACCCTGGAGCGAACCGAGCGAGGTCTCGTCGAAGACCTGGGAGACAAGGCCCATGTCCTTGAAGACGAGGATCTGGGAGCCGTTGCTGACCGCGATTCCCGCGGATTCCTGACCCCGGTGCTGGAGGGCGTAGAGCCCGAAGTACGTGAGCTTTGCGACCTCTTCACCCGGAGCCCAGACACCGAAGACGCCACACGCGTCCTGGGGGCCCTTCTCACCGGGGAGCAGATCGTGATTGAGTCGACCGTCACCACGTGGCACGCTCCCGAGTGTAGGCGAGATCGACCACTGGTCCGAATTGGGGATACGTACCCGTAACCGGGCAGGCGGTGTGGATCACCTTGGATCTTTCTACGTCCTCCCTGGTCAGAGCATTGCGCCCCCGAACGGCTCGACTGCCGTGCATGCGCTGAGGGGCCGTCGCCGGGCTCTCGTGGCCATCCATGAGTGAGTTGTCGCACATCATTCGGGTGTGCCACGGGTGAGGTGCACGCGGTCACCGTGACCGTTGGTGACGGTGAGCTTCCCGTCGTCGGTCCTGGCGGTGAGGGTCTGGCCGGCGAGTACGCGGGTGAGCATGCGCTCGAAGGTCATACGGGGGCGGTCGCAGGCCATCCGGGTGGTGAGGAGGTCGCCGAAGGTGATCCGGTCGCCGTGGACGCTGGCCCTTGCGCTGAACTGGTTGCAGCCGAGGTTGCCGGCCGCCTTGCCGCTCTCGTCGACGCGGAGGCGGGCGGAGGCGGGGGCACGGTGGGTGGTGCCGGCGGCGGAGACGCTGTCGACGTGCCAGTCGACGCCGGTGACCGGTTCCCGGACCGCCACCGAGCCGCTGCCGGCCCGCTCGCTGCCACAGGCCACCGCGAGGGGGACGAAGGCGGCGGCCGCGGTCCGGATGATGCGCTGCTTCCTGATCCGGTTCATGACGATTCGACGGGATTCGCACCCGCCCGGTTCCGCGCGGCGCCGGCCAACACGGTCCCGGTCACGACGGTCCCGGTCACGACGGTCCCGGTCACGACGGTCCCGGTCACGACGGTCCCGGGTCACGACATCAGCGGCAGCAGCTCACCGAGGTCCGCCCGCTCCCCGCTCGCGCTGACCCGGGCCTCCGCCAGGGCGTCCTTCCAGGCCAGCCGGCCGGTGGCGAGCCGGATCCAGGTCAGCGGGTCGGTCTCGACGACGTTGGGCGGGGTGCCCCGGGTGTGCCGGGGCCCTTCGACGCACTGCACGACGGCGTACGGCGGGACGCGCACCTCGGTGGAGCCGCCGGGGGCCTTCACGGCGAGCGCGTCGGCGAGGAGCCGGGTGGTGGCGGCGAGCGCCTGACGCTCGTACGGCACCTCCAGGCCGGGCACGGCGGCGTTCAGGTCGTCCGTGTGGACGACGAGTTCGACGGCGCGGGTGACGAGGTAGTCGGCGAGCGGCAGGGCGCCCGCGTTGGTGGCGAGCAGCCGGGTCCCGGGGTGTTCGGCGAGGAGGGTGCGGAGGCTGTCCTCGACGTCGGCGAGGTAGGCCTCCAGGTCGGGGTGCTGCCCGGCGACCCGCCGGGTGAACTCGTCGATGGCCGAGGAGTTGGCGGAGGTCGCGAACGGCCAGTCGAGCGGGGCGGCGTCCTGCTTCGCCGGCTCCGGCAGGCCGAGGGAGCGCTCGACGGCCGTGAGTGCCATCCCCATGTGCGCGACCAGTTCCCGTACGGTCCATCCGCCGAGCCGGGTGGGGAGCGCGAGTTGCTCGGGCGTGAGCCCGCGGACGGCTTCCTGTACGTGGGCAAGCTGCCCGAGGACCGCCGAGCGGATCTTGACGGGGTCGTACGTCCGGGTGCGCTTCTTGGCCGTGGGCATGACGGGGAGCCTATTGCTTCACGGCGTAGCCGCTCAGGCCGTTTTCGATCAGGCCGAAGGCCTGCCGGACGCGTTCGGCGGCGTCGGCGGCGACCTGGTCGGGGCTCTCGCCCTCGGCGACACGGCGGTGGTGCTCCTCGACGAGGGCGTTGCGGGCGGCGCTGAGGGTGGCGGCGGCGATGGTGGCGCACATCAGGTCGCCGGTCTCGGCGGCCAGCAGGTCGGCCAGCTCCCGGGTGCCCTTCTGGGAGGCGACGAAGGCGCGTTCCATCAGGACCGGGGTCTCCACGACGAGCCGACGGACCTGACGGGCGAAGGGCTCGGGGTTCAGCCCGACCGAGGGGTCGCGGCCGGCGACCATCTCCAGGAACTGCCGGCGCACGGCCTCCACCGCGGACTCACCGGGCTTCCGCTCGCGGACCGCGCGGGCCGCGTCGCCGAAGTGCTCCTCCATGGGCCGGAAGATCAGGTCTTCCTTGGTGCCGAAGTAGTTGAAGACGGTCATCTTCGAGACCTCGGCGGCATCGGCGACCTCCTGCACGGAGACGTTGTCGAATCCCCGTTCGATGAACAGCTCGATCGCCACGCGGTAGATCCGCCGAGCCGTCTGCATCTTCTTCCGGTCGCGCAGCCCCATCGCCTGGTCAGCCATGACGCCATTGTACCAAGCCGAAATTTAGGCCTGGATGAAATTTAATCCTAGATAAAACATTGACCGAGTACACGAACATCGGGCATGGTGCTGTCCATGACCGGAACCCAGCGCAAGATCGGCATGCTCGTCTGCCTCGTCACGATCGTCCTGGCCGTCCTGGACATGCAGATCGTGTCCGCGGCCACCGTCCCGATCGTCCGGGACCTCGACCCCCACCACGGCATCGACAGAATTCCCTGGCTGGTCAGCGCCTTCTCGCTGGCGTCGGCCGCGATGCTCCCGCTGTACGGCAGGCTGTGCGACGCGCTCGGCGCCAAGCGGGTGTTCCTCGGCGCCATCGGTACCTTCCTGCTCGGCTCGGCGCTGTGCGGAGCCGCCCGGTCCATCGGCCAGCTGATCGCGGCCCGGGCGGTGCAGGGCCTCGGCGCGGGCGGCCTGATGAGCGTGACGATGGTCGTGATGGCCCACCTCAAGGAGCCCGGCGCGAAGAAGGACGGCAAGGGCGCCGGGATGGGCGGGATCGTCGCCGGCGGCGGCATGGCGATCGGGCCCTGGATCGGCGGAGTGCTCTCCGACCACGCGAGCTGGCGCTGGATCTTCTACGTCAACCTGCCGCTCGGCCTCGCCGTCCTGACCGTCGGCGCGCTCGTGCTGAAACTGCCCCGGCACACGCGCAGCCGCTCGATCGACTTCCCCGGCGCCGCCCTCGCCGCCGCCTTCTCCACCGCGCTGCTGCTGGTCACCGAGTGGGGCGGCAAGCAGCACGCCTGGTCCTCACCCCAGATCCTCGGCCTCGCCCTCGCCGCCACGGCCGCGCTCGGCCTGTTCCTGCGGCGCCAGGTCACGGCCGCCGAGCCGATCCTGCCGCTGTCCATGTTCCGCGTGCCGGAGCTGCGCTGGGGCTTCGCCATCCAGGGGCTGGTCGGCGCGGGCATGGCCGGGGCGATGTACTACGTGCTGGTCTACCTCCAGGTCGCGCGCGGCATCGCGAGCTCCGCGGCCGGGCTCTACCTGCTGCCCATGGCGGCCGGCATGGGGATCGTCGGCGTGGTCGTCGGCAGGCTCACCGAACGCGGCCGGCCCGAGCGGACCTTCGTCATCGGCGGCGCGGCCGTCACCGCGGTCGCCTTCCTCCTGCTGTCCACGACCGGCACCGGCACGTCCCTGTGGGCGATCCGCGCCGAACTCCTCCTCTTCGGCATCGGCTTCGGCCAGCTCATCGGCCAGCTCATCCAGCTGGTCCAGGACGCGGCTCCCCGACACCAGCTGGGCGTCGCCACTACCGGCGTCCGCTTCTTCCAGACCCTCGGCACCGCCCTCGGCGCCGCCCTCTTCGGCACCCTCCTCACCCGCCTCTACGACGGCCCCGGCGACATCGGCGCCCTGGCCTCGCTGCGGGGTCCGGCACGTGCGGCGGGCGTGTCGGCGTACGTCGACGCGATGGACGCGGTGTTCCTGTGCGGGGCGGGCGTGATGGGCGTGTGCGTGGCGCTGGCACTGCTGCTGCCGAAGCACCGGCCGGCCCAGGCGGAGCCGGTGCGGGAGGCCGTGGCGGCGTGAGCGGGCACGAGCGAAGGCCCCGCCCGGAATCCCGGACGGGGCCTTCACCTGCCTACGACGACTACTTGAGCAGCGCCGGAATGGTCTCCTCGTGGACCTTCCGCAACTCCTCCAGGCCGAGCTCGAACTCGCCCTGGACGTCCACCGAGTCACCGTCGACGACACCGACGCGGGTGGCCGGCAGGCCCCGCGCGCCGCACATGTCGTTGAAGCGGACCTCCTCCGAACGCGGCACGGCGACGATCGCGCGGCCCGCGGACTCGGAGAAGAGGAAGGTGAAGGCGTCCAGGCCGTCGGGGACGACCAGACGGGCGCCCGTGCCGCCGAGGAGCGCCGACTCCACGACCGCCTGGATCAGACCGCCGTCGGACAGGTCGTGCGCGGAGTCGATCATGCCGTCGCGGGAGGCGGAGATCAGGATCTCGGCCAGCAGCCGCTCGCGCTCCAGGTCGACCTTCGGGGGCAGGCCGCCGAGGTGGTCGTGGATCACCTGGGACCAGGCGGAGCCGCTGAACTCCTCACGCGTGTCGCCGAGGAGGTAGAGCAGCTGGCCCTCCTCCTGGAAGGCGACCGGCGTGCGGCGCGCGACGTCGTCGATGACGCCGAGGACGGCCACGACCGGGGTCGGGTGGATGGCGGCCTCGCCCGTCTGGTTGTAGAGGGAGACGTTGCCGCCGGTCACCGGGGTGCCCAGCTGCTGACAGGCGTCCGCCAGACCGCGCACGGCCTCCGCGAACTGCCACATCACCGCCGGGTCCTCGGGTGAGCCGAAGTTCAGGCAGTCGGAGACGGCGAGCGGCTTGGCGCCGGTCGTCGCCACGTTCCGGTAGGCCTCCGCGAGGGCCAGCTGCGCGCCGGTGTACGGGTCGAGCTTGGCGTACCGGCCGTTGCCGTCGGTCGCGATCGCCACGCCGAGGCCGGTCTCCTCGTCGATGCGGATCATGCCGGAGTCCTCGGGCTGGGCGAGGACGGTGTTGCCCTGCACGAAGTGGTCGTACTGCGAGGTGATCCACTTCTTGGAGGCCTGGTTCGGCGACCCGACCAGCTTGAGGACCTGGTCCTTCAGCTCCTCGGAGGTCGCCGGCCGCGCCAGCTTGTTCGCGTCGTCGGCCTGGAGCTCGTCCTGCCAGGACGGGCGGGCGTACGGGCGCTCGTAGACGGGGCCCTCGTGCGCGACCGTGCGCGGGTCGACGTCGACGATCTTGCCGCCGTGCCAGTAGATCTCGAGGCGGTCGCCGTCGGTCACCTCGCCGATGACGGTGGCGATGACGTCCCACTTCTCGCAGATCTCCAGGAACCGGTCGACCTTCTCCGGCTCCACCACCGCGCACATGCGTTCCTGCGACTCGCTCATGAGGATTTCCTCGGGCGAGAGCGTGGAGTCACGCAGGGGGACGTCGTCCAGCGTCACGCGCATGCCGCCGGAGCCGTTGGAGGCGAGCTCGGACGTGGCACAGGACAGGCCGGCCGCGCCGAGGTCCTGGATGCCGACGACCAGCTTCTCCTTGAAGGCCTCCAGGGTGCACTCGATGAGGAGCTTCTCCTGGAAGGGGTCGCCGACCTGGACGGCAGGGCGCTTGGAGGGCTTCGCGTCGTCGAAGGTCTCGGACGCCAGGATCGACGCGCCGCCGATGCCGTCGCCGCCGGTCCGGGCCCCGTACAGGATGACCTTGTTGCCGGCGCCGGACGCCTTCGCGAGGTGGATGTCCTCGTGCCGCATCACACCGATGGCACCGGCGTTGACCAGCGGGTTGCCCTGGTAGCAGGCGTCGAAGACGACCTCGCCGCCGATGTTGGGCAGGCCCAGGCAGTTGCCGTAGCCGCCGATGCCCGCGACGACACCGGGCAGGACGCGCTTGGTGTCCGGGTGGTCGGCCGCGCCGAAGCGCAGCGGGTCGACCACGGCGACCGGGCGGGCTCCCATCGCGATGATGTCGCGGACGATGCCGCCGACACCCGTGGCCGCGCCCTGGTAGGGCTCGACGTAGGACGGGTGGTTGTGCGACTCGACCTTGAAGGTGACCGCGTAGCCCTGGCCGACGTCGACGACGCCGGCGTTCTCGCCGATGCCGACGAGGAGGGCGTCGGACTCCGGGGCCTTCTCGCCGAACTGGCGGAGGTGGACCTTGGAGGACTTGTACGAGCAGTGCTCGGACCACATGACGGAGTACATCGCGAGTTCCGCACCCGTGGGCCGGCGGCCCAGGATCTCCACGACCCGCTCGTACTCGTCCTTCTTCAGGCCGAGTTCGGCCCAGGGCAGCTCGACGTCGGGGGTCGCGGCCGCGTGCTCGACCGTGTCCAGAGGCGTCCGGCTCATGCGTTGACCAGCTTCTTGAGGATCGAGGTGAAGAAGGGGAGACCGTCGGTACGGCCGGACCCGATGAGGGGCTCGACGGCGTGCTCCGGGTGCGGCATCAGCCCCACGACGTTCCCGGCCTCGTTGCTGATGCCGGCGATGTCCCGGAGCGAACCGTTCGGATTGCCGTATCCATCAGCGGCTTCGCCGCGGACCATGTACCGGAAGGTGACCCGGCCCTCGGCCTCCAGCTTGTCGAGCGTGTACTCGTCGGCGACGTACCGGCCGTCCATGTTCTTCAGCGGAATGTGGATCTCCTGGCCCGCGCGGTAGTCGCTGGTCCAGGAGGTCTCCGCGTTCTCCACCCGCAGCTTCTGGTCGCGGCAGATGAAGTGGAGGTGGTCGTTGCCGAGCATCGCGCCCGGGAGCAGGTGGGCCTCGGTGAGGATCTGGAAGCCGTTGCAGATGCCGAGGACCGGCAGGCCGGCCTTCGCCTGTTCGATGAGGGGCTCCATCACCGGCGAGAAACGGGCGATGGCACCGGCGCGCAGATAGTCGCCGTAGGAGAAACCTCCGCACAGCACCACGGCGTCGACCTGCTTGAGGTCCTTGTCCTTGTGCCAGAGGGCGACCGGTTCGGCACCCGCGAGACGGATCGCCCGCTGGGTGTCCCGGTCATCGAGGCTTCCCGGGAAAGTGACGACGCCAATACGAGCGGTCACTTCGTGGCCTCCGCGACTTCCTCCACCTTGACGGTGAAGTCCTCGATCACGGTGTTGGCGAGGAAGGATTCGGCAAGATCGTGAATGCGGGCGAGCGCGGCCTCGTCGACCGGCCCGTCAACTTCCAGTTCGAATCGCTTTCCCTGACGTACGTCGGAGATGCCTTCGAAACCCAGTCGCGGCAGTGCGCGCTGCACCGCCTGGCCCTGGGGGTCGAGGATCTCCGGCTTGAGCATGACGTCGACTACGACGCGTGCCACTGGCACTCCCGGTGTGTGGTGCTGAGCAGGTTCCTTCAGACTACCCGCACAAAATTTCTACGCGGGTAGAGTTGTAGGAACCTACGTGAGGGCCATCACGATCCGGTGTCGGACGGCGACCAGCGCGAAAAATTCTGGGAAAGTTCCGGGATCGATCCACGGCCTCTATTGCGCTCGGACACGCGGACGGATTTAGTCGGGCTTCACTTTGCAATGCCGGGCACTGTACAAATGAATTGGCAATAGTCGATACTTTGCCCAATAACAGGCGGACAGTCGACATCTTCCGGGCGTCTTGGCACGTCATCACCGGCGAGGTGTCGCACGAAGGGACCGATATTCGTGGCGCAGAAGGTCGTGGTCACTCTCTTTGACGACATCGACGGCTCGGAAGCGGCGGAAACGATCGCCTTCGGACTCGACGGCAAGTCGTACGAGATCGACCTGAACCAGGGCAATGCCAAGAAACTGCGTAAGGCTCTTGAGCCCTACGTGACGGCCGGCCGCAAGCGGTCGAAGTCGGGCAAGGCGTACCGCCAGACGGAGGTCGCCCCCGACCCCGCGGCGGTCCGCGCCTGGGCGCAGGCGAACAAGATGGACGTGCCCGCGCGCGGCCGCATCCCCAAGAAGGTCTACGAGGCGTTCAGCGCGGCACAGTGACGCCCGCGAGGGGTGAGCTCCCAGGGCCCGTCAGCGGACCCTGGGAGCAGCCGAGTTGCGCGGGAGGCGGCCCCCGGGAGCAGCCGACTTGCGCAACCCCCCTGCTGATCAGCTAATGTCTGGAGCACGCCGAGGGGCAAGGCCGAAAAGCCGGAGCCCACGGAGTACATGCGGGTGTAGTTCAGTAGTAGAACATCCCCCTTCCAGGGGGAAGGCGCAGTGTGCAATTCCTGTCACCCGCTCTGCACCGCCGGTCCTGATCAGCTTGTGGATCAGGTAGGCTGGTGCTCGCACCGATCGGTGGGAGCCGGTCGGGGGCAGTGCGGACGTAGCTCAGTTGGTAGAGCGCAACCTTGCCAAGGTTGAGGTCGCGAGTTCGAGCCTCGTCGTCCGCTCCAGAGAAGCCCCGGTCATCACGACCGGGGTTTTTTCGTATGCCGCGAACCTGCCACGAACACGGACCCGGCGCCGTCTGACATTTGTCATGCCGAGTGATGACACCGCGCACTGCTGCCCGGCCCCGGCCGCCCGGACGCTGAATCCATGGACCAGAGGGGACACATGGACAGCACGGACAGCGCGGACGGCACACACAGCGACGAATACGAGCGCGTGATCGAGGTCACCGACCTCCGGCGCGTGTACGGGGGCGGGTTCGAGGCGGTGCGCGGAATCAGCTTCTCCGTGGCCCGCGGGGAGGTTTTCGCGCTGCTCGGCACCAACGGCGCGGGCAAGACCTCGACGGTCGAACTCCTGGAGGGGCTCGCGGCACCGGCCGGGGGCCGGGTGCGGGTGCTCGGCCACGATCCCTACCTGGAGCGGGCCGCCGTACGCCCGCGCACCGGAGTGATGCTCCAGGAGGGCGGCTTCCCCTCCGAACTGACGGTCGCCGAGACCGCGCGGATGTGGGCGGGGTGCACGAGCGGGGCCCGGCCCGAGGGAGAGGCACTGGGCCTGGTGGGGCTGGCCGGGAAGGCCGGGGTGCGGGTGAAGCAGCTGTCCGGGGGTGAACGGCGGCGGCTGGACCTCGCGCTGGCCCTGCTCGGCGAACCGGAAGTCCTGTTCCTGGACGAGCCGACGACCGGCCTGGACGTCGAAGGGCGCCGCGACACCTGGGAGTTGGTGCGGGCGCTGCGCGACAGCGGCACCACCGTGCTGCTGACCACCCACTACCTGGAGGAGGCCGAGGGCCTCGCCGACCGGCTCGCGATCCTGCACGAGGGGCGCGTCGCGGTCGCCGGGACACCCGCCGAGGTGACCGCCGGCCGGCCTTCGCGGATCTCCTTCGACCTGCCCGAGGGCTACTTCCTCGGGGACCTGCCCCCGCTCGCCGAGCTGGGGGTGTGCGGACACGAGGTGACCGGCAGGGCCGTACGGCTGCGCACGCGTGAACTCCAGCGCACCGCGACCGGACTGCTGGTGTGGGCCGAGCGGGCCGGAGTGGAACTGCGCCGACTGGACGTGCGGTCGGCCTCGCTGGAGGAAGCGTTCCTGGGGATCGCGCGGGAGCAGGAGGCGATGGCATGAGCACCCTGGCCCTCACTCCCGTCGCCCGGCGGCTGCGTGCCCTGGCCCGCGCCGAACTCGCCCTGCTCGGCCGCAACCGCGGGGCGGTGACCACCGCGCTGCTCGTGCCGCTCGCGGTGCCGTTCTGCGTGCGGCCGGCGATCGACCAGATGGACCTGAAGGCCGAGGGGCTGACCGTCGGTGCGGTGATGCTGACCTCCGCGGTCGGCTTCTCCTTCCTCTTCTCCGTGTACACCTCCCTGGTGAGCGCGTTCGTCGCCCGCCGCGAGGAACTCGTCCTCAAACGGCTGCGCACCGGCGAACTCGGCGACGCCGAGATCCTCACCGGCACCGCCCTGCCCGCGGTCGGCCTCGGCCTCACCCAGTCGCTGCTGCTGGCCGCGGCCTGCACGGCGCTCCTGGACACCGGGGCGCCCAAGGCGCCGTATCTGACCGTCCTGGGGCTGCTGCTGGGCCTGGTGCTGTCCGCCGCGCTCGCGGCCCTCACCGCCTCCCTCACCAGGACCGCCGAGAGCGCCCAGGTGACCGCGCTGCCGCTGGTGCTCGTCTCCATGATGGGCTCGGGCATCGCGATCCCGGCGGAGATCATGCCCGACCGCCTCGCCTCCGTCTGCGAACTCCTCCCGCTGTCCCCGGCGATCCGGCTGGTCCGCGCCGGCTGGACCGGCGAGCTGAGCGCGTACGAGGCGCTGGGCGCCCTGGCGACCGCGCTGGCCTGGACCCTCGTGGCGGTGTTTGCTGTACGGCGGTGGTTCCGCTGGGAACCGCGGCGGTGACGTACGGGGGGCAGGGCATGAGGGACACGGGCAGGCCCGCCGGCTGGTGGCGGCGCAAGAGCACACCGGAGAAGGTCGAGACGTACACCCGGTGGTCGTTCCACTTCTTCGCGCTGGTCGAGGTCACCGTGGTCGGACTGCCCGTCTTCAGCCAGACGGGACCGCGGCTCGCGACCGTGCTGCTGCTGATGGTGTGCGGACACGCCACCGCGGCGGCCGTGACCGCGTCGCGGGCGCTGGACTGGACGCGGGGGCGGCGCGAACAGCCCCTGCGCACGCTGTGGATGCTCGCTGCCGTCACCGCGGTGGCCGCCGTCACCGCGATCGGGGTCGCCGAGCGCGGCCCGAAGGGCGACGGCGTCGACACCGCTGCGGACACGATCTTCGGAATCGTCCTGGTCTTCGGTGCCGGCACCATCGCGCTGGGCGTGCGAAACCGAAGGCGTGTGTTCGCGATCGTGGCGGGCTTCTCCGCGGGCGCCTCCGTGGCCTTCCCCATGGGCATGCCCGGCGCCGACACCCTGGTCACGATGGTGATGGTGCTGCTCGGCGCCGGCTTCCTCGCCTTCACCTCGATCTTCTCCATCTGGCTGCTCGACGCCGTCTACGAACTCGACGCCGCCCGCGAGACCAGGGCCCGGCTCGCCGTCGCCGAGGAGCGGTTGCGGTTCGGGCGGGATCTGCACGACGTGCTGGGGCGGAACCTGTCCGTCATCTCGCTGAAGAGCGAACTGGCCGTGCAACTGGCCCGGCGCGGGCGGCCGGAGGCGGTGGAGCAGATGATCGAGGTGCAGCGCATCGCGCAGGAGTCCCAACGGGAGGTGCGGGAGGTCGTACGGGGCTACCGGGAGGCCGATCTCGGCGTGGAACTCCTTGGCGCCCAGGGTGTGTTGGCGGCGGCCGGGATCGACTGCGAGATCACCGGGAACGCCGACGGGCTGCCCCCCGACGTGCAGTCCGCGCTCGGCTGGGTGGTGCGGGAGGCGACGACGAACGTGCTGCGGCACGGGGACGCGGGGCGGTGCGCGGTGGGGCTGCGGGTACGGGAGGGGTCTGTGGTGCTGACGGTCGAGAACGACGGGGTCGCCGGTCCCGGCGGGAGCGGCGGCTCGGGCCTCGCCGGGCTGCGGGAACGGCTGGCGGCGGTCGACGGGACGCTGGAGGCGGGGCCCGTCGGGGCGGACGGGTTCAGGTTGGTCGCAGAGGTGCCCCTGGCGCGTGTGACCGGTGTGAGTGAGGTCGCGTCATGAGTACTCCGGTACGCCTGTTGCTCGCCGACGACGAGCATCTGATCCGGGGCGCGCTGGCCGCGCTGCTCGCGCTGGAGGACGACCTCCTGGTCGTCGCGGAGGCGGCCACCGGCCCGGAGGCGCTGGCGATGGCGCGGGCCCACGCACCCGATGTGGCGGTCCTGGACCTCCAGATGCCGGGCGCCGACGGTGTGAAGGTCGCCACAGCCCTGCGCGCCGAACTGCCCGGCTGCCAGGTGCTGATCGTCACCGGTCACGGGCGGCCCGGACATCTGAAAAGGGCCCTTGCGGCGGGTGTGCGCGGATTCGTACCCAAGACGGTCAGCGCGCAGCGGCTCGCGGAGATCATCCGTACCGTGCACGCCGGGAACCGTTACGTCGACCCGGAGTTGGCCGCCGACGCGATCTCCGCCGGGGACTCGCCGCTGACCGCGCGGGAGGCGGAGGTGCTGGAGCTGGCCGCCGACGGGGCGCCGGTCGCGGAGATCGCCGAGCGTGCCGCGCTGTCGCCGGGGACCGTGCGGAACTACCTCTCCTCGGCCGCGACCAAGCTGGGGGCGGAGAACCGGCACACGGCTGTCCGTCTCGCCCGGGAGCGAGGTTGGGTATAGTTGCTCTCGCGCCACGGCGCACTGCGGACGTAGCTCAGTTGGTAGAGCGCAACCTTGCCAAGGTTGAGGTCGCGAGTTCGAGCCTCGTCGTCCGCTCTGATCAAGCCCCCCGGTTTCCGCCGGGGGGCTTCTTCGTGTCCTACGACCAGCTGACGCCCGTCAGACGCTCGTACGCCTCCACGTACTTCGCCCGGGTCGCCTCCACGACCTGCTGCGGCAGCGCGGGCGGGGGCTGCTCGCTCCTGCGGTCCCAGCCGGACTCGGCGGAGGTCAGCCAGTCACGGACGAACTGCTTGTCGTACGAGGGCTGCGCGCGGCCCGGCTGCCACTGGTCGGCCGGCCAGAAGCGGGAGGAGTCCGGGGTGAGGACCTCGTCGGCGAGGACGAGCGTGTCGCCGTCGAAGCCGAACTCGAACTTGGTGTCGGCCAGGATGACCCCGCGGTCGCGGGCGATGTCCCGGCCGCGGGTGTAGACGGCGAGGGTGGCCTGGCGCAGCCGGGCGGCGGTGTCGGCGCCGACCTGGCGGGCGACCTCCTCGTAGGAGACGTTCTCGTCGTGCTCGCCCACCTCGGCCTTGGTGGCCGGGGTGAAGATCGGGGCGGGCAGCTCGGAGCCGTCGACGAGGCCTTCGGGGAGGGCGAGGCCGCAGACCGTACGGGACTCCTGGTACTCGGCGAGGCCCGAACCGGTGAGGTAGCCGCGGGCCACGCACTCGACCGGGAGCATCTTCAGGGACTTGCAGACCAGAGTGCGGCCCTGCCAGTCGGCGGGGGCGCCGGCGGGCAGCTCGGTGCTGATCACATGGTTGGGGACCAGGTCGCGCAGCTGGTCGAACCACCACAGGGAGAGCTGGGTGAGGACCCGGCCCTTGTCGGGGATCTCGGTCGGCAGCACCCAGTCGTAGGCGGACATGCGGTCGCTGGCGACCATCACGAGATCCCCCGCCTCGTTCTGGTACAGCTCGCGCACCTTGCCGGTGTGCAGATGCACCAGCCCCGGAACCTGGATCGGTTCGGGCTTTTCTACGAATCCGGACACGGTTCCTCCCCGTGGTTCTGTCCTATGGCTTGATTGTCCCGTATGGGACGTCCGCCACGGACGGCGGGTCGGTCGCGATCGCGGACGGCGGTCAGTCGCGCTTGCAGATACGGTCCAGCAGATTGGCGGTGGCGCGCTGGATACGCGGGTCCGTGTGGCCGGGGCGGTCCAGGGCCGGCGACCAGGCGAAGGTGCCGGCGGCGAACACCAGGGCGCCGGAGGGGGCGCGGTAGAGGGAGGTCTCCTGGTGGCGCAGGACGCCTTCGCCGTCGGTGTACGGGGAGTGGGAGAGCAGGATGCGCTCCTCGTGCTCGGGGAGCGGGGTGCGCGGGAAGTAGCGGTCGGCCTCGCCTGCGACCATGCCGGGAATCTCGTCGCCCTCGTGTGCGCCCGTCGCCTCCCACAGCCAGTGCTTGGCGTTGCGCACGACCAGGGGATGCGGCTCGGGGACCCGGCCCGCGTACTGGATGCCGACCAGCTGCTGCTCGGGGCGGTCGATCTCGCGCCAGAGCACGGGCTTGCCAGGGCCCCTGCGTTTGCGGCAGGTCAGCAGACGGTCGGGGACGCCGGAGGGGGACGGGCCGAGCTCGACCTGCCAGTACATGGTGTTGGCGGAGAGGAAGACCAGGGACGTGCCGTTCTCCCGGGCCAGCTCCGCCGTGCGGCGCATCTGCGTGGACCAGTACTCGTCGTGGCCGGGGAAGACCAGCCCTCGGTAGCGGGTGGGGTCGACGCGGCCGGCGTGCAGGTCGCGGGCGTCGGCGTAGGCGATGTCGTAGCCGTAGCGCTCGGCCCAGCGGATGAAGTCGTAGGCGTGACCGACGTGCAGGGGCAGGCCCGCGCCCGCGTACGGGCGGTCGAAGGAGACCGTCGTCGCCGCGTCGGCCTCGCCCAGCAGGAGGCCCTTCTCGTCCCAGGCGTGGTAGAGACTGGCGCCGGTGTGGCCGTCCTCCGGGTAGAGGTTGTAGGCCTGCCAGGTGATGTCGGGCAGCAGCAGGAGCAGGTCCGCCGGGTGGTTGTCCCGGACGGTGAACGGCACGTGGGAGCGGTAGCCGTCGGCCGTGGTGAGCACCGCGACGTACGCCCCGATCGACCAGTACGACGGCACCTGGAGGCGCCAGGAGAGCCACCAGTGGTGGCAGGAGACCGTGCGGTCGGCGGTCAGCGGCGGGGACTGGACGATGCCGGAGAGGCGGGGGCTGGTGGTGATCTTCGCCGCGCCGTCGCCGCCGTAGTGGCCGATGCGGTAGATGTCCACGCTGAACTGCTGGGGCGGGTCGACGGTGATGTGGAAGTCGACGGCCTCGCCGGGCGCGACCGCTCCGGTGGAGGTGAAGCCCTTGATCTGGCGGTGCACGTCGTCGGCGGAGCGCGGACCGCCGCCGGAGGCGCGGGGCGCCGGGACGCGCGGGGTGTCCCGGCCGCCGCGGGTCGTCTGTGTGTGCTGCTGGGTGGTGTCCACGTACCAGGGGACGACGTGTCCGGTGTCGTCGAAGTACGTCTCGCTGCCCCGCAGCCAGGGGACGGGGCCCTGCCCGAAGGGGTCCGTGACGGCGTGCGCGAGTGCTCCCGACTCCCAGCGGCGGATGTGGTCAGAGGCCATGGCCGCTCCCCTCCCTCGTGCCCCCGTGGTCTCGTCTGTGCGACTCGGTCTGTGAGCCTGTGGGCCCGTGTACGGGCCGTGCGCCTGTGCGCTCGTGTGTCTGTCGTATGTCGTATGCGCTTGCCATGCGCGTGGTCGGTCCCAGCACATCACATTCAGCACGCGTACGGTCACTATTCGTTGCGAATTGACCTGAACTGGAAGTGCCTGCTCCGGTACAGCGGCCGTCAGACGAGGCGTACCGGTTTCTCCGGGCGTATGCCCGACTCCACCAGCCAGGCCCGCAGCGGGGTCGGATCCCCCTCCTCGATCAGGCTGAGCACCCGGGAGGAGAGGTCGGCGGCTCTTTCGCCGTTGACGAGAAGCAGCGGGCCGTCGAGCCAGTCCAGCCCCGGGCTCGCGCCGGCCGTGTCGACCGCGGCGCAGCACACCATCGCCGTGACGTGGTCGGCGAGCAGGTCGCGGTCGGCGCGCGGGGGCTGGAGCGGGAACAGGGGGAGCGCGCCGTCGTCCCAGAGGGCGGTGGCGGGGCTCTGGCCCGCGGCGCCCGGTCCGGCCGCGGCTGCCGGGCCCGACCCGGTGGCCTCCTCACGGGCCACCTCGGCGCCGAGTCTGGCGGCGAGCGTGGCGCTGCGCTCGTTCAGCGGGTCGGCGTCGGCGGGCTCGTGGCCGAATTCGGCGGCCTCGGCATAGGGAGGCCGGTGCTCGCCCGGTTCGGCCTGCGCGGTGCCGGCGGCCGGCGGGGACGCGAGGTGGTCCAGTACCCGGGACAGGGTCGGGCCGTAGGCCGCCGTGGGGGCGGGGGCGGGGCGGACGCCCAGGGAGTCCAGGACCCGGTGGAGACGGGCCGCGTCGGTGCGCCAGGTGCGGTCGACGACCTCGTCCGGGTACTCCTGCCAGTCGACCGGGGACCACTGCGGGCAGGGCTCGGCGGGGCCGCCGTGGAAGAGGCGGGCGGCGAGCAGGGAGGCGGCCTCGTCCACCGCGCCGGGCTCCTCGAGCAGATCGCAGGCGGGACGCTCGCCCAGCCGGGAGGCGAAGCCCTCGGCCAGCCGGTCGCGCCGGGACAGCTCGGTGAGCGCCGCGACGACGCCCGCGTCCAGCCGGGACGGCCAGCGGCCCATCCGCCAGGCGGGCAGCGCGACCCGGGTCAGCAGCCGGTCCCAGCCCGCGTACGCCAGTCCCACCTGTTCCTGGGCGACGATCCGCAGGCCGTAATCCACAGCCTGTGCACGCTCGGCGGCCGCGGCCGCGACCCCGCGCTCCATCAGGGCCGCGTGCTCCCGGCAGCCCCGCAGCAGCAGCCGGGCCACCCAGCCGAGGCCCGCGCACACTCCCCGGGTCAGCGCGCAGCGGCCGGGGGTCGAGGCCACGGCCACCGCCGCGTCCAGCCCCCGTACGAAACGCCGGGCAGCGGCTATGTCCGGGTGGGCGGAGGGTCCCGTACCGGCGACGACCGGGGCGAGGACCGCCCGTAGCTCACCGACCCGCATCCACCACAGGAACGGGGAGCCGATGACGAGGACGGGCGCGGCGGGCGTACGGCGATGGCGCCGCCCCGGCCCGGCTATCTCGTCGCCGGACTCGCGCGGCGGCGGGCCGTGGGCCGGGTGCGTACGGTCCTCCAGCCAGCTGTCGCAGTCCGGCGTGAGCGCTATCGCGGACGGCACGGGCACGTCGAGGCGGTCGGCGAGGTCACGCACCATGCGGTACAGGTCCGGCGCGGAGTCCTCGGCGATCGGCACCGTGGGCGTCTCCGCGGGCCTGGCGCGGGCGACGACCAGGCCGATGCCCACGGCGGCCAGCAGCACCACCAGCGCCAGCACGCTCACGACCCAGCGGGCGATGTCCCAGCCCCGGCCGACGAGGTGACCGCTGGAATCGCCGGCCAGCAGGATCACGGCGACCGCCGCGGGCAGTACGGCGACGGCCAGCGCCCGGCCGCGCACCCGCAGCACGGCCAGGGCCCGGGAACGCGCGGCCTGTGCGCCCGCCTCCACACCCATACCGGTCACGACCGGACCTCACCCCCTCCGTGCTGTCCTCGCGCTGTCCTGGCGTTGGTCACTCCCCCACTGTGGCACCCGTCACTGACATCGCAATGCCGGTGGGCCAAGTGCCGGAACGCTTGCGCCGCACCCTAGTTGGGGCCTGCGCCCCCGTCAGCCGGATGGGGCATCGGTCACTCGATGGAATGGCCATGGTCAGAGCTGTACGACACACAGCAACGATCGGGCCCCGGATTCGCATCCGGGGCCCGGCTGTCCACAAGGTGCTCACGACCGGCGGTTTTACGCGCCCGCCGCGTCCACGGCCGCCTTCGCCGCGATGTCCTTACGGTGCTGGGAGCCGTCGAGGCGGATCCGGGCGACGGCGGTGTACGCCCGGTCGCGCGCCTCGGTCAGGTCCTTGCCGGTGGCTGTGACGGACAGCACACGCCCGCCCGCGCTCAGGACGGTGTCGCCGTCGCGCCTGGTGCCGGCGTGCAGGACGTAGGCGTGCGGGGCGTCCACGGCCGCCACGTCGTCGAGGCCGGTGATCGGGTCGCCGGTGCGCGGGGTGCCGGGGTAGTTGTGCGAGGCCACGACCACGGTGACGGCCGCGTCGTCGCTCCAGCGCAGCGGCTCGAGGTCGGTCAGGGTGCCGTTCGCGGCGGCGAGCAGGACTCCGGCCAGCGGGGTCTTCAGACGGGCCAGCACGACCTGGGTCTCCGGGTCGCCGAAGCGGGCGTTGAACTCGATGACCCGTACGCCCCGGCTGGTGATCGCGAGACCGGCGTAGAGAAGGCCGGAAAACGGCGTGCCCCGGCGGCGCATCTCGTCGACGGTCGGCTGGAGGACGGTCTGGAGCACCTCCTCGACCAGCTTCGGGTCGGCCCACGGCAGCGGGGAGTACGCGCCCATGCCGCCGGTGTTGGGGCCCTCGTCGCCGTCCAGCGCACGCTTGAAGTCCTGGGCGGGCTGAAGCGGGACCACCGTCCGGCCGTCGGTGATCGCGAAGAGCGAGACCTCCGGGCCGTCGAGGAACTCCTCGATGACGACGCGCTCACAGCCGGCCGCGTGGGCCTTCGCGGCGTCGAGGTCGGAGGTGACCACGACGCCCTTGCCGGCGGCCAGTCCGTCGTCCTTGACCACGTACGGGGCGCCGAAGGCGTCGAGGGCCTCGGCGACCTCGTCGGCGTTCGTACACACGTACGAGCGAGCGGTCGGTACGCCGCCCGCCGCCATCACGTCCTTGGCGAAGGCCTTGGACCCTTCGAGCTGCGCGGCCTCCTGGGAGGGGCCGAACACCGCGGCGCCCGCCTCGCGCACGGCGTCGGCGACCCCGGCGACCAGCGGGGCCTCCGGGCCCACCACCACCAGGTCGGCGCCCAGCTCGGTGGCCAGCGCGGACACGGCCTTGCCGTCGAGCGCGTCGACCTGGCGCAGCTCGGCGACCTCGGCGATGCCGGCGTTGCCGGGGGCGCAGTACAGCGCGGTGACGTCGGGGTCGAGGGACAGGGAGCGGCACAGGGCGTGTTCGCGGGCACCGCTGCCGATGACGAGGACCTTCACGGGGGTCAGCCTATCTGGCGTTCCTCATGAGAGCCGGGGGGTGGGGAGCTTGTGCGTTCCTACGAAGGCGACGGAGGGAGCCGAAGCCGACGCGGGCCCCGGAGGGCTACTCGTCCCGGAGGGCTACTCGTTGGTGAACTCCTCCATCACCGTCGCCCCCAGCTCCCGCACGATGAGTTCGTGGCCGGAGAGGGCCGACTCGTCGAGGTCGGGGTCGTCGTCCTCGGGGATGTCGTCCTCGGGGGAGACGGGGGCCGGCTCGGGGGCGGAGGCCTGGCGGGGGGCGGGGGCCGGAGCGGCCGGGGCCGAGAACCCGGCCTGCGACCGGGACGGTGCCGACGCGGACGGCTGGGGAGCGGGCGGGCGCTGCGGGGAGGCGCTCGCGGGACCGGCGCCGCCGTAGCCACTACCGGCACCGGTGCCGCCGCCTCCGCCGAAGCCGCCGGCCGGCGGGGGCGCCGAACCGCCGGAGGGGTCGACGACGGCCTCGATCTTCCACTGCACGTTGAACTGCTCGGCCAGCGCCTGCCGCAGCACATCCTCGCTGCCGCTGCTCGCGAAGTTGTCGCGGGCGCCGGCGTTGACGAAGCCGAGTTGCAGGGTGGTGCCGTCGAAGCCGACCACCTGGGCGTTCTGGCTGAGCAGGATCCAGGTGAAGCGGCGGCGGTTCTTCACCACTTCCAGGATGTTCGGCCAGAGCATGCGCGGGTCGAGGCCACCGGGGGCGGCGGGGGCCTGCTGCGCGGGTGCGGGCTGGGCGGCTGCCGGGGCAGGGGCAGGGGCCGGAGCAGGGGGGGCCGTGGGCGGCGGGGACGGCTGTCCGCCGCCTGCCGGGGCCGCCGTGGGCCAGCCGCCGGGCCGTCGGCCGCCGCCGGCGGATGCGGCGGTGGGCCAGGCACCGGGGGCCGGAGCGGTCGCCGGAGCAGGGGTCGGGGTGCGTTCGGGGGCCGGTGGGGAAGCGGGGGGCGCCGCGGGCGCCGGGGGTGCCGGGGAGGGGGCGGGCGCGGGCGTGGCGGCGGCGGGCGCGCCGCTGCCGCCGGAGCCGCGCACGGCGGCGCGGGCCGCCGCGACCCCGCCACCGGGCGGTACCTGCACACCGCCGCCGCCGACACCGCCATCGCCTCCGGCACCGCCGCCGCCCGCGTGGGCATGCGCATCGGGACCGGGGACGTACCCCGCGGCGGGCGCGCCCGCAGGCCCCGCGGAGAAGTTGACCCCCCGCTCCAGACGGTCGAGGCGGGCCATGACGGAGCGCTCGTCGCCGTACGCGGCGGGCAGCAGCACGCGCGCGCAGATGAGTTCGAGCTGGAGACGCGGCGAGGTGGCCCCGCGCATCTCGGTCAGGCCCTCGTTGACGAGGTCGGCGGCACGGCTGAGCTCGGCGGCGCCGAAGGTGCCGGCCTGGGCCTGCATCCGCTCCAGGACGTCGGCGGGGGCGTCGATGAGCCCCTTGTCCACGGCGTCCGGAACCGCGGCGAGGATCACCAGGTCCCGCAGCCGCTCCAGCAGGTCGGCGACGAACCGCCGGGGGTCGTTGCCGCCCTCGATGACCCGGTCCACGACCTCGAAGGCGGCGGCGCCGTCCCCGGTGGCGAAGGCCTCCACGACGGAGTCGAGCAGCGACCCGTCGGTGTACCCGAGCAGCGAGGTGGACATGGCATACGTCACACCCTCCTCCCCGGCGCCGGCGAGCAGCTGGTCCATGACGGACATGGAGTCACGCACGGAGCCCGCGCCGGCCCGCACGACGAGCGGAAGGACACCTTCCTCGACGGGGATGTTCTCCTTCCCGCA
The DNA here is from genome assembly GCF_040644935.1 of Streptomyces sp. NPDC046915. Lineage (NCBI taxonomy): Bacteria > Bacillati > Actinomycetota > Actinomycetes > Kitasatosporales > Streptomycetaceae > Streptomyces > Streptomyces sp. NPDC046915. The sequence continues at coordinate 613,664 of NZ_JBEYXB010000003.1, read as the reverse complement.
CACCTCGGCGAGGTAGTCCCGGAGTGTCCCGGGCGGCACGAGCCGGAACGGGTAGTGGTGGGTCCGCGACCGGATCGTCCCGATGACCTTCTCGGGCTCGGTGGTGGCGAAGATGAACTTCAGATGCTCCGGGGGCTCCTCGACGACCTTCAGCAGAGCGTTGAACCCGGCCGGCGTGACCATGTGGGCCTCGTCGATGATGTAGATCTTGTACCGGCTGCTCGCGGGCCCGAAGAAGGCCTTCTCGCGCAGCTCACGGGCATCGTCCACACCACCGTGCGAAGCGGCGTCGATCTCGATGACGTCGATCGAGCCCGGCCCGTTCCTGGCCAGGTCCCGGCAGGACTGGCACTCCCCGCACGGGGTCGGCGTCGGCCCCTTCTCGCAGTTCAGGCAGCGGGCCAGGATCCGCGCGCTGGTCGTCTTGCCACAACCGCGCGGCCCGCTGAACAGGTACGCGTGATTGACCCGGTTGTTCCGCAGCGCCTGCTGCAGCGGGTCGGTGACATGCTCCTGCCCGATGACCTCGGTGAAGGACTCCGGGCGGTAGCGGCGGTACAGCGCGAGAGACGACACGCTTACGAGGTTATAGGCGCTCACCGACAACGAGCCCCGCCCGAGCCCGGCACCCCCTCGCCCCGGCCCACAACGCAAGCGCCCCCCACGCACCCGCCAGAGCCGACCTACCCTTGCTGCCTTCCGGCCCTGGGGGAGTTCAGTCAGATAGCGCCGCGTGAGGGGCTCCGCACAGAGTACCCGATGCCGGCCTGCGGGAACGAGTTCGCGAGCACTCCCCTCGGTCATGTAATGTTTCCGGCGGAGGATTCGCCTAGAGGCCTAGGGCGCACGCTTGGAAAGCGTGTTGGGGGCAACCCCTCACGAGTTCGAATCTCGTATCCTCCGCCAGTGCCTCACCGGGCACGACGTCGAAGGGCCCCACCGTTCGCGGTGGGGCCCTTCGACGTTGTCCGGTCGTGGTCCGTCCGTTCCAATTTCGTCTCACCGGGTCTCGAAGTCCCAGGTCAGTGGCATGGAGCGGTTGCTGCGATGTGGATCTGTGCCGACGGCCACAGTGAACAGGCCGCGCGTAGGCTCATACTGAACCATGACAAAGCCTGCTGCACCGAAGCGTCATCTGCCTACCAGCCCCTTCAAGGCCCCGGTCACACCGGCTCCCAAGCACTTCGCCGTGGGCGACCAGGTCACCCACGACATGTACGGCCTCGGCCGCGTGGTCGGCATGGAGGACGGGGTCGCGGCGCTCGTGGATTTCGGCTCGACGCAGATGCGGATCCTGAGCCCGTACGCCAAGATGACCAAGCTGTAGGACCGCTGTGCCCGGTCACGGCACACCAGGCTCCTTCAGGGGCCTGTACCGAAAGAGAGTCATCTCATCGATCTGACGTCGCTGTTCTCCGCCCTGGAAGGGCAACCCCGCTGCTCCACCGCGGCATCGCCGCCACCGGCGACCAACCCCTTCCAGGCCCCCGACTTCGGGGAAGAAGAGACCTTGCCGTTCGACGACGCACCGGAGCCCGCCGCGGGCACGCGTGTGGCGCGGCGCAAGGCGAACCAGTGAGGGGTGTCCGTCCGGACACGATCTCCCTTTCGGCGGTCACCGCATACCGCTGAGGTTGGCCATCACCTCGTTGAGCTGCTGCGGAGTCATCGGGTCGGCGGGGAGTGGGTGGGCGGCCTCGGTGCGCAGGCCGTCGAGCAGGAAGGCGATGCCCCGGCGCCAGGCGTCGGGGGCCGTGTTCCTGGCGGCCGGGGACAGCAGGGCGTGGGTGCCGAAGACGAACAGCAGGTCCTGGCTGGTGAAATCGGGGCGCAGGACACCGGCCTGCCGGGCCCGCTCGATGATGCGCCCGGCGTTGTCGTGGGAACGCTCGCAGAGGGCCATCAGGCGTTCGGCGTGCTGGTAGCGGCCGGTGACCACGTCGCTGATCGCCGGGTCGGCGACCTGTAGCTCGCAGATCTTCTCGATGTAGAACGCGAATCCGTCCCAGGCGTCCTCGTGGGCCAGCGCCTGCTCGGCGACCTCCTCGAGCCGGTCCGCGGCCAGGTCGGCGACGACCTCGTCGATGAGCGCCTCGCGGCTGCCGAAGAGGTTGTAGAGGGTGCCGTGGCTCACGCCGGCCCGGCGGGCGATCTCCTTCAGGGGGGCCTGGAGGCCTCGTTCGCGGAAGAGCTCGGCTGCCGCCGTCCGCAGCTTCTCCGCGTTGCGTTGCGCGTCGGCCCGCATCCGGCATTCCCCCTCGGCGTGTGCTCGTCGTGTGCTCGTCGTCCATGGTCGCACCGACCGGGAGGGCTGTTCGGCGACGGCGGCCGCACGGGTGTGAGGGGCGGCCCCTCAGGAGTTCACGTCCCGGGCCCTCCGCCGGCCCGGAGGGCCGGAAGGTGACAGCGGTCCGGTCCCCCGGTGCGTCTGCGGTCGCCGCGCCGGCCGTGGCAGGAGGGCCGCGGCGCCGAAGCCGCCGAGACCGATGACCGCCAGGGTGATCATGGCGGCCGCGTAGGCGCCGCTGGTGAGGCCGGAGACCAGGATGGTGCCGGCGATCGCCGTGCCGAACGAGGAGCCGAGGTTGGAGACGCTGCGGGACAGGCCGGAGATCTCGCCCTGCTGCTCCTCGGGGAAGCTCGACTGGACGACGTTGACCGACGGGGTGAGCATCACACCGAGGCCGAGCCCGATCAGAAGGAGTCCGGGGACGAAGGCCCAGGCGCTGGTGGAGCCGGCGGCCAGGGCGATGAGTACCGCGATGCCCACGACGGTCACGAGGAAGCCGGTCATGATGAGCGTGCGCTGGGGGCGCCGCTGGGCGAGGCGTTCGGCGGACAGGGAGGTGGCCAGCAGGCCGAGCGTGGCCGCGGTGAAGATGACCCCGGTCCGGATGGCGTCGTAGTGGCGTACGACCTGGAGGTAGGCCGCCACCGTGAACGAGGCGCCCATCAGCAGCAGCCACTGGACGTTCTGGGTGACGAGCCCGAGGTTGGACGTGCGGTCGCGGAACAGGCCGAGCGACAGCAAGGGCTCCCTGCCGGACTGTTCCTTGGCACGCACCCAGTGGAAGAACCACATCAGTACGAGGGCCCCGAGCACCAGCAGGCCGATCATCAGCCAGATGCTGTTGTCGGCGGCCAGGATGCCCATCACGACGAGGACGAGTCCGGCGGCGGAGAGTACGGCCCCGCCGGTGTCGAAGGAGCGGGTCGGATCGGGCGGCAGGGGATCGTCGATGTGCCGGCTGAGCCAGACGATCACGGCGATGACGAGGGCCTGGAACACGAAGGCCGCGCGCCAGCTGATCGCCGTGGTGATGAGCCCGCCGATCAGCGGTCCGGCGGCGGCCCCGACGCCGCCCAGCGCCATGATGATCCCGAACGCTCGGGCCCGGGAGGTGACATCGGGGTGGAGCAGGGTCGTGAGGATGTAGACGGGCGGGATGAGCAGGGCGGTGCCGATGCCTTCGAGGATCGAGTTCCCGAGGATCAGCACACCGAGTCCCGGTGCGGCGGCGCTGAGCAGGGCGCCGATCGCGTAGACGACGAGGCCGGTCAGGAAGCAGCGCTTGCGGCCGTGGCGGTCGGTCAGTTTGCCGCCCGGGATCATCAGCGCGGCCATGACCAGCAGGAAGATCGTGATGGCCACCTGCACGCCCTGGACCGTGGTGTCCAGGTCCTTGCTGATGTCGTTGATCATCACGTTCATGTTGGAGCCGGCGAAACTACAGATGAACTGCGCGAGCGCCAGAGCGGCGAGAACCCGTCCCTGCCCCCCTGACGCCGCTCCCGGCGCCTGTCCTGACGACCGTGCGCCGACCGGCTCAGCCATCTGCACCGCCCCCGCCCTCGGCCGGCGCCGTCAGACCGAAGGTGGCCGGGTGTCCGTTGCCACCGGCTCCCGGCCGGGCCTCCGCCTTCGACAGTTCCTCATCCAGCGCCATCGCCGCGACGACGAGCGAGAGATGCGTGAACGCCTGGGGGAAATTCCCCAGTTGCTCCCCCGACGGCCCGATCTCCTCGGCGAACAGCCCGACGTGGTTGGCGTAGGTGAGCATCTTGTCGAAGGCGTGCCGGGCCTGGTTCAGCCGGCCGGTGCGGGCCAGCGCCTCGACGTGGAAGAAGCTGCACAGATTGAAGGTTCCCTCGGAACCCCGAAGGCCGTCCGGAGACGCGTGGGGGTCGTACCGGTAGACCAGGCTGTCGCTGACCAGCTCCTCCTCCATGGCGTCGAGCGTGCTGAGCCAGTCCGGGTCACGCGGGGAGAGGAAACCGACCCGGGGCATGAGGAGCAGCGAGGCATCGAGCACGTCCGTGTCGTAGTGCTGCACGAAGGCCTGCCGTTTCTCGTGCCACCCGTGCTCGACGATCTGGTCGAACACCTTGTCCCTGACCTCGGTCCAGCGCTCGACGTCGGCGGGCCGGGAGAACTCGGCGGCCGCGTGGATGCCGCGGTCGAAGGCCACCCAGGTCATCAGCCGGCTGTAGGTGAAGTTCTGCCGGCCGCCACGCGTCTCCCATATGCCCTCGTCGGGCCGGTCCCAGTGGTCGGCGAGCCAGTCCAGGACACCGCGCAGCGCCTTCCAGCCGCGGATCGCGCCCATGTCGCCGCCCACGAGGGCGTCGGCGGCCTCGCCGTAGATGTCGAGCTGGAGCTGGTCGGCCGCCGCGTTGCCCGCCCGCACGGGACGTGAGCCCAGGTAGCCCTCCAGGTGGTCGAGGGTCTCCTCGGTCAGGTGCGGGTCGCCGTCGACGCGGTACATGATCTGGAGAGGGTCGCCCGAGGCGGTGCCTCCGGCCTCGATGCGGTCGCGGAGCCAGCGGCGGAAGGCCTGCGCCTCCGACTCGAAACCCAGGTCGATCAGGGCCCTGACGGACAGTGCGGCGTCGCGGACCCAGGTGTACCGGTAGTCCCAGTTGCGCTCACCGCCGACCTGCTCGGGCAGCCCCATGGTGGCGGCGGCGATCGGCGCTCCCGTGGGGGCGTACGTGAGCAGCTTGAGCGTGATCGCCGAACGGTTCACGATGTCCTGCCAGCGGCCCCGGTACGTACACGAACGCAGCCAGGACAGCCAGAAGTCGCGGCACGCCTCCACCTCCTCGGCGATGCCGTCGAGGGAGGGCGCCGGCGGGGCGGAGCCGCCGCTCACCGTGCTCGTCAGCACCACGGCGGCCGCCTGACCGGCCGAGAGGGTGAAGCGGGCGGTGATGTCGTCGTCGTCCGGGCGCAGCAGGATGCCGGTGGTGGACTGGAGATGCAGGTCGGTGCCCGGTCCGTGGAAGACCACGGAGTGGTCGTCGTTCCGTGTGAGCGTGTGCGGGGCACGTCCGTAGTCGAAGCGCGGGCGGCACGTGAGGGTGAAGGGCAGGCTGCCCCGGACGACCCGGGCGACCCTGATCAGGCGGTGCCGGTCCGTGGGCTTCGAGGAGTCGACGGGGGTCATGAAGTCGGCGGTCTCGCCGACACCGCCGGGCGCCATGAAGCGGGTGACCAGGATGGCCGTGTCCGGCAGGTACAGCTGCCGGGCCGTCATTCCGTCGCCGTCCGGGAGCTCCGCGGCGAGACGGCAGTGGCCTCCTCGCTCACTGTCCAGCAGGGAGGCGAAGACGCTGGGCGAGTCGAAGCGGGGTGTGCACCACCAGTCGATCGTGCCGCCGGACGACACGAGGGCCGCGGTCTGCAGATCGCCGACCATGCCGTGCTCCGCGATGGGCGGGTACCGGTTCACACTGGACCTCCTGCGCGTTGACGCGCGTCCGCGCTCGGGCAGACCCCCGTCGCGACCGCGCAGGCCAAGCGTCGGGCGCCGCCGGGCCGGCGACCTCACCCCCCGCGGGTGAAACCGGACCGCTCTTCGTTCCGGTCGCACGGTGAAGGACGCGCGCCGGTGTCGCGCGCCGGTGTTATGAAGGGTGCATGAGGGTATTTTCCGGGCGCGCTCGGAGCCCTGCCGGGCCGGTGGGCGTCGGGTCGTCGCGTGAGCGGCGTGTTTCGCTGTTCGATCCGCGCACCATGGCCGGACGGGTGTTCCTGATCGAGGTCGGGATCGTGGTGCTGCTGGTGCTGGCCGCGGTGGCGGCCGTGGTGCTCCAGGCGGCGCGGGACGCGGTGGCGCAAGGGCGGCGGGAGTCGGTCATCGCGGCCCAGTCGTTCGCGAGTGCGCCGGGCATGGTGCAGGCGCTGCGCGCCCCGGATCCGTCCGCGGTGCTCCAGCCGCGGGCCGAGGAGGCGCGGAAGCGGGCGGGCGTGGACTTCGTGGTCGTCGTGAACACCCGGGGGATCCGGTACACGTACCCCTATCCGCAAGAGATCGGGAAGAAGTTCGTCGGCAACATCGAGCCCGCGCTGCACGGTCGTACCGTCGTCGAACAGGCCGGGGGACCACCCCTGCCGACGGGCCGGGGGACGGCCGTGCAGGCGATCGTGCCGGTGACCGACGCGCGCGGCAGGATCGTGGGACTGGTGTCCGCCGGGATCACGGTCAGGAACGTGCTGCGGATGTGGATACCGCAGGTGCCGATCGCCCTGGGCGCCGGTGCGGTCGCGCTGGTGCTGGCCGGGGCCGGGACGACGCTGGTGGCCCAGAGCCTGCTGCGGCAGACGCGTGGGCTGGCGCCCGCGGAGCTCGCGGCGATGTACGACCACCATGAAGCGGTGCTGCACGCGGTGCGCGAGGGCGTGCTGATCACCGACGCCGACGGGTGCCTGGTGATGGCCAACGACGAGGCGGCGCGGCTGCTGGGGCTGCCGCCCGAGGCACAGGGGCGGCAGGTGACGGAGCTGGGGCTGCCGGCGTCGCTCGAGCGCCTGCTGACGGCACCGGAGGCGGTCAACGATGAGGTGTTCTTCGTGGGCGACCGGCTGGTGGCGGTCAACAAGCGGCCCACGTTCCCGCGCGCGGGACCGGGCGGCAGCGTGGTGACCCTGCGGGACACCACGGAGCTGGCGACGATCACAGGCCGGGCCGAGGTCGCGCGGGAGCGGCTGAACCTGCTGTACGAGGCGGGGGTGGGGATCGGGACGACGCTGGACGTGGAGCGTACGGCCCGGGAGCTGGCGCAGGTTGCGGTGCCGCGGTTCGCCGACCTCGTCACGGTGGATCTGCTGGACACGGTGCTGCGCGGCTGGGAGCCGACGGCCGAGGGGTGGCGGCATCTGCGGCGCGTGGCGATCGGCGGCGATCACCGGACGATACCGGTGTACGAGCTGGGCGAAGTGATCACGTTCTCGGTCGCGACCCCGCAGATGCGGACGCTGCGGGAGGGCCGGGGCGTGCTGGAGACGGACCTGCGGCAGGCGTCCGGCTGGCAGGAGCAGGACCCGGACCGGGTCCGCAAGGCGCTTCAGAGCGGTCTGCGTTCGCTGGTGACCGTGCCGCTGCGGGCGAGGGGCGTGTCGCTGGGCGTGGCGAACTTCTACCGGACGGCGGACTCCTCGGCCTTCGAACCGGACGATCTGTCCTTCGCGGAGGAGCTGGCCGCGCGGGCGGCGGTGGCCATCGACAACGCCCGCAGGTTCGCCCGGGAGCACACGATGGCGGTGACCCTGCAACGCAGTCTGCTGCCCCGGGGGCAGCCGGAGCAGGACGCGCTGGAGGTGGCCTGGCGGTATCTGCCGGCCGAGGCGGGGGTGGGCGGGGACTGGTTCGACGTCATTCCGCTGCCGGGCGCGCGCGTGGCACTGGTGATGGGCGATGTGGTCGGCCGGGGGCTGCGCGCGGCGGCGACGATGGGACGGCTGCGCACGGCGGTGCACAACTTCGCCGCGCTGGACCTGCCGGTGGACGAGGTGCTCGGGAACCTGGACGAGCTGGTCGTGCGCATGGACAACGAGGAAGGCACCGGCGCGGAGGGCCACGAGGGGGAGGGAGTGTCGGGGGCGACGTGCCTGTACGCGATCTACGACCCGGTATCGGGGACGTGCACGGCGGCCCGCGCGGGGCATCCCGACCCGGTGGTGGTGCGTCCGGACGGTACGGTCGTCTGTCCCGAGGTGCCGGCGTCGGCCCCGCTCGGTCTGTGCGGCTACCCCTTCGAGACCGCCGAACTGCACCTGCCGGAGGGTTCCCAGCTGGTGCTGTACACCAACGGCCTGGTGGAGGACCGCGGCCGCGACATCGACGTCGGGCTGGCGAGCCTGCGCCGGGCGCTGGGCGGTGCCGGGGGACGCGCCCCGGAGGAGACCTGCCAGGCGGTGATCAACGCGCTGAAGCCGGCCCACCGCAGCGACGACATCGCGCTGCTGGCGGCCCGTACCCGGCTGTTCCCGTCCTCCCGCGTGGCCGAGTGGGACGTGCCGCAGGACCCGGCGGTGGTGCCCTCGGTGCGGAGCGAGTGCAGGCGGAAGCTACGGGCGTGGGGACTGGACGAGACCGGGTTCACCACGGAGCTGATCCTGAGCGAGCTGGTCACGAACGCGATCCGGTACGGATCACAGCCGGTCCGGGTGCGGCTGCTGTACGGGCGCTGTCTGATCTGCGAGGTGTCGGACGGCAGCAGCACCTCGCCCCGGCTGCGGCGGGCGGCGACCACCGACGAGGGTGGCCGGGGACTGTTCCTGGTGGCCCAGTTCGCGCAGCGGTGGGGGACCCGGTACACCGCCCGCGGCAAGGTCATCTGGGCGGAGCAGGACGTCCACGGCGAAGCCTCCGGGCTGGCGGAGCACACCCCGGTGGACGTCCTCCTCGAACAGTTCGGCGACCCCGCCGACTCCGCCCTGTGAGCCGGGGCGGCGCTCGTGGCCGCCCCTGGGGCCTGGCCTAGCGCGTGATCCGTACCGTCTTCGACACGGTCACCTGGTCCAGGTCCGACACCCGTACCGTCACCTTCATCGTCCAGGTGCCGGGGATGGGCACGTTGAGGGAGTCGGTGCCCCAGTAGCCGCCGCGGTTGGTGACCTTGGTGTCGAGCGGGCCGATCTTCTGGGCGGGCAGGCTCAGGGAGACGCGGAGTTCGGGGACGGTGGACAGGCCGCCGTCGGGGCCGTAGACCACCGCCTCGACGGAGTTGCGGCCGACCCTGCCGGGGTCGAGGGTGATCTGCACCTTGCCCTGGCGGCCCGGGCCGACGTCGAAGGGGACCACGGTGACGGAGGCGGTCTGGATACCGACGGCGGGCGCCGAGCCGTCCGCCGCGGCCGCGGCCTCCGCCCGGGCGGGCAGGGTGCCCGTGAGGACCGTGGTGATCCCCAGCACGGCGACGGCCACGGCCACTTCGGCCAGGGCCGAGCGGCGCAGGGCCCGGTGCACGTCGAGCGGGGAGGGCGAGGAAGGCGAGGCGGGGCTGGTCCGGGTGGGCGGGGCGGACTCGTCACCGGGCTCCGCGGCGGGCTCCGGCTCCGCCTCCGTCTCCGGCAGGGCGGGCCGCGCCCCGACCGGCTCCGGCACCCGTTCCCGTACGGCCTCGCTCACCTCCACCGTCGCCAGCCGTGCCGTCCACTGCCGCGAGAGGGCCGCCATCAGCAACAGCACGGTCACCGCGGCCAGTTTGGTGACCAGGAGCCGGCCGTACGAGGTGTCGGCGAGCGCCTGCAAGGAGCCGAGGCCGCGCCAGGACTGGTAGACGCCGGTGACGACCAGGACGGTCATCGAGGCGAAGGCGAGACGGGAGAAGCGGGTCACCGTGGCCGTCGGCACGGTGACGGGTTCGGCCGTCCGGCTGAGCAGGGTGAGCAGCGCGGTCAGTCCGCCGAGCCACACCGCCATCGCCAGCAGGTGCAGCACGGAGGAGGTGATCGCCACGGGCACCTGGATGCCGGCCGAGGCGTGCTCGGCGGCCGCCCAGGTCAGGGCGAGGCCGACGGCGAGTACGGCGCCGGCCGCGAGGACGGGGCGGCCGGGCGGGGTGGCCCGGCGGCGCAGGAGCAGCAGGAGGGCGCCCGCCACGAGCAGCAGGGCCAGGCGGGTGAGCAGGAGCAGTCCCGGACGGCCGGTCGCGGTGCGGGACAGCGCGGACATGTCGAAGGCGGTCGCCGGTGAGGTGCCCTCCTCGTACGGGGCGCGCAGCACCAGCAGGACGACGGTGGCGCCGGCCAGCGTCCACCAGCCGGCCCTGACCGCCTTGCGCAGCGGGGTGAAGTCGGGCGGGCGGCAGATCGCGGCGAACGCGAGCGTGCCGATGAGCAGGGCCGCGGCCATGTAGGCCACGTACCGCCCGATGTTGTAGAGGCTGCCGGTGGCGGGGTCCTCGGTCTGTCCGGGGTCCAGCAGGGCGGTGGTCGGGGAGGCCTTGCCGATGGAGAAGGTGAAGGCGCCGGACACGGGGTGGCTGTCGGCCGAGACCACCCGCCAGGCCACGGTGAACGTGCCCTTGCCCAGCTTGGCGGGAAGGGTGACCCGGGCGGTGTCGGAACGGCCTCCGGCGTGCTGCGCCTCGCCCGTGGAGACCCGGTGGTTGGTGGGGTCGAACACCCGGAAGGAGTCGTCGAGCAGGGCGACGGACTCGGTGAAGGTCAGGGTGACGTACCGGGGAGCGGACTTGAGGACGGTTCCGTCGGCGGGGTCGGTGCTGCGGACGGCGGCGTGCGCCGAGGCGGGGCCGGCTCCGCCGAGGAGGAGCAGGACCAGCATGGTGCCCAGCAGCACCAGCCCCCGGACTCGCCGCTTTCCGCCATGCGCGACACCGCCTCGTGCCTCTGGTCCTCGTACTTCGCCCACGTCACCGCTCCGTCTTCGGACTCGCGTACTTCCCTGTATGTACGCGGCGAACAACCTTTGTGCTCACCATGTGGGCCGCGCCGACACCCCGCCGTCCACCACCAGGTCGTGGCCGGTGATCCAGGAGGCGCGCGGGGAGGCGAGGAAGACGCAGGCGTCGCCTACGTCCTCGGGGCGGCCCAGCTGGCCGGTGGGCACCGCCTGTCGCCACCGGCGTACGCCGTCCGGCCAGTCCTCGGCCAGGCCCGCGCGGTCGATCAGGCCGGGCGAGACGGTGTTGACGCGGATGCCGTGGGGGCCGTACTCCAGGGCGGCGGCGCGGGCGTGCGTCACGACGGCCGCCTTGGACACGCTGTAGTGGGCGTGGCCGGGGGCCGGATGGGCGGCCTCGATGGAGGCGATGTGGGTGACGCTGCCGCCGCCGCGCTCCCGCATCACCTCGGCGGCGGCCTGGGTGCAGGCGAAGACGCCGGCGAGGTTGGTGTCCACGACCGCCCGCCACTCGGCGGCCCGCATGCCGGGCAGCGGCCGGACCGGCTGGACGCCCGCGTTGTTGACCAGCGCGGTCAGCCGCCCGCCGCCCCAGGCCGCGGCCTCGCGGACCAACTGGTGGCAGGCGTCCTCGTCGGTGAGGTCGGCCTGGAGCACCACGGACCGTCCGCCCAGGCCCTCGATGGCCGCGGCGAGTTCCCGGGTGGGCTCCAGCGCCGTACGACAGTGCAGGGCGACCGCCGCGCCCTCCTCGGCGAAGCGCAGCGCGATCCCCCGGCCGATGCCGCCGTCGGCGCCCGTGACCAGCGCGACCTGTCCCTGAAGCAGGCTCATGGGCGGCACAGTTGCGCGATCCGGTCCGCCTCGGACGGATAACGCGCCGTGAGGTCCGCCGCGTTCCCGTGCTCGTAGCCCGCGTAGGTGAATCCGGGTGCCATCGTGCAGCCGAAGAAGGACCAGGCGCCGCCGGGCGTCACCCGCGCGCCCATCCAGGTGCCCGCGGGCACGGTGAGCTGCGGGCGCTGCCCGGCGAGGACGCCGGGTCCCGGCACGGGGCTCGCCGATGTCCCGTCGGGGGCGAGGAGCAGCAGGTGGAGCGGGTCGCCGAGGTAGAAGTGCCAGACCTCGTCGGTGGGCAGGCGGTGCAGGGCCGAGCAGTCGTCCGCGGTGAGCAGGGCGACGATCGCCGTCCCTTCGGGCCGGCCGTCGGCCCTCCCCAGCTCTCGGCTTCGCTCGAGCCGGGGGCACCCCCATCGGCCCCGCCCAGGTCTGCCGGAACAGCCCGCCCTCGCGCGGTATCGGCTCCAGGCCGTAACGGGCGACCAGGAAGGCGGGCGTCACCGGCCCGTCGGGGGTCACCGGCCCGTCATGAGTCACCGTCATCCGGGCAGGCTACCGCCCTGGTCAGGAAGGCCAGTTGGGCGCGCTTCGCCGGCAGGTACACGTCCGGGATGTCGATCTCCGGCAGTACGACCGCCTCGCCCGCCTCGAAGCCCTGCCTGAGGAAGCGGGCGATCGCCTTCTCGTTGCGCACGTCGGGGTCGACGACGATCCGCCGCCGGTCCGGGCCCCGCAGGGCGTACGCGCTGGCGACGGTCAGCAGATGGGACGACCAGCCGGTGCGCGCGCCGCCCGGTCCCGCGGGCGCGAGCAGCAGGTGGAGGCCGATGTCGCCGGGGCGGACGTCGTAGCACTCGCCGACCCGGTCGGCCTCCGGCTCGTACGTCTGGAGGAGTCCGGCCGGGGCGCCGTCCTTGAGGAGGAGGAAGGCGTGGTGGGTGTCGAGCGTGTCCATGTGGGCGTAGATCTCGGCGACCTGGTCCCGTGTCAGGCCCGTCATGCCCCAGAAGACGGCCCGTTCCTCGCTCACCCAGGCGTGGACCGTCCCGGCGTCGGCGTGCGGGTCGAGAGGCAGGACGCGGACGGTGCCGAAGCCGTCGATCACCTGCTCGTGGACGGCCTCGCGGGTGGCGTACGGGTCAGGCGTCGGACTCACCTCGGGCTCCTTCGTGAGCAGGTCGAAGTCGGTGACGACGGGGACCAGGTCCCCCGCGAGCCACAGCGGGAGCTGGTCGTGGTGGTGGGGCGAACCGGGCACACCCGAGGCGCCGAAGGGCACCACCCAGCGGCTGTCCTCGCGCCGGGCCAGGTCCCAGACGTACCGGGCGGCCGGGCCGCGCGCGCTCAGGTCGGTCAGGCCGGGCACGGCGGAGGTGCACAGCACGCAGTCGTGGTCGCCGGACAGCCCCGGTGCGTCGTACGACGTCGTCGGCAGCGCCCGCCAGGGGGCGAGGCGGTGGCGGTCGCCCCAGGTGCCGGCGGGCTCCGCGGCGGCGACCTCCTCGACGGCCGCGCGGACGGCGGCGGGGCGGTCGATGCCGTACAGGTCCTCGGCGGTCAGCAGGTGTTCGAGGGCGAACCCGATCCGCGGGAGGAGGGCGAGCCAGGGGAGGAGGACCTCGGGGTAGGCGGGCGGTTCGGTCAGGGCGGCGAACGCGGGGTGGGCGGCGAGCCGGCGTACGACCGCGCCGCGCACCGCCGCGTAGGCCGCCGCGTCCGCGCCGGCCGCGTCCATGCGGCGGTCCCAGGCGAGGAGCCGGTCCCGCAGCGCGGCGGCACCGGGGGGCAGTCCGTCCAGGGCCGCCAGGTACTGGATCAGGGGGCCGGCGGAGGCGAGATGGGTATCCATGTGGATGGCGGGCATGTCACCGGCCGACCACTGCCCCCTCTCCCGCAGCAGGGCGGTGATGCGGTCGGCGCGGTGCGGCGGGGCGAACTCCACGCCGAGGGGGGTCGCGGGGCCGCGCTGGTTGGCCATCACCGCGATGCCGTCGGTGAGCCCGGCGCGGGGCGTCCCGTGCCGGCCCCGCCACTCGTGGCCCGGCTCCCAGGCGGGCACCAGCCGGACGCGGTTGGCCTCCGCCCTGACCGGCACACTGCCCGCGACCCGGTGCAGCAGGCCGCCCTCGGTGTCGGCGGCCTGTACGACGTTGACGGGCTCGGCCCAGGCGTCCAGCGCGCGGTCCACGTCGGCGACCCGGCGGGCGCGCAGGAGGGGCAGGAGGGCGCTGAAGCCGAGGTCCCCGGTCACCCGGGGCGGGTGGCGCAGGGCGAGGGCGGTGGGCGTTCCGAGGAGGTCGGCGGCGGGGTCGTGTCCGTCGAGGCCCTCCGGCCCGCCGGCGATCACCGGCCCCCGCTCCGTCTCGATCACCTCGACCTCGACCGGCTCCTCCCCCGCGACATGGACGGTCTCGGTGTGCCGGTGGGCGCGGCGCCAGATGCCGTCGGGGCCGAGCGCCTCCACCCCGGCGCCGGTGCGCCGCAACCGCTCCCGGTAGAGGTCCTGGTAGTCGGCCATCGCGTTGGTGATGGCCCAGGCGACCGTGCCGGTGTGGCCGAAGTGGGCGATGCCGGGGACGCCGGGGACGGCGAGGCCGACGACGTCGAACTCCGGGCAGGACAGGTGGATCTGCTGGTAGACGCCCGGGTCCTCGATGAAGCGGTGCGGGTCGCCCGCGATGAGGGCGTGACCGGTCGTGGTCCGCTCGCCGGCGAGCAGCCAGCCGTTGCTGCCGGAGGTGCCGGGGCCGTCGGTGGCGAACAGGCCGACGGCCTCCGGGCCCAGGTGGTGTACGGCCTGCTCGCGCCAGAGTTTGGCCGGGAAGCCCGCGAAGAGGATGTGGGTGGACAGCCAGACGCCGAGCGGGGTCCAGGGCTCCCAGCGGCCCGGGGTGAGGCCGGTGCGGGCGAACTCCGGGGCGCCGCCTCCGGCCACCCCTTCGTTGACGCCGTCGGCGTACGCCCGCAGCCAGTCCGCCGTCTCGGGGTCCTGTCCCTCCAGGGCCGCGAAGCAGCGTCGGGCCGTGTCGTCGAGGCGGGCCCGTCTGACGAAGACGTCCCAGGCGAGGGCCTGCGCGCCGAGGAAGGAGGCCGAGGTGCCCTGCGCCCGGTGCCGCTCCACCTCCAGCTGCCAGGCCCGGTCGCGGGCGGTGACGCGGCCCTGGGCGCGGGCGAGTTCGCGTGCGCTGTCGGCGCGCAGATGCGGAATTCCCCAGGCGTCGCGGTAGGTCCCGTTGATCACCCCGCGGACCCCCCTTCTTCTTTAGGTTAGCCTTCCCTAACTCACCTCGGAGATCGTACGCGATGCGCCCGCATCGAGGCGGGCGGCGTCACGAGCCGCTTCGAGGGATGATCGGGGTCATGGACGTCACCCTGCACCTCGCCCAGGACCCCGAGGCCGACGAGCTCCTCGGGCGGTCCCCGCTCGCCGCGCTGACCGGGATGCTGCTGGACCAGCAGGTCCCGATGGAGTGGGCGTTCAAGGGGCCGTCGACCATCGCCCGGCGCATGGGCGCCGACGACCTCGACGCGCACGACATCGCGGCCCAGGACCCGGAGGCCTTCGCGGCCCTGCTGTCGGAGAAGCCGGCCGTCCACCGCTACCCCGGGTCCATGGCCAAGCGCATCCAGCAGCTCTGCCAGTACCTCGTCGAGCACTACGACGGCAACGCCGAGCTCGTCTGGAAGGGCGTCGACGACGGTCGGGAACTGCTGCGGCGGCTCCAGGACCTCCCGGGCTTCGGCAAGCAGAAAGCCCAGATCTTCCTCGCCCTGCTCGGCAAGCAGCTCGACGTACAGCCCAAGGGCTGGCGCGAGGCCGCCGGCACCTACGGCGAGCCGAAGTCCTTCCGCTCCGTCGCCGACATCACCGGCCCGGACTCCCTGGCCAAGGTCCGCGCCCACAAACAGGAAATGAAGGCCGCGAAGGCCTCCGGCAAGTAGGCGGAACGGACTGTAGCCGCCCTCACCGGGCCGGGGCCGCGCCGCGGAGTCCCGGCGGGGTGCAGGGGGTGCAGTCTCGTCGGGGTACAGGGGTGCAGTCCCGTCGGGGGTACAGGGGTGCAGTCCCGTCGGGGGTACGGGGGAACAGCCCCGTGAGGTCGAGGGTGCAGCCCGTCGGGTCGAAGGGGCGCAGTCCCGGCGGGGTGCAAGGGCGCAGTCCCGTGGGGGTGCAGGGGTGCAGTCCCGTGGGGGTACAGGGGCACAGCCCCGTGAGATCGGGGGCGCCGCCCGTCGGGTCGAAGGGGCGCAGTCCCGGCGGGGTGCAAGGGCGCAGCCCCGTGGGCCTACAGGGGCGCAGCCCCGTGGGCCTACAGGAGCGCAGCCCCCGCGGGGTACAGGGGCGCAGCCCCGGCGGGGTACAGGGGCGCAGCCCCGGCGGGGTCGAAGGGGCGGAGCCCCTGGGGGACGGGGAGGGTAGGGGCGGCGGGGGCGAGGATCCGGCGCCGGCCGCCGCGCCGCGGGTCGCGACGTACCCCCGCCCCCAGGGAGGGCCGGATCAGGCGGCGTCCGCCGCACGCACGGCGGAAACCCGAGCTCATCCGTGCGGACCCGCTCGGATGGCGGGGCGCTCCCGGGCGGGCCGAGCATGGAGCATGACCGAGTCACCGAGCAGTGATCCCACCTGGGGACGGGAGTTCGACGACCGGGCCGCGCATGCGCACACGGCCGGCCGGGCCACGGGCGGGCACGAGCCGGAGCCGCCGTTCGAGGGGCCGCTGCACGCCCTGTCCCGCGCCGCCTGGCAGGTCGTCCTGGTCACCGGCGTCGCGTCGCTGATCCTGGGAATCCTGGTGCTGGTCTGGCCGGGCCCCTCCCTGCTCGCCGCCGGTGTGCTCTTCGGGCTCTACCTGCTCATCAGCGGCGTCTTCCAGCTGGGCGCCGCGTTCGGCACGCACAAGGCGACCTCGCTGCGCGTCCTGGCCTTCATCAGCGGCGCCCTGTCGATCCTGCTGGGCCTGTTCTGCTTCCGCGGACCGATGCAGTCGATCCTGCTGCTCGCCCTGTGGATCGGCATCGGCTGGCTGATCCGCGGGATCACCCAGACCCTGGCCGCCGCCCACGACAGCACCGTGCCCGCCCGCGGCTGGCAGATCTTCCTCGGGATCGTCACCTTCGTCGCCGGGATCGTGCTGGTCGTCTCGCCGTTCCGGTCGGTCGCCGTGCTCACCGTCGTCGCCGGCTGGTGGCTGGTGGTGGTCGGCATCGTCGAGATCGTCACCTCGATCGGCATCCGAAGCCGGGCCAAGCAGATTCCGGTCAGCGTGTGAACCGCCCGGGGCGCCAAGCCCTGCGGGTGCTCGTGCTGCTGCTGGCGCTGTCGGTGCCGGGCACGCAGACGCAGGCCGTCCCGATGCCCTCCGCGCCGTCCACGCCGCCCGGGTGGTCCGTGCCGTCCGTGCCGTCGGGCGAAACCGTCGAGCACGACCTCCTCGAGTCGGCCCTGCGGCCACCCTCCTGCTCCGTACACCGGGCCGGCTCACCCCTGCGCCCCGCGCCCCTTCCCGACCCGGCCCCCGGCCACCCGCGGGGCCGCCCCCTTCCCGCGCCGCCCCGGCCCCCGCACACCTCGTACTCCCTGCGCTCCGTGGTCCTGCGCTGCTGACGGGCCCCGCCCCGAACGCCCAGTCAGCCGCCCAGTCACGACATCACGACGCAAGGAACACAGGCATGCCCACAGACCCCTACGCGGTCCTGCGCGCCCTGCTGCGCGCCGAGGCCGTACGCAGCACGGTCAGACCGGACGTGAAGAAACCCCAGCCGCAGGTCCCGCCCGAGAGGCACCGGGACCGCTGACGCACCGGCGGGGGCGGGCCCACCGCCTCCGCCGTGCCGTGGGGCTTGCGGTCCACAGCCTGTGCATAACGACGGAGCGCGCGCTGGACGCGATCGCCGCGCCCAACGCCGATGACCCGCCCGACCCCAGAGCTCTCAACTCACCGTCACGACCCGCTGCTCCAGAGCGCCCTCACCTCGGCGGAGCGGGAGCGGACCCCGTCGTTCGACACGCCCGGCGCCGAGAACCCGGACAGATCACCCTTGACGTCCGCCAGGAACACCGGCACGCCCTGCGCCGACAGCTGCTCGGCGACCAGCTGGAGCGTCCTGGTCTTGCCGGCACCGGTGGCGCCGGGGCTCCCAGGTCGAGGGCCGCGCCCGTGAAGGCGTAACCGGCGGCGATCCGCAAGGCCTCGGCGGGAAGGGCCCGGTCACCGGCGGGGGCCTCGGGAGGGGTGGCGGGCCACGGTCTCACTGGCACTCATCGCAGGCCCCGGCTCCGGCTGTTCCCGGTATGACCGGAATACGGCGTCTTTTCCAGCGTCGCACTGCGTCGCCTAGGCTGCGCCCGGAACGTCAGGACCGGTAGGCTTTCCGTGTGATCTTCAAGCGCATCGGAAACGGCCGGCCATACCCCGACCACGGCCGGGAAAGCACCCGGCAGTGGGCGGACGTCGCGCCGCGCCCGGTCCGCCTCGATCAGCTCGTGACGACCAAGGGCCAGCTCGACCTGGAAACCCTCCTCGCCGAGGACTCGACCTTCTACGGTGACCTCTTCGCGCACGTCGTGAAGTGGCAGGGCGACCTGTACCTGGAGGACGGCCTGCACCGCGCGGTCCGCGCGGCACTCCAGCAGCGTCAGGTCCTGCACGCGCGCGTACTCGAACTCGACTGATCACCCGGAATCACTCGCCTTTTCGGGTGTTGTTGCCCCTTTCGGGTTCTGCCGACCGGCGTCGAATGATCATCTAGTAGGCATCGCCGCCCGGGCACACTACGCTGCGCACATGAGCATGCTGACTCCTCCCGGCATGGGCGGCCAGTACCGGATCACGGGGGGCAAGTACCCGCGGATGCGCCCTCCTCGCCGGCGCGGCAGGCTCGTCTTCCTGACGGTCGTCTGCGTCACCGCACTCGGGGTCGCCGGCTGGGGAACCGTGCAGCTCATCGACGTGTTCACCGGCGGCGGGGACAAGGACACCGCGTCCGGTGCCAAGGCGGACTGCCCGGCCAGTACGAAGGTGAGCCCCGCCGCGCGCACCAAGGCGCTGCCGGAGCCCGGGAAGATCACCGTCAACGTCTACAACGCCACGGCCCGCACCGGCCTGGCCAAGCAGACCGCGGACGAGCTGAAGAAGCGCGGCTTCCGCATCGGCGACGTGGGCAACGCGACCAAGCAGTACGACAAGAAGATCAAGGGCAGCGGGATGCTCCTCGGCCCCGCCTCGGCCCTGAACACCTCGCTGCCGGTCCTCGCCGCCCAGCTCGCCGGCGCCGAACAGCGCACCGACGCCACCCGTAAGGGCGACGCCGTGGACCTGTTCATCGGCAACGGGTTCAAGGACCTCAGCAAGCGGGCGGACGCCGACAAGGCCGTGGCCGCACTGACCGCGCCCGTGGCGTCCGCCGTGAAGAAGAAGGACTGCTAGGACGGACCCGGCCCTACTCGGCCGCCCCGTACAGCCGGTCGCCCGCGTCTCCCAGGCCGGGGACGATGTAGCCGTGCTCGTTGAGGTGGTCGTCGACGGCCGCCGTCACGACGGTCACCGGGGTGCCCGCCAGTTCGCGCTCCATGAGCTCGACGCCCTCGGGCGCGGCGAGCAGCACCACGGCCGTGACGTCGTCGGCGCCGCGCTTGATCAGCTCGTGGATCGCCGCGACCAGGGTGCCGCCGGTGGCCAGCATCGGGTCCAGGACGTACACCTGACGGCCTGAGAGGTCCTCCGGCATGCGCGTGGCGTACGTGGAGGCCTGGAGCGTCTCCTCGTTGCGGATCATGCCCAGGAAGCCCACCTCGGCGGTCGGCAGCAGCCGCACCATGCCGTCCAGCATGCCGAGGCCGGCGCGCAGGATCGGCACGACCAGCGGGCGCGGGCGGGCGAGTTTCACACCGGTGGTGGCGGCGACCGGGGTCTCGATGTCGACCGCTTCGGTGCGCACGTCCCGCGTGGCCTCGTAGGCGAGCAGGGTGACCAGTTCGTCGGCCAGCCGGCGGAAGGTCGGGGAGTCGGTGCGCTGGTCGCGCAGCGTGGTGAGCTTGTGGGCGACCAGGGGGTGGTCGACGACGTGGAGACGCATGCCCATAACAGTAACCGCGCCGACCCGCACCTCGCGCTGGCATCAAACCGCCCGTCCGGGGGAAAGTGGAGGGAC
This sequence comes from Streptomyces sp. NPDC046915, assembly GCF_040644935.1. Taxonomy (NCBI): domain Bacteria; kingdom Bacillati; phylum Actinomycetota; class Actinomycetes; order Kitasatosporales; family Streptomycetaceae; genus Streptomyces; species Streptomyces sp. NPDC046915. The sequence goes on along the minus strand of NZ_JBEYXB010000003.1, from coordinate 594,024 downwards.
GGACTGGGGTGGTGTGACTGTGTCTGACCTGCCAGAGAACCAATCCGACATGCCCGAGGACACCACCGGGAGGCGGCACCGGGTGCCGCCGCCGGAGACGGATGCCGAACGCCGGCGCCGCCGGGCCCGGTTCCTGCGCGAGCTGGCCGAGGCCCGGGAGTTGCGCGACCGTGTCCAGCCCCGCCGGGCGAAGACGGCCCGGCTTCGACACGCCATGCGCATGCGCACGTTCCGCTGGTAGCCGGTAGGAAGATCCGTCTTCCCCGGGGTGTTCCCGGTAACGCCGTGCGTGGACCGCGGGAAAAGCCGCGTACGATCCGCAGGTGGCGGCAACGAGTGCGCTGGTGATTCGGTCGCGGACACGCGGAGGTCTCTGCGCGTCCGTGCGAGCAGAACTGCCAGACACAGGGAGCGGAAGACGTCCCCTGAACGCCTTGTTTCTGCCACGATTCCGAGTGGGTGGGGCTCGGAGCCTGAACTCTCCCCGCCCAAGAACCTCCGCCGGGGGGACCCCCAACCGGCACGCCTATGACCAGTGGGAGAGTCACGGTGTACTTCGCCGCACTGCTCGCGCGCACCGAAGACGGGTGGGAAGCGAGCGACACAGAGCTCGACGATGTGGAAACCCTGTCGGATCTGGCCGACCTGGCACGGGAGGCCAATCCCGATGACGACACGGTGCTCGTCCTGATCGAGCAGGAGGACGCCTGGTTCGGCGTCGTCCGCGTGGACGGCGAGGACGACCCTCGCATCTACGTCTCGGACGCCGCCGCCGCTGCCCGCAGTGCGTACGGCGAGCTACTGCTCACCGACGAACTGCTCGGCCGCGAGCCCGGCTCCGACGGCCCCGACCTGGACGCCCTGGACCTCGACGGCACCGAGGACGGCGAGTCCGAGGACGAGGACGACGAGGACGGCACCTCCGCCGACGCGGTGCCGCACAGCCCGGTGGGCGACAGCGAGATCCTCGACGACCTGGGTATCGGCGAGAAGGAGCTGCGCGCCCTGGACGCGGACGACGCGCTGAGTGCGATCGCCGAGGCCCTGGGTGCCTCGGAGGTGCTGGAGACCGTCCGCTGACCGCCCCGGACGGGACGCCGTGGGGCCGGGCACCGGATCCGGTACGCGACCGCTGGCGGGCCGCGATGCGGCTCGCCCTGGACGAGGCCCGTACGGCCGTCCGGGGCGGGGACGTTCCCGTCGGCGCCGTCGTGCTGTCCACGGACGGTACGACGGTGCTCGCGACCGGGCACAACGAGCGCGAGGCCATCGGCGACCCCACGGCCCACGCCGAGATGATCGCCCTCAGGCGGGCCGCCGCCAAGCTGGGCGAATGGCGGCTGGGCGGGTGCACGCTCGTGGTCACGCTGGAGCCCTGCACGATGTGCGCGGGCGCGCTCGTGCAGTCCCGCGTGGACCGGGTGGTGTACGGCGCCCGTGACGACAAGGCGGGCGCGGCCGGTTCGCTCTGGGACCTCGTCCGCGACCCGCGGCTCAACCACCGCCCCGAGGTCGTCGGGGGCGTGCTGGCCGACGAATGCTCCCGGCTCCTCACCGATTTCTTCCGGGAACGCTGAGGCCGGACGTCGAAGCCCGGCTTTCCGGGTGCGCCCGGAAACGGATTTCAGAGCAAGGCCCACCGTGCTGTAAGGTCTCCCTCGGTAGCGTGTCCGAGCGGCCGAAGGAGCTCGCCTCGAAAGCGAGTGTGGCGCAAGTCACCGAGGGTTCAAATCCCTCCGCTACCGCCGTAAAAGGGCCCCGTCCATTGGACGGGGCCCTTTGTGCGATTATCAACAGCGCTCGAGCCAGTCAGCGACAGGGGAGGCCGCGGTGGCGGTGAACGCCAAGAAGATCACCGTGTACGTGCTCGTGGTCTTCGTGATGTACGTGATCATCACAGACCCAGCCAAGGCGGCCGATTACGTCAAGATAGGCTTCGAGGGCATATCGGACGCCGCCAAGGCCATAGGCGATTTCATGACCTGGGTGGCCGACGGGGCTAAGAGCTAGCAGAGAGAGCTGGAGCCCATGATCCGCCACCTGGTCCTGTTCAAGCTCGACGAGGGCGTCGGGCGCGACGACCCTCGGGTCGTGGCGGGCGAGCGGGCCTTCCGCGCCCTGGCCGGCGAGATCCCCGAGATCCGCCACTGGGAGCTGGGCTGGAACACCAGCGACCGGCCCATCGCGTACGACTTCGCCATCAACTCCGCCTTCGACGACCCGGACGCGCTGCGCCGCTACGTCGAGCACCCGGAGCACCAGTCGGGCGTCGCCCTGTGGCGGGAGTTCGCCACGTGGGTGATCGCCGACTACGAGTTCTGAGCACCGAGGGTCCTCGCAGCCCTTCGGCCCCCGCCGGGACGGCGGGGGCCGCACTGCTTCTTATGGATGGTTTTCGTCATGAATTGCGTTCAACACGGCGTTATGAGGTGCTTGCGCACAGTGCACATGTCTTGTGATGCTATGACCGCTTTTGGCGGCTGATTGACCGATGAAGAGGTGGCGTTGACCGTGTCGGCCAGTACTGCGCCACCCCAGGAGGAGGCCCCCGCCCCCGCCCCCGAGAAGCGCCGCGGTGCCGACACCCGCGCCCTCACCCAGGTGCTCTTCGCCGAGCTCAAGGACCTGACACCGGGCACCCCGGAGCACGACCGGGTGCGCGGGGCGCTCATCGAGGCGAACCTCCCGCTCGTGCGCTACGCGGCCGCCCGCTTCCGCTCCCGCAACGAGCCGATGGAGGACGTGGTCCAGGTCGGCACCATCGGCCTGATCAACGCCATCGACCGCTTCGACCCGGACCGTGGCGTGCAGTTCCCGACCTTCGCGATGCCCACGGTCGTCGGCGAGATCAAACGATACTTCCGGGACAACGTCCGCACCGTCCACGTACCGCGCCGGCTGCACGAGCTGTGGGTGCAGGTCAACAGCGCCACCGAGGACCTCACCACGGCCCTGGGCCGCACCCCGACCACCGCCGAGATCGCCGAGCGGCTGCGCATCAACGAGGAGGAGGTGCTGTCCTGCATCGAGGCCGGCCGCTCCTACCACGCGACCTCGCTGGAGGCGGCGCAGGAGGGCGACGGGCTGCCGGGACTGCTCGACCGCATCGGCTACGAGGACCCGGCCCTGGACGGGGTCGAGCACCGCGACCTCGTACGCCACCTCCTGGTCCAGCTCCCCGAGAGGGAACAGCGAATTCTGCTCCTGCGCTACTACAGCAATCTCACCCAGTCTCAGATCAGCGCGGAACTCGGCGTCTCCCAGATGCACGTCTCCCGCCTCCTCGCCCGCAGCTTCCAGCGACTGCGTTCCGCGAACCGAATCGAGGCATAAGCCGGGGCACGAAGGGGCGCAGGGGCGCACCGAAGTGGGGCACGGGCTCATCCGGGGGGTCACGGATAAGACTCGCAAGCAGGATCGAGGCATAACCGGCGCGAGCGAATCACCCACCGGGGCACTTCCCGACAGTTGTGCCCCGAAAGAGCGTCAGACCCCTTCTTTCCAGGGCCGATTCGCTTCCGGTGTGTCGACATGTCACTACAGCGTGTTGCCGACATGTGACATTCTGCGGGAAGCGCGTTTGCCGTGGCTCCGGCTCCGGTATTCAGGTGAGGGCTGCGTTCCTTCGTGGGAGCGCCGCCGTACCGTCCCGCGACCCAAAGGGGGTGGCATGTCCGCAGAACAGGGCAGCTCGAAGGTGCTCACGCCGCTGAGCGAGGCAGCACCCAAGGAGCTCGATGCGCTCGACGTCCTCGACGACGCCACGCCCCTCGAGCCCGCTTCGACCCCGGCCGTTCCGGCCGCTGATGCCCCGGCCCTGCCGGCCTCGGCGGACATCGACACCCGCACCCTGTCCCGCTCCCTGTTCCTGCGGCTGGCCGCGCTCGACGAGGACAGCCCCGAGCGTGCCTACGTCCGGGACACGCTGATCGAGCTCAACCTCCCCCTCGTCCGGTACGCGGCGGCCCGCTTCCGCAGCCGCAACGAACCGATGGAGGACATCGTCCAGGTCGGCACGATCGGCCTGATCAAGGCGATCGACCGCTTCGACTGCGAGCGGGGCGTGGAGTTCCCGACCTTCGCGATGCCCACGGTCGTCGGCGAGATCAAGCGGTTCTTCCGCGACACCTCCTGGTCGGTCCGCGTCCCGCGCCGCCTCCAGGAGCTGCGGCTGGCCCTCACCAAGGCCAGCGACGAGCTCTCCCAGAAGCTGGACCGCTCCCCGACGGTGACCGAACTCGCCGCCGTCCTGGGCGTCTCCGAGGAGGACGTGGTCGACGGCCTGGCGGTCGGCAACGCCTACACGGCGTCCTCGCTGGACTCCCCCGCCCCCGAGGACGACGGCGGCGAGGGCTCCCTGGCCGACCGGCTCGGCTACGAGGACACCGCCCTGGAGGGCGTGGAGTACCGGGAGTCCCTGAAGCCGCTGCTGGCCAAGCTCCCGCCCCGGGAGCGGCGGATCATCATGCTGCGCTTCTTCGCCAACATGACCCAGTCCCAGATCGGCGAGGAGGTCGGCATCTCCCAGATGCACGTCTCCCGGCTGCTGACCCGGACCCTGGCTCAGCTCAGGGACGGCCTCATCTCCGACTGACCCTTCCTATTTGACGGGGCGTCAGCCAGTATGGCGCGATGCTTCGAGCGACGGGAGCGACAGGGTCCGGTTCGACTCATGGCCGCCGATGCGCCGTTGTGACGGCGGCGTCGGCGGCCGTCGTCTTTCTGGGCGCGGCCCTGACCGCGTGCGGAAGCGGCGGCGGCGAGGGCTACGCCGCGGTCGGCCCGGTGGGCGGCTCGCCGAGCGCTGCCGCGGCGGGCCCCACGGACGCGGTGACGCTGGTGCCGCTGGACGGCCCCACGAGGAGTGGCGGCGAGACCGCCGACCGGGAGAGCCACGCTCCCCGGGCGGGCGGCGCGGCGACGGCAGGCCGTCCCGAACGGACCGCGTCCGGCCGGAGCTCCGGCCCGGCCTCATCGGCGGTCGCCGAGCCCCCTGAGCCCGGTCGTACGACTCCCGAGCCGCCGTCTCCGACGTCGGAGTCACCCTCTCCCACACCGGCTCCCCTCCCCGCCGCCCTCACCTGGGGCGCGCCCGCACGGGAGGCCACGGAGCAGCGGTGGTGCGAGGACGTGACCATGAGCTTCCACAACTCCGGCGGCACGGCGGTGCGTTCGGGCACGCTGACGTTCGGCACGCACGTCATCGACGCGCTCGGCATCGACTGGGCGACGGTCGAGTCGACCGAGGACCTGCCGGCGCCGATCGGCGCCGGGGCGCGGAAGGACCACACCTGGACGGTGTGCGTCGACGCGTGGCAAGTGCCGCTGGGCATGCACGTCGAGACGCGCGACGTGCACGTGAAGTGGAAGTAGCGAAGTGGAAGCAGCGGGGTGGAAGCAGTGGAGTGAAGGCAGTGGAGTGAAAGCAGTGGGGGGTGGAAGTAGTCGGAGCGGTTACATGAGCGCGAGCCAGGCGACCGCCGCCACGATCGCGATCGCCGCGACGACACCGACGATCAGACCGATGCGGGGGCCGGACGAGGCGACCGCCTGCTGCTGCCGGCCCTGGGGGGCCTCGTCGACGAACGCGCGGAACATCTGGGTGCTGCCGGCGGGGTCGTAGTTGCCCTGGGGGCCCTGGGTGTTAGCCATGGCCCGAGACACTAGCGAATCCGGCAGTGCGGCCCAAGTGGGGGGCAGGGCGGGTGGGCATGCACCCTGGAGCCCAGCCCACCTGCGTATTTACGTTCGCAATACTTGCCTTTACCAAGTTTTTGTCCCGTCACCCCCGAACTTGTTTGCCTGTAGCAACCAAACAAGTCTATGGTTGCCCCAAGCAACGAATACGGGAGGTGTGATGGCGCAGCAGGCGCAGTTCGAGGAGCTGGCGCGTCAGCTCAGCGCCTTCGGCGCCGTGAAACGGGACCTGGGACGGATCCTGCCGTCCGACTGCCCGGCCGGTTCCGCCGGCGTGCTGACGCTGCTCAGCCGGCATGGGGACATGCGCATGAGCAAGCTCGCCGAGCTGCTCTCCGTGGACATGTCGGTGACCAGCCGGCACGTGACGCATGTCGCCGAGCGGGGCTGGATCGAACGGGCACCCGACCCGGCGGACAAGCGCTCGCGCATCCTGCGGCTCACCCCGGCGGGCGAGGCCAAGGTCTGCGAGCTGTCCCGGCGCAGCACCGAGCTGCTGGCCGAGCGGCTGAGCGACTGGTCCGACGACGAGGTCGGCCAGTTGATCCGGCTCATGACGCGGCTCAGGGCGAGCTTCGGCGACTGCCGGACCACCCACAGCCGGGCCACCCCCACCGGGGCCACCGCACCCGTAATCGAAACGACCACCCGTACACCCGCATAAGACGTAAGAAAAGGAAGCCCATGGCAACGACCACACCAGCCGGTGTGCGGGCTCACGCCAAGCACGGGGGAGGCGCGGACGCCCACGCCCCGATGACACACCGGCAGATCATGGAGGCGCTCTCCGGGCTGCTGCTCGGCATGTTCGTGGCGATCCTGTCGTCCACGATCGTCTCCAACGCCCTGCCGCACATCATCGGCGACCTCGGCGGCGGCCAGTCCGCCTACACCTGGGTGGTCACCGCGGCCCTGCTGTCGATGACCGCGGCCACTCCCCTGTGGGGCAAGCTCGCCGACCTGTACAGCAAGAAGGCGCTCGTCCAGATAGCCCTGGTCATCTACGTCCTGGGTTCGGCCGCCGCCGGTCTGTCGCAGAACGCCGGCATGCTGATCGCCTGCCGCGTTGTGCAGGGCATCGGCGTCGGCGGTCTCTCCGCCCTGGCACAGATCGTCATGGCGGCGATGATCTCCCCGCGTGAGCGCGGCCGTTACTCCGGCTACCTCGGCGCCACCTTCGCCGTCGCCACCGTCGGCGGCCCGCTGCTCGGCGGTGTCATCACCGACACCTCGTGGCTGGGCTGGCGCTGGTGCTTCTACGTCGGCGTGCCCTTCGCGGTCATCGCGCTGATCGTGCTCCAGAAGACCCTGCACCTGCCCGTGGTCAAGCGCGAGGTCAAGGTCGACTGGGGCGGCGCGTTCCTGATCTCCGCCGCCGTCTCCGTGCTGCTCCTCTGGGTCACCTTCGCCGGTGACAAGTACGACTGGGTGTCGTGGCAGACGTACGCGATGGTCGGCGGTTCGGTCGTCCTCGGCGCGCTGTTCGTCCTCGTCGAGTCCAAGGCGAGCGAGCCCATCATCCCGCTGCGCCTGTTCAAGAACAGCACCATCACGCTGGCGTCGCTCGCCTCGCTGTTCGTCGGTGTCGCGATGTTCACCGGCACGGTGTTCTTCAGCCAGTACTTCCAGCTGGCCCGCGACAAGTCCCCGACGATGTCCGGCGTCATGACCATCCCGATGATCGGCGGTCTGTTCATCTCCTCGACCGTCTCGGGTCAGTTCATCACCCGCACCGGCCGCTGGAAGGCGTGGCTGGTCAGCGGTGGCGTCCTGGTGACGGCCGGCCTGCTGATGCTGGGCAGCATCCGCTACGACACCGAGTACTGGAAGATGGCCATCTGGATGGGCCTGCTGGGTCTCGGCATCGGCATGATGATGCAGAACCTGGTGCTCGCCACGCAGAACCAGGTGGCGCCGTCCGACCTCGGCTCGGCCAGCTCCACGGTCACCTTCTTCCGCTCGCTGGGCGGTGCGGTCGGCGTCTCCGCCCTCGGCGCGGTGATGTCGCACCGGATCACGCACTACGTCCAGGACGGCATCGCCGCCCTGAGCCCCAAGTACCAGGCCGCCATGGCCGGCTCGGGCTCCACGGACACCATCCCGGACATGGACAAGCTGCCGGCGCCCATCCGGACGCTGCTGGAGAGCGCCTACGGCCACGGCATCGCCGACGTCTTCTTCATCGCCGGAGGCCTGGCGGCCATCGCCTTCCTGATCACGCTGTTCATCAAGGAGGTCCCGCTGAAGACGAAGGGTGCGCTGGCGCAGGCCGCCGAGGGCGCGGCCCCGGCCGTGGACCCGGCCGCCGCCCCGGTCGTCGCCGAGGCCCAGGCCCCCGTGGCCGTGGTGTCCGAGCCCGCCGACGAGCGGGTGCCCAGCTGGGCCGCCGCGACCTCCGCCGCCGAGGCGGGGCCCGAGGGCACGCAGCGCTTCGCGGCCGTCGCCACGGTCGCCGAGCCCACCGCCGCGGGCAGCGGCGGCGGCACCCCGCTGCACGGCTTCGTCCGCGGCGCCGAGAGCGCCCCGGTCCCGCAGGCCGCGATCACCCTGATCTCCCTCGCCGGCCGCCAGCTGGGCCGCTCGGTCGCGCAGGCCGACGGCTCCTACGCCCTGGACGCGCCGGGCGCGGGATCGTACGTCCTGATCGCCTCCGCCGACGGCTACCAGCCGCAGGCGTCCACCGTGGTGGTGGGCGAGGAGCCGGTGGCGTACGACGTCCTGCTCAGCGGCACCAGCGGGCTGAACGGTGTGGTCCGGGCGGCCGGGAGCGCGCTGCCGGTCAAGGACGCCATGGTGATCGTCACCGATGTGCGCGGCGACCTGCTGGCCACCGGGAACACCGGTGAGCAGGGCGAGTTCGGCTTCGCCGAGCTGGTGCCGGGCGTGGTGACCGTCGCGGTCAACGCCACCGGCTTCCGGCCGCGCGCCCTGCCCGTCGAGATCGGCGCCGCCGGCGTCACCCGGATCGACGTCGACCTGGACGCCGGCGCCCAGCTCCAGGGTGTCGTACGGGCCCCGCACGGTCCGCTGGCCGACGCCCGCGTGACGCTGGTGGACGCGGCGGGCAACGTGGTCGGCTCGGCCACCACCGGAACGGACGGGGCGTACGCCTTCGCCGACCTGGACACCGGCGAGTACACCGTCATCGCGACGGGCTACCCGCCGGTGGCCACGGCCCTGACGGTCTCCGGCACCGGAGTCGACGGCCACGACATCGAACTCGCCCACCCCGGCGAGTAGTCCGACCCCGGCCCGTGGCAGGCGCACCCGCAAGGACGCGCTCGCCACGGGCCGGTTTCATGCCCCGCGACCACGCGCAACTCACAAGGCTTTTCAGGGAGACAACGGGATGGGACTGACCGCGAGGATCCGCACCCGGGACGGATGGGCCGTGTCGCACGCGGTCGTCACGGTGACCGACATGACGGGCACGCAGGTGCTGCGCGCCGAGGCCGACACCGAGGGCGCGGTCCGGGACGCCACGGAGCTGGCCCCGGGGGCGTACACGGTGATCGTCACGGCCGTCGGGTACGCGCCCGCCGCCGCCAGCGCGCTCGTCACCGCCAGCGGGCGGGCCGAGGTCGGGACGGTGACGCTGGCCCGGCAGGGCGGCACCGAGCTGCCCCCGCCCGGCCCGTGGACCGTCGACCCGGCGCACTCCTCGGTGGGTGCCGTCGCCCAGCACCTGGGGATCTCCAGCGTGCACGGCCGCTTCACGGACTTCACCGGGGCGATCGAGATCGCGCCCGACGACGTCACCAAGTCCCGCGTCGAGGCCGTCATCCGGGCCGCCTCGATCGACACCGGCAACGGCATGCGCGACACCCACCTGCGCTCCGCGGACTTCCTGGACGTCGAACGGCACCCCGAGATCATCTTCCGGTCGACGGGCCTGACGGCGGCCGGCTCCGACCGCTGGACGGTGCAGGGCGAACTGGCGATGCACGGCATCGTCCGCCCGGTCGACCTCGACCTCGCCTACCTCGGCACCGGCGCCGACCCGTGGGGCGGCACCCGGGCCGCCTTCCGCGCGACGGCGGAGCTCCACCGCGAGGACTTCGCGATGAACTACAACCAGGTCCTCCAGGCAGGCATCGCGGCCATCGGCACCACACTCAAGGTGGAACTGGACATCCAGGCGGTCCAGGGCGAGACCCTCCCGCTCGGCTGAAACCGGCTCACGCCCGTCGGACCGCCGGCGCTCGGCCGACAACGTCTCGTGCCGGCCCGGCCACCGGATCCCGGCAAGACAAGACGCAGACCCACCGTGGACGCCCGCTCACCCACCCGGCCACGACGACCCACGACTCGCGCCGACCGGACCGCCCCCGCTCGGCCGACAACGACTCGCCCCGACCGGACCCCTACCGCTCGGCCGAAGGCGACGAGGTGCCGCCACCGGCCCGGCCACCGGATCCCGGCACGACGGCACACGGACCCGCCGCGGACGTCCGCTCACCCACCCGGCCTGGACGAACCGCGGCTCGCGTCGGCCGGGCCGCCGCCGTCGGGCGGGGGCCGGTGCTCGGTCGGGAGGGGTGGGGTGCCGCCGACTCGGGTGACCAAGTCGGTGCACAGGTCGCGGAGTTTGACGTTGCGGTCCTGTGAGGCGCGGCGCAGCCGCTCCAGGGCGTTCTGGGCGTCGACGCGCTCACGGGCCATCAGGATGCCGATGGCCTGGTCGATGACGCTGCGGGAGAGCAGGGCGACACGCACATCGGCGGCGGACTGGTGCTCACGCTCGACGAGCACGGCCACGTTGACCGCCTCCGCGGCCCGCGCCGCGAAGTGCCGGGCCTGCTCCCGGCAGGAGGCCAGCACATCCAGTTCGGCGGCGTAGAGGTTGAGGGCGGCACCCGTCTCCCCCTCGACGTCGAGCGGCAGCGCCAGCACACTGCGGACGCCGACGGAGAGCGCGTACTTCCGGTACGAAGGCCAGCGAGTCTCCCGGGCCAGATCCGCCGCGTACCGCTCCTGCCCGGAGGAGGCCGCGTCGACGCACGGGCCCGAGCCGTTCTCGTACTGCCGCTGGTCCAGCCCGCCGGGCATACCGCCGCTGCCCGCCAGGGTGAGCAGCCGGTCGGCGCGGCGCACGGTCACACTGCACGCCACCGCGCCGGGCACCTCGTGCACGGCCCGGTCGGCCAGATCGCGCAGCAGCGTGTCGAGACCACCGCTGCGCGCCATCGCCCGGTCAAGCGTGTCGGGGGTCTCAGGGCTCATGCCCTACCGGATGTCCCGGGACCGGCGCCCTCAAGCCCCTTCCGTGCCGCCCACGATGCGGCGGGCCAGATCGCGGAGCTTGATGTTCTCGCGCTGGGAGGTGCGGACCAGGCTGTCGAAGGCCTCCGCCGCGTCGATGTCCAGGCGTTCCATGAGGACGCCGGTGGCCTGGCCGATCAGGTCCCGGGTGCGCATGGCCTCGGTGAGCTGCTCGCGGACGGTCACCGACTGGAGGGCCAGGCTGACATGGGCGGTGAACAGCCGGCCGACCCGGGTGGAGGCCTCGTCGAAGGCGCGCGGCTTGCGGGAGTAGGCGGTCAGCACGGTGAGCCGGCGGCGGTCGGCGCGCAACCGCAGGGAGAGCACCGAGCGCAGGCCCAGGTCGGACAGCAGACCACCGCCGCCGTCGGTCCCGCTGTCCTCTATCCGCGCCACCGGCGCGTTCCACAACTGCTCCCAGTGCCGGGCGCTTCCGTCGCCGTTCGGGGATTCGGCGGTGCGCACGACCTCGTCGGTCCAGACGATCGTCCGGCGCAGTTCGCCGCGCTGGATCTCGGAGATCCCGGCGTGCTCGGCGCCGGGCAGCAGGTGCACCGCCAGGTCGACCGCGGTGCGCAGGGTGCCGTGCGGGGTGGTGGTCTCGTGCAGCTGCTGCGCCGCCACCGTGAGCGCCTCGGCCAGCTCGAAGCCGACCGGCAAACCGGGCACATCAGAAAAGTCGGACGCAGCCACCACGAACCTCTTCGGCATGCACGGCCATACGGCCATGCGCAGGAGAGCTCCGCAGCACATTCCCGACTGCGAGCACAGGACGTACAGCACTTTAGCTGCTCTGTTGCGGCGAGGTGACCTTCGCCCGACGGTCCGGCGGCGGCACGCTTCCCTGCCCGGACGGGGCGTGGTGGAATGGGCCGTGGGTCAGGAAGCGGCCGGGTTCCATTCCGTCAGGAATGCGGACGACCCCTGCCGTCAGGTGAGTGCCGTGACCCTCCTCCCGACTCCCCGCGACCCGCGCGGCCTGCCCGGTCGCACACTGATCACGCTCCCCCCGGAAATCGACCTGAGCAACGCGGACGTCCTGCTCGACCACGTCCTCTCCGTCAGCCACTCCCGCGCCGACCGGCTGCGCGTGCTCGTCCTGGATCTCACCCGTACCGCCTTCCTCGACTCGCAGGGCGCCCGCCTGATCCACGACATACGCCGCCGGCTGCCCCCGCACACCGAGGTACGCGTGGTCGCCCACCCCTGGGAGCTTCCCGGCCGCGTCCTGGAACTGACCGGCGTACGACGGGACGTCCCGGTGTACGACGACCTGGTGGATGCGCTTACCGCCCGGTACCCGTGATCGCGGTGCCGACGGCCTACGCTGGGCCGCATGGCACCGAACATCGCGACCAACACCGCCGTGTCCCTCGACGGGTTGCTGGACTTCGTCCGCCCCCGCCACCACGCCATCCTGCTGACCCGGCGGGCCGACGGCGGTCCCCAGGGGTCGCCGCTGACCTGCGGGGTCGACGACTCGGGCCGGATCGTGGTCTCCACGTACCCCGAACGCGCCAAGACCCGCAACGCCAAGCGGGACCCGCGCGTCAGCCTCATCGTGCTCAGCGACGACTGGAACGGTCCGTGGGTCCAGATCGACGGCACCGCCGAGGTCGTCGACACCCCCGACTCCGTCGAGCCCCTGGTCGAGTACTACCGCAACATCGCCGGCGAACACCCGGACTGGGCCGAGTACCGCCAGGCCATGCTCAAGCAGGGCAAGTCCATCATCCGCATCACCCCCGAACGCTGGGGCCCGGTGGCCACCGGGGGCTTCCCGGCGCGGCTGGTGGCCGGGGAGTAGCCCGGGTCGCCCGGCGGTATCGGTCAGCCGCGGGCCACCATCGCCTCGATGCCGGCCACCAGTAGGTCGAGGGCGAAGGTGAAGTCGCGGTCCATCATCTCCGCGACCGTGTCGCCGCCGCGGGCCGCAATGATCTCCTTGGACTCCTGGATGACGGCCGCGGTCTCGGGGGCCTCGGAGACCGCGCTCATGGCCTGCCGGAAGTAGTCGTCGGGGCTCACCCCGGCGTCCGCGACCCGGGCGAGGAAGTGGCCCTCGATCGTGCCGTAGCCGTAGACGAACCGGACGACGGCCGAGATCGCCCCCGTCACCCGGTGCGTCGGCAGCCCGGTGCGCCGTATGACCCGCTGCACCACACGCGAGAAGGCGAGCGAGTTGGGGCCGATGTTCAGGTAGCGCCCGGCGAGCGGGGACAGCCAGGGATGGCGCACCAGCAGGTGCCGGTACTCGGTGGCCAGCGCCCGCACCTGCTCGCGCCACTCCTGGCCGCCGTCCCCCGCATCGGGCAGCCGCAGTTCGCCGAAGGCCGCGTCCAGGGCCAGTTCGAGCAGGTCGTCCTTGGTGTCGACGTACCAGTACACGGACATCGCGGTGACGTTCAGCTCGGCGGCCAGCCGCCGCATCGAGAACCTGGCCAGCCCCTCCGCGTCCAGCAGCCGCACGGTCACCTCGGTGATCCGCTCCCGGTCCAGCCCGGACGGCTGCCCACCGCCGCGCCCGCCCCGGCGTGCCTTCCCTTCCAGCCAGACACTGGACCGCGCCGAACGTTCGCCGGCCTTCACCATCGGCGCACCTTCCAGAAAACCATTCGGGGCCACTTCTCACGATGCTAGGCCCGCGACGGCAGGACCTGACCGACCACGAGAGAGGCGGCGACCTCCCGGTCGCCGCCTCTTTCCGCGTACCGGTCTCCGTGGCCGGCCGTCGTGGCTGCCGTCAGCTGCCGGTCTTCCGCGTGAGGTCGTAGAACGTGGCCGAACCGGCCGTCACCTTCTTGAAGTTGCTCTGCACCCAGGAGGTGATCTGCGACGACGTACCGCTGTTGCCGCTGCCGCCCATGCCGCCGCCGGAGATGAAGTAGTGGATCCTGCCCTCCGCCACGTACTTCTTGAACTGGGCCAGCGTCGGCGACGGGTCGGTGCCGTTGAAGCCGCCGATCGCCATCACCGGGTCACCGGTGGCCAGCTGGTAGCTCGCGGCGTTCTGGGAGCCGATGGACGCGGCGACCCAGGTGTACTTGCCGGCGTCCGTCTCGAGCAGCTTCTTGGCCGCGGAGCTGACGCTGGCACCGTTCAGCAGACCGCCGACGCCACCGGCGCCGCCCATTCCGCCGCCCTCGCCCATCTGGCCGCCGCCGGGAAAACCGCCGCCGTTCTGCTGGTTCTGCGTGGTGCCGCCGCCGTTCTGCTGGTTCTGGCCCGGCATACCGCCGCCGGGGAAACCACCGGTGCCGTTGCCCTGGCCGCCCGGGGCCTGACCCTGGGTGTTCCCGTTGCCGTTCTGCTGCCCCTGCTGCCCCTGCTGCCCCTGCTGCCCCTGCTGTCCCTGCTGTCCCTGCTGGTTCTGCTGGTTCTGGCCGGGCATGCCGCCGCCGAAGCCGCCGCGCATACCGCCACCGCCTCCGCCGCCGGGACCGCCACGGCCGCCGCCCATCATGCTCGCGCCCGCCGGGCCCGCCGTGACGATGGAACCGGTGTGGCCCTCCTGAAGGGTGCTCAGCGTGTACGCGGTCGGACCCGCCAGCGCGGCCACCAGGCCCACCGCCGCCGCCCCGAGCGCGAGCCGGCGGCTCACCCGGCCCGCGAAGACCAGGCCGAGCGCGGCGGCCAGGCCGCCGATCAGCACCAGCCACTTCAGCCAGGGCAGGTAGTCGGAGGTGCGGTTGAGCAGTACGTAGCCCCAGGCCGCGGCAGCGACCACGGCGGCGGCGAGGGTGATCGACGCCCACATCTCCTGCCGCTTCTCCCACAGCAGCCCCACGCCCATGCCGATCACGGCCGCGATGTAGGGGGCGAGGGCCACCGTGTAGTACTGGTGGAAGATGCCCGCCATGTAGCTGAAGACCACCATGGTGATCAGCAGCGAGCCGCCCCACACCAGGAACGAACCACGCGTGACGGACGTCCGCTTCAGCCTCCGGGTGGCCACCAGGCCCGCGACGAGCAGGATCAGCGCGGCCGGCAGCAGCCAGGAGATCTGGCCGCCGATCTCGGAGTTGAACATCCGGTCCCAGCCGGTCTCACCCCACTGACCGCTGTTGCCACCGCCACCGCCACCACCGCCGCCGACGCTGCCGGTCTCGTCGCCGTTGAGCCGGCCGAGGCCGTTGTAGCCGAAGGTCAGCTCCAGGAAGGAGTTGTTCTGCGAGCCTCCGATGTACGGGCGGGAGGAGGCGGGCCACAGCTCGACGATCGCGACCCACCAGCCGCCGGAGACGACCAGCGCGAGCGTCGCCGCGGCCAGCTGCCCGAACCGCTTCCGCAGCGACACCGGCGCGCACACCGCGTACACGATCGCCAGCGGCGGCAGGATCAGGAAGGCCTGAAGTGTCTTGGCGAGGAACGCGAAGCCGATCGCCACACCCGCCCAGACCAGCCACTTCGTACGGCCGTCCTCGAGGGCCCGGACCACCAGGTAGCAGGCGAGGGCCATCAGCAGCGCCAGCATCGCGTCCGGGTTGTTGAACCGGAACATCAGCGCCGCGACCGGGGTGAGCGCGAGCACCGCACCCGCGACCAGACCGGCCACCGGGCTGAACCGGCGACGCACGCCCGCGTACACCACGGCGACCGTCAGGACGCCCATGATGACCTCGGGGACCAGGATCGCCCACGAGTCGAGGCCGAAGATCCTGACCGACAGCGCCATCGGCCACAGCGAGGCCGGCGGCTTGTCGACGGTGATGGCGTTGCCCGCGTCCAGCGAACCGAAGAAGAACGCCTTCCAGGACCTGCTGCCCGCCTGCACAGCCGCCGAGTAGAAGGAGTTGGCGTAGCCGGAGGCGCTCAGGTTGTACAGGTACAGCAGGAAGGTCGCGGCCAGCAGGCCGAGGAAGGCCGGGCGCACCCAGCGCGGGTCCTCGGGCCGGCCGCGCCACAGTCTCCGTACGAAGGGCTGCTGCGGCTCACCCGAACCGGGCGCCGGTGCCGCGGGCGGCTGCTGCGGCTGCTGCGTGTGCGGAGTGGCCGGGGACGGGCCCCAGCCGGAGGGACCCGTGCTCCCCGGATAGGTCGTCTGGTCGGGGTGGGTGGTCATCGGGCGTCCCTCGGATCGGTGTCGTGGGGACGGACCGGCTGAAGCTGCATCGTCGCGTCCCTCCAGGTGCCGTCCGCGGCTTCACCGGCGCGGAACTGGTTCGTCGTGTCGTACGTGGTGCGGGTCTGGTGCGCCGTCGGGCGCTGCGGCAGCGGCGCGTACGGGCCGGTCTGCTGCGGGATGACCGTGCTGTAGGCCGGCGAGGACGGGTGGTGCGCGGCCACGACCGTGGACTCCTGGTCGGCGTCGCCGCGGTCCGGGAACACCCACGCGCGGAAGAGCAGGAAGCGCAGCACCGTCGCCGCGAGGTTGGCGGCTATCAGCACCGCCAGCTCGGTGGAGTGCGCGGGGTCGGAGGTGGCCGCGTTCAGGGCGGCGAGCGAGCCGCTGGTCAGCGCGAGACCGATACCGAAGACGACCAGGCCCTGCGCCTGGTGCCGGACGGCCCCGCCCCGGCCGCGCACCCCGAAGGTCAGCCGCCGGTTGGCCGCCGTGTTCGCCACGGCCGAGACCAGCAGCGCCAGCGCGTTGGCCGTCTGCGAGCCGGAGAACTGCCGGCAGACGCTGTACAGGACCAGGTAGAAGAGGGTGGACAGACCGCCGACCACGCAGAACCCGACCAGCTGGCGGGCCAGCCCCTTCGGTACGTCCTGGATCTCACGGTCGCGGGGGTCGTCGCCGAACGGCCGTGCGACCCGGTCCAGTGGCAGCGAACCGGTGGCCAGGGCCTTGCCCACCCGCCACACACCCTTGAGGTCGTCGGTCGCCGTCTTCACGATGTGCACGGTCGAGTTCGGGTCGTCGACCCAGTCGACCGGCACCTCGTGGATCCTGAGGCCCGCGCGCTCCGCCAGCACCAGCATCTCGGTGTCGAAGAACCAGCCGGTGTCCTCGACGAGCGGCAGCAGCACCTGCGCCACATCACGCCGGATCGCCTTGAACCCGCACTGCGCGTCCGAGAAGCGGGCCTGGAGCGAGCCGCGCAGGATGAGGTTGTAGGCGCGGCTGATGAACTCCCGCTTGGGACCGCGCACCACCCGCGAGGAGCGGGCCAGCCGGGAACCGATCGCCAGGTCGGAGTGGCCCGAGATCAGCGGTGCCACCAGCGGCAGCAGCGCGTTGAGGTCGGTGGACAGGTCGACGTCCATGTAGGCGAGGATCGGGGCGTCCGACGCGGACCACACGGTCCGCAGGGCGCGGCCCCGGCCCTTCTGCTCCAGGCGGAAGTTGGTGACCTCCGGGATCTCCGCCGCCAACCGCGCCGCCACCTGGGGGGTGGTGTCCGTGGACGCGTTGTCCGCGATCGTGACGCGGAACGCGTACGGGAAGGTGCGCGTGAGGTGCTCATGCAGTCTGAGCACGCATGGCTGGAGGTCCTTCTCCTCGTTGTAGACGGGGATCACTACGTCCAGGACAGGCGTACCGGCGTCGCCGGCCGGGAGGTGCTCCCGCGCCGGCAGGGTGCCGGGAGAAGAGTCGGTTCGCATGAGAACGACTCTGGTCAAGCGCCCTGTTGCACCCATGTGGTGGCACTGTGCTGTGCCTGTGAGTGCGATTGCCAGTCCGTTTCGGGCGCCGGCCGCGGCACGGCCGGGCCCAGTGCGGTCAGGTGCACGGTGAACACGGTCCGCCCCGGCACGCTGTCCACGGTCACGGCACCGCCGTGCGCGGTCGCGACCGCCTGGACGATGGCGAGCCCCAGACCGGTCGAGCCGGTCGCCCTGGACCGCGCCGCGTCGCCTCGCGCGAACCGCTCGAAGACGTGCGGCAGCAGGTCGGGCTGGATGCCCTGGCCGTTGTCCTCGACGTCCACGCACATCCACGGGCCGCGCCGCTGCACGCGCGCGATGATGGTCGTACCGGACGGGGTGTGCTTACGGGCGTTGCCCAGCAGATTGACCAGCACCTGCTGGATCCGCGCCGCGTCCGCCGACACCAGCGCCGGTTCGTCGGGCAGGTCGAGCCGCCAGTTGTGGTCCATGCCGGCCGCGCGGGCGTCGCTGATCGTGTCGACGACCAGGGGGATCAGGTCGGTCTGCTCGAACTGAAGGGGCCGTCCGGCGTCGAGCCGGGCGAGGAGCAGGAGATCCTCGACGAGGAGGGTCATCCGTCCCGCCTCGGACTCGATACGCCCGAGCGCGTGCCGGGTGTCGGGCCCGACCTGCTCGCGTCCACGTCTCGTGAGCTCGGCGTACCCGCGGATGGAGGCGAGCGGCGTCCTCAGCTCATGGCTGGCGTCGGCGACGAACTGCCGTACCCGCATCTCGCTCTGCTGGCGGGCGTGCAGCGCGCCGTGCACATGGTTGAGCATGCGGTTGAGCGCGGCGCCGACCTGGCCGACCTCGGTGTGCGGGTCGGTCTCGGACTCGGGCACCCGCTCGCTGAGGTTCACCTCGCCGGTGTGCAGGGGGAGTTCGGAGACCCGGGTGGCGGTGGCGGCGACCTTGCGGAGGGGGCGGGTGGCCAGGCCCACGAGGACGTAGCCCGCCATGACAGCGGCGGCGAGACCGGCGGCGGTGATGCTGATCTCGACGAGGATCAGGGTGTTGACGGTGCCGTCGACATCCGCCGTCGGCAGGGCGACGTAGTAGGCGTCGCTGCTGTCGCGGCTCTCGATGTATTCGACTCGGTACTGCTCCAGGCCGGGGATGTCCACGGAGTGCGGCTTCTGGTCCTTCGGCACCGTGTTGATGGCCGCCATCTGCGCCGCGTCGAGGGAGCCGGCGTTCATCTTCTGGAAGGAGCCGTTGTCGTCGTTCTTCCGCTTGGCGACGGCCGCGTTGGTGACCTTGCCGTTCTTGACGTAGGCGGCGATGGTCTTGTCCTGCACGGGACCGCTGGTGACGAGCTTGTTCACCTTGGCGCTCGGCGAGAGGTCGGCGTTCTGCGGGGCGCCCGGGTCCCCAGGGGCCGCGGGATTCGTCGCGTTCGGGTCTTTCGGCAGCATATGGCCGCCCCCGGCACGCATGGCCGTGTCGCGGACCTTTTCGTCCAGCTGGTTGTAAAGGTGCTGCTTCAGCGCGACGGTCGTCACCGTGCCGATCACCGCGCACACCACCGCGATCAGCGTCACCGTCGAGACGACGAGCCGCGTCCGCAGGGTACGCGGCTTACCTGCTCGCCTCTGCGCACGCGGCCGTCGTCGCCCGCTCATGACGCGGCGGGCTTGATCAGATAACCGGCCCCACGCCGGGTGTGGATCATCGGCTCACGCCCCGCGTCGATCTTGCGCCGCAGGTACGAGATGTAGAGCTCGACGACGTTGGCCTGACCGCCGAAGTCGTAGGACCACACGCGGTCGAGGATCTGTGCCTTGCTGAGTACACGCCTCGGATTACGCATGAGGAAGCGCAGGAGTTCGAACTCGGTGGCGGTGAGGTGTATGGACTCCCCGGCCCGCGACACCTCATGGCTGTCCTCGTCGAGGGTCAGATCGCCGACGACCAGCACGGAGTCGGACCGCCGGTCGGCCGCACCGGACCGTCGGATGAGCCCGCGCAGCCGGGCCACGACCTCTTCGAGGCTGAACGGCTTGGTGACGTAGTCGTCGCCCCCGGCGGTGAGCCCGGCGATACGGTCCTCGACCGCGTCCTTGGCGGTCAGGAACAGCACCGGCACGTCGGGCAGTTCGCGCCGCAGCCGGCCGAGGACGGTCAGCCCGTCCATGTCGGGGAGCATCATGTCCAGGACGACGGCGTCGGGCCGGAACTCGCGGGCCGTCTGGACGGCCCCCTGCCCGTCACCCGCACTCCTGATCTGCCAGCCCTCGTAGCGAAGGGCCATGGACAGGAGTTCGGTGATCGACAGTTCGTCGTCCACCACAAGCACTCGGACGGGGCTCCCGTCCGGCCTCAGCAGTTCGGTGCGCCCCTGGGGCGAGGTCGTGGTCATGGTGGACACCTTGTCGGGGTCCGCTGAGAAGACGCTTTCTCTTGTCTGTGATTTTCCTGAGAAACGCACAGGGATCTCTCAGGGAACCCCGAACTCCTGGGCTATTTCCAGCAGTTGCAGCCCTTTTGGCACGCACAAACCTAGGCACGTGATTTGCATCACCTGTGAACGCGCTTTCTGAATCCTGTCAGCGCCGTCAGCACCCCTTCAGAACAGCTCGTCCTGCGTACTCCTCGGTCTGACGCACTGCCGGGTCGGCACGGTCAGTTCACCGGAGCCGGCGCGCACCAGCTCCCACCCGGTCACCAACCGCGTATCGAGCACCACGACCCCGCCCCCGGTCGCCAGATGCAGATCCGGCCCGGCGGCCGCCACGAGCTCACCGTTCACCGAACCGCCGGCGACCAGCTCGGTCACCGCCAGGGCGGCGGGCGGCAGCCGGTCCAGCCCGAACACGCCCATGTGATCGACGGGTTGGTACGGCGCCCGGACGAGCGAGTCCGGCCAGCCGGCCAGCGCGACGGCCCGCGCGTGCAGCTCCCCGATCCCGGCCGCCCGCTCCTCCGCCGACGCGGGCAACGCGGCCCGCACCGCCCGCTTCTCGGCGTACGGAATCCGGTCCGGCACCCCGAGCGCGGCGCGCAGCAACTCCTCGGTGCGCCGCGCCGCCATCAACGGCCCCGTGCCGAGCCAGCTGAAGCAGACGGCCCCCTGCTCAAGCAGCCGCGCCGGGCCCCGCTCGGCCGCGGTGATCCCGACCTTGACCATGCCGGGCCCGAACCACGCCAGATATACGCGGTACGGCCGGGGATCGTCGGCGATCGTGTCCGCCGCCACCGAGTGCGCCCGGTCCAGCCGCGCACACTCCTCGCACCGCGCCCCCGTACTCCGCCCCGGCACCGCCGCCCGCACCGGACAGGGATACCGCCGCGCCCCCACACATGTCCGCACTCCCCCTTCCCCGACCCCGAAGGCCACCCGCTTCCCCCACGACAGCGCGCTGCTCCGCCCGCCGTCCCACACCAGCACGGGCCCGCCCGCCGACCACCGCAGCCCCGTACATCTCCACGCCTGTGCCATCACCCCCGAGAGTAGGACGACCCACTGACAACGCCCCCAAGACGACCAGAAGGCGATACCGTACGCAAAGGCCCGAAGCCGCAACTTCGTCTTGCGACTTCGGGCCTTCGTCGTCGTCCCCTGTCGTCCCTTGTCGTCCCTTGTCGTCCCTTACGGCAGGACGTAGACGGGCGCCCCGTCCGGCGTGCATCCCGTCTGCCGCATGCAGCCACGCCTGATCAGCATGCGCAGACAGTCACGGACACGGTCGAGCGTCAGCCCCGTGCGTGTGGCGACGTCCTCCAACTGACACCGGACCGGTCCCCGCACCAGGGCCGGCGCCAGATACGCCGCCACCGCGTGCACGTCCTCCGTGACGACCAGGTTCCTCGCCCGCCAGCCGGCCAGCAGCTCCTGGGGCGTGATGGAGGGGGCCTCCGTCGCGGGTACGGCCGGCCGGAACCGGTGGACGTTCACTCGAAAGGTGACAGCGGTATCGATTCTGCCGACAGAGAGGCCGAGGAGGTCGGCACCAGGTCCGCACGCCGCCGCCCCCGCCCCGCCAGCCGGCAGGCCACACAGCCCGCATGCCCCTCCCGGGCCAGCGGATCCCGCACCCGCATCCCCCACTGCTCCCGAGGCCGCACCCCCGGCGGCTTGCCCCAGCCCGACAGATGCAGGCCCCAGGTGACGAGGACGCCGAGGGCGACGGCCGCCAGCCCGCCGACGACGGCCGCGAGCGAGGCCGTGCACACCCCCAGCCCCACCAGCCCGCTCCCGCCGGTCGCGATGCCGAAGCCGGTCCAGCCGGCGGCCGTGTGCCCCTCGTCGTACAGATGCGCGCTCATGTACCCGCCTCCCTCTCCCAGGGCATGCCCAGGCAGCGGAATCAGCCAGGACGTGAGGGACACTGGAGGCCAGCAATCCCTCACGACGTAAGAAACTTAGCACCTAAATCTCTCACCAGCTAAGGGAAATCGACAGATGCACGGCACGCCGCGTCCTCCCGCCACCCCGGCACAGGCGCTGTCCGCGATGGACCACCTCATCGCGGCCCACCTGATCGGACACCAGGAACTGGCCCGGCGGCTGGGCCTGAACGTCACCGACCTGACCTGTTTCGCCTTCGTCCTGGAGGCGGGCGACGAACTGCTCACGGCCGGCGACCTGGCGGCCCGCGCCCACGTCACCACTGGCGCGGTCACCGGAATCCTCAACCGCCTGGAACGCGGCGGCTACGTCACCCGCCGCCCCGACCCCACCGACCGCCGCCGCGTCCGCGTGGCCGCCCTCCCCGAGGCGGTCGAGCGGGTCACAGCCGTGTACGCGGGCCACTACGCCCGCCTGAACACCCTCTTCGCCGACTACTCGCCCGACGAACTCGCCGTCATCAACGACTGGTTCACCCGCGCCACCGCCCTTGCCCACGAGTACCTCGAGAAGCTGAACAAGGGCGAGCCCGGCGGCGGGGAGTGCTGAGCGGACCGTCAGCCGGCCGGGTCGCGGCGCGGGCCGTAGCCCTGGCGCACGGCGACGGGCCGGAAACGCCAGAGGCCCCGGAGTGATCCGGGGCCTCTGAACTGTTGTGCACTCGGCAGGATTCGAACCTGCAACCTTCTGATCCGTAGTCAGATGCTCTATCCGTTAAGCTACGAGTGCTTGTTTTGTTTTTTGTCCCCGCTCCCGGCCCTTCCGGCCCGCTCGCGGCGACAGGAAGAACATTACATGACTGCCGCCGCCATGTGAAATCCGTTCCGCGTACCCCTTGTGACCTGGGGAAACGGCAATGTCGGGAGTGTGTAGAGCACCGAAGCCCCGGTCCGTTCGGACCGGGGCTTCGGTGATCAGGTGCGGAGGCGGAGGGATTTGAACCCTCGATGGGCTTTAAGGCCCAAACCGCATTAGCAGTGCGGCGCCATAGACCGGACTAGGCGACGCCTCCAGCACAACCGCTCACGCGAGCGCGCGAGTGGTGCGTGCAGATGATGACACAGTCGAGCGTGCTGTCACCAATCGGCTCCCACGGTACTAGGCAGGCGGGCCGCAGGGCAAAGCCAATCCGTGTCGGCGAGCCGGTCGGGGCCGGGAGCGCAACGTCCGGGCGGCCGGAGCGTTGGGCAGGACATGTTGCAGGTCATCTCGCGGACGGTCGCGGCGGGCGTGGCAGGCGTGGCGGGCCGGGTGCCCGTCGCCGCCGTGGCCGTCACCGCCGCCACCGCCGCCGCTCTCTCCGCCTCCGCCGTCGCCGCCGCGCCCGCTCTCGCCGCCGCGCCCGCCGCCGTACACACCGGCGTACACACCGGCGTCTCGGCGCCCCCGCCCGTACGCCCCGAGGACCGGGCCGCCGCCACCTCCGGCGATCACCTGACCGTCACCGTCCGGCACGCGGGCGGTGGCCGGGACGGCCGGTACCGGCTGTCCTGTCATCCGGGGGCCGGCAGTCACCCGGATGTGGGTGGCGCCTGCCGGACGCTGGACCGGAACACACGGTGGGGGCGGGACACCTTCGCGCCGGTCGCACCGGGCCAGATGTGCACGATGCTGTACGGGGGCCCGGCCACCGCCCATGTGACGGGGATCTGGGCCGGGCGGCCGGTCGACGCGACGTACGACCGGAGCGACGGGTGCGAGATCGACCGGTGGGACCGGCTCGTTCCCCTTCTGCCCGACCTGCGCGACCCGCACGACCTGCGCGCGTAGCGGCCGACCACAGGCTTTTCGAGGCGGAATCCCCGGTCCCGTAAAGGTCCTGCGAAAGTCTCGCGGCCCAAAGCCCGAGGCAGAGCGGAGGCCGGGGAGGACGCTCACACGTTCCCCGTCACTTCGTCGTGCGACCTCCCTCTCATCCGGCGTCGCGAGCACAACCGCTGCCCTTAGACTCCCTCGCGTGACACGTAGCGGGCCGGTTGGCAAGATGGCCCGAGCGGTCGGCAAGGTGCGGTAACAGGGAGGAAGCGTTTCGTGAGCAGCAGGCCATCCCGAGGCGCTGCTCGCCTCGCAGCCATACTGGACGCGCTGCCCGATGCGTTGGTGCTGGTCAACGCCAATGGGACCGTCGTCAACGCCAACACCATCGCCCTGGAGGCCTTCGAGACTCCGGGGACGGCTCTGGTGGGGCGCGGGCTGCTCGATCTGCTGCCGGAGTTCGACTCCAGGCTCATCCCGGGCTCCATGCGGCGGCCCGACCAGATGGACCCGCACGGCCGGACCAAGCCGACGCGGATGACCGCCCGGCGGACCGACGGGACCGAGTTCCCGGTCGAGGTCACCAGCGCGAATCTGGAGAACGGGCAGCAGGCCTACGACGGTTACGGCTACACCGGCGACGAGCTGCTGATGCTCGTCGTACGCGATCTGTCCGGCACCGTCGACACAGAGGCGGAGCTGGCCCGCTCGCAGCGGCAGACCGAGATGATCCTGCGGGCCGCGGCGGAAGGCGTCGTGGGCACGGACACGGACGGGCGGATCGTGCTCGTCAATCCGGCCGCCGCGCAGATACTGGGCTACCGGGCCAGCGAGCTCGGCGGCAAGGAGCTGCACACCCTCGTACTGCACTCCCGTGTCGACGGCTCGCCCTTCCCGTACGACGAGTCGCCGCTCGCCGACACCCTGCGCTCCGGGCGCAAGCACCGGGTGCGCGGGCAGGTGCTGTGGTCCAAGTCCGGGGACGAGGTGTCGGTCGACCTGACCACCGCGCCCGTGCGCGACGGTGATCAGCTGGTCGGCGCCGTGATGACCTTCACCGACCGGCGGCCCTACGACACGCTCGCCGAGGAGAAGGCGGCCGTGGAGCAGGCGCACGCCGAGGAGCTGGAGAAGCTCTCCGAGGAGCACGCCTCCGACCTGACCGCGCTGCGTCAGGAGCACGTCACCCGGATCGAGGAGCTGGAAGAGCGGCACGCCGAGGAACTGGCGGCCGGCGAGGAGCGGTACGCCGCGCTCGGCGAGCGGGAGAAAGACCGCTACGAAGCCCTGGCCGGGCGGCACGAGCAGCTGCTGACGCTGCTCGCGCGCTCCCTGCGCGGCCCGCTGGACGAGCTGCGCCGGGAACTGGCCGCGCTCGCCGCGGACGACGCCGGGCAGCTGTGGCCCGAGGCCAACCAGGTGCTGCACCACCTCTCCGCCGGCTACTCCCGCATCACCCAGCTGATCGACAACGTCCTCGGCTACCAGCGGCTCGACGCGGGCACGGAGGACGTCACCCGTACGAAGGTGATGCTGGACTCGGTCGTCGCCGCGGGCGTCGAGGGGGCCGTCGAGCTCATCGGGCCGGGCCGGGTGCAGTTCGCCGTGCACGCGCCGCCCATCGAGGCCGAGGTCGACCCCCAGCGGCTCGCGACCGCGCTCGCGCATCTCGTCGCGGATGTCGCCGGCGTCGACGCGACCGGCAACGCGCCCGTCTCTACGGGCGGTTACATGGACAACACGGTCGTCGTGGCCGCCGCGCAGCGCGGTGAGGTCGTACGGATCGAGGTGCGCGGGCCGTACGCCGGGGGAGACCCGGTGCACGAGCCGATCGTCCGCGGGATCGTGCGGGCGCACGGTGGTGTGCTCCAGACGCACGAGGTGCCGGGGATGAGCGGCAGTGCGTATGTGCTGGAGGTGCCGATCGGCGGCGGGGCGGGGGCCGTCCCGGCACCGGAACGGGTGCCGGGTGCCCAGGTGGCCCTGGTGGGCGGTTCGGCCGCCGACGAGGAGGCCGCCGTCGAGCACGGCACCGGTGGCGGACGGCGGCGGGCCCGGCGGGCCTCCACCGACGCCTTCCTGGAGAGCGAGGTCCCGGGCGAGTCCGGTGGTGACGGGGCCGAGGCGCCCGCGCCGACCGGGCGGCGCCGCAGGCGTGCCCTGGAGGAGTCGGCGCAGCCGACGGCCGAGGGCGCGGAGGCCGCGGAGGCCTCCGGCGGCACCGGGCGGCGGCGGGGACGGCCCGCCGAGGTCGCCGGTGACGGGTCCGGTGCCGGTGGTGCTGCTGGTACCGGTGGTGCCGACGGTGACCAGGGGGTCGCCGAGGGGGCCGTCGTCATGGCGGCCGAGCATGCCGTGGGAACCGCGGCCTCGAACACGGGACTCGGCGGGACCGTGCCGCCGCAGGGCGTGCCCGCGCCCGGCGGACGGCGTGCCCGGCGTGACGACGGGGAGCGGCAGGCCTTGCCGCCCGCGCTGCCCGCGGCCGGCGCCCAGCCGGGCTCCGAGGCCGTCCCGGTGGCCGAGGCCGCGCAGCCGACCGGGCGCCGTCGCCGTGCGCTCGCCGCCGCGGCCGAGCGTGCCGCCGCGCAGGAGACGGGCGCCCGTACGGTCTTCGCCCTGCCGCCCGCCGAGGCGGACCGCCCGGCCGCGGGGCCGGACGCGCCGGCGCAGGCCCCGCAGATCCCGGGTCAGGTACAGGTTCCGGGGCAGGTGCAGGTCCCCGGGCAGGTGCAGGCTCCGGCCGTGGAGCAGCCGGAGGCTGCCGGGCAGGCGCCGGGCACGGGCGCGCCGGTGCCGACCGGTATGCCAGTGCCGACCGGTATGCCCGTGCCGACTGGTATGCCCGTGCCGGTCGACGAAGGCCGGCACGACGCTGTCGCGCACGACCCGGCCGAGGACCACACCCCGCCCCAGCCGCATCCCACCAGCGCGCCGACGGGCCGCCGCCGGCGGGCCGTGGTCCCGCAGCAGTCGGCGGAGGCCACCGGCACGCCCGCGCCCGGTGCCGTCGTACCCGCGCAGGGCGCTCCCGGCCAGGGCACGGCTCCGGCGCCGGGAAACTCGGTCCAGATCGCCCCGGGCCAGCCGGTCGCGGTTCCGGGCGGGCTGGGTCAGACGGTCCCGCCGCAGGTCACCCCGGGTGAGCTCCCCGCAGCCGTCCAGGCCGCTCCCGCCCAGGCCCCCGCCGCCGTATCGCTCCCGGCGCAGAACACCGGGCCGCTGCCCGCCGCCCAGCCGCTGCCCGCGGAGGCCGTCCCCGGCCAGGCACCCGCAGGACAGCCGGCAGGCCAGGCACCCGAGACCCCGGCCGCTCCCGCTCCGGCCCCCGCGGCCCAGCCGGCTCCGACTCCTCCACCGACTCCGGCCGCGGACGTCGCCGTACCGCCCAACGGAACGGCCGCCCCCGGCGCCCCCCTCCCCCCGGAGCACGCCGCCGCGCCGGTTCGGGCCGCGCAGCCGTTGCCCGCGGAGGCGGGTGGCGCGCCTGTCGACGTGAACTCGACGCAGGGCCGGGGCTTCAGCGTGCGGACGCTGGGGCAGGGCGTGCCGTTCACCAGGCAGGCACTACAGGTGCAGCAGCCGACGGCCACGCCGCCCCCGCACCAGCCGGGCGGTTCCGGGCGGCGCCGCAAGCTGGGCACGCCGCCCGACCCGGCCGCGCGTCCGGAGCAGGGTGCCCGTCCGCATCCGCCCGCCGAGCAGGCGCCGGGACAGCCGGTCGCGCAGCCCGCCACACCGGCCATCGCACCGGCCGCACAGCCGGTGGCGCAGCCCGTCCCCCAGCCTTCCCTGGCCGGGCAGTCGCGGCTCGCCCAGACCACCGAGGGTGCCGGACGGTCGTACGCCATAGGCGCCCCGGACGAGAACGCCGCCGAGGGGCCCGAGCCGCTGGACGGTCCGGGCGGGGCGATCGAGGTCGCGGACCCCCCGCGCCCGCAGCCGATGGACGACGAGCTGCCGCCGGAGCCGCTGGACAACCCGCGCCGGCTGCTGGTGTGGCCCGCGCCGGACGTCACCACGCAGCAGGCGCTCAGCGACCGCGGTTACCGGCCGGTGATCGTGCACTCGCGCGAGGAGGTCGACGCGCAGATCGCGGCCTTCCCCGCCGCGCTGTTCGTGGATCCGCTGACCGGTCCGATCACCCGGACCGCGCTCCAGTCGCTGCGGCAAGCGGCGGTCGCGGCCGAGGTGCCGGTGCTGGTCACGGCCGGGCTCGGGCAGGCGACGCGCGAGGCGGCGTACGGTGCCGATCCCGCCGTCCTGCTGAAGGCGCTCGCGCCGCGCGACAGCGAGCAGCACCCGCCGCGTGTCCTCCTCATCGAGGAGCACGCGGAGATCGCCCTCGCCCTGACCGCGACGCTGGAGCGGCGTGGGATGCAGGTCGCGCGGGCCGCGAGCGACGCGGACGCGGTGACGCTGGCCGGGCAGCTCAGGCCGAACCTGGTCGTGATGGACCTGATGCAGGTGCACCGCCGCCGGGCCGGGATCGTGGACTGGCTGCGCACGAACGGGCAGCTCAACCGCACCCCGCTGGTCGTCTACACCGCCGCCGTCGACCAGGCCGACCTGCCGCGGCTGGCCTCGGGGGAGACGGTGCTGTTCCTGGCGGAGCGCTCCACCAGCGGCGAGGTGCAGACCCGGATCGTGGACCTGCTGGCCCGCATCGGCACCAACTAGGACCTGTCCGGCCTCTCTGACGAGCCGCCCTGCCTACCGGGCCACCAGCCTGCGGGCCGCCTCCTTGACGGAGGCCCGCAGGCGCTCGCGGTCGCTGTCCTCGGAGCCCGCGAGAATGCGGCGCATCTGCGGGACGACGACCATCCAGTTGGTGAGCGCGGTCAGCAGGATCAGCAGGTCACCGGCCGGGATGGCGTCGGTGACGACTCCCCGGGCCTGGCCGTCCTCGAGCGTGGCGACCTTGCGGGTGTAGTGCTCCTGGCGGGCGGTCTCGTCGGGCAGCTCGGCCGTGCCGTACTCGATGCCCTCCCAGAAGAGCAGGCGCAGCAGTTCGGGGTGGGCCGCATGGTAGTCGAGGAGGCGGTCGACCCAGCCCTCGATGTCGTCGGCGTCGACGGGGACGGCGGCGGCGAGGTCGACCATGCAGGTGCCGAGGACCTGTGAGAACAGCTCCGCCTTGTTGCCGAAGTAGGCGTAGATCAGCTGTTTGTTGGCCTTGGCCTCGGCGGCGATGCGGTCGATGCGGGCCCCGGCGATGCCGTGCCGGGCGAACTCGGCGACCGCCGCCTGGAAGATCCGCGCCCTGGTGGCCTCGGGGTCCCTCACTGGTGCCATGGGGTCAGGGTAGCGCCCGAGGCAACCAACTATTTGGTTGACAAGGAATTCCACGGCGGGGCACGCTGTTCCCACTTCCAACCAACCAGTTAGTTGTGAGAGTCGGCTCTAAGGAGTACCTCCGGTCATGCCGTCAGCGACCACCACCCAAGAGGCACAGGAGATCCGGGTCCCCGCCCGCGAGCAGGCCGCCTCCGGCCGCTTCCTCCTGGTCCTCATCGCCGTCTGCACCGCCGTCACGGCCGCCAACATCTATCTCGCGGCCCCGCTGCTCCCCCTCATCGCCCACGACTTCGGCACGGTCCCCTCGGCCGTGACCTGGATCGCCTCCGTCGCCCAGCTCGGCTACGCGGCCGGGCTGCTCTTCTTCGCCCCGCTCGGCGACCGCGTCGACCGGCGCCCGCTGGTCGCCCTCCTGTCGGTGGCCGCGACGGCCGCGCTGGGGCTCGGCGCGGCGGCCTCCGGCACCACCTCGCTCGCGGTCGCCGTGTTCGCGGCGTCCGCCGCGACCGTCGTCCCGCAGCTGCTCGTCCCGCTGGTCGCCGAGCGCGCCCCCGCCCACCACCGCGCCCGCCATGTCGCCGCCGTCATCGCGGGCCTGTTCACCGGCATCGTCGCGGCCCGGGTCGTCGGCGGCCTGGCCGGGCAGTCCCTCGGCTGGCGGTGGGTGTTCGCCGGTGCGGGCGCGCTGACCCTGGTACTGGGACTCGCCACCGCCCTCGCCCTGCCGAAGGAGCACCGCCGCCGTACCGGTCCGCTGTTCGCCGGCCTGACCGCCCTGCCCGGACTCGTCCGCCGCTCGCCCGACCTGTGGCGGGCGTGCGTCAGGCAGGCCGGGATGTTCGGCGCCTGGAGCGCCCTGTGGACCTCGCTCGCCCTGCTGCTGACCGGCCCGGCGTACGGCCTGTCGACCGCGACCGCCGGTCTGTTCGGCCTCTTCGGCCTCACGGCCAGCGCGGTGGCCCCGCTCGCGGGCGGGCTCGTGGACCGCTTCGGCGCCGCGAAGGTCGTACGGTCGGCCTACGCCCTCGCCGCCGTCTCCGTGCCGCTGTTCTGGCTCGGCGGGCAGGTGCTCACCGCGCTGTTCGTGGCCGCGATCGCCGTCCACGCGGCCCTGGTCGCCTCGCACGTCGCCAACCAGACCCTCGCCCTGACCACCACCTCCGCCCCCGCGACCGCCAACACCGCCTACGTCGTGGCCGGATTCACGGGCGGCGCCCTCGCCTCCGTCCTCGCGGGGGTCGCCTTCGGCCGCTGGGGATGGGACGGTGTCTGCGCGGTGGCCGCGCTCTGGCTGACGCTCGGGTGGCTCACGACGGCCATGCGGAAATGAGTCCAGGACTGTCCGTACACCGCTGGGCCGTAGCGCCGCAGCGTGCCGACAGCGATGCGCCGGGCCGGGCGGTGATCCTCGGCCCGGCGCATCGCTGTCGGCCATTTAATTCATCCAGCGTCCGTGCCAATGAAAATGCTCCGCACAAAGGTGATTCAAGAAAGAGGCGCCTCCGCGAAGTCCTCTTCGCGATCTGCGAAGAGGACTTCGCGGAACCGTGATACCGTATGACCACCGAGGCTGGGGTAGCCGGGTTCGGTGCGGTGCCGTGGGGGCGGACGTCCGCCTTCTGTGGCCTGCCTGCACACAGAAGAGATAGCCGCACCGCCCGACCAGGGGCCTAATCCAAGACGGACGGTGCGGCCCTACCGCCCCTGAGGGGCAGATTGGATGGTTCCCTTGAGAATCATCGACGTCCATCATGCCTGGTCCATGCCCAAGCAGGCCAGGAAGGCGGCGGTCACACTGGTGGTGATCGTCACCGGTGTGGTCCTGGCCGCCCTGGCGGGGCACGGTACGGCCGCGGTGGTCACGGTCGCCCTGGCCGCACTGACCGTGGCGGTGGAGGAGTTGCTCCGCGCGACTTTGAGGTACTGGTTGCGCGTCGTCTGACGACGCGGTTGAGGAAGGACGGGCCGCACTGTGCGAGGAGGTCACACATCCATGGCTCACGACAAGCCCTGGAGTGCCTCCGGGACCACCTGGCTCCCGTTGGGGGACTGCTGCCAGGTCACGGCCGGCCCGTCCGGCTCTCTGCTCGACAACCTGAACGAGGGCCCGAGCGGCGTTCCGGTCATCGCGCCCCCCGATCTCACCGAGCACTTCACGGTGGACACCCGTCGGCTGCGCCGGGTTCCCGAATCCCAGGCCCAGCGGCTCGCGAGATTCGCCCTTCGGGCCGGAGACATCCTCCTCGTGCGGCAGGGCACGCTCGGTCGACTGGCCCTGATTGGGGCCGAGCACATCGGCTGGTTCTACAGTTCGTCGTGCCTGCGCATCCGGCCCGACCGGGAACTCCTCCTTCCCGAGTACCTCGCCGCGTATCTGACACACCCCCCGGTCCAGCGCGAACTCGTCGCCCAAGCCCAGTCCGGAACGGTCCCCTCACTCAACTCCACCATGCTCAACGAGTTCTCCATCGAGGTCCCACCCCTGGCCCGTCAGCACAACATCATCGACGCGCTCGCCGACATCGACGAGCAGATCCAGGTCCAGAGAATGATGCTGGACCGTCTGGTGGCCCTGCGACCTTCGGTCTTCGACCAGCTCACCAGAGGAGAGTGAGGGAGTTGATGGGACGACACCGAGAACCGCTCACCGTCGACCAGCTCGACGACTTCCTGCAGCGAGCCGCGAACCATCCGCGTGGCGATGTGAACTTGCCGGAGATTGCCCAGATCATCGGCCTGCTGCTACTACTCAAACGCGTCTCGGACCAGCCCGGCATCCTGTGCGTCCCCGAGGACGGCCTTTGGGAAAACATGATCGCCCGAAGTTCGGATCGGCCCGGGGAGGCTCTCAACTGGGCGCTTGAATTCCTGGAAGCCCACAACCCGGAGCTGACCGGGCTCTTCAGCACCGTCAACTTCAACGGGCCCACGCCGAGCCGACGCCTTCTCGGCCAATGGGTGGGCCAGATCGGTCAGCTGTCGCTCAGCGATGACGATCTCGAGTTCAGCGACGTGGTGGGCCGGGCCTTCGACCGCTTTCTCGTGCGCACCACTTCCTCCTCGGGCAAGGGTTCCGAGCTCTTCACGCCCCGTGCCGTGTCCCGGTTGATGGCCGAGCTCGTCGACCCTCAGCCGGGGCAGTCGGTCGTCGACCCGCACGCGGGCTCCGGTGGCATGCTGCTGAGTGCTGCCCAGTACGTCACTGAGCACGGCGGGCACCAGACGGACCTGCGCCTTCACGGTCAAGAGAAGAACGGCAGGGCGTGGCTCACCGGAAGGCTCAACCTTCTACTGCACGGCATCATGGACGCATCCGTGTCCCGCTCCGACTCGCTGACCGATCCGCTCGAGAGCCCCGGCTACGGACTCGCCCGCTTCGACCGGGTTCTCACGTCACCGCCGTTCTCGATGAACTACAGCAGGGACGAGGTCAGGCATCCGGAGCGTATGAGGTACGGCTGGGTCCCTGAAGGCGGCAAGAAGGCCGACCTCATGTTCGTTCAGCACGTGCTGTCCGTTCTGCGTCCCAACGGGACCGGAGCCGTGGTGGTGCCGCACGGTGTGCTGTTCCGCGGCGGCGCCGAGGGCGAGATCCGCCGAGGTCTGGTCGAGGACGACCGGCTCGAAGCCGTGATTGGTATCGGGGCGAACGTCTTCTATAACACGGGCATCCCCGCGTGCATCCTCGTCCTGAAGGGCGACCGGAGCCACGCCACGGACAGGCGCGGCACCGTTCTTTTCATCAACGCGGAGCGCGAGGTGACTGTGGGGCGGTCCAAGAACAGGCTCGACGCCCAGCACGTCGCCAAGATCGTGGACGCATTCCTCGGCCGGAGCGACGTCCCCGGTTTCGCGCGCGTCGTCTCCCTTGAGGAGATCAGGGACAACGACTTCAACCTGAACATCCCCCGGTACGTCGACACAGGAACTCCCCCCGAGCCCCTGCTGGACATCAGCGCGGCGCTCACCGGTGGCGTTCCCTGGCGGGAGATAGAGCGTGAGACCGACTTGTTCCACGCCTTCGGCATCCATGTCGACAGTCTCTTCCTGCCCGATCCCGTCCGGCCCGGCTACTACCGATTTCCCTCTGCCGGCTACGAGGCGGCTGCGGCCCGTATTCCGGAACTGGCGGCCGCCCGGGAGCGGGACTTCCTCAGCGGGGTCGAGCGTTGGTGGACCGGCCAGCACGAGATCGTCAGCGACCTGTTTCGCGAGGATGTGGCACTCGCGGACGTACGCGACCAGCTCGAAGCGTCCCTCAGCGAAGAGCTGCTCCGCATGGGAATCCTGGACAGATACCAACTGCTCGGCTCCCTGGCCTCATGGTGGTCGGAGCACGAGGACGACTTTCGAGCGCTCGTGTTGTACGGCTTCTCCGGAGTGATTCGCCGCTGGCGTTCACCTCTGAAGGACCGGACAGGCGCGCCGAGCCGGCCGAAATCGCTTCGAGTAGGAGAAGAGGCGGACTACGTGCTTGCCCTGCTCGGCAGAAGCCTTTACGTACGCATCGAACATCTCGTCACGAGTGAGCGCCAGAAGTTGGTCGACACGTATCTGCGGTGGGGTGAGCGGTACGCGACCTCGATGGCGGATCTGGAAGACCGGTACCGGACCGCGGCGAACCGATTGCGGGACCGTATGGCCGCCCTCGGCTACTACTGACCAGGCACAGCGGACAGATCCCCTGGTCGCACGGCGGCACCCGAGAGCCACACGCCGGGTGCGGAGCATCGGCGCACCCGGCGTGTTCAGGTGCGCTCAGATGCTGGACGTCCAGAAGCTCACTCTCCACGTACTGACCGCGCAGCACCTTCTTCAAGAACCTCCACTTACCACCATAGTTGTGGGATAGCCTCTGTTCTGCGATCAGCGCAGGTCAGGCTGGGGAGCCTGCCATATGTGCGACGCCCGAAGGGGCGGGGAGGGGGCACGGTGGTTGTGCGGCTCGGCGGGTACGCCCGCATCAGCCTCGACAAGGACGGCGAGGAGCTGGGCATCGAGCGCCAGCGCCACGACTACCGACAGGTTGCCGGGGTGCGCCCAGGCTGGGAGGTAGCACGCGACTACATCGACAACGACGTGAGCGCCTTCAAGCGGAACGTGGTCCGCCCCGAGTTCGAGCGGCTGTTGGGGGATCTGCAGACGGGCGTCATGGACGGCGTGATCGCATATGACCTTGACCGTCTTGCCCGCCAGCCTCGCGACCTTGAACGGCTCATCGACGTGTTCGAGGACCGGCCGAAGCTGGTCTTCTGCACGGTCACGAACGACATTGACCTGTCAACGTCAGACGGCCGGACGATGGCTCGAGTCATGGTGGCGTTCGCCAGCAAGGCCAGCGCTGACGCGGGTAGGCGCGTGGCCCGGAAGCATCGCGAACTTGCGGACGCCGGGAAGAACGGCGGAGGTTTCCCGCCGTTCGGCTGGAAGGCCGATCGGGTCACCGTTGATCCGGAACAGGCACAGCTGATTACGAAGGCGCATGACGCACTGCTGGCCGGTACTCGACTTTCAACGATCACGACCGAGTGGCAGGAAAAAGGGATCCGCACTTCACGGAACACCGGAAAGCCGATCACGCGCGTCGCCCTAAAGGGCATTATCATGAATCCGCGCGTGGCTGGATTCCGCGCGGTGAAAGGAAAGAAGCACATCGGTCCGGACGGCAAGGCGGTCATGGGCGCTTGGGAGCCGATCTGCACACCCAATAAGCTTGACGCCGTTGTGGCTGTTCTTGAGGGCGTCAAGTCGCAATACCGGGCGAACAACCTGAGCAACAACCACAAGTATTTGCTCAGCGGGATCCTCCGTTGCTCCGAATGCGGCACGCGCATGATTGCGAACATGCGCTCTTCTTGGAAGGAAGGCAGCAGGGGAAGTCGATTCATGTACCGTTGCCCGGCCGCTAAGGATGGTGGTTGTGGAAAGGTTTCTCGCGCTGGTGAGCCACTAGACGAGTACATTTTGAACCTGATCCATGAGGCTGAGGCCAGATCGAAGGCTTCTGCTGCTGAACCTGCGGAATGGCCCGGCGCTGCGCGCCTGGCCGAAGTCGAGCAGGAGATCAGCGAACTGGTTGCCGCGATGAACGGAAAGAGGATTTCGGCGGCTACAACAATTGCCATGTTGGAGCCTCTTGAACAGGAACGCGCCGAGTTGACCTACGAGCGTAACCGGCACAGCGTCGAGCAAATGAAAATTACAGCCGCGACGGTCGAATTTCCCGAGGAATTCGACCGGCTACCCATCGAGCGTCAGCGTGCTGTCGTCATGAAGCATATGAAGGCCATTGTCGTGCACCCTGCAGGCCGGGGTGCACGCAAGTTCAATCCAGATTTGCTGGACGTCGTCTGGGCCGCCTGAGAGCCCTGCCAAGTCTATTGGAGTTTCGGACCCCACACCGCCTTCTCTGCGAGTAAGACGCCAGCCGACGGATGGCAACGTGCCGCGTGCCGCTCAGGCGGGGGGGTGCCTCTATGTCTTTGGTCAAGCGAGGCGTGGGGTTCGGGGTTCGTAGAAGGTGCCGTCGCGGAGCATCGCGAACAGCACGTTGATCCGTTGTCGGGCCAGGCGGAGAAGTGCCTGGGTGTGGGTCTTGCCGCGGGCCCGGCATCGGTCGTAGTAGGTGCGGGAGGCGGGATCGTGCAGGGCGGCGAACGCGG
Organism: Streptomyces sp. NPDC046915; assembly: GCF_040644935.1. Classification (NCBI taxonomy): domain Bacteria; kingdom Bacillati; phylum Actinomycetota; class Actinomycetes; order Kitasatosporales; family Streptomycetaceae; genus Streptomyces; species Streptomyces sp. NPDC046915. Next base: position 558,408 of record NZ_JBEYXB010000003.1, on the reverse strand, counting down.
AGAGGAACATCGCGCGTTTGAGTTGCCGGTTGCCGCCTCTGGGTGCGTGTTCGCCGTGGATCGAGGTCCCGGAGGACTTCGTGGTCGGGGCGAGGCCGGCGTAGGAGGCCAGGTGGGCGGCGGTGGGGAAGCTGGTGCCGTCGCCGACGGTGACCAGCAAGGTGGCGGCGGTCCTGACCGCGACCCCCGGAATCGAGGTCAGGACCGCGGAAAGAGGGTGAGCCTCCAGCAGCTGTCCGATCTGCGTTTCCAGGGCTCGTCGCTGTTCGTGGACGGCCGCGAGCGAGCGGGCCAGGGACGGGATCACGATGTCGAGGGTGCCGGTGCCCGGGACGACGACGGTCTGCTCGTCGAGCGCGTCGAAGATGTCGTCGATCAACCGCTGGGCCATGCGCGGGGCCTTGGGCCGGATCACTTCAACCAGCCTGCGACGTCCGGCTTTGCGCAGCGAGGCCGGAGATCCGTAGCGTTCCAGCAGCCAGGTCACGGCCGGGTGGTCCAGGCGCGGGCCCAGGACGCGTTCCAGGCTGGGGTGGAACTGGGTGAGCAGGCCGCGTATCCGGTTGGAGGTGCGGGTGGCCTCGGCCGCGAGGTCCTGGTCGAAGCCGACCAGCACGGTCAGTTCGGCGGTGATCTCGTCGGTCAGTTCCAGCGAGCGCAGGGTGTGCGGCATGGTGCGTGCGGCGTCCGCGATCACCGCGGCGTCCTTGGCGTCGGTCTTCGCCTCGCCCGGGTAGAGATCGGCGATCCGCCGCATCGAGAGTCCGGGCAGGTAGGCGACCTTGCAGCCGGCGTCCCGGGCGACGGTCAAGGGCAGGGCCCCGACGGAGGCGGGCTGGTCCACGATCACCAGGACGGCGCCGAACTTGGCGGTCAGCTTGTCGAGGACGGCCCGCAGTTTCGGCTCGCTGTTGGGCAGCTGCTTGTCGAAGACCTTCTTGCCGGCCGGGGTGAGGCCGTGCCCGTGATGGGCGCTTTTGCCGACGTCCAGGCCGAGGAAGACGCCCACGTCGTCGATGTCGTCCAACCCATCCTCCCGAACGGGGTTCGTGCGGTGCTGGCCAGGGCGTTGGCGTCGTATGCGCGCATCCACGTTATGCAGACCTGCCGCCTGCAAGCGGCCAGGCATTGCGCCAGGCCAGGCGGTAGTCGGACCTCTCATCAGCGTCTCCAACGGCGCCTCCCGAGCCCGGTGACACCACCCCCCAGGTCATCCGTTCGACAGGGGGGAACAGTCATGCCGGGCCCGGAGGCCAGCGGCCCTCTTGCAGGACCGCGGAAAACATAACGGGGGCGTCGTTCGAGCCTCGGACAGCCCACACAGCGGCTCTGGATCGAGCATTTCCTTGCGGGCCGGTCGACGCCACACCTGAGATAGGAGAAGCCTCCGGCAGAGGGCGGCGCGCAGAGCCTCCAGCGGTTGCCAGGGGCTCCGTACGCGACTCAGCGAAAGTCAGTTGAGCTTGGTGACGTCGAGCTCCCCCAACCTGTGTGCTTCGCGAATCTTTTTTTTGTCGAACTTGCCCACGCTCGTCTTCGGTACCGACTCGATGACCGTCCAGCGCTCCGGGAGCTGCCACTTGGCGATCTTGGCCTCCTCGGCGAGGAAGACGCGCAGGGACTCGAAGTCGGCGGTGGCGCCCTCCCTGAGGACGACGGTGGCCAGCGGGCGCTCGCCCCACTTGTCGTCGGGGACGGCGACGACGGCGGCCTCGGCGACGTCCGGGTGGGACATCAGGGCGTTCTCCAGGTCGACCGAGGAGATCCACTCGCCGCCGGACTTGATGACGTCCTTGGCGCGGTCGGTGAGGGTGAGGAAGCCGTCGGGGGAGATCGTCCCCACGTCTCCCGTCTTCAGCCAGCCGTCCTCGCTGAACTTGTCGGCGGGGCGCAGTGGTTCGGCGTCGGGGCCGTTGTAGTAGGCGCCGGCGATCCACGGGCCGCGCACCTCCAGCTCGCCGGCCGACTCGCCGTCCCAGGGGAGGCGCTCGCCGCCGGGGCCGGTGAGCCGTGCCTCGACCGCGGCCGGGAAGCGGCCCTGGGTGAGGCGGTAGGCGAACTCCTCGTCCGTACCGACCGCGTGGGCCGGCGGGCGGGCGATGGTGCCCAGGGGGGAGGTCTCCGTCATGCCCCAGGCGTGGCAGACCCGCATGCCGAGATTGTCGAAGGCCGTCATGAGGGAGGGCGGACAGGCGGCGCCGCCGATGGTGACCTGGGTGAGGGAGGAGACGTCCCGGGGCTTGGCGGTCAGCTCGGCGAGCAGGCCCTGCCAGATGGTGGGGACGGCGGCGGCGTGCGTCGGCCTCTCGCTCTCGATCATCTCGGCCAGCGGGGCGGGCTGAAGGAAGCGGTCCGGCATCAGCATGTTGACGCCGGTCATGAAGGTGGCGTGCGGCAGGCCCCAGGCGTTGACGTGGAACTGGGGGACCACGACCAGCGAGGTGTCCTGGTCGGTCAGGCCCATCGACTGGGTCATGTTGACCTGCATGGAGTGCAGGTAGATCGAACGGTGGCTGTACACCACGCCCTTGGGGTCGCCGGTGGTGCCGGAGGTGTAGCACATGGCGGCGGCCTGGCGTTCGTCGATCTCCGGCCAGTCGAACGTCTTCGGCTTGTCCGCGATCAGCTCCTCGTACTCGTGCACCCGCGCGGTGGCACCGGCGAGCGGGGAGCGGTCGCCGGGTCCGGAGACGACGATGTGCTCGACCGTGGTCAGCCTGGGCAGCAGCGGGGCGAGCAGCGGGATCAGCGAACCGTTGACGATGATCACCCGGTCGGCGGCGTGGTTGACGATCCAGGCCAGCTGGTCGGCGGGCAGGCGGAGGTTGAGCGTGTGCAGTACCGCGCCCATGGAGGGGATCGCGAAGTACGCCTCGACATGCTCGGCGTTGTTCCACATCAACGTCGCGACCCGGTCGTCGCCCCGCACGCCGAGGTCGTCGCGGAGGGCGTTCGCCAGCTGGACCGCGCGGATCCCCGCCTCGGCGAAGCTGCGTCGCTGCGGCTCACCCTCCCCGGTCCATGTGGTGATCTGGGACCGTCCGTGCACCAGCACACCGTGCACAAGGATGCGGGTGACGGTCAGCGGTACGTCCTGCATGGTGCTCAGCACGGCGTCCTCCCGAGGCGGCATTGCCTACGCGGTAGTAAGGGTTGCGCTGATTCTGCGCACATACCGCGCGGTATGTCACTAGGGGAAGGAAAACTCGCGTGCTTCGCGGGCCTATCTCACCAGGCCGAGCTCGGGATCCTCGCGCAACTTGCCGAGCGCCCGCGACACCGCCGACTTCACCGTGCCGACGGACACCCCGAGCACCTCGGCCGTCTGCGCCTCGCTCAGGTCCTCGTAGTACCTGAGGACGACCATCGCCCGCTGCCGGGCGGGCAGCTTGCCTATCGCCCGCCACATCGCGTCGTGCAGCGCCTGCCGCTCGGCCGGGTCGTTCCCGTCGAGCACCGGCTCCGGCTCGGGCAGCTCGTCGCACACGAACTCGTCGACCTTGCGCTTGCGCCACTGGGACGTGCGCGTGTTCAGCAGCGCCCGGCGGACATAGCCGTCCAGCGCGCGGTGGTCCTCGATCCGTTCCCAGGCCACGTACGTCTTCGTCAGCGCGGTCTGCAACAGGTCCTCGGCGTCGCTCGGGTTCGCGGTCAGCGACCGGGCGGTACGCAGCAGCACCGACTGGCGAGCCCTGACGTACGACGAGAACGACGGGTACGGCCGGGTCTGCCTCGCTGGTGCAGCGACGGCCGACGCGCTGGTGCAGACGGGTGTGGTCATGACTCCACGCTATGAGCGACCCCTGTTCCCGCGGATCGGCCCCAGGTCCCGGAGCGAGGTCCGCCTCAGGTTGTAGGGGTGGGGCAGGCTCCACCTCCTGAAGGTGGACGGACGGCCCCCTTGTACTACGGGTTTACCCGTGCGGGCTCATCCGTCCGCCGCGAGGACCAGCCCCGACGTCGGCACCCCCGTACCCGCCGTCACCAGGGCCCGGGCCGCCCCCGGTATTCGGTTGACCGCCGTGCCCCGCAGCTGGCGCACGCCCTCCGCCACCCCGTTCATCCCGTGCAGATACGCCTCCCCCAGCTGGCCGCCGTGGGTGTTCAGCGGCAGCCCCCGCGCGGCCACGAAGTCCGCCGCCTCCCCTCTGCCGCAGAACCCGAACTCCTCCAGCTGCATCAGCACGAAGGGCGTGAAGTGGTCGTAGAGGATCCCCACGTCGATGTCGGCCGGGCACAGCCCCGAGGTACGCCACAACTGGCGGGCCACCACGCCCATCTCCGGCAGGCCGGTCAGGTCGTCGCGGTAGAAGCTGGTCATCTGCTCCTGCGCCCGGCCCGCGCCCTGGGCGGCCGCCGCGATCACGGCGGGCGGGTGCGGCAGGTCGCGGGCCCGCTCCACGGACGTCACCACCAGCGCCTGCCCGCCGTCCGTCTCCTGGCAGCAGTCCAGCAGTCTCAGCGGCTCCACGATCCAGCGCGAGGCGGCATGGTCGGCGAGCGTGATCGGGCGGCCGTGGAAGTACGCCGCCGGGTTGGTCGCCGCGTACCCGCGGTCGACGACGGCCACCTGCCCGAAGACCTCGGGTGCCAGCCCGTAGGTGTGCAGATAGCGCTGCGCCGCCATCGCCACCCAGGAGGCCGGGGTGAGCAGCCCGAAGGGCAGCCCCCAGCCGAGCGCCGCACCCTCCGCCGACGGCTCCCGGTGCCGCACTCCCGAACCGAACCGGCGCCCCGACCGCTCGTTGAAGGCCCGGTAGCAGACCACCACCTCGGCCACCCCGGTGGCGACGGCGAGCGCCGCCTGCTGGACGGTCGCGCAGGCCGCCCCACCGCCGTAGTGGATACGGGAGAAGAAGGACAGCTCACCCATGCCGCAGGCCTGCGCCACGGTGATCTCCGGGCTGGTGTCCATCGTGAACGTGACCATCCCGTCCACATCGCCCGGCGTCAGCCCCGCGTCGTCCAGGGCGGCCCGCACCGCCTCCACCGCCAGCCTGAGTTCGCTGCGCCCCGAGTCCTTGGAGAACTCCGTCGCCCCGATGCCGACGATCGCCGCCCGCCCGCCGAGGGTGTCCCTGGTCCGCCCGCTCATGCCGCACGCTCCGGTGGGACGGTGACCGTCACCGTGCCGGTCACATGGCGTCCGATGCCGTTCTCCCCGACGACACGGACCGTGGCGGTGCTGCCGGCCACCTCCTCGACCGTGCCCGACAGCACCATCGTGTCGCCGGGGTAGTTGGGTGCCCCCAGCCGGATGGCCACCTTGTGGAGCACGGCGGTGGGACCGAAGTGGTCCGTGATGTACCGGCCGACCAGGCCGTTGGTCGTCAGGATGTTCATGAAGACGTCCGGGGAGCCCCTGTGCCGCGCCAGCTCGGGATCGTGGTGCACGTCCTGGTAGTCCCGCGACGCGATCGCACCCGCCACGATCAGCGTGCGCGTGATCGGGATCTCCAGCGGGGGCAGCTGCGCGCCGGCCTTCACCTCCGTCATGTCCCACTCCCCGTCCCACTCACCCTCTCGCTCCCCGTCCCACTCGCCCTCTCGCTCCCCGCCTCACTCCCCACTCGCGATCAACTCCCCCAGTTCCTGAAGCACTTCGCCGCCGCATCCCAGATACGCGTCCAGCTGCCGCCCCCACAGGAAGTGCCGGTGGACCGGGTGGCCGAGGTCGGCTCCCGCGCCGCCGTGCAGGTGCTGGCCCGTGTGCACGACCCGCTGCCCCGCCTCGGACGCCCACCAGGCGGCCGTCAGCGCGTGCGTGGCGTACGGCAGTCCGGCGTCCCGCCGCCAGGCCGCCTCGTACGCGGTCACCCGTATCGCCTCGGTGTCCATGTGCGCGTCGGCGGCCTTCAGCTGAACGGCCTGCCGGGTGGCCAGCGGCCTGCCGAACTGCTCGCGGGTGTTCACATGCGCCACGGTCCGGGCGAGGGAGCCCGCGCACACGCCCGCCTGGAGTCCGGCGAAGGCGGTACGGGCGGTGGCCAGGACATCCGCGCAGGCCTCCGCCGCGCCGAGCCGCTCGGCTCGGGCCCCGTCGAGCGTGAGCCGCCCGGCCGCCCAGGGCGCGGTCAGCTCGACCGGTGTGACGTCGGCGCCCTCCACGAGCGGCACCAGCCACAGCCGGTGGTCGCCGTCGGCGAGGAGGACGTGCGTGGCGTCCCGGAGCCAGGGGACGACGGGGACGGTTCCGGTCAGCTCCGCCCGGCCGGTCGCCCCGCCGCGCGCGACGACCCGTACACCCGCCTGTGCCGGAAGCGCCCCGCTCACCACCGCCGATCCGTCCCGGATGCCCGGCAGCAGCCGCTCCCGCTGCTCCGGGGTGCCGTGGGCGGTGACCGCCAGCAGTCCGTACACGCAGGTGGCGGCGTACGGCACCTGGGCCGTGGTGCGTCCCTGTTCCTCCAGGAGCAGCACCAGTCCGAGCAGGCCCAGTTCCTCCACGGCGCCGACCAGTCCCGCGCCGCACAGGGCCTTCCACAGCTCGGGGTCGCTGCCGGTGCCGGCGGCCGCCAGCCGCTCGTGCGTGGCCAGGTCGCCGAAGATCCGCGCGGCCAGCTCACGGGCCCCGGCCTGCTCCTCGGTGGGCGTGAAGTCCATGTCAGGCCTCGCTCTCGAAGACCCGGAACACCGGCAGGACCTGCGCGCCCTCGTCGGTCTCGTCGCCCTCGTCGCCCTCGTCGCCCTCGTCGGCCGCGGCGGTCTCGTACCGCCGGAACTCGACCCGGACCGGCAGCCCGATGCGCACCTTGTCGTACGGCACCCCGACCACGTTGCTCACCATCCGCACGCCTTCCGCCAGTTCGACGAGGCCGACCGCGTAGGGGCCTCCCGCGTCGGCGGCGTGATCGGATTCCGCGAACGCCGGGAAGGGCGGGTGGTGCATCACGACGTAGGAGTAGACCGTTCCCTCGCCACCGGCCTCCACCGTGTCCCAGTCCAGGCAGCCGCAGGCGTTGCAACCCGGCAGCCAGGGGTGGCGCAGGGTGCCGCAGCCCGTGCAGCGCTGGATGAGCAGCCGGTGCTCGGCGACGCCCTCCCAGAAGCCGGCGTTGTCGCGGTTGACCACCGGGCGGGGGCGGCGGGCCCGGGACTTCCCGGGGGCCCTACGCCGGGCCGGGGCGTACTTGAGGATGCGGAAGCGGTGCGTGCCCGCGAGGTCGCCGGCCACGCGCACGTCCGTGCGGGTCGTGACGAAGTACCCCGTGCCGAGCTTCGTCTTCTTCCGCTCCGACACCGACTCGATCACCGTGTCGAAGGTGACCTCGTCCCCCGGCCGCAGGGGCCGCAGGTACTCCTGCTCGCAGTCGGTGGCGACCACCGAGGTGCAGCCCGCCTCGTCCAGCAGGCCGAGCAGTTCGTCGTAGGCGTCCGTGCGTCCCTCGTGGCCGGAGAGGCCGCCCATGATCCAGGCCTGGAGCATGGTGGGCGGTGCGAGGGCGTCCGGCCCGGTGTACGCCGGGTTGGTGTCGCCCATCGCCTCGCACCAGTGCCGGATCATCGGCTGGTTGACCGGGTCCTTGCCGGCCCCGGCCACGGAGGCCGCCCGCCCCTCGTACGCCTTGAGCCGCGCCGCGTATGCCTCGGGCCCCGTCACCGGCCCGGCCTCCGGCTTATCGGCCGGCGCGGTCACCGCCGCCCCCTCGTCATCCCGAGCCGCATCGTCGCGACGATCTCCCGCTGCACCTCGCTCACCCCGCCCCCGAACGTGTTGATCTGTGCCGCCCTGTTCAGCCGCTCCAGCTCTCCGGCCCCGAACGCGCCCGGGGAACCGGAGCGGACGAGTCCCGTCTCGCCCACGATGTGCTGACACATGCGATACGTCGCGACAGCCGATTCCGTTCCCGCGAACTTCACCCCGCTCGCCTCGCCGGGGGCCAGTCGACCGGCCCCCACATCCGCCACCAAACGCCAGCTGAGCAGGCGCGATGCCGCCAGCCGGGCATGCGCCTCGGCCAGCTGAAAACGCACCCACGGCTCGTCAACGCGACGCCGCCCCGTCACCGGATCGGGGGTACGGGCGGCGGTCAGCGCCGCCGCGAGGAACTCCTCGGCCTGCATGCCGATCGTGGCGAGGGCGACCCGCTCGTGGTTGAGCTGGTTCGTGATCAGCGACCAGCCGTCGTTCTCGGCACCGACCAGGCTGCCCGCCGGGACCCGCACCCCGTCGTAGTAGGTGGCCGTCGTCGCCTGGCCGCCCACCGTCTCGATCGGCGTCCAGGAGAACCCGGGCGCGTCCGTGGGCACGAGGAGGAGGGAGATGCCCCGGTGCTTGGGGGCCTCGGGGTCGGTGCGGCAGGCCAGCCAGATCCAGTCGGCGTGCTGGGCGCCCGAGGTGAAGACCTTCTGCCCGTCGATCAGCCAGCCGTCGCCGTCCCGCACCGCACGGGTCCGCAGCGAGGCCAGATCGGTCCCGGCGGACGGCTCGCTGTAGCCGATCGCGAAGACGAGCTCGCCGCGCAGGATCCGGGGCAGGAAGTGGGCCTTCTGCTCCTCGCTGCCGTACTTCATCAGCGTGGGTCCAACGGTGTTCAGCGTGACCATGGACACCGGGGCGCCCGCCCGGTACGCCTCGTCGAAGAACACGAACTGCTCGTCCGCGCCCCGGCCCCGGCCGCCGTACTCGACCGGCCAGCCGAGGCCCAGCCAGCCGTCGGCGCCGATGCGGCGCAGCAGCGTACGGCGCTCGTGCGGATCGGCTTCGCCGGTGTGACCGGTCCCGCCGGGCGGGCCCTGTGGCAGCAGGTCCCGGAAGTAGGCGCGCAGTTCCGCGCGCAGCCGCTGCTGGCGCTCGGTGGGGGCGAGATGCATGGTTTCTGACTGTCCGTCAGATCCCGTCGGGTGTCAAGGTCGCCATCAGGCAGGGGAAAACGCCTGCGCGGCGGCACCGAAGTACCGCCGCGCAGACGTCTCACATCCCCACTGAGCGCACCCCACAAGGGACTTGAGCCCCCCTTGCCCCCTCCGGGCTCACCACATGCGGGTGAAGCGGATGGCCACGTTGTCGTTCCCCTGTTGGATCGGGGTGAGCACCGATCCGTTGACCTGCGCGGTATTGCTCTGGTTCGAGGCGCCGAAGCCGACCGCGTTCTGCCCCGTGGTGGACGAGTTGCCGTAGTTGTCGAGGCCGACCCCGCTGCCGGAGACGCTCGACGCGCCCGCGTTCGATCCGTTGCCCGCCAAAGCGCCGTTGTCCGCGGAGGCGACGCCGGCGAAGAGGGCGACCGCGAGGGGGAGGGCGGAGACGGCGGCGAGAACGCGGGCGGTACGGATGCTTGCCATGGTGTTCCTCCCAGAACAGGTGCATGAAGAACATGCATGAAGGAAGTACGTGCATGAAGTACGGCTGCTGCCAAGGCAGTTGGCCGACCGCCCCGACGGTTGTGCACTGCACGACGTCGCGCCTCCAGAGTTGCCCACCGAATCCCTGGCGAACCATCCCGGAAGCCGCTGTTCGCACGTAAGCGTGAGGACAAGTCGATAAACCCCTTTCGCCACCTTTAGCCACCGGAAGTGACAGGCCAGGACAGTACGGGACACGGCAGGACAGGGTGGCGGTCAGGCGCCCCAAGCGGTGAATCGTTCCGGCGCACGTCCGGCGCACGCCCCGCCGAACACTCCCGCCGGACGAGCCGCACGGCGCGTCGCCCCTCGCCCCCTCTTCCTTTTTTCGAACGTACGTACGACCATCAATACATGGCCACCACCGACCGGCAGGCCACGACGCTGGCCCTCGCACACGCCCTGTCAGCCGCGGAACGCGGCCTGGCCGTCATCCCCCTGTCCCGGACCAAACTCCCGGCCCTGCGCTCCCCCCACCGCGACGACCCCACCACCCCCGCCTGCCACGGCGAGTGCGGACGCTTCGGCCACGGCGTGTACGACGCCGCCAGGGACCCGGCGCGCATCCGTGAACTGTTCGCCGCCGCACCCTGGGCCACCGGCTACGGCATCGCCTGCGGCCTGCCCCCGCACCACCTGATCGGCGTCGACCTGGACACCAAAACGGGCACGGACTCCTCGGCCGCCCTGCGCGAACTGGCGCTGCGCCACCTGTTCACGATCCCCGTGACGGTCGTCGTCCTCACCCCCAGCGGCGGCCGCCACCTCTGGCTGACCGGCCCGCCCGACGTCGTCGTCCCCAACTCGGCCGGGCGGCTGGCCCCCGGTATCGACATCCGCGGCGCCGGCGGCTACCTCGTCGGCCCCGGCTCACGCACCGACCACGGCGTCTACTCCACCGCCCCCGGCACCGCGCACATCGTCCCCGCCGCCTGCCCACCGGCCCTGCTCCGGCTGCTCCTCCCGCCCCCGCGCGCCCCGCACCCCACCCCGCCGTCCACCGGACACCACGGCCAGGGCCTGATCCAGTTCGTCCTCGCCGCCCACGAGGGCCAGCGCAACACCCGTCTCTTCTGGGCCGCCTGCCGCGCCTACGAGAACGGCATCGGCCCCGCCCTCGTCGCTCCGCTGATCGACGCGGCCGTCCACACGGGCCTGCCCGAACGCGAGGCCCGCGCGACGATCGCCTCGGCGGCCCGGATGAGCGGCCACCGCCCGTAAAAACCGCGAGCCTCCGCCCACCGGGTCTCCCTAGGGTGTGGCCCATGCAGCTCAGCCACGTCCTCCTCACGTCCGGCCGCTCCATCGACCTCACAGCGCTCCGCCTGTCCTCGACGTACGGCGAGTTCCTGGAGGGCTATCCGTTCAACCGCTTCAACGAGATGAAGATCAAGGGCCTGCTGAGCTCCACCCACCGCCACTTCCCGGCCACCCCCGTACACCTCGTCCCGCCGCTCCGCGACTACCCCGACGAGGAGCCGGGCCCCTTCGGCCCCATGGAACTCCTGCCGCCCGTGACCTGCGTCGGCAACTTCCGCTCCACCCCCCTCGCCCCGGAGGCGGAGCCGTACCTGTACCACTCGAACCTCACGGTCATCTGGTTCCAGAAGACCCCGGAGGTCCCCCAGGGCAGCGAGGCGGTTGCGGGACTACGGGGAGTGGACTGGGATGCCCTGGCCCGGGACGAGGAACTCTGACGGCGAACAGACAGACAGGCAGACAGACAGCACTCACGAGAGCGGCCCCCGACCAACACGCCTGGTCAGGGGCCGTTCTCACTGCTCATCGCGCGGAGGCGGTGGGATTTGAACCCACGGTGACATCGCTGCCACGACGGTTTTCAAGACCGTTCCCTTCGGCCGCTCGGGCACGCCTCCCCGCGCCGCGCGAGATCGGCGGCGCGGGGACAAGAGTAACGGGTGGGCAGGTGCGCGTGGGGGTCAGCTGTCGCCCGCGCGGGAGCCCAGGGTGAGTTCGGCCGTGTGTTCCTTGCCGTCGCGCGTGTAGGTGACCGTCACCTTGTCGCCCGGCTTGTGGGTCCAGATCTCGCCGATCAGGGTCGGCCCGGAGTCGATCACGTGGTCGTCGAGCTTGGTGATGACGTCGCCGGGCTTGAGGCCGGCCTTGTCCGCGGGGCCGCCGGACTCGACCGCGGCGGCGCCGCCCGTGCCCTGGTCGGTGATCTTCGCGCCGTCCGTGCTCTCCTGGAGGGAGACGGACGCGCCGATCTTGGCGTAGACGGGCTTGCCGGTCTTGATCAGCTGCTGGGCGACGTACTTCGCCTGGTTGATCGGGATGGCGAAGCCCAGGCCGATGGAGCCGGACTGGCCGGAGCCGCCCAGACCGCCGCCGCTGCCGCTGGACTGGATCGCGGAGTTGATGCCGATCACCGCGCCGGAGGCATCCAGCAGGGGGCCGCCGGAGTTTCCGGGGTTGATGGACGCGTCGGTCTGCAGGGCGCTCATGTAGGACGCCTTGCTGGTGGAGCTGCCGTCGCTGGAGGCCACCGGGCGGTTCTTGGCGCTGATGATGCCCGTGGTGACCGTGTTCGACAGTCCGAAGGGGGCGCCGATCGCGATGGTCTCGTCGCCGACGGCCACCTTGTCGGAGTCGCCGAGGGCGAGCGGGTTGAGGTCGGAGGGGGCGTTCTTGAGCTTGATGACCGCCACGTCGTAGCCCTGCGCGTGGCCGACGATCTCCGCGTCGTACTTCTTGCCGTTCGGGAAGGTGGCGGTGAGCTTGCCGCCGTCCACCGCGTCCGCCACCACGTGGTTGTTGGTGACGATGTGGCCCTGCTTGTCGAAGACGAAGCCGGTGCCGGTGCCACCCTCGCCGTTGGTGCTCTCCGCCTCGATGGTGACCGTGCTGGGCAGCGCCCTGGCGGCCACGTTCGCGATCGTGCCGGGCGCACGCTTGACCTGAGAGGCGCTGCTGGAGGCGGAGACGGTGGTGGAGCCGGTGTCGTCGTTGTTCTTGGCCAGGGTGTAGCCGAGGCCACCGCCCAGGCCGCCCGCGACCAGCGCGGCCACCAGGACCGCCGCGACCAGCCCGCCGCGACCGCGGCCGGACTTCGGCGCGGGCTGCTGGTACGAGGAGCCCCAGCCGGAGCCCGATCCGTCACCGCCGTAACCCGCACCGCCGTAGCCGGCACCCGCGCCCCCGTCGGCGTACGAGGGCGTCGCGGGGGGTGGGGGCGGCCAGGAGCCGTCGGGCGCGGGCCCGGAGGCGTGCCCCTCCTGGGCGAAGCCCTGGGGCGCCTGGGCCGCGCTCTGCTCCGGCGCGCCGGGGGCGCCCTGGGGCACCGGCGGGAGTGGAGTGGTCGGCGCGCCCCCGTCGGGCGCGGCCGCCTGCGGGGAAGCACCGGGAGTCGCCACCGGCACTGGAGGTGCGGACGGGGCAGGGGGTACCGCGGTGCCGCCCTCGTTCTCGGTGCTCACAGCTCTTCTCCTCGATCCACGGCTGTTGTTCTCGGTCGCACTGGGTCACGCTCGTTCACGCTCGTCGTCGACCCAGCGCGCTGCAGCTGTGCATGTGCTTTTGTATGCCCCAGCTTTTCCCACGGGCCGTCAGAGCACCATAAGCGGTGACTGTGGGTCCACGGCTATTCCTTATATCCGACATTAGGGACGGACCAGTCACATCCCCGGAACATCTCAGACGGTTCTCAGATACGTGCGTACCCCTTCGCGGTGGCACCATGACGCGGTGACCACCCACGCACGACAGCAACACATCCAGGTCGTCGCCCACCGGGGGGCCTCCGAGGACGCCCCGGAGCACACCCTCGCCGCGTACCGGAAGGCGATCGAGGACGGCGCGGACGCCCTCGAGTGCGACGTCCGGCTGACCGCGGACGGCCATCTGGTCTGCGTCCACGACCGGCGCGTCAACCGTACGTCCAACGGACGCGGGGCGGTGTCGGCCCTGGAGCTCGCCGACCTGGCCGCGCTGGATTTCGGCTCGTGGAAGACCCGCGAGAGCTGGCGCGTACGCGACGAGGAGCCCGACTGGGAGCACCGCCCCGAGGACCGCGAGGACACCTCCGTACTGACCCTGGAACGGCTGCTGGAGCTGATCGCCGACGCCGGGCGCCGGGTGGAGCTGGCCGTCGAGACCAAGCACCCCACGCGCTGGGCCGGGCAGGTCGAGGAGCGGCTGCTGCTGCTCCTGAAGCGGTTCGGCCTGGACGCCCCGGCCTCGGCCGCCGAGTCGCAGGTGCGTGTCATGAGCTTCTCGGCGCGTTCGCTGCACCGGGTGCGGGCGGCGTCGCCGACGCTGCCGACGGTGTACCTGATGCAGTTCGTCTCACCCCGGCTGCGCGACGGACGGCTGCCCGCCGGTGTGCGGATCGCGGGTCCCTCGATCCGGATCGTGCGCAACCATCCGGCGTACATCGAGCGGTTGAAGCGGGCCGGTCACCAGGTGCACGTGTGGACGGTGAACGAGCCCGAGGACGTCGACCTCTGCGTCGAGCTGGGCATCGACGCCATCATCACCAACCGCCCGCGCGCGGTACTGGACCGACTCGGCCGCACGCTTTGAGCCTGTCGCGGACATTCATCCGGCCGCAGATCTTGACCCGGACACCCGCCTGAAGCATCCTCCCCTTTCGGCCATATCCCCGAAATCCAGCCATCTCCTCACAGGGAGTGCTCCGGCGCGTTCGATCCGTATTCGACTGCGGTGAATGCGTCATCGGAAGTGGATTGGCCGGTTTCCGGTTCAGGCCAAAAGGGCATCCACACCGTGGCGTGGGGCGAAGGAGGTCTCGGGGGTGGCGTTGGTGGTGGCACAGGAGGTGCCCACGTCGTCGAGCATGGCCGTACCCCATGGCCCTGCGGGCGTGGGGGAAGCCAGGCACCGGATGCGCGCACAGTTGCGCGGGGGTGGAGTGTCGGAATCGGTCATCGACGATGCCGTACTTATCCTTTCCGAACTTTTGAGCAATGCCTGCAAGCACGGACGTCCCCTGGGTGACGCGGCCGTCGGCGACGGCGATGTGCGGGCCGCGTGGCAGGTGGACCTCCGGGGCCGCCTCACCGTGGAGGTCACGGACGGCGGCGGCCCGACCCGCCCGGCTCCGGCCACCCCCTCGGTGACCGCGCACGGCGGCCGAGGGCTGAACATCATCACCGCGCTGGCCGACGACTGGGGCGTCCGGGACGACGCCCGGGGTGAGGTCACGGTGTGGGTGGTGGTCCACGAGGACGTACACGATCCGGACGCCTCGCACCGTCGTGACGACTTCGCTACGCGCGTCACCGCGCCCCCGGTCTCGGCGATGGCCGGCGAACTGGACTTCACGGACGTGTTCGACGACATCGACTGACCACACGGAGACGGACATCGGCTGAACACGCCGAGACCGAACACTCCGAGACCGAACACTCCGAGGCAGAACAAGCCGACGGCCGACGAGCCCGCGGCGGGCCCCGCGGCAAGCCCGACCGGCCGCCGTCGGCCCGGGAGAGGCGGCCGCGGCCCCGGACCGGCCCGACCGCCCCAAGGGGACACGGGCCGTGCCTCCGGTCCGCCGGGCTCGTGCCGCTCCGGGGAGGCTGTCGTTGACCACGAGTTCACGTTGTCCACAGCTCCCCGTCGGCCGCCGCGTGAGCGACTAGGCTCGCGCCCGTACGAGACGAGCCGTAACCGGGAGACACCCACGATGGCCAAGAAGCGACCCCAGACGAAGGCCAAGCGGCCGCAGCTCACCGACGGGGAGATCCCGGTCGTCGGCGCCCGCGAGCCCTGCCCCTGCGGCAGTGGCCGCCGCTACAAGGCCTGCCACGGCCGGGCCGCCGCGCACGCCGTGACCGAGCTGGTCCAGCGGCCCTTCGAGGGGCTGCCGGGCGAGTGCGACTGGGTGGCGCTGCGCGAGCTGGTGCCCGCCGCCACGGTCGCGCTGTCCCTGAAGGACGGCCTGCCCGAGGACGTCCCGTCGGTCACGCTCGCGACGGTGCTGCCGATGGCCTGGCCGGCCCTGCGCCGCGACGACGGCTCGATCCTGCTCGGCCTCCAGAACGACACGGCGTCCGGTGACATCAGCCGCGACCTCGCCGACACCCTCCAGCGGGCCCTCACCGTCGAACCGGGCACTCCGGTGCAGGGCCGCCGCGCCCCGGCCGACGGTCCGCGGCTTCAGGATCTGATCGACCCCGAGGGCGCGTTCGAACCCGTGGTGCACAGCGGCTTCGAGTTCTGGGTGCCGGACCCGGAGAACGCCACGCCCGACGTGACCGCCTCCCTGGAGCGGGCCAACGCCGCCGCCATCCCGACGGTGAAGCTGACCGGAGTGGACGCCGCGTACTGGTGCGAGACGCCGGAGAAGAACCACCTGCGCTGGGTCATGCCGCACGCCGAGGAGCAGCTTCTGGACGCTCTTGCCCGGCTGCACGCGGCGGGCCGGTCGAACCTCGGTGAGGGCACCCGGCTGGTGGGTTCCTTCCGCGCTCACGGGCTCACCGTGCCGGTCTGGGATCTGCCGAGCGGGGTCGGCGCGGAGGATGTGGAGAAGCCGGCCGCCGAGTTCGCCGAGCGCCTCGCCGCCGCCCTGGCCTCGGACGCTCCGCTCACCGCGGACGAGCGCCGGGCCCGCGGCGGGCTCACCAACCGGCAGGTCACGCTCAGCTGACGCGCGGCCGGCACGCGGACCGCGACTGACCGGCCGGTCAGTCGCGGTCAGGCCGCCCAACCGGGTGACTCCTGTCACAACTCCCCAATGTGACAGGCAAATCCGTGTCCGAATAGCCGAGATCGAATTTGCGAACCGCCGATCTCTTGTTACCGTTCCAGTAGCCCGGTTGCTGGTGCATCCCCCGTCGCCAGCAACCGGGTCTTTGCATGTCCGCCTCCGGTGTACGGAACGCTGTCGTCCGTCAACTCCCCGTGGGAACTTCGGAGTTGCTCCCGGAGCGCAGCAGCAGCGGACCGTCGGCGCCTCGTGCCGCGAACTCCGTGACGGCCGTGTAGGCGTCCGGTACGCCCCGGCTGCGTTCCCTGGGTGTCTCGCACGTGCCGGGCTCGTCGTCGGCGCCCACGGCGCAGCGCATCTGCACCGTGCGTCCGCCGGGCCCCATGAAGCTCAGGACGGCGTCGAGCGCCTCGCCGGTGGCGTTGCGGTAGTAGGTGCGTGCCCAGGTTTCCGCGCTCTGCGTCATGACGCAGGTCTGGCCCTCGACACCGGCGGGCGAGGTGAGTTCGGGACCGCAGCGGGCCGCGGTGGCCAGGCCCAGGCCGAGCAGCAGCGGGGTGGGAGTGGGCACGGTGGAGGGATCCTTGGCGTCGGCGCCCGGCACCCTGGCATCGGCGCCCGGAGCCGCACCGTCGACGCCCGGAGCCGCGGCGTCGGCGCGCTCGGACGTGCGTACGGCCGCGCGCCGCGCGTCGCCCACCTGCCCGGCGGACGCCACAGTCAGCGGCAGCGCGACCGCGCACGCCACGACGCCCGCGAGGGCGAGCAGACGAACGTTCATGAACAGGGAAGATAAGTCCAAGGGCGCGCCACGGGCCTCGCGCGCGCCCGACACCCTTACAACTCGGGCGCGCTCACACCCGTACGAGTGAGGGCGTCGACCACGGCGTCCACCACGGCCTCCACGTCGGGCACCCACGGCGCGGCCGAGCCGGGCAGCGGGGCGCGCTCCCAGCGGATGTCACCCTGGCCGGTCTCGGACGGGGGCAGGGCGAGGTACCCGCCCTCGCCGTGGAAGCGCAGGGAGCCGGGGACGAAGTCCTTGGCGTACAGCAGCTCGCCCAACTGCTCCATGGAGTAGGGCTTGACGAGCAGCGACCAGCGGGCGGGCGAGGCGACCACCGGCCCCAGGCGCATGCCGACGCGGTCGAGGGCGTCGAGGGCGCGGGCCGCCGCGGCGGCCGGCAGGCTGACCGCGCAGGGCGCCTGGCCGCCGGTCGCGAGGACGATGGGCGCGCTCGGCCGATTGGTCCACCACCAGCGCACCATGCGCTCGTCGGTGGTGGCCGTGAGCAGGCCCGGGTCGAAGGGGTGCGCGCCGGGTACCGTGCACTCCTGGTCGGGGCATGTGCAGCGGGACCGCCCGCGGGGGTCCGGGGCCACGCCCGGGAGTACGGGCCACCGCCATTCCGTCGCGAAGGTCAGGGCCGCGCTGATCAGCTCGGGCCTCCCGTCGTCACGCCCGGACAGGAGCCTGCGTCGCCTTCCGAGGATCTCGCGCATGAGCGCTCGTTCCTTTCCGTTGCACCGCTGGCAACACCGTGGACCACATCACATCATGTGTCGATCACTTCACTGTGCGTACCTGTTGGCGCATCACACCCTTGCGCAGAGCAAGGGGAACCCCAGGGGGTCGAGCGTTGGCCGCGTCCGCGTCCATACTGCGTCCATCAAAAGCACGGCCGCGGCGTGGGGGTGGCGAAGTCTGGCGTTTTGCCGTCGCGCGTATTTCTCTTCGCCTCCGCCACGGGAGGATGGGGCACGGTCGTCGGTGGCTAAGACGCCCGGGTCCGTTGCCAGGTTCCGGGTAGTTCCCAACCACCCCTGGCCTTCTCCGAGTACGTACCCATCACGACCGCTGTGACGCTCCGTGGAGCAAGCCCAGTCGACCGCAATGAACCGTTACCTGAGGCAGTTTCAAGCCAACTTCGCCGTAATGCAAGACCTTATGCACGTACCCACAAGTGGCCCATGGACACCAGGAATCCCAGCAGGACAATGCTGGACATCCCCTCACGAGTGCGTGTACATGTGGAGACACTGCTAGCGGCGCAGAAAGACATGGGGGTTTGCGATGCTTTTGAGCAATACGCACAGGTCCGAAGGCCGGACACCATGAACGCCCCTCACCCCCCGAAAGTGGCCGGAATCGATTCAACGCTTCCCACGCCCGCCCACACTGCCGCACCCGCACCCGCCGTCCCCGGCACCCCGATGGTCCCCACCGCCCATCCGGCGAACTCCCCGCACAACCCGCACGCCCCCGCCCCCGGCGCCGTGCTCCAGGACCGGCTCGCCGGCTGGGTCTCGGACCTCACCACCCTCCACGAACTCACCGAACGCCTGGCCCGCACCGGCACCCTCGACTCGGCGCTGACGGAACTGCTGCGCGCCGGAGCCGCGCTGGTGGGCGCCCGGCGCGGCCTCGTCGCACTGGAACCCGGTGACGGACTCGGCCCCCGCACGACCGTCGGCCTGGGACTGGGCCGGGCCGACCTCGGCCACATCGAGACCGTGCCGCGCGGCGCCCTGCCCTACGGCGAACTCCTCGACCCCGCCGGACCGCCCGGCGGGTGCGGCGAGAGCGTCCACCCCGACCTGTTCGCCGAGGACGGCCTCGACCCGCGGCACCGCGAGGTGGCCGCCCGTCTCGGCTACGCCGCCAGCTACGCCCTCCCCCTGGCCACCGACGCCGCCGGCCGTCTCGGCGCCGCCGGCTGGCTCTACGACGAGCCCGCCGAGCCGGACGAGCGCCGCCGCCATCTGGCCGGCCTGTACGTCCGCTACGCCACCGAACACCTGGCCCGGCTGCTGGAAGTGGAGCGCACGCGCGCGTGCATGGCGACCATCGCCGAGGAACTGCTCCCTTCCCGGCTGCCGCGGGTCGCCGGTGTCCAGCTCGCCGCCCGGCACCGCACCGGCCCGCGCGGCGGCGGCGACTGGTACGACGCGCTGCCGCTGCCCGACGCCGCCCTGGGCCTCGCGGTCGGCTCGGTGACCGGCTCCGGGCCCAGCGCGGTCGCCGCCATGGGACGGCTGCGGGCCAGTCTGCGGGCGTACGCGGTGATGGAGGGCGAGGACCCGGTCGCCGTCCTGTCCGACCTGGAGCTGCTGCTGCGCCTGACCGAGCCGGCCCGCTCGGCCACCGCCCTGTTCGCCTACTGCGAGCCCGCGCTGCGCAAGGTCACCCTGGCCGGTGCCGGGCACAGTCCGCCGCTGCTGATCGGCGAACGGCGCACGGAGTTCGCGGAGACCTCCGTGTCCGCGCCCCTGGGGATGCTCGCCTGCTGGGAGGCGCCGAGCGCCGAGATCCAGGCGGAGGCCGGGGACACCGTCCTGCTGTACACCGACGGGCTGCTGCACCGCACCGGCGACCCCATGGACCGCGCCTTCGCCCGGCTGCACGCGGCCGCCGCGAGCGCGCCCCGGGCCATGCGCCACGACCCCGGTGCCCTCGCCGACCACGTGCTGCGCACGGTGCTGCCGGACGGACTGGCCACGGCGGACAGCGAGGAGGACGTGGTGCTGCTGGCGGCGCGGTTCGACTGATCGGTCAGTCAAGAGGGCAGCTCGCCCGGTCATGAGCGTTCGGCTCTGTGGCCCTGTCCGGTACGACCGTACGATGGACGGGATCCAGCGCAGTGTCGAGGAGGATGACCGTGGCGGACGAGCTCACCCCGGAGAACCCGGAGAACCCGGAGACCCTGGGGACCGATTCCGAAGAGCCCATCAAGCAGCGCAAGAACGGCCTGTACCCGGGCGTGTCCGACGAGCTCGCCGAGAACATGAAGTCCGGCTGGGCCGACACGGAGCTGCGCGATCTCGAGCCGGTCGAGCAGGCCGGGCACACCGCGCGCCGTCGTGCCGCGCTGTCCGCCCGCTTCCCGGGCGAGCGCCTGGTGATCCCGGCGGGCAACCTGAAGACCCGCTCGAACGACACGGACTACGCCTTCCGGTCGTCGGTCGAGTACACGTACCTCACGGGCGACCAGACCGAGGACGGTGTCCTGGTCCTGGAGCCCACGAGCACCCCGGACGGGAAGAGCGGCCACAAGGAGACGATCTACCTCCTGCCGCGCTCCGACCGGGAGAACGGCGAGTTCTGGCTGTCCGGCCAGGGCGAACTGTGGGTCGGCCGCCGCCACTCGCTCACCGAGTCCGAGGCGCTGTACGGCATCCCGGCCGCCGATGTGCGCGACCTCGCCGACAAGCTGCGCGAGGCCACCGGCCCGGTCCGCGTCGTACGCGGCCACGACGCCGGCATCGAGGCCGCCCTCACCGACAAGGTCACCGCCGAGCGCGACGAGGAACTGCGCGTCTTCCTCTCCGAGGCCCGGCTGGTCAAGGACGACTTCGAGATCGGCGAGCTCCAGAAGGCCGTCGACTCCACCGTGCGCGGCTTCGAGGACGTGGTGAAGGTCCTCGACAGGGCCGAGGCGACCAGCGAGCGCTACATCGAGGGCACGTTCTTCCTCCGCGCGCGCGTGGAGGGCAACGACATCGGCTACGGCTCCATCTGCGCGGCCGGCCCGCACGCCTGCACCCTGCACTGGGTGCGCAACGACGGCCCGGTCCGCTCCGGCGACCTGCTCCTGCTGGACGCGGGCGTGGAGACGCACACGCTGTACACCGCGGACGTCACGCGCACACTGCCGGTCAACGGCAGCTACAGCGACATCCAGAAGAAGATCTACGACGCCGTGTACGACGCCCAGGAGGCCGGCATCGCGGCCGTGCAGCCGGGTGGGAAGTACCGGGACTTCCACGACGCCGCGCAGCGGGTGCTCGCCGAGCGGCTCGTCGAGTGGGGTCTGGTCGAGGGCCCGGTGGAGCGCGTCCTGGAGCTGGGCCTCCAGCGCCGCTGGACGCTGCACGGCACCGGTCACATGCTCGGCATGGACGTCCACGACTGCGCCGCCGCGCGCGTGGAGACGTACGTGGACGGCACGCTGGAGCCCGGCATGGTGCTGACGGTCGAGCCGGGCCTGTACTTCCAGGCCGACGACCTGACCGTGCCGGAGGAGTACCGGGGCATCGGTGTCCGCATCGAGGACGACATCCTGGTCACCGAGGACGGCAACCGTAACCTTTCGGCAGGCCTGCCGCGCCGGTCCGACGAGGTCGAGGCGTGGATGGCGTCACTGAACGGCAGCGAGGGCTGATACAAGCCTGATGGCCGGGTACCGGAGGGGTGCCCGGCCATTCACGTGCCTAGGGGGAGGGTGTTCGTGAACGAGTTCTTGTCCGGTATCGGTGTGGATCTGCATCTCGAACCGGACGCGGAGAGCGGGCGGCGGGCCGGGCTCGAGCGGGCGTTGCGGGATGCCGTGCGGGAGGGGCGGCTGTCGCCCGGGACGCGGTTGCCGGCGACGCGGCGGCTCGCGGTGGAGCTGGGGATCTCGCGGGGGACCGCGAAGGCGGCGTACGACCAGCTGGTGGCCGAGGGATACCTGACGGCGCGGCAGGGGTCGGGCACCCGGGTGGCCTCGCTGCCCTCCGTGGACCCCGACGCGCCGGAGACGGTCGCACGCGCGCGTGCCCCGCGTTTCGATCTGCGGCCCGGCAGCCCGGACGTCGGGGCGTTCCCGGCGGCGGCCTGGCTGCGGGCGCTGCGCCGGGCCATCGCGACGGCGCCCTCGCTGGCGTACGACTACGGCGATCCGCGCGGCCGGATCGAGCTGCGCACGGCGCTGTCGGGCTACCTGGGGCGGGCGCGCGGGGTGATCGCGCCGCCGGACCGGATCGTCATCACCTCCGGGTACGTGCAGGGCCTGGCGCTCCTCACACGCGTGCTGGGCGGCCACATCGCCATGGAGGACCCGGGACTGCCCTTCCACCGGGACGTGGTGCGGCACAACGGCGGGAGCGTGATCCCGGTACGGGTCGACGAGCGGGGCGTGTGCGCGCAGGACCTGGGCGAGGAGTCGGCCGTGATCGTCACGCCCGCCCACCAGTACCCGACCGGTGTGACCCTGCACCCCGAGCGGCGGCGGGCACTCACCGACTGGGCACGCGCGCGTGGCGGGCTGATCGTCGAGGACGACTACGACGGGGAGTTCCGCTACGACCGTCAGCCCGTGGGCGCCCTCCAGGGCATGGCGCCGGGCCGGGTCGTGTACCTGGGCACCGCCTCCAAGACCCTCGGCCCCGCGCTGCGGCTGGGCTGGATGGTGCTGCCGCCGCACCTGGTGGACCAGGTCGCCGACGCCAAGCTGCACAGCGACCACCACACCGAGACGATAGGTCAGCTGGCGCTCGCCGAGCTCATCGACAGCCACGCGTACGACCGTCATGTGCGGGCGTGCCGGCTGCGCTACCGGCGCCGCCGGGACCAGCTGCTGGACCGGCTGGGCGGGCGCCGGGTGCGGGGTATCGCGGCCGGGCTGCACGCCCTGGTGGAGGTCGCCGACGAGGCGGAGACGCTGTCCCGCGCGGAGGCCGAGGGCCTGGCCGTGGGCCACCTGGGCGGCCACTGGCACAGCCCCGGCGAGGGCCGGCCCCAGGGCCTGGTCATCGGGTACGGCACGCCTCGCGAACGGGCGTATCCGGAAGCGCTGGAGGTGCTGGCCAAGGTGCTGGACGCGGGGTGAACCGGCCGGGACCGCAGGTCAGGGGGTCGGCTCGTCGTCGTGCAGGATCCGCTGGAACATCCGGTGGTCCCGCCAGGCCCCGTTGATGGCCAGATAGCGCGGGGCCGTACCGATGTGCTCGAAACCGCACTTGGCGAGCACGCGCTGGGAGCCGGCGTTGTCCAGGACGGTGGTCGCCTCGATGCGGTGCAGCCCCACGGTCTCGCGGGCCACGCGGCACACCGCCCGCACGGCGGCGGTCGCCAGCCCGCGCCCCTGGTGGTCGGCGGCGATCCAGTAACCGAGAAAGGCGCTGCACCAGGGGCCGAGCACGATCCCGGACAGCGTGATCGTCCCGGCGATCCGGCCGTCGGCGGATTCCAGGACCCACGGGACGGTCCGCCGCTCGGCGAATTGCCGCAGCTTTTCGCCGAGCACGGCCGCCTGACCGGCGACGGTGAAGAACTTCTCCGGGCGCCTGGGCTCCCACGGGGCGAGATGCCCGCGGTTCTCCACATAGGCCGCGGCGAGCGCCGGAGCATCGGCTTCCGTGGCGAGCCGCAATATCACGTCGTCGGTCAGTCTCTCGGCCGGAATGTCCATGCGGTCACCCTAGGTGGCCATGGTCTCGGCGTCCGCCGGGCCGGAAAAGCGGATTCCGGAATTCAAGCCACCGGCAGCGAATCCAGGAACAAGGCCCCCGCGAGCAGTCCCGCGCTTCCCCGTGGGCTCCACGCGCGCGCGTGCAGGTCGGCGTCCAGGGCGGCCAGCGCCTCGGCACCCTCGGGCGTCGCCGTACCGCCCGCCTCCATGATCCCGCGGGCGCCCGCCTGCACATGGCGCAGGCCCAGCGGGCCGGCCGTGTAGAGCAGTTCGGTGTCCTGGAGGGTGGACATCACGGTGAGCAGGGCGTCCAGACGGGCCTCGGCCTCGGTGGCGCCTGCCGAACGGGCGGCGGCGAGCGCGGCCGACGCCCGCCGCACGTGCGGGAATCCGGCCTTCGCCTCGCCGCGGGCCCCGGCCGCGCCGTACTTGGCCGACACGGTGGAGCCCCGCGAGGGCCGCAGCGGGGCGCGGCGGTCGGGATGCGCGGCGATCCGCTTGGCGACCGTCAGCACGTCCCGTGCCCCCGGCCGCGGGCCGAGCGCGGCCGCCGCGACCAGCAGCCCCAGCGTCCACAGGGCACCCCGGTGTCCGCCGCCCGCCAGGCCGACCGAGTGCTCGGCGCAGCGGCCTATCGCGCCCAGTTCCGCCCGTAACGCCGGCGTGACGTCGCCGGTGCGGCGGGCGGAGGCGGCCATCGCCGCGAGGCCGGGCGCCAGCGCCTTCGCCGACCAGCGCAGGGCACCGTGGTCCCGGCGGGTGGTCCGGGCGGCCAGGTCACGCGGATCGGGCAGCCCCGGCTTGGGAGCCAGAAGCAATTGCGTTGTGAGCGCGTCCACCGCGGCCCGCGCCAGCGCGTCGTCCTCGCGACTGCTCATGGCCGTACCTTACGAGGACGCGGAGGCCGAAGGGGAGGCACTGTCGCTCGGGGCGCCGCTCGGCGGAGTGCCCGTCGGAGCACCGCTGGGGGCGCCGCTCGGCGGGGTGCCTCCGCCGCCGCTGCCCGCGCCGGTGTTCTCGGCGTCGGGGTCGATGCCCAGGGTGAGGAAGCCCTTGTAGCCCTTGGACGGGTCCTTCTTGTGCACGGGCTCCAGGGTCAGCAGACCGCTGGAGGCGCCGCCGCCGTCGTAGACCATGTCGTCGGCGAGCTCGGTGTAGGTCCCGGTGTGCTTGGAGTACGGCTCCAGCGCGAAGATCGCCTCGGCGGTGTCGTCGTCGAAGAACAGCTGGCCGGTGAAGTTGACCTTGCCGCCCTCGTAGGTGCCGTCCTCCTTCTCACCGCCGGTGTGCACCTTGACGTGGATGTGACAGGTGCGCGGGGTGTACCAGCCGGGGAAGATCGTCTCGAACTTGACGACCCCGTTGGCGTTGGCGATCTGGTAACCGCGCAGATAGGTCTTGTCGTTGGCGCTGTCGCCCTCCTCGCTCTCGGCCGGGGCCGAGCCGCCGGGGTTGGCGGTGGTGTAGCCGGAGTAGTAGCCCCAGGCGTCGCAGTGCCAGATCTCCACGGCCGCGCCGGGGACCGGGGTGCAGCCGTCGGTGGCGTCCACGACGGTGAGACGGAGCGTCAGCGGTACGCCGCTCTTGCCCTCGGTGATGTCCTTGCGCACCAAGGCACCGTCGAGGTAGTAGGGCCCTTCCGTGACGCTCGCCATCAGCTGCGTGCAGGTGCCGCTGGTCGAGGTGGCCGAGGCGGACGCGCTCGCCGAGGTCTCGGTGGTCGTGTCGGCGAACGCCGACTGGTAACCGGCGACGGCGATCCCGCCGGCCGCGACCGTGCCGCCGGTCACCGCGATCGCGCGACGCCGGGTGATGTTGTTCTTGTGCTTTCCCGTCATGGTCGAGGAACGTAGGAACCGGGCTTGTCAGGGGCATGGGCCGCGGCTGAGAAAAGGCTGTGAAAGCCGAGAAAGCTGAAGTGCCCGGGGCCGAGTGCCTGAACAGCCGGATTCCAGACGGGATTCCAGGCCGGATTCGCGACCGGTTTCCTAGACGGCCATGAGCGGCGCGTCGTCCCGCCACTTGAGCATCTTGTCGAAGGTGACCACCGTCCCGGCCCGGCCCGGCTTGGGCCCGATGTGGACGTGGTCGGCGAGTTCCCGGATGAGGCACAGGCCGCGCCCGTGCTCGGCGTCCAGGCGCGGGAGCCGGACGTCCGTGCCGCGGGCCGGTCCCGGGCCGGAGTCGGTCACCTCGATACGGCACTTCTCGCCGTCGAGGTAGGCCGTCACCCGGTACGCCTCACAGGATTCGCCGAGCGCCCCGCCCCCGCCGCCCCCGCCGTGCTCGACGGCGTTCGCGCAGGCCTCGCTGAGGGCGACGGACAGGTCGTACGAGACGTCGGGGTCCACGCCCGCCGTCTCCATCGTGCCCAGGAGCAGGCGTCGGGCGAGCGGCACGCTCGCGGCCTCGCGCCGCAGATGGAGTGACCACCAGATGCTCATGCTCCAGCCTCCTGGCTGCGGCTCGACATACCGTTACGTATTGCCGCCCGTGGCCATGCGTAAGCGCCCCGTTGACGTGACGCCGCCCATACGGGGGATGCGGCTCGGGACGAATCGGTGTATGAGGGGCGGCCCGGCGGTGCCCTTGCCGCGGACCTGCCGTAGGGCGCGGGTAAGGGCAGTGCGATGATGAGCCCGCCATGACTGCCCCCCACCCGTGCACGACGCGCACCGGAGCGGAGCTCCGGATTCTGCGGGCCTCGGTGTTCGCCGCGGTCTGCGTCGTGCTGGCCGCGGCGGGGCACAGCCTGGCCGCCTGCGCCGCCGTCCCGCTGTGGACGCTGGGCGCGGGCTTCCTGGCCGCCCTCGTACTGGTGGCCCCGCTCGCCGGGCGGAACCGCTCGCTGCCGGGGATCGCGGCGCTGCTCGCCCTGGGGCAGATCGCGCTGCACACACTGTTCGGGCTGGCCGAGCACGCCATGGGCGCGACGGCCTCCGGCGCGATGTCCGCGGCATCCATGCGGTCGACAGCCACCGGGTCCATGGGCGCCTCGGCCGGGATGAGCGACCAGGCCCTCGTGGCCCGCGCCGCCCGGCTGCTGTGCGGGAGCAGCGCGGGCTCCCTGACGCCCGCCCACGCGTACCGGCTCCTCGCCGACGCGCACCTGGCCACCGGGGCGGACCTGGGCTCCTCGGCGGGCACGGGCATGAGCACCATGCGGCACGCGGCGGACGCCACGGGCTCCTCCGCCTCGCTGTTCTCCCTGTTGCTGTCCCTGTTGCCCTCCCTGCCGATGCTCCTCGGCCACCTCATCGCGGCCGTCGCCGTCGGCTGGCTGCTGCGCCGCGGTGATCTGGCGGTGCTGCGGCTGCTGGACCTCTCGGTGCACGGAGTCGCCGAGGGGGCGCTCGTACGTTCCCTGCGCGGGGCGCTCGCACTGGCACGCGCCCTGTGTGCCGGGCTCCCGGGCACTCCCGACCCGCGCGCGCGTGAGCGTCGTACCGCCTCGGACGACGCACCCGCCCCGCACACCACCGCACTCCAGCACACGGTGATCCGGCGCGGCCCGCCGCCCGCCGCCGCACTCGACCTCGCCGCCTGACGCGACACGAGAGCCGCTCCACACGAATCCCGTGCGGAGAGGGACCGCCGTCGCGCCACGCGCGCGTGCCCCTCTTCATCACCGGAATCCACCCGGAACGCACCCGGAACTCACCGGGGACTCACCCGGGACTCACTCAGAGTGGAGTGCTGTCTTTCATGAAGGCCATCAAGGCTTCCCGTCTCGCCGCCGCCACCGCCGTCGCCGGCGTCTCCGTGCTCGCCCTGTCCGCCCCCGCCTTCGCGCACGTCAGCGTGCAGCCGGAGGGCACGGCCGCCAAGGGCGGCTACGCGGTCATCGACTTCAAGGTGCCCAACGAGCGCGACAAGGCCTCGACCACCAAGGTCGAGGTCAGCCTCCCCGCCGACCACCCGCTGGCCTCGGTGATGCCGCAGCCGATCGACGGCTGGCAGGTGAAGGTCACCAAGTCCAAGCTGGCCAAGCCGATGGAGATGCACGGCGAGAAGATCAGCGAGGCGGTCACCAAGGTGACCTGGACCGCCGACGGCAAGGGCATCGAGCCCGGCTACTTCCAGAAGTTCCCGCTGTCCGTCGGCGCCCTGCCCGAGGACACCGACGAACTGGTCTTCAAGGCGATCCAGACCTACTCGAACAAGGAGACCGTCCGCTGGATCGAGGTCCAGCAGGACGGCCAGGAGGAGCCCGAGAACCCCGCCCCGGTGCTCGAACTCGCCGCCGCCTCCGAGGACGGGCACTCCCACGGCTCCAGCACCGCCGAGGACGCCTCCGACAAGACGGACGAGAAGGCGGACGCGAAGACCGAGACCGCCTCCGGCGACTCCGGCGGCAGCGACACCACCGCGCGCGTGCTCGGCGTCGTCGGCATCGTCGTGGGCGCCGCCGGCGTGGCCTACGGCGTGCTCGCCGGGCGTCGCCGGACCACCGCCTGACCCCATCCCCTCCGCACCGCGCACAGGGGCCCGTGCCACGCTTGCGCACGGCCCCGGTGCGCGCCGGAGCTCTCTACTCTGGGACATTTCCATGCGCAACAAGACGTTCGCCGCGGCCGCGCTGCTCGCCGCGGCCACCCTGACCCTCTCCGCCTGCGGCACCGGCGACGACGGCAAGTCGCCCATCGCCGTGGTCTCCGAGGAGTCCGGCTCGGACAAGGCCGCCACCCTTCTCGACCAACCGTTCGAGAAGCCGGACCTCGTCCTCACCGACACCCACGGCAAGAAGTACGACCTCCGCGAGGAGACCAAGGGCAGGCCGACACTCGTCTACTTCGGCTACACCCACTGCCCCGACGTCTGCCCGCTGACCATGAACAACCTCGCGGTCGCCAAGAAGGCGCTGCCCAAGGCCGAACAGGCCGAGCTGCGGGTGGTGTTCGTCACCACCGACCCCGACCGCGACACCCCCGCCGAGCTCGGCAAGTGGCTGAAGGGCATCGACCCCCAGTTCATCGGCCTGACCGGCGACTTCTCCACCATCCAGGCCGGCGCCCGCTCCCTCGGCATCTCCATCGAGCCGACGAAGAAGGACAAGAACGGCAAGGTCGTCTCCGTCCACGGCACCCAGGTCATCGCCTTCTCCCCGAAGACCGACGGCGGATACCTCCTCTACGGCGAGGACGCCACGGTCGACGACTACACCAAGGACCTCCCCAAGATCATCAAGGGAGCCAAGCCGTGAGGCGTTCCGCCCTGCTCGTCACGGCGGCCGCCGGCACCCTGGCGCTCGCCGGCTGCGGCGGCTCCGCCGACGCCGAGGCGGAGCTGTCCGTCCACTCCTCCTACATGCCCCAGCCGGTCTCGGCCGACATGGCGGCCGGTTTCCTGACGATCGTCAACAAGGGCGGCACGAAGGACGAGCTGACCTCGGTCACCAGCGACACCGCCGGTGACGTCACCATGCACGACACCGTCGGCGGCGCGATGGAGCAGGTCACCTCCTTTCCCGTCCCCGCCCATGGTCAACTCGTCTTCAAAAGCGGCGGGAACCATCTGATGTTCGAGAAGCTGAAGCACCGGCCGACCCAGGGCCAGACGATCACCCTGAAGCTCAGCTTCGCGAAGTCCGGACCCCTCACCGTCGAGATGCCGGTGAAGTCCGCCACGTACAACCCGTCGACCGGACACTGAGGGAGGGACCACCTTGACGCGGACCATCACCCCCCGCCTGCGCACCCTGGTGCTGCTGTTCCTGGCCGTAACCGGCGCGCTGCTGGCCGGTGCGGGGCCCGCCTCCGCGCACGCCGCGCTGACCGGCAGCGACCCCGCACAAGGGGTGGTGGTCAAGAAGGCGCCCACCCAGGTGTCGCTGACCTTCTCCGAGCAGGTGTCGATGAACGACGACTCGCTGCACGTCCTCGACCCCAAGGGCAAGAACGTCGACGTCGGCAAGCCGTCCAACATCAGCGGGACCACCTACGCCGTGCAGCTCAAGAGCGGCCTGCCCGACGGCACCTACACCGTCGCCTACCAGGTCGTCTCGGCGGACAGCCACCCGGTGTCCGGCGCCTACACCTTCTCCGTCGGGGCCCCGTCCCAGACCACCGTCTCCGTCTCCGGCCAGACCGCGGGCGGCGGCATCGTGGGCTGGCTGTACGGGTTCGGGCGGTACATGTCGTACGCCGGCTACATCGTGCTGGTCGGCGGCGCGGCCTTCGTGCTCGCCTGCTGGCAGCGCGGCTCCGGGGTACGGGCCATGCAGCGGCTCGTCGTCGGCGGCTGGCTCACGATCACCGCGGCCACGCTCTGGCTGCTGCTCCTGCGCGGCTCCTACACCAGCTCCGGCAAGGTCGGCGCCATCTTCGACCTGGACCTGCTCGGCCAGGTGCTGCAGACCAAGACCGGCGCCGCGCTGGTCTCCCGACTGCTGCTGCTCGCCGCGGCGGCACTCTTCATCGCCGTCCTCTTCGGCGCCTACGACAAGCGGGAGGACGAGGAGAAGCGCGACCTGACCTTCGGGCTCGCGATCGGCGGCACCGTGGTGGCCGCCGGGCTCGCGGCGAGCTGGGCGATGGCCGAGCACGCCTCGACCGGGCTCCAGCCGGGCATCGCCATGCCGGTCGACGTGGTGCACCTGCTGGCGGTCGCCACCTGGCTGGGCGGGCTCACCGCCCTCCTGGTCGCCCTCTACCGGGCACCCGCCGACACCCCGGTCGACACCTCGGCCGTCCGCCGCTTCTCCCGCCTCGCCTTCGGCTCCGTCGCCGCGCTGGTCGCGACCGGCGTCTACCAGTCCTGGCGCCAGCTCGGCTCCTGGTCGGCGTTCACTGACACCCGGTACGGACAGCTGCTGCTGGTCAAGATCGGGCTCGTGGCACTGCTGGTCGGCATCGCGGCGATCTCCCGGCGGTGGACGGCACGGCTCGCCGACCCGGCGCCCGTGTCGAAGGCGCAGAAGCAGTCCGCCAAGGCCACGAAGGCACGGGCGAAGACCGAGACCGAGGCCGAGGTCAAGGCTGAGGCTGAGGCCAAGGCCGAAGTGAAGGCCGAGGTGAAGGAGCGCGTGACCGCGCCCGCCGCGGCCGGGGACGACAAGCGCGCCGCCCAGCTCGCCCGGCAGCGCGCCGCCGAGGACACCGCCCGGGAGAAGCGGATGCGGGACGCCGACCCGGGCCGCTTCGGTCTGCGCCGCTCGGTCCTCGCCGAGGCGGGCGTCGCCGTGGTCCTGCTGGCGGTCACCACGGTGCTCACGCAGACCGAACCGGGCCGCACGGAGCAGGAGGCCAAGGCGGCCACGTCCTCGTCCTCCTCGTCGTCGTCCTCGTCGTCCTCCTCCGGCGCGCTCACCCTGGACATGCCGTTCGACACCGGCGGCCAGGACGGCAAGGGCGTCGTACGGCTCGACTTCGACCCCGCGCGCGTGGGCGGCAACGAGATGCACGTCTACGTCCAGCGGCCCAACGGCCGCGCCTTCGACATCCCCGAGGTGAAGGTCGCCTTCACCCTCACCGCCAGGAAGATCGGGCCGCTGCCCGTGACCCCCGACCACATCACGACCGGCCACTGGGCCGCGACCGGGGTGCAGATCCCCATGGCCGGCGAATGGAAGATCGCCGTGACCGTGCGCACCTCCGACATCGACCAGGTGACCGTCTCCAAGAACGCGCAGATCGGCTGAACCGCACCATGGCTGACCAGTCCATCCCGAAGGCTCGTCCTTCCGACGCCGCTGTGGAGTCCGGCACCGCTGTGGAGTCCGGCACGTCCCTGGAATCCGACACGTCCCTGGAATCCGGCACCGCCGTGGCCGAGGTCCGCGACAGCGGCTCCGCACGGGACGGCCTCTCACGCCGCAAGCTCCTCGGCACGGCCAGCGCCACCGGCCTCGTGCTCGGTGCGGCGGGCGGGGCCGTGGGGTACGCCGCCGCCCCCGCCGGAGCCACACCGCTGACCACGGTGGGCGCCGACCGGGTGATGTTTCACGGGAAACATCAGCCCGGCATCACCGACGGCCTCCAGGCCCGCGGCCACCTCGTCGCCTTCGACCTCGCGGCGGGCGCGGGCCGCAAGGAGGCGGCGGCACTGCTGCGCCGGTGGTCGGCCACGGCCGAGCGGCTGATGGCAGGCGAGGCGGCCGCACACGACGACACCGACGTGGCCCGGGACGCCGGGCCGTCGTCGCTGACGATCACCTTCGGCTTCGGGCACAGCTTCTTCGGCAGGACCGGCCTGGAGAAGCAGCGCCCGGTCTCCCTCGACCCCCTTCCCGACTTCTCCTCGGACCACCTCGACAAGGCCCGCAGCAACGGCGACCTCTGGGTACAGATCGGCGCCGACGACGCCCTCGTCGCCTTCCACGCCCTGCGCGCGATCCAGAAGGACGCCGGGAGCGCGGCCCGGGTCCGCTGGCAGATGAACGGCTTCAACCGCACCCCGGGCGCCACCGCCCACCCCATGACCGCCCGCAATCTGATGGGCCAGCTCGACGGCACCCGCAACCCCAAGCCCGCCGAGGCCGACTTCGACAAGCGGATCTTCGTCCCGGCCTCCGGCTCTAGCGACCCCGTCTGGATGGCGGGCGGCTCCTACGCCGTCGTACGCCGGATCCGCATGCTCCTCGACGACTGGGAGAAGCTGTCCACCACGGCCCAGGAGGCGGTCATCGGACGCCGCAAGTCCAACGGGGCGCCGCTGTCGGGCGGCACCGAGACGACCGCGATGGACCTGGAGAAGGCGGACGCCAAGGGCGACTACGTCGTCCCGCTCAACGCCCACGCCCGCATCACCCGGCCCGACCAGAACGGGGGCGCGGCGATCCTCCGGCGCCCGTTCTCGTACCACGACGGCATCGACCCCGACGGGACGCCCGACGCGGGCCTGCTGTTCGTCTGCTGGCAGGCGGATCCGCTGCGCGGCTTCGTGCCCGTACAGCGCAAGCTCGACCGGGGCGACGCCCTGTCCCGGTACATCCGGCACGAGGCCAGCGGACTGTTCGCGGTACCCGGCGGCGCCGCCCGGGGAGAATACGTCGGGCAACGGCTGCTGGAGGGGTGAAGTCACGCCGGTTCACTCCCGACGGGGGCAGTCGTGAGACACCGGGGCCGGGTTCGCGCGCGGCCATTAGGGTGAGGACATGCCAGCGAGCTATGCCTATCTCGGCCCTGAGGGCACCTTCACCGAAGTCGCCCTGCGCACGCTTCCGGAGGCGGCCACCCGGGAGCTGATCCCATACGTCTCGGTGCAGTCGGCGCTGGACGCCGTGCGCGCCGGAGAGGCCGAGGCCGCCTTCGTACCGATCGAGAACTCCGTCGAGGGCGGCATCACCACCACCCTGGACGAACTGGTCGCGGGCGCGTCGCTGATGATCTACCGCGAGGTGCTGCTGTCCATCACCTTCGCGCTGCTGGTCCGGCCGGGCACCAAGCTGTCCGACATCAAGACCGTCACCGCCCATCCGGCCGCCCAGCCCCAGGTCCGCAACTGGCTCAAGGCCAACCTCCCGGAAGCCGTCTGGGAGTCCGCCGCCTCCAACGCGGACGGCGCCCGGCTGGTCCAGGAGGGGCGGTACGACGCTGCCTTCGCCGGTGAGTTCGCGGCCGCCCGGTACGGCCTGACCGCCCTGGAGACCGAGATCCACGACGCGGAGAACGCGCAGACGAGGTTCGTGCTGGTGGGCCGCCCGGCCCGGCCCGCGGCCCCGACCGGCGCGGACAAGACGTCGGTGGTGCTCTGGCAGCGTGA
Source organism: Streptomyces sp. NPDC046915 (assembly GCF_040644935.1). Taxonomy (NCBI): domain Bacteria; kingdom Bacillati; phylum Actinomycetota; class Actinomycetes; order Kitasatosporales; family Streptomycetaceae; genus Streptomyces; species Streptomyces sp. NPDC046915. The sequence goes on along the minus strand of NZ_JBEYXB010000003.1, from coordinate 525,498 downwards.
CGACCACCCCGGCGGGCTGCGCGACCTGCTCGGGGAGTTCGCCAGCCGGGGCATCAACCTCATGCTGCTCCAGTCCCGCCCGACGGGCGCCGGCATCGGCAACTACTGCTTCTGCATCGACACCGAGGGCCATATCTCCGACCGGCGGGTGGCCGAGGCGCTGATGGGGCTGAAGCGGATCTGTCTACAGGTACGGTTCCTCGGCTCGTACCCGCGTGCGGACATCGCACCGGAAGGAGTACGGCCCGCCCTGCCCGGGACGTCCGACGAGGAGTTCATGGCGGCGTCGGACTGGGTCGCGCGATGCCAGGACGGGCGCTTCTAGCGTTATCCACAGGAGTTATCCACAGGCCCCCATGTGTACCTGGGGACAAGTCGACAGAGCAGGGCGACTTCGTCGACAAATCGGCCTACCGGCGGCAACCAGGGCCACCATCAGGCACATCACCCTTCGTCCACCCGTTTCCTTTGGTTCATCTTTTGGGGCGACCCTTTTCCACCCGAAAGTGGGTGTCAGGGCAGTTTGAGCCGGGAATTCTTCACTCCGTTCGACGCTTCCGGAGTGATCAATTCCGAAGTCCACAGGCCTTCCGCACAGCCTGTGGATAACTCTTCGGGAGGCGCCCGCCGCTGTGGACAACCGGGCCGCCAAGTCCCGTTTCCCACAAGGGAATCGAGTCAATGTGCCGCCGCTCACATACCCCGTCCCAGGGAGTGAGACGGCACTTATTGACACGATGCGCAATTCCCCCATAACGGTATGTAAGCCGTAGTCCACCGCAGTTCGGAATACCGAGTCGTGAGCCGGAACGCCGCACCGGTAGCCTTGACCGCGTGATTGACCTTCGCCTGCTCCGTGAGGACCCCGACCGTGTGCGCGCGTCCCAGCGCGCCCGTGGAGAGGACGTCGCGCTCGTCGACTCCCTCCTGTCCGCCGACGAGCGGCGCAGGTCGTCCGGCGTCCGCTTCGACGAGCTGCGCGCCGAGCAGAAGCAGCTCGGCAAGCTCATCCCCAAGGCCACCGGTGACGAGAAGGCCGACCTGCTCAAGCGCGCCGAGCAGCTGAAGGCCGACGTCAAGTCCGCCGACGCCGAGCGCGACGCGGCCGACGCCGAGACCCAGCAGCTCCTGCTCCGGCTCGGCAACCTCGTCCACCCCGACGTGCCCGTCGGCGGCGAGGAGGACTTCGCCACGCTGGAGACGCACGGCACGATCCGCGACTTCACCGCCGAGGGCTTCGAGCCCAAGGACCACCTGGAGCTGGGCCAGCTCCTCGGCGCGATCGACGTGGAGCGCGGTGCGAAGGTCTCCGGCTCGCGCTTCTACTTCCTGACCGGCGTCGGCGCCCTGCTGGAGCTGGCGCTGGTGAACGCGGCGATCGCCCAGGCGACGGCCGCGGGCTTCACCCCGATGCTGACCCCGGCGCTGGTCCGCCCGCAGTCCATGGCGGGCACCGGCTTCCTCGGCCAGGCGGCCCAGGACGTCTACCACCTCGACAAGGACGACCTGTACCTGGTCGGCACGTCCGAGGTGCCGCTGGCCGCGTACCACATGGACGAGATCATCGACGGGAACCGGCTGCCGCTGCGCTACGCGGGCTTCTCGCCGTGCTTCCGCCGCGAGGCCGGCTCGCACGGCAAGGACACCAAGGGCATCTTCCGCGTCCACCAGTTCGACAAGGTCGAGATGTTCTCCTACGTCACTCCCGAGGACTCGCAGGCCGAGCACCAGCGCCTGCTGGACTGGGAGAAGCAGTGGCTGACCTCGCTCGGGCTGCCGTTCCGCGTCATCGACGTCGCCACCGGCGACCTCGGCGCCTCGGCCGCACGCAAGTTCGACTGCGAGGCGTGGATCCCGACCCAGGGCAAGTACCGCGAGCTGACCTCGACCTCGGACTGCACCGAGTTCCAGTCCCGCCGCCTGTCGATCCGGGTCCGTGAGGGCAAGCAGGTCCGCCCGCTGGCGACGCTCAACGGCACGCTGTGCGCCGTACCGCGCACGATCGTGGCGATCCTGGAGAACCACCAGCAGGCCGACGGCTCCGTGCGGGTGCCCGAGGTGCTGCGCCCGTACCTGGGCGGCCGGGAGGTCCTGGAGCCGGTCGCCAAGTGAGCGAGAGCTTTCCCTACCGGCTCATCGCCACCGACCTCGACGGGACGCTCCTGCGCTCCGACGAGTCGGTCTCCGAGCGCACGCGTGAGGCGCTCGCCGCGGCCACCGCGGCGGGCGCCGCGCACATCGTCGTCACGGGCCGCGCGGTCCCCTGGACCCGGCACATCCTCGACGACCTCGGCTACGACGGCCTGGCCGTCTGCGGTCAGGGCGCGCAGGTCTACCACGCCGGCGAGCACCGCCTGCTGACCTCCGTGACCCTGGACCGCCAGCTGGCGGGCGTGGCGCTCGCCAAGATCGAGGCCGAGGTGGGTCCGCTGTACCTGGCGGCGAGCCGCGACGGACTGGACGGCGACGTGCTGGTGGGCCCGGGTTACGCGGTCACCGGCACGCTGCCCTCGATACCGTTCACGGACGCGTCGGACCTCTGGAGCGCCCCGCTGAACAAGATCTACATCCAGCATCCCGAGCTGTCGGACGACGAGCTGGCCGAGGCGGCCCAGCGGGCCGCGGGCGGGTTCGTCTCCGTCGCGATGGCGGGTGCGGGCATCGTGGAGCTGCTGCCGCTGGGCCTGTCCAAGGCCACGGGGCTGTCGCTGGCGGCCCGCCGCCTGGGCCTGAAGGCCGCGGACACGCTGGCCTTCGGCGACATGCCCAACGACATCCCGATGTTCGGCTGGGCGTCCCGGGGCGTGGCCATGGCCAACGCCCACGAGGAACTCAAGGCGGTCGCGGACGAGGTGACCTCCTCCAACGAGGAGGACGGCATAGCGGTGGTGCTGGAACGGTTGCTCGGCTGAGTTCTCAGCCTCGTCTGTGCGGAGGATGCACGGATCGAACGTGCGCGGGCTTTTCAGGCCCGACCTTGACTTGCTTCTGATGGAACACAGCGCAAGCCAGTGCCTTACCACTCGGCCAATCCTCCGGGTGGGCGGCCCACGCGAGAGCGACATCGCGTGCTCGAAGCGGCCGCCCCGGGCAGCACCCCGTGCGGGGCGGGCTCCGCAGTGGGGTAACTACACCGGAGCCCGCCGCTGGCTGCCCTGTCGGGAGCCGGACGTACTGTCGTGCATGGACATCGCCCGGCTCCTCTCCCAGAATGTGGCGCCGGGACACTCCCGGCGGATGGGGCACAACCACTCTGCCCCGCCGCCGAGTTGGACGCCACTGAATTAACCGCGGCCCCGGGCCGCTACCGGCGCCGCCATCTGCGACGACGTGCCTTGCTGAAGAACCAGCCCGCCGGCGGCTCGTCCGATCGCCAGGGCTGCGGCTCCGGTGACTCGGCGCGCCAGCGAGCGGCGAGCATGCGGGCCCTCGCGGACGGCTCGGAGGTCTCGGCGCCCCGTATGAACGCGTCGTCCAGGACGACGTCGTCCCAGGCGCCGTTCTGCGGTGTCTCCTCTGCCATCCCCGGCCTCCTAGCCGTTCATCCGCTTTGTCCAGTCTGCCCGGACGCAGGTGAAGTCCCCGTCAAGAAGTCCCCGTCAAGGCGACGGGCGGCGCCTACTCCTCGCCCGCCAGGGTCAGCGACCGCAGCTTCTGCCCGGCGTACCAGGTGGCCAGCACGGTGACCGCCACCAGCAGCACCGACGCCGTGGCCAGGGAGACGTCCGAGGTGACCAGGTCCCCGCCGGCGACCTTGTGGGCGACGGCCAGCGACCACTGCTGGACGCTCAGCGTGCGCGCGCCGGGCACCAGGGAGCCGAACAGGGCCTCCCAGACGAGGGCGTAGACCAGCCCGAACACCACGGCGTGCCGGGACACCGTGCCGAGCAGCAGGAAGAGCGCCGCGTACGCGATCGAGGCGACCAGCGCGGCCACGGTGTAGGCGACGGCGATCTGCTGGCCGTTGCCGTTCAGGATCAGGCCCGCGATCATGGTCGGCACCGCGGAGAACACCATGGTCACGGCGATCGCCACGATCAGCTTGGTGAGGATGATCGTCGGCCGCTTCAGCGGCTTGGACAGCAGGTACACCACCGAACCGTCGTCGATCTCCGGTCCGATCGCCCCGGTGCCCGCGATGACACCGATGATCGGCACCATCGTGGCGAGCGCGAAGCCGCCGAGGACGTCGGAGGCCGTCTGGTCGTCGGCTCCGGTCAGCGCGCGCACGGCCACGGAGATCACGATCAGCAGCAGGGGCAGGGCGCCCAGGATGAGGGCCCGGCGACGGCCGAGCAGGGCCCGGTAGGTGAGCCGGGCGACTGTGGGGTCGTACATCGTGGGCCTCCTACGCCGCGACCAGGTACGAGAAGACGGACTCGAGGGACTCGTCGGACGGCGAGACCGTGAGCAGCCGGATGCCGTGGTCCCTGGCGACCTTCGGCAGCAGGGTGGTGAAGCGGCCGAAGTCGACCGCCTGGATGCGCAGCGCGCCCTCGGCGAGGTCGACCTCGATGCCGGCGGTCGACGGGTCGGCGATCAGCGCGGCCGCGAGGGCGCGGTCGTCGCTGGAGCGCACCAGGTAGCGGTGGGGGCGGTCGGTCATCAGGCGGCGGATCTTGCGGAAGTCGCCGCTGGCCGCGTGCCGTCCGGCGACGACGACCTCGATGTGCCGGGCGAGTTGCTCGACCTCCTCCAGGATGTGGGAGGAGAACAGCACCGTGCGGCCCTCGTCGCCCATCCGCCGCAGCAGTTCCATCAGCTGCATGCGCTGGCGCGGGTCCATGCCGTTGAAGGGCTCGTCCAGCAGGAGCAGGGACGGGTCGTGGACCAGCGCCGAGGCCATCTTCACGCGCTGGCGCATGCCCTTGGAGTAGGTGGAGATCTTCCGGTCCTGCGCGTACTCCATCTCGACCGTGGCCAGGGCACGCTGGGCGGCCTTGTCGCCCAGGCCGTGCAGCTCGGCGTTGGCGACGACGAACTCGCGGCCGGTGAGGAAGTCGTACATCGCCTCCCGCTCGGGGACGATGCCGATCTGCTTGTAGATCTCCTCGTTGCGCCACACCGGCTGCCCGTCGAGGGTGACGGTGCCGGTGGAGGGGGCGAGGAAGCCGCCCATCATGTTGATCAGGGTGGACTTTCCGGCGCCGTTGGGGCCGAGCAGGCCGGTGACGCCGGGGCCGATGGTCATGGTGATGTCGTTGACGGCGACCACGTTGCCGAACCAGCGGGAGACGTGGTCGATGGAGAGCGTCGTCATCAGAGGCCCACCTTCTTGTAGCGGCGCATCAGGAGGCCGTAGGCGGCGGCGATCAGGCCCAGGACGACGAGGACGTACACGGCGCCCTGTCCGCTGGACGGGCCGACCCCTCCGGGGGCGGCCGAGGTGCCGCCCAGGAAGGCGGACTGCACCCCGTCGATCATGGTGATGGGCGAGAAGAGGCCGATCCACGGAATGGCGCCGGTGCTGCCGTGGGCGTCGGCGATGGCCTGGAGGGTGGAGACCGCTCCGTAGGAGATGGTCATCACGGCGATCACGGCGGCGATACCGAAGCCGCGGCGCGGGGTGACGGCGGCGATGACCAGGCCGATGCCGGCGAAGAGCAGCGAGAGCAGGGCCACGGCGACCAGTCCCTGGGCGAATTCCTCGGTCTGGTGGGCGAAGCCCATCTTGGCGAGCAGCGAGCCCACGTACATCACGAGCAGCGGGGCGCCGGTGAGGACGAACATCGCCGAGGCGAGCGCCGCGAACTTCGCCTGTACGTAGTCGGCGGTCTCGATGGGCCGCGAGAAGTACAGCGGTACGGTCTTGAAGCGCAGGTCGCGCGAGACGGACTGGGGTGCCTGGGAGGCGACGTACAGGCTGATCACGGCCTGCATGACGATCGCGTAGCGGGTGTAGGACAACGGCAGCTCGTGCGCCTTGGTGGCGACGGCCACGGCCACCATGATGGCCGCGGGCACGCACATCACCGCGAACAGCAGCATCGGCAGCACCTTGGACTTCACCGAGCGGCCGAGGCCGTAGGCGCCGCGCAGGGACTGCGAGTACAGGGAGCGGCGGGCGTAGGCGCGGCCCAGGCGGGGGCCGTCGTAGCTGCGGTAGCCGATGTTGTGGATACGGGTCTGGTCGCCCGGCATTGCCGGGGGATGCTCAACCGCCATGACCGACGGCCTCCTTCCGCTGCTCGTCGCTGCTGGTGAACACCTCGGAGATGTGGTGCCGCCGCTGTTCCATGCGCACCAGGCCGAGTCCGAGGTCGGCGACGACGTCGCGCACGAGGTCGTACGTCTCCTCGCCGGAGGCGGTCAGCAGCAGGATGTGTCCGGCACCGGGCAGGCCGGCGCCCTCGGCGTGGGTGTCCACCCCGCGCGCGTGGAGCGCCTCGCGGACCGCGCGGGTGCCGTCGGGGTGGGTGTCGCTGTCGGTGACCTCGATCGCGAGGGTGGTCGTGGTCTGGGTGAAGTCGGTGGTGGAGCTGGAGCGCAGCAGCTTGCCGCCGTCGATGACGACGACGTGGTCGCAGGTGCGCTCGAGTTCGCCCAGGAGGTGGGAGGTGACCAGGACCGAGATGCCGAAGTCGGTGTGGATGCGGCGGATCAGGCCGAGCATCTCGTCACGGCCGACCGGGTCGAGGCCGTTGGTCGGCTCGTCGAGGAAGACCAGCTGCGGGTCGTGCACCAGGGCCTGGGCGAGCTTCACGCGCTGCTTCATGCCGGTCGAGTAGCCGCCGATGGGGCGATAGCGCTCCTCGTACAGGCCGACGTGGCGCAGGGTGTCGGCGGTGCGCTCGCGGGCGGCGGCGGGCGGCAGGCCGGACATGCGGGCCATGTGCACGACGAACTCGGTGGCCGAGACGTCGGGCGGCAGGCAGTCGTGCTCCGGCATGTAGCCGACCCGCTCGCGGATGGTGGCGCCCTTGGTGGCGACGTCGAGGCCGAGCACCTCGGCGTGGCCCTCCGTGGCGGGGGACAGACCCAGCAGGATCTTGATCAGTGTGGACTTGCCGGCTCCATTGGCACCGACGAGCCCCGTCACACCGGGTCCGACGTCCACAGAGAGCCGGTCAAGCGCGGTCACCCGGGGGAACCGCTTGCTCAGGCTTTCGGTCGCGATCACAGTCACGCCATAGAAGGTAGTGACGGGGGCCACGCCGGGCGTCAGACCGGAGAGCAGTCTTGGCGTCAGACTCCAGTCGTACGGGACCTTAGGGGTCCCCCTGAGGTCTCACCCTCCGCCGGGTCGCCTTCCGGGCTATTGACGATCGATCTAACAACTGGAACAGTCGCGTGGGTCGGGTTACGGGCGGGTAATGAGACCGGACGGCGGTGGCATGACGAAGGCTGTGGCACACGGACTCGCCGCCGGACTGCCGGGGTTCCGGCACGTGCAGCGCCTCGCCTACGAGTGCGCCCAGGCGGTGGCGGCCCGGCTGGAGCCCGGCGTGACCGAACGCGAGGCGGCCCGCATGCAGCGCGAGTGGCTGCGCGCGCGGGGCGTGCGGGACTGGTTCCACCTGCCGTTCGCCTGGTTCGGCGACCGCACGGCGTTCACTGGCTTCCGGGTGCCGTTGCAGTTCTTCCCCACGGGCCGCCGCCTGGAGCCCGGGATGCCGTTCATCCTGGACATGGCACCGGTGTACGAGGGGTACACCGCGGACATCGGCTACTCCGGCTCGCTCGGCGGCAACCCGGTGCAGGAACGGCTCATGGCCGATCTTCAGGCGCACCGCGAGCTGATCCTGCGCGAGGTGCGCGAGCGGCGCCCGCTGCGCGAGATCTACGAGGACGTGGACCGCCTCATGGTCCGCCAGGGCTACGCCAACCGGCATCGCGCCTATCCCTTCGGGGTGATCGCCCACAAGGTGGACCGGGTGAGGCCACGCCGCTGGTCCCCGCACGTCCTCGGGTTCGGCACGCAGTCCCTGAAGGGCCTGGCGAGCGACGCGCTGCACGGTCACCGGGAGGGCTGGTCGCCGCTGTGGTCGCCGTACCGCTTCTCCGACCACCCGCCGAGGCCGGGCTTGTGGGCGGTCGAGCCGCATCTGGGCTTCCGGGGGACGGGTGCGAAGTTCGAGGAGCTCCTGGTCGTCACCGACTCCAGGGATCCCGAGCAGAGCGCTTTCTGGCTGGACGACGATCTGCCGCACGTGCGGCGCTGGGCGGAGGACAGGTGACGGTACTCAAGGGTGCGCGCGAACGCCGGCTGCGCACGGGCGGCGTCGAGCTGTGCGTGGCGGAACTGGGCGACCCCGGACAGCCGACGGTCGTCCTGATGCACGGCTATCCGGACAGCAAGGAGGTCTGGTCCGAGGTCGCGGTCCGCCTCGCCGCCCGCTTCCACGTCGTGCTGTACGACGTCCGGGGCCACGGCCGCTCCACGGCACCGCGACCGCTGCGCGGCGGCTTCACTCTGGCCAAGCTCACGGACGACTTCCTGGCGGTGATCGACGCGGTCAGCCCGGACCGGCCGGTGCACCTGGTGGGGCACGACTGGGGCTCGGTGCAGTCCTGGGAGTTCGTCACCGTGGAGCGCACCAAGGGCCGGATCGCGTCCTTCACCTCGATGTCCGGGCCGTCCCTGGACCACTTCGGGCATTGGATCAACGCGCGCGTGAAGCGCCCTACGCCCCGCCGTGTGGGCCAAGTCCTCGGCCAGGGCGCCAGGTCCTGGTACGTGTACCTGCTGCACACCCCGGCCCTGCCCGAACTGGCCTGGCGCAGCCCGCTGGCCAAGCACTGGCCGAGGATCCTGCGGCGGGTGGAGAAGTTCCCCGGGGACGACTACCCCACCCCGTCCCTGCCCACGGACGCGGCGCACGGCACCTGGCTGTACCGGGACAACGTACGGTTCCGGCTGCGCAGGCCCCGCCCGGACGCGTACGCGCACGCGCCCGTGCAGCTCATCACGCCCCTGGAGGACGTGTTCCTGTCGGAGCGGCTGTACGACGACCTGGAGCAGTGGGTTCCGCGGCTGACCCGCCATACGCTCCCGGCCGGGCACTGGATTCCCCGCACCCGGCCCGACCAGCTGGCGGCCTGGATCGGGGAGTTCGTCACGGGCGTCGAGGACGGCAGCCCCGCGCCGAGGCCGACCGGCCGGCACGCCGACCGCTTCGCCGGTCAGCTGGTCCTGGTGACCGGCGCGGGCAGCGGCATCGGGCGGGCCACGGCGCTGGCGTTCGCGGAGGCCGGCGCGCGCGTGGTGGCCGTCGACCGGGACGCGGAGGCCGCCGCCCGTACCGCGGAGCTGTCCCTGCTGCTCGGCGCACCGGGAGCCTGGGCGGAACCGGTCGACGTCTCCGACGAGCAGGCCATGGAGAAACTGGCCGAGCGGGTCGCCGCCGAGCACGGCGTGGTCGACGTGCTGGTCAACAACGCGGGCATCGGCCTGTCCGGCTCCTTCTTCGCCACGACACCGGACGACTGGCGCAGGGTCCTGGACGTCAACCTGTGGGGAGTCATCCACGGCTGCCGTCTCTTCGGCGCGCGGATGGCCGAGCGCGGGCAGGGCGGCCACATCGTCAACATCGCGTCCGCGGCGGCGTACCAGCCCTCCCGGGTGCTGCCCGCCTACAGCACCTCCAAGGCGGCGGTGCTCATGCTCAGCGAGTGCCTGCGGGCGGAGCTGGCCGGCCAGGGCATCGGCGTGACGGCGGTCTGTCCCGGCTTCGTCAACACCAACATCACGTCGACGGCCGTCTTCGCGGGCGTGGACGCCGAGGAGCAGAAGCGGCGCCAGAAACGGACCACCCGCCTGTACGGCCTGCGCAACTTCCCGCCGGAGAAGGTCGCCGACGCCGTCCTGGACGCGGTGGCCCGCAACAAGCCCCTGGTTCCGGTGACGCCGGAGGCCCGTGGCGCGCACCTGCTGTCCCGCTTCCTGCCGGGGGCACTGCGGGCGCTCGCCCGGGTGGAGCCGCGCCTGTGATCTCGGTGAACTCCCTTTCTCGGTGAACTCCCCTTCTCGGCGAACTCCCCTGGAACGGCCGCGAGTTGTCCACAGAATCACCAACCAGCCTGTGGATAACCGCACTTGCTTGTGGACCAAACCTCACCGCTAAAACAAAATGCGTGATTCCCGTCTCTCCCGCCATGCTGAGGGGATGGACGAAAGACGCACCGTGAAGGTGTCGAAGTACCTCTCGAAGCACCTGCGCCACCAGCCCGAGCGGATAGGCCTCACGCTCGACGAGGGGGGCTGGGTCGAGATCGACACGCTGATCACCGCGGCCGCCGCGCACGGGTTCCGGTTCACGCGTGAGGAACTCGGCCACGTGGTGGCCGTCAACGACAAGAAGCGGTTCGCGGTCGAGGGCACCCGGATCCGCGCCAGCCAGGGCCACAGCATCGACGTCGACCTCGGACTGCCCCCGGCGACGCCGCCGGCGTACCTCTACCACGGCACCGTGGCCCGCAACCTGGACGCGATCCGCACCGAGGGCCTGCGGCCCATGAACCGGCACGACGTGCACCTGTCGGCAGACCGTGAGACGGCCGAGCGGGTCGGTGCCCGCCGCGGCCGGCCCGTCGTCCTCCCCGTCGACGCGGCCGCCATGCACCGCGACGGCCACGTCTTCCACGTCAGCGCGAACGGGGTGTGGCTGACGAAGGCCGTGCCGCCGCAGTACCTGCGGTTCCCCACAGCGCACTGACCTCTGTCCGGCATGATCAGTCGTATGGACCGCCTCCCCACGACGGAAGCCGCCGTCGCCGCCTGCCGTGCCATCGCCGACGAGTACGCCCGTGAGATGGAGGTCACTCACGACATCGGCGCCGACCAGACCTCGCGCCGCACCGCGGCGGGTGTCGGTGTCACCATCGACCCCGACGGCTCACTCCCGCACGAGGCCTTCGTCGAGTTCGGCGGTTCGCCCAGGGTGACCGTGCGGCTGTATCCCGAGGACGACGCACTGATCGCCGTCGAGGGCGTCGAGTGCCCCGACATCCCGCGCGACGACGTACCCGCCTTCCTCCGCTCCGTCTTCGGCCGCCTGGCGTACGTCAAGGCACGCCGCTTCCCGCCGGGCTACTTCCTGGTGGTCCCGCTCCCCGGTGACCGTACGCACAAGGAGTACATGCCGCTGATCAGTCTCAGTCCGTGGCTGAGCAGCCGCGTGCGGTGACCGTTTCACGTGAAACAAGGACCGGCCTTTAGGGTCGAGCTCATGAGTCTGCGTCTGAGCACCGTGATCCTTCCGTACCGCCGCTGGAACGAGGGCGGCCGTTCGGCCTGGGTGCGGGCCGAGCAGCTGGGCTTCCACACGGGGTACACCTACGACCACCTGTCCTGGCGCAGCTTCCGCGACGGCCCCTGGTTCGGTGCGATACCGACGCTGACCGCCGCCGCGTCCGTCACCGACCGGCTCCGGCTGGGCACGCTGGTGACCTCCCCGAACTTCCGGCACCCGGTGACGCTGGCCAAGGAGCTGATCTCCCTCGACGACATCTCCGGTGGCCGGGTCACCCTCGGCATCGGCGCGGGCGGCACCGGCTTCGACGCCACCGCGCTCGGGCAGGACCCCTGGACCCCGCGCGAGCGGGCCGACCGGCTCGCCGAGTTCGTCCCGCTCCTCGACCGGCTGCTGACCGAGGACGGCCCGGCCGGGGTGTCGTACGAGGGCGACTTCTACTCGGCGCACGAGGCCCGCAACATACCCGGCTGCGTCCAGCGCCCCCGGCTGCCCTTCGCGGTGGCCGCCACCGGCCCGCGCGGCCTGAGGCTCGCCGCGCGGCACGGCCAGGCGTGGGTGACCACCGGCGACCCCAAGCTGTACGAGAACGGCACGCCCGAGCAGTCGGTCGAGGCCTTGCGCGGACAGGTCGGAAAGCTGGCCGACGCCTGCGCCGCGATCGGCCGGGACACGGCCGGGCTCGACAAGATCCTGCTCACGGGCTTCACCCCGGACCGCGGCCGCCCCCTTCAGTCCCTGGACGCCTTCGTGGACTTCGCGGGCCGGCACCAGGAGCTGGGCTTCACCGAGATCGTGCTCCACTGGCCCATCCCCGACTCCGTCTTCGCGGCCGACGAGAAGGTCTTCGAGCAGATCGCCATGGAGGCCCCGGCACAGCTGCGCTGACCTCGGCCGAGTGCGGTCCGTGCACCGGCCGTGACTCAACTGTGCGAAGTCCCGCACGGCCGTGCGGGCATATGCGCGAGAATGGCGCGGTGACCTCAGCGACTCGACAGCCAGAGACCCCGGCCCGCGCCGTCCCGCCGCGGCTGATCGCCACCGATCTCGACGGCACCCTGCTGCGCGACGACAAGTCCGTCTCCCCCCGGACGGTCGCCGCGCTGGCCGCCGCCGAAGAGGCGGGGATCGAGGTCTTCTTCGTCACCGGCCGCCCCGCCCGCTGGATGGACGTCGTCAGCGAGCACGTCCACGGCCACGGCCTGGCGATCTGCGGCAACGGCGCCGCCGTGGTCGACCTGCACGGCGGCCCCGGCACCCACCGCTTCGTGAAGGTGCGCGAGCTGGCCAGGCCCAACGCGCTCGACGCCGTACGTCTGCTGCGCGACGCGGCCCCCGGCACGGTGTACGCGATCGAGCAGACGTACGGCTTCCACCAGGAGCCGGACTACCCGAAGCTCCACATGGAGATACCGGACGACCTCGCACCCGCCGAGGATCTGCTGGCCCCCGGTGGCGCGGCCCCCGACGAGCCCGTCCTGAAGATCCTGGCCTACCACCCCACGCTGGACCCAGACGCGTTCCTCACCGTCGCCCGCCTCGCCATCGGCGACGGGGCCACCGTCACCCGCTCCAGCCCCAGCGCCCTGCTGGAGATCAGCGGCCCCGGCGTCTCCAAGGCCAGCACGCTCGCCCTGTGCTGCGCCGAGCGCGGGATCTCCCACGAGGAGGTCGTCGCGTTCGGCGACATGCCCAACGACGTGGAGATGCTGACCTGGGCGGGCCAGTCCTACGCCATGGGCAACGCCCACCCGGCCGTCGTGGCCGCCGCCTCGGGACGGACAGTGGCCAACAACGAGGACGGGGTCGCCGTCATCATCGAGCGGCTGCTGGCGGAACGGCTGTAAGGGGTCGGGGCGCCCGGGGTCAGCGGGTGCCCGCCGGCGCCTCCGCCGCCGCCTCCCGCCGAGCCATCGCGCGCAGCGGACCGTCCACGGCGGCCAGCTCGGCGTACGGCCCTCGCTGCACCACCCGTCCCTCGTCCAGCACGACCACCTCGTCCACGGCCTCCAGCCCGGCCAGCCGGTGCGTGATGAGCACTGTCGTACGGCCCTCCGTGGCGGCCAGCAGATCGGCGGTGAGCGCGTCGGCCGTCGGCAGGTCCAGGTGCTCGGCGGGTTCGTCGAGCACCAGCACCGGAAAGTCGGCGAGCAGCGCACGGGCCAGCGCCAGGCGCTGCCGCTGACCGCCCGACAGCCGCGCCCCGTGCTCGCCGACCAGCGTGTCGAGCCCGTGGGGCAGTCCGTCCACCCAGTCGAGCAGCCGGGCCCGCGCGAGCGCGTGCCGCAGCTCCGCCTCGGTGGCGCCCTTCTTCGCCAGCAGCAGGTTCTCGCGTACGGAGCTGTCGAAGAGGTGGGCGTCCTGTGCGCACAGCCCGACCAGCCGCCGTACGTCGTCGCCTTCGAGCGCGCGGGCGTCGACACCCGCCAGCGTCCAGGAGCCCGCACGCGGATCGAGGAACCGCAGCAGCACCTGGGCGAGGGTCGTCTTGCCGGCCCCGGACGGTCCGACGACGGCCACGCGCCGGCCCTCGGCGAGCGTCAGATCCAGCCCTGTGAGGGCGTCCCGGTCCGCTCCCGGGTAGCGGGCGGTCAGCCCGTCGAGGACGACCGGGAACGGCGACGCGGGAGCCTGCCGGGGCCGTGCCGGTTCCCGTACGGGCTCGGGCGCGTCCAGCACCTCGTACACGCGCTCCGCGCTCCGGCGCACCCGCTGCCGGTACCGCACGGCGAGCGGCATGCCCAGTACGGCCTCGAATGCGGCCAGCGGGGTGAGGACGACCACGGCCATCGCCACACCGCTCAGCCGGTCCCCGGCGACCGCCTGGGCGCCCAGCAGGGCGGTGGCGGCGACGGTCAGGCCGGAGCACAGCGCGGTGAGCCCGTCGCCGAGCGCGGTGGCGGTGGCGGCGCGCCGCGCGATCCGGGTGAGGGTGCCGTCGGCTCGCCGCGCCTCCTCCGTACGGGCGGGCAGAGCACCGGCGACCGTCAGCTCGGCGGTGCCGGTCAGCAGGTCGGTCACCCGGGTCGCGAGCACTCCCCGGGCGGGCGCCAGCCGCCGCTCGGCACGCCGGGCCACGGCACCGGTCAGCAGCGGCACCCCGGCCCCGGCGGCCAGCAGTCCTGCCGCGAGCGCGGCCCCGGCCTCGGGGAGCAGCCACGCGGTGAAGCCGACGGAGGCGGCGGACACGGCCACCGCGACACCGGCGGGCAGCAGCCAGCGCAGCCAGTAGTCCTGCAACGCGTCCACGTCGGCGACCAGCCGGGTCAGCAGGTCGCCCCGCCGGGTCCGCCGCAGTCCGGCGGGGGCCAGCCGCTCCAGCCGCCGGTACACGGCGACCCGGGTGTCGGCCAGCATCCGCAGCACGGCGTCGTGCGACACCAGCCGTTCCGCGTACCGGAACACCGCCCGCCCGATCCCGAAGGCCCGCGTCGCCGTCACGGCCACCATCAGATAGAGCACGGGCGGCTGCTGCGAGGCCCGGGAGATGAGCCACCCGGAGGTCGCCATCAGCCCCACGGCGCTGCCGAGCGCCAGCGATCCGAGCAGGAGCGCCAGCGCGAGCCGTGCGCGGCGGGGACCGGCGAGGGCACGGACGCGGCCGAGGACGTCCCCCGAGGACACCGCGAGGTCGGTCGCGGGCTCGTTATCCGCGAGAGTGCCGTTCGGTGTCTGTCCCGTTCCCGTGGCCGCGGACGTCCGCGACTGGGAATCCGCGGACACGGGGGACGCGGGGGACTCGGCCACCTCCAGCCGCACCACCCGGTCCGCCACCTCCAACAGCGCCGGCCGGTGCACCACCAGCAGCACGGTCCGCCCCACGGCCAGCCGCCGGACCGCCGCCACCACGTCGGCCTCCGTCGCGCCGTCCAGCGCGGCCGTCGGCTCGTCCAGCAGCAGCACGGGCCGGTCGGCGAGGAAGGCCCGGGCCAGCGCGAGCCGCTGGCGCTGGCCGGCGGACAGCCCGGCCCCGTCCTCGCCGAGCACCGTCGCGACACCCTCGGGCAGCGCGTCCACGAACTCCAGCGCCCCCGCGTCCCGCAGCGCCCGGCGTACCGCCTCGTCGTCCGCGCCGGGGCGGGCCAGCCGTACGTTCTCCGCGATCGTCCCGGCGTACAGGTGCGGCCGCTGCGGCACCCACGCGATCCGCGACCGCCACTGCGCGGGGTCGAGGCCGGCGAGATCGACTCCCCCGATCCGCACCTGGCCCGCATCGGGCCGTACGAACCCCAGCAGCACGTTCAGCAGCGTCGACTTGCCCACGCCGCTGGGCCCGACCAGCGCCACCGTCTCCCCGGGTTCGAGCGTGAAAGACACATCCGTCACCGCGTCCCCGGAGCGCCCCGGATAGCGGACGGTCACCCCTTCGAAGGCCACCTCGAAGGCCGCATCGAGGGCCGAGGCACCCGACGGCACCGCACCGGTCCCGGCCGCCGGAACGGGCGTCTCCAGCACGGCGAAGATGTCCTCGGCCGCCGCGAGCCCCTCCGCCGCCGCGTGGTACTGCGCGCCGACCTGGCGCAGCGGCAGATACGCCTCCGGCGCCAGCACCAGGACGACCAGACCGGTGTACAGGTCCATGTCGCCGTGGACCAGGCGCATGCCGATCGTCACGGCGACCAGCGCGACGGAGAGCGTGGCGAGCAGTTCCAGCGCGAAGGAGGAGATGAAGGCGATCCGCAGGGTCCGCAGGGTCGCCTCCCGGTACTCACCGGTGATGCGCCGGATGGACTCGGCCTGCGCCTTGGCCCGCCCGAACACCTTCAGCGTGGGCAGCCCTGCCACGACGTCCAGGAAGTGCCCCGAGAGCCGGGACAGCAGCCGCCACTGGCGGTCCATGCGGGACTGGGTGGCCCAGCCGATCAGCACCATGAAGAGCGGGACGAGCGGCAGCGTGCCGGCGATGATGGCCGCCGACACCCAGTCCTCGGTGACGATCCTCGTGAGCACCGCGACCGGTACGACCACCGCGAGCCCCAACTGCGGGAGATAGCGCGAGAAGTAGTCGTCCAGGGCGTCGACGCCCCGGGTGGCCAGCGTGACCAGCGAGCCGGTCCGCTGCCCGCTCAGCCACCCGGGACCGAGCGCCGCCGCCCGATCGAGGAGCCGTCCGCGCAGTTCCGACTTCACCGCCGCACTGGCCCGGTGCGCGGCCAGCTCGGTGAGCCAGGAGACCAGGGCACGCCCGGCCGCCACGGCCGCCAACAGCAGCAGGGGAGTGCTCAGCTCACCGGCCGGCCGGCCGTGCTGGAAGGCTCCGACCACCACCTCGGCGATGAGCATGGCCTGGGCGATGACCAGTCCCGCTCCTATGGCACCCAGGCCGACGACCGCCACCAGGAACAGCCGGGTGGCGCGGGCGTACCGGAGGAGACGCGGATCGATCGGTTTCACGTGAAACACACCTCAGTGCGCGGCTTCGGCGATGTGCTGCGTCCCGATCCGCTTCCGGAACACCCAGTAGGTCCACCCCTGGTACAGCAGCACGATCGGCGTGGCGATCGCCGCGCACCAGGTCATGATCTTCAAGGTGTACGGGCTGGACGAGGCGTTGGTGACCGTGAGGCTCCAGTGCTCGTTGAGCGTGGACGGCATGACGTTCGGGAAGAGCGACAGGAAGAGCATCGCGACCGCGGCCACGATGGTGACCCCGGACAGGGCGAACGACCATCCCTCACGCCCGGCCTGGTTCGCCACGAGTGCCGCGACCAGCGCGGCGACCGCCACGACCAGGGCGACCAGGCTCTTGCCGTCCCCGCTGTCGGCCTGCGTCCACAGCAGGAAGGCCAGCGCCAGCACGGCGGCGACAAGGCCGACCCGAAGAGCGGTCTTCCGTGCCCGCGTCCGGATGTCCCCGACGGTCTTCAGGGCCGTGAACACCGCGCCGTGGAAGGTGAACAGCGTCAGGGTGACCAGTCCGCCGAGCAGCGCGTACGGGTTCAGCAGGTCCACCAGGTTCCCGGTGTACTCGAAGTGCTGGTCGATCTTCACGCCCCGCACGATGTTGCCGAAGGCCACGCCCCACAGGAGGGCCGGGATCAGCGAGGTCCAGAAGATCGCCGTCTCCCAGTTGCGCTGCCAGTTCTCCTCGGGCCGCTTCGCGCGGTACTCGAAGGCGACGCCCCGGACGATCAGACAGACCAGGATGACCAGCAGCGGCAGGTAGAAGCCGGAGAACAGGGTGGCGTACCACTCGGGGAAGGCGGCGAAGGTCGCGCCGCCCGCGGTGAGCAGCCACACCTCGTTGCCGTCCCAGACGGGACCGATGGTGTTGATCAGCACCCGCCGCTCGGGCCGGTCACGGGCGAGCAGCTTGGTGAGGATGCCGACCCCGAAGTCGAAACCCTCGAGGAAGAAGTAGCCGGTCCACAGGACGGCTATCAGGACGAACCAGACGTCGTGAAGTTCCATGACAGTGCAGCTCCCTTGACCCGAGGCCTAGTACGAGAAGGCCATCGGCTTGTCGGCGTCACGGGTGTCGCCGCCGATCTTCGTGGGCGGGTTGAGGTCGGCCTCGGTGAGCTCGGGCGGTCCGGCCTTGACGTACTTCACGAGCAGCTTGACCTCGATGACGGCGAGGACGGCGTACAGCGTGGTGAAGACGATCATCGAGGTGAGGACCTCGCCCTGGGAGACACCGGGGGAGACCGCCTGGCGGGTCTGGAGGACGCCGTAGACGACCCACGGCTGGCGGCCCATCTCGGTGAAGATCCAGCCCCAGGAGTTGGCGATCAGCGGGAAGGCCAGCGTCCAGATGGCGATGCGCCAGCACCAGGTGGTGAGCTTGGGGCCGAGCGCCTTGTTCGGGAGCAGGACCAGGTGCGGCACCTCGTCGTCGCCCACCCGCAGGTGCTGCGGCAGCAGGAACTTCTTGCGGGTCAGCCACAGCCCGGCCAGGCCGATGGCGAAGGACGCCATGCCGAAGCCGATCATCCAGCGGAAGCCCCAGAAGGCGACGGGGATGTTGGGCCGGTAGTCACCGGGCCCGAACTTCTGCTGCTCGGCCTTGTTGACGTCGTTGATGCCGGGCACGTACGAGCTGAAGTCGTCGTTGGCGAGGAAGGACAGCAGGCCCGGTATCTCGATGGCCACGGTGTTGTGGCCCTTGTCGACATCGCCGTAGGCGAAGATCGAGAACGGCGCCGGCTTCTGGCCGTCCCACAGCGCCTCGGCGGCCGCCATCTTCATCGGCTGCTGCTTGAACATCACCTTGCCGAGGGTGTCTCCGCTGACCGCCGTGAGCAGGCCCGCGATGACGACCGTGACCAGGCCGAGCCGCAGCGAGGTCTTCATCTCGCGGACGTGCTTCTTGCGGGTGAGGTGGTAGGCGGAGATGCCGACCATGAAGGCGCCGCCGGTCAGGAAGGCCGCGGAGAGGGTGTGAAAGGCCTGGCTGAGCGCGGTGTTCTGGGTCAGCACCGCCCAGAAGTCGGTGAGTTCCGCGCGGCCCTTCGCCTTGTTGATCCGGTAGCCGACGGGGTGCTGCATCCACGAGTTGGCCGCGAGGATGAAGTACGCCGACAGGACCGTGCCGAGCGAGACCATCCAGATGCAGGCCAGATGGATCTTCTTGGGCAGCTTGTCCCAGCCGAAGATCCACAGGCCGATGAAGGTGGACTCGAAGAAGAACGCGATCAGGGCCTCGAAGGCGAGCGGGGCGCCGAAGATGTCGCCGACGAAGCGCGAGTAGTCGGACCAGTTCATACCGAACTGGAACTCCTGCACGATGCCGGTGACGACCCCCATCGCGATGTTGATCAGGAAGAGCTTGCCCCAGAACTTGGTGGCCCTGAGGTACTTCTCCTTCTCCGTGCGCACCCACGCCGTCTGCAGCCCGGCCGTGAGGGCGGCCAGTGAGATCGTCAGGGGGACGAACAGGAAGTGGTAGACGGTGGTGATGCCGAACTGCCAGCGCGCCAGCGTCTCCGGCGCCAAAGCCAACTCCACGTCGCCGGCCTCCTTACTCGACAGGCTTGTGAATGCGTTCACATTCACAAGCCATTATGACGCATGGCCGTCCGACACCGGAGAGGGGGGTCCTTCAGCCGGGCCGACCGTTCCCACCAGGCAGGATCCGGCCGGCCCGTGGCCCGTCTAGGACTCCTTGCGGAACGCTTCCGCCACCTTCAGGAAGATGTCGTTCGCCTCGGTCTCCCCGATGGTCACCCGCACACCCTCGCCCGGGAACGGCCGGACCACGACACCGTGCTGCTCAGAGGCCTCCGCGAACGCGACCGTACGCTCCCCCAGCCGCAGCCAGACGAAGTTGGCCTGGGTCTCGGGCACGGTCCAGCCCTGGGCGCGCAGCGTGTCGACCACGCGGTTGCGCTCGCACACCAGCGAGCCGACCCGGCCGAGCAGCTCGTCCTCCGCGCGCAGCGAGGCGATCGCCGCCTCCTGCGCCAGCTGGCTCACGCCGAAGGGCACCGCCGTCTTCCGCAGCGCCGCCGCCACCGGCTCATGGGCGATCGCGAAGCCGACCCGCAGCCCGGCGAGACCGTACGCCTTGGAGAACGTCCGCAGCACGCAGACGTTCGGCCGGCTCCGGTAGAACTCGACACCGTCGGGCACCTCGGGGTCCCTGATGAACTCCCGGTAGGCCTCGTCCAGCACCACCAGCACATCGCGGGGCACCCGGTCGAGGAAGCGCTCCAGCTCGGCCCGCCGCACGACGGTGCCCGTCGGGTTGTTGGGGTTGCAGACGAAAATCAGCCGGGTCCGGTCGGTGATCGCGTCCGCCATCGCGTCCAGGTCGTGCACATCGCCCGGCGTGAGCGGCACCTGCACCGACCGCGCCCCGCTGATCTGCGTGATGATCGGGTACGCCTCGAAGGACCGCCAGGCGTAGATCACTTCGTCGCCCGGCCCGCTGGTGGCCTGGATCAGCTGCTGGGCGACGCCCACGGAGCCGGTGCCGGTGGCCAGGTGGGAGACCGGCACGCCGAAGCGGTCCGACAGCTCCTCCATCAGGCCGGAGCACGCCATGTCCGGGTAGCGGTTGAAGGAGCAGGCCGCCGCCGTCACGGTCTCCATCACCCCGGGCAGCGGCGGGTAGGGGTTCTCGTTGGAGGACAGCTTGTACGCGACCGGGCCACCGGCCGCGGCGGGCTTGCCCGGCTTGTAGGTGGGGATACCCTCCAGCTCGGCGCGCAGCTTGGGGCTCGTCTCGCTCACCGCAGTCCTCCTCGCGACCACCGGCGGACCGTCAGCGCCGCCGGCTTCCAATACTCCTCACCTTAAGAGGATTCGGCGTTTCTGCGTACAGCTGAGCGATGACCTCCTGCGGCTCGCCGCACCATGCGCTCCGCCACACCGGCATCACGGGCATCACCACCCCAAGGCGTACGTATCGGGGGCGCGCCGCACATATATCTATGCGCCGGTGGCTCGCGCCCTGGCGCGCATCACCCATGAAGGTGAGTTGAGACCTCTTCGAGACATCGGACACTTAGCAGGCCTATCCGCGCCGACAAGTCACGTCTTGCCTTTGGAACGTTCAACTACCTTTGTTTCCAAGGTAGTTGACCCTCTATGACCATGCAGAAACGTGCCTGTCAACGCGTGCATATGCGTCCGCACTACCCCACCGCATGAGCCCTACTATCGGCTCGCCATGACAGCAGCAGGGAAGCACCAGGTGAGCCGCGCGGAAACCTCACGTCGAGGCAGTCGGCCGGGCCGGGCGGGCATCAGAGACGTCGCCGCCGCCGCCGGGGTCTCCATCACAACCGTCTCCGACGCCCTCAACGGCAAGGGCCGGCTCCCGGACGCCACCCGCCGCCATGTCCGCGAGGTCGCCGACCGGCTGGGGTACCGTCCCTCGGCCGCCGCCCGCACACTCCGTACCGGCAAATCCGGTCTGATCGGCCTGACCGTGACGACCTACGGGGATGAACCTTTCACCTTCACCGAGTTCGCGTACTTCGCCGAGATGGCCCGCGCGGCCACCTCGGCCGCGCTCGCCCGCGGCTACGCCCTCGTGATCCTGCCCGCGACCTCCCGCCACGACGTGTGGTCGAACGTCGCCCTGGACGGCACGGTCGTCATCGACCCCTCCGACAAGGATCCCGTGGTCAGCGAGCTGGTCCGGCAGGGCCTGCCGGTCGTCTCGGACGGCCGCCCCGCCGGATCCCTCCCGGTCACCGCCTGGGTCGACAACGACCACGAGGCCGCGGTCCTCGGCATCCTCGACCACCTCGCCGCCGCCGGGGCCCGCAGGATCGGCCTGCTCACCGGAACGACCACGGACACCTACACGCACCTGTCGACCAGCGCGTACCTGAACTGGTGCGAGCGGGTCGGCCAGGACCCGGTGTACGAGGCCTACCCTGCGCACGACCCCTGCGCCGGCGCCGTCGCCGCCGACCGGCTGCTCGCCCGGCCCGACCGGCCGGACGCCGTCTACGGCCTGTTCGACCCGAACGGCACCGACCTGCTGGCCGCCGCCCGCCGCTACGGCCTGCGCGTCCCGGACGACCTGCTCCTGGTCTGCTGCAGCGAGTCCACCGTGTACGCCAACACCGAGCCGCCCATCACCACGCTCTCCCTCAAGCCCCGCCGCATCGGCACGGCCGTGGTCCAGTTACTCATCGACGCCATCGAGGGCGTGGATTCGGACCACCCGGTGGAGCAGGTGATACCGACGGAGCTGATCGTGCGCACCTCCTCCCAGCGCCGGCCTCCCCGCACCACCATCAGCCCGCCCCGCGCGCCGGAGAGGAGCTGACGGCCGGCCCCGGCGCCGCGACGGAGGAGAAGTGTCCGGAGACCCGCCGACGGCCCGAGGGGGGACCGCAGGCGGCCGGCATCGGGATCAGCAGTCGGCCGAACCCCGGCCCAAACGGGGCGAAAGCCGCGGTGAACCGGCGTCTCGCTCCGATTCACCACCCCTGGGTCATCACACGGCGCGATCCGCATTCCTATGATGGGCCCACGACACCGCGGGGGCCGCTGCGACCAGGCAGTCCGATGCGGTGCAGATGCGGCGCGATGGTGGAGGGGTCTGATGACTCAGGGGGCCGGTCAGGGACCCGAGGTGGAGCGGACGGCGACGTTGCGCGACTTCCGGGTGCCCGCGTACGTCAACGAGACCGGTCCGTACGTGCGCAGCACCCATCCCGGCGACACCGCGCCCGCCGTCGAGGAGGCGTACCCCGAGGGGTACACGCCCACCGAGCGCGACCTGCCGGTCATCAACCGTGGCGACACCGTCCAGGTGACCGTCGAGCCCGGCCCCGCACCGGCCGTGCAGCCCAACACCGGGCCGGGCCCGCTGTACGTCGTCGGCGACGTGCACGGCTACCTCGACGAGCTGATCGCCGCCCTCCAGGAGAAGGGCCTGATCGACGCCGCCGGCCAGTGGTGCGCGGGCACCGCCCGGCTGTGGTTCCTCGGTGACTTCACCGACCGCGGCCCGGACGGCATCGGCGTCATCGACCTGGTCATGCGGCTGTCCGCCGAGGCCGCCGCGGCCGGCGGCTACTGCAAGGCGCTCATGGGCAACCACGAGCTGCTGCTGCTGGGCGCCAAGCGGTTCGGCGACACCCCCGTCAACTCGGGCGCCGGCACCGCCACCTTCCAGGCGGCCTGGCTGCTCAACGGCGGCCAGAAGACCGACATGGACCGCCTCCAGGACCACCACCTGCAGTGGATGGCCCGCCTGGACGCCGTCGAGGAGGTCGACGGCTACCTGCTCGTCCACTCCGACACCACCGCCTATCTCGACTACGGCGACTCCATCGAAGGGGTCAACGACACCGTCCGCGAGACCATCACGCGCAACGACGCGGACGAAGTCTGGGACCTGTTCCGCAAGTTCACCAAGCGTTTCTCCTTCCGCGAGGGCGGCGCCGAAGCAGTGCGCTCCCTCCTCGATACGTACGGCGGCACCCGCATCGTTCACGGCCACAGCCCCATCCCCTACCTCCTGGGCGAGGTCGGCTCCGAGGACGAGGACGAGGACACCGGCCCCGTGGTCGAGGGACCCCACGTCTACGCGGACGGGCTGGCCATCGCGATGGACGGCGGAGTGACCATGGCCGGAAAGCTGCTGGTCCAGCAACTTCCCCTGGGTGGCTGAGCGTTCGCCGGGCAGGCGTTCACCCGGCGGCGTTCGTGCAGGCCGGCACCCAATTTCTGGCAACCCCCTGTCACCACGCGCCGTGACGGCTCTACCATCGGCTTATCCGTAGCAGGCTCCCCTCCGTTTCTGCCCGACGGCTCGTCGACGTGCGAGCCCCAAGCCCTACGGAGCATCGGGGGATGCACATGAACAGCGTTCCGCAGCACCTGCTGAGCGAGGACCGCCAGGAATACGAGCGGATCCTCGATGAGGCGCTGCGCTCCGCACCACACCGCCCGGAACTGGCCGCTGTAGGACAGCGGCTCAACCCCGAACAACTGCGCACCATGGCGCTCAACGCCACCGCACTCATCACGGCGGCCGCAGCGACCGAGTACCAGCACTACGTGAAGGTCCGCGAGGAACTGCGCCGGCCGGCGCCGCCCGTCCCGTCCTCCGTACCCCTGTCCGAGCCCGCGGAGCCGGTCACGGGTCCGATGGGACTGGCCACCTCCCTGGGCGAGGCCGCCGAGACCGCCGGCGCGGGCGCCGTCGCCGTCGTCGCGGTCCTCGCTCCCGTGCTCGCCGGCACCGCCGCGGCGATCTTCCTCCTCGTCGGCTACATATTGAAAATGCTGGACCCGGCTCCGGCCTTCGCCCAGACGATGATCACCACCGGCTGGGTGTTCGGCGCCATGACGGCGGCCGCAATCCTGGTCGCCGCCGTCGGCCTGCTCCTCACCGCCCTGCGCAACAACCCCTCGCTCGACGGACCCCATGGGGAGGCGACCGAGGAAGTGACCCGGGCCAGGGAAGCCTGGCACGAGGCCCTGCTGGAGCGCGGCATCCTGCCCTTCCTCCAGGAAGCGCTCGCCACCCCCGGCACCGGCGCACTGCACCGCATGACCCCGCCGGGGCCGACCGGACGCATGCCCCGGCTCGGCTACGGCCGACCGGGATTCAGCAGCCCCGACGACGGCACCACCCCTGGCCCGCGCCCGAGCTTCAGCAGCCCGGACTACACGAGCCCGGACTTCGGCGGCCCGGAGCACCAGCCGGAATGACCCCCGGCTTGCGCCCCCGGCCGGGGGCGCAAGCCGGACAGGCGGCGCCTCCGCGTCAGTCCACGACCGGCAGATAGACCCGGTTCCCCGCTGCCGCGAACTCCTTCGACTTCTGCGCCATACCCTCCTCGATCTCGGCCTGGCTTCCACCGTGCTCACGCCTGATGTCGTGTGAGATCTTCATGCTGCAGAACTTCGGCCCGCACATGGAGCAGAAGTGGGCCGTCTTGGCGGGCTCGGCCGGAAGCGTCTCGTCGTGGAACTCCCGTGCCGTGTCCGGGTCGAGGGCGAGGTTGAACTGGTCCTCCCACCGGAACTCGAAGCGGGCGTCGGACAGCGCGTCGTCCCATTCCTGGGCACCCGGGTGCCCCTTGGCGAGGTCGGCTGCGTGGGCGGCGATCTTGTAGGTGATGACGCCGGTCTTGACGTCGTCACGGTTGGGCAGGCCCAAGTGCTCCTTGGGCGTGACATAGCAGAGCATCGCCGTGCCCCACCAGGCGATCATCGCGGCACCGATGCCGGAGGTGATGTGGTCGTACGCCGGTGCGACGTCTGTCGTCAGCGGGCCGAGCGTATAGAACGGAGCTTCATCGCAGATCTCCTGCTGAAGGTCGATGTTCTCCTTGATCTTGTGCATCGGGACGTGTCCCGGGCCCTCGATCATGGTCTGTACGTTGTAACGCTTGGCGATCCGGTTGAGTTCCCCGAGAGTTCGGAGTTCCGCGAACTGGGCCTCGTCGTTGGCGTCCGCGATCGAACCGGGCCTGAGCCCGTCGCCCAGCGAGTACGTGACGTCGTAGGCGGCGAGGATCTCGCAGAGCTCCTCGAAGTTCTCGTACAGGAACGACTCCTTGTGGTGCGCCAGGCACCAGGCCGCCATGATCGAGCCGCCGCGCGAGACGATGCCAGTCTTGCGGTTCGCGGTCAGCGGCACGTACGCCAGACGCACACCGGCGTGGACGGTCATGTAGTCCACGCCCTGCTCGGCCTGCTCGATGACCGTGTCCTTGTAGACGTCCCAGGTCAGTTCCTCGGCCTTGCCGTCGACCTTCTCCAGTGCCTGGTAGAGCGGCACCGTGCCGATGGGGACGGGGGAGTTGCGCAGCACCCACTCGCGGGTGGTGTGGATGTTGCGGCCGGTGGACAGGTCCATGACCGTGTCGGCGCCCCAGCGGGTCGCCCAGGTCATCTTCTCGACCTCCTCCTCGATGGAGGACGTCACCGCCGAGTTGCCGATGTTGGCGTTGACCTTCACCAGGAACCGCTTGCCGATGATCATCGGCTCGATCTCCGGGTGGTTGACGTTGGCGGGCAACACGGCCCGGCCCGCCGCGATCTCCTCGCGGACGACCTCGGGAGAAACGTTCTCCCTCAGCGCCACGAACTCCATCTCGGGCGTGATCTCACCTCGACGGGCATAGGCGAGCTGGGTGACCGCCTGGCCGTCCCGGCCCCTGCGCGGCTGGCGGGGCCGTCCGGGGAAGACCGCGTCGAGGTTGCGCAGGCCACCCCGCGGCGAGGTGTGCTTGATCCCGTCGTCCTCAGGACGGACGGGACGGCCCGCGTACTCCTCGGTGTCACCGCGGCCGATGATCCAGTTCTCCCGCAGCGGCGAAAGACCCCTGCGGACGTCGGTCTCGACGAGTGGATCGGTGTACGGGCCGGAGGTGTCGTACAGCGTGACCGACTGCCCGTTGGTGAGGTGCACCTGACGGACCGGCACCCGCAGGTCGGGGCGTGAGCCCTCGACATACCCCTTGTGCCAGCCGATGGACTTCCCGGCCTCCCCGTCGCTGGAGAGCTGCGTGGAGGCAGGCGTGCGTGCGTCCTTGTTGGTCATAAGACCTACTCCCTACGCCGGCATTACCCGGTAACAGGTTCGGCGGTCGACGCAGCGGTTTCCGTCTGTCGGTGTTCCACGTGAAACATCGCGAAGACGGAGGTCAGCGCCCTCTCAGCCCGGTGCTCCGAGCTCCCGCGTGTGCAAAGGTGCCTCCACGCTAGCGTCATTTGTGGCGCGGTGAACAGTGCGCCTCTGCCCGTTCTTGCAATCATCGGGCGGTGACCACGACGCAACAGCCTCCGTACCCGCCCACCGAGCCGCCGCACAGGCACCGCCCTGGCGACGGCTCAGAATTCGGTCATGACGCCGGTGAAGGGCACGGGCGCGGCAGAGGAGACGGACACGGCGGGGGACACGGGCACTCCCACAGTCACAGCCACGGCCCCGCGACGCCGGTCTCCAAGCATCTGCGCAGGGTCATCGCGGCCGTTCTGATCCCGTTCACCGCGGCGGTAGCGGTCGGGCTCGTGGTGCTGTGGCCCGGCGGCGCCCCTCCGCACCAGCGAACGGGGGTCGGCTTCGACCGGCAGACGCAGCAGGCGACGGTCGCCAAGGTCGTCGAGGTCAGCTGCAAGTCGGCGAACGCCTCCGGGGGCACCCCGGCCGGCGACGCCTCCACCGCCGAGGGCAGCTCCACGCAGCAGAAGGCGAGTGGCACCTGCAAGAAGGCGACGATCCGGGTCGACACCGGCAAGGACAAGGGCCGTACGTTCACGGAGATCGTGCAGCCGGACCAGCCGCGGCAGCTGCACCAGGGCGAGAAGGTCGTGGCCGCCTACGAGCCCTCGGCGCCGAAGGACCTGCAGTACTCGGTGACCGACGTCAACCGGCGCTTCCCGATGGCGCTGCTGGCCGGGCTCTTCGCCCTCGCCGTCGTGATCGTCGGGCGGATGCGTGGCGTCATGGCACTGGTCGCGCTGTCCATCAGCTTCCTGATCCTCAACTTCTTCATCCTGCCCGCGATCCTGCACGGATCGGACCCGCTGATCGTGGCGGTCGTCGGCTCCAGCGCCATCATGCTGATCGCGCTCTACATGTGCCACGGTCTGTCGGCCCGTACGTCGGTGGCGGTCCTCGGCACGCTGGTCTCGCTGTCGCTGATCGGCGTCCTCGGCAAGCTGTTCATCGGCTGGGCGGCCCTCACCGGCAACACCGACGACAGCACCGGTCTGATCCACGGCCTGTATCCGTCGATCGACATGAGCGGTCTGCTGCTCGCCGGTGTCATCATCGGGTCGCTCGGTGTCCTGGACGACGTGACGGTGACCCAGACCTCGGCCGTATGGGAGCTGCACGAAGCCAATCCGTCGATGGGCCGGCGGGGTCTGTACCGTGCGGGCATCCGTATCGGCCGCGACCACATCGCATCCGTGGTCAACACACTCGTGCTGGCCTACGCGGGTGCCGCGCTGCCCCTGCTGCTGCTGTTCTCCATCGCGCAGAGCAGTGTGGGCACGGTCGCCAACAGCGAGCTGGTGGCGGAGGAGATCGTGCGCACGCTGGTGGGCTCGATCGGTCTGGTGGCCTCCGTACCGGTCACCACCGCCCTCGCGGCCCTGGTGGTGGCGGCCGATCGTCCTGGAGCGGAGCCGGCCGTGGCCACCGTGACCTCGTCGCCCCCGGCACGTGGCGGACGGGGCAGGCGCAGGAAGCGGTGAGGATCCGTCAGGAGCTGGCGAGATCTGCGGAGAAGCGTTACTGCAAGCTCCCCGGTGCCGAGGCGCAGCGTCCGGGCCGGGTCCTGCCGTAACGCTTCAGCCGGCGCTCTGTTCCTCGGCCAGGATGCGGTCGAGGGCCTCGTCGAGGTGGGCGTCGAAGTCGGCCAGCGCCCCCTCCTGCCCCAGCGGCACCAGCTTGTCCGTACGGTCGAGGAAGGCCACCAGCGGGGGCGTCGAGGAGCGGAACAGGGCCTGGTCGGCACCGACCTGAAGCCGGATCAGCACCTCGCCCAGCGCCTCGGGGCCGGCGGGCGCGATGCGCACATCGCCGTCGCCGCACGGCCGGCCCACCCCGTCGATCAGCAGCTCGCGCCCGAAGGCCCAGGTCACCGGGGCATCACCGGGCAGGTGGAAGGTCAGCCGCACGGCATAGGGATCGCATGTCTCGTATCGCAGTTCCACGGGGATGCGGAAGGAGAGCTCCTCCGACACGAGAAAGCTCATCATGACTTCTGCCTGTACGGACTCGCGCATCGCCCATCCCGTCATAGGACACCGACTGGCCGGTAATGACCCCTTTGACACTGATGAAATCTTGCTGAAAGTACACAAGAGATCACAAGGAGTGAGTTTTCAGATACTGATAGAGAGCGCGATCGAGCCCAGATGCCGTCCGACCTCTCTCTGGAGCCGCTGGACCGCGGGCAGCAGCCGGTCGGCCTGGTGGGAGGGCAGGGAGAGGGCCATCGTGGCAGCCGTGGTGCCGACGGTGATCGGGATCGCGGCGCAGACCGTGCCCAGCGCGTACTCCTGCCGCTCCGTCGCCGGTTCCATCCGCCGGATCCGCTCAAGGCGCCGCAGCAGGGAGCGGTCGTCGCGCACCGTGTACGGCGTGAGGGACTGCACGGGGTAACGGTCGAGGTGGTCCCGGCGGGCCTCCTCGTCCAGCTGGGACAGCAGACACTGACCGATGGCGTGCGCGTGCCCGGTCTCGCGGAAGTCGGCCCACTCCTCGACCGCGGGGTTGCCCGGGGTGTCGGAGACGCACATGACCTCGATCTCGCCCTCGCGGTACATGGCGTAGTACACCGGTACACCGATGGAGTCCCGGCAGTGCGCGAGCGCGTCGGCGACCGTGCTGCGACGTTTCTGCTTCGCTCCGCTGCTGCTCAGCCGCTCGGCCGCTTCGCCGAGGAAGAACAGTCCCTTCTCCCGGCGCAGATAGCCCTCGTGCACCAGGGTGCGCAGCAGGTGGTACGCCGTGGGGAGGGCGAGGCCGGTCTCGCGGGCCAGTTGCTTGGCCGGGGCCCCGTACTCGTGACCGGCGACGGTCTCCAGCAGGCGCATCGCGCGCTGCACGGATCCGATGAGGGTCGCGGACTGCCGCTGTTCGGGGATCGCCACGGTGTGCGGCCGCCCGGCCGGGGGTGTGGCGGTGCGTGGGTGGGGCTGGGTGGGGGGTGCGTGCGGTTCCGCGGGTGCGGTGTCGACCGTGGCCAAGAGGTCACTCCCGAAGCGCGAGGGGGCAGCCCGTGCAGCAGGAACACGGGGTGGGGTGTATGCCGTCCCCGGGGCTGGGCCCCGTGGCGAATTCCGGACTCTAACGGCCCGCCACCGCCCGTGGACCGCTCGCCCGGAAAACTTCCCTCGCCCGAGGGAACCGGCGATCCCTGTTACCGTCACCGGCTCCCGCGGCGCCTCACCAGTCGCTGCGCGACGAGGAGCCCGCCATGAACTTCCGCACGATGTAGATGAGTCCGCCGACCAGGGCCACGAAGACCAGCGCCTTGAAGAGCAGGCCGATCACGAACCCGACGACGGTGGCTATGAGGCCGCCGAACACGACGAGGGCGATGACCGGCACCGCGACCCACTTCACCCACCACGGCAGACCCGCGAAGATCTCTCGCATTGCCCTTGTCCCTTGCTCTCGAAGTCGTGCTCCAGATGTCCTGCCTCGATGCTAGGTCCGCGAGCGGGCCCGGCGGGGCCCTCGCATCCCTTGTCCTCCCCTGAGCGTTCCCCTAGGGAATCACGGGGACGGCTTCACGCCTCGGGCGGAGAGAACACCACCAGAACCCTGAGGTCCTCGCTGATGTGGTGGAACTTGTGAGCGACCCCGGCCGGCACGAAAACCACGCTGCCCCGTGCCACCTGGGTGGTCTCCAGGCCGACCGTGATGGAGGCGCGGCCGCTGACGACGAAGTACACCTCGTCCTGCTTGTGCGGCTTCTGCGGGTCGTGCTCGCCCGCGTTGAGGGCGTACAGGCCGACCGACATGTTCCGCTCTCGCAGGAACTGGAGGTAGGCACCTTCGTTGGCGGCGCGCTCCGCCTCCAGTTCGTCCAGCCGGAATGCCTTCATCCTGTTGTCGCCCTCGCCCTACTGCTCGCAGCCGTTCAGGTCTGCCACGATCAGACACATGAAGAATTTCATAGTCAAGACGATCGCCAACGCTGGCGCCCTGGCGGTTGCCGTATGGCTGCTCGACAAGATCACTCTGACCGGTGACAGCACCGCCAAGAAGGCCGGCACGCTGATTGCCGTCGCCCTGGTCTTCGGCGTGGTGAACTGGCTGGTCAAGCCACTCGTCAAGGTGCTGACCTTCCCGCTGTTCATCCTCACGCTCGGCCTGTTCACCCTGGTGGTCAACGCGCTGATGCTGCTGCTGACCTCATGGGTGTCCGACAAGCTCGACCTGAGCTTCCACGTGGAGGGCTTCTGGACGGCCGTGCTCGGCGGCCTGATCATCTCGATCGTCTCCTGGGCGCTGCACGTCGTCCTGCCCGATGAGGACTGAGCCCGCCATGACCTACCGCGTCTGCTTCGTCTGCACCGGCAACATCTGCCGGTCCCCGATGGCCGAGTCCGTCTTCCGCGCGCGTGTGGCGGAGGCGGGGCTGGAGGAGCTCATCGAGGTAGACAGCGCCGGCACCGGTGGCTGGCACGAGGGCGACGGCGCCGACCCGCGCACGGTCTCCGTCCTGGACGACCACGGCTACGACAGCGGCCACACCGCCCGCCAGTTCCAGGCGTCCTGGTTCGGCCGCCTCGACCTGGTGATCGCCCTCGACACCGGCCACCTCAAGGCCCTGCGCCGCCTGGCGCCCACGGAGGAGGACGCCCGGAAGGTGCGGCTGCTGCGCTCCTACGATCCCGCCGCGGCCGACGACCTGGACGTACCGGACCCGTACTACGGGGGCCTGGACGGCTTCGAGGAGTGTCTTGAGATGGTGGAGGCGGCGAGCACCGGTCTGCTCGCCGCGGTACGGCACGAAGCGGAGGGACGGGCGGCATGAGCGAACCGGCTGCGGGCAACACCGGCCCGGGCGCGGAGAAGGGCCCTGGAGGCGCCGGGTACGGTCTCTCCGGCTCCGGCTCCGGCGAGGGCACGCGCGCGGTGCGGGCCGGGTTGCCCAAGCCGGTCAAGCACGAGCCCGCCCTGCCCGGGCCCGTGTTCGCCGCCCACTTCCATCTGCCGGGCGACCCCACGGGGCCGTACACCTACGGCCGCGACGAGAACCCCACCTGGACCCTGCTGGAGCGCGCCATCGGCGAGCTCGAGGCCCCTGGGCGGGACGGTGTGGAGACGCTGGTCTTCTCCTCCGGCATGGCGGCCACCTCGTCCGTGCTGTTCTCCCAGCTGCGTACCGGGGACGCTGTCGTGCTGCCCAGCGACGGCTACCAGGCGCTGCCGCTGGTGCGCGCCCAGCTGGAGGCGTACGGCATCGAAGTGCGCACCGCGCCCACCGGCGGCGACGCCCAGCTGGAGGTCCTCGACGGGGCGAGGCTGCTGTGGATCGAGTCGCCGGCCAATCCCGGGCTCGACGTCTGCGACATCCGGCGGCTCGTGGGCGCGGCTCACGCGCGTGGGGCCCTGGTCGCCGTCGACAACACGCTCGCGACGCCGCTCGGGCAGCGGCCGCTGGAGCTGGGCGCCGACTTCTCCGTGGCCAGCGGCACCAAGCAGCTCACCGGGCACGGGGACCTCCTGCTCGGATACGTCACCGGCCGAAGCGGCGAGGCCATGGCCGCCGTACGCCGCTGGCGCAAGATCGCCGGGGCGATCGCCGGGCCCATGGAGGCCTGGCTGGCCCACCGCTCCCTGGCCACGATCCAGCTGCGGGTGGACCGGCAGAACGCCACGGCCCTGACGCTCGCCGAGGCCCTGCGGGGGCGGCCCGAGGTGACCGGGCTGCGATATCCGGGGCTGCCGGAGGACCCCGCGCACACGATCGCCGCACAGCAGATGCGCCGCTACGGGTGTGTCGTCTCCTTCACGCTGCCCACGCGCGCGCGTGCCGACCGTTTCCTCGACGCCCTCCGGTTCGTGGACGACGCGACCAGCTTCGGCGGGATCCGCTCCACGGCCGAACGGCGCGGCCGCTGGGGCGGGGACGCGGTACCGGAGGGATTCATCCGGCTGTCGGTCGGCGCCGAGGACCCTCAGGACCTGGTGGCGGACGTGCTCCGGGCGCTGGACGAGACGGCGGACTGACAGCGGATTGACCGCGGACTGGCAGTGGGACGAGAACCCGATGGGATCCGGCCGTGGACGACGGACGGTCCGAGCCTCCCCCCTCGTGGCTCGGACCGTCCCGGTTCCGCGCGCGAAGAACCGCGCGAACAAGGCTAGTTGACTCTCTGTCAGTGTCCAATCACGCTAGCGACAGGGGCCTATCGACTTATTTATAGTTGGACCTGTCCGGGGGGCGGGAGAAGGGCAGGGAAAGGGGAGGGCGTTCCATGGATCTGGCCTTGCTGCGCACCTTCGTGACCGTGCACCGGGCCGGCTCCTTCACCCGCGCCGCCGCGCTTCTCGGTCTCTCCCAGCCGGCCGTCACCTCCCAGATCCGCACCCTGGAAAGACAACTGGGCCGCCCGCTGTTCCTGCGGCAGGCCCGCGGGGTGACTCCCACGACCATCGGCGACGAGCTCGCGCACAAGGCCGCGCCGCATCTCGACGCGCTCGTGGAGATAGCCGAGACCGGGCTCGACGACGAGTCCTCGTCACGTACCCTGCACCTCGCCGGGCCGCCCGAGTTCACCGCGGAACGCGCGCTCCCCGCCCTCACCGAGCTCACCGGGGACGACTGGCGGGGCTTCGCACTGCGCGCCTCGTTCGGGAACGCCGAGGAGATTCTGGAGGGGCTGGCCGCCGGGCATCATGATCTGGTCATCTGCACGGCCCGTCCGCGCGGTGCCCTGCTCACGGCGACTCCACTGTGCGATGAGGAGCACGTCCTGGTCGCCGCCCCTCGCTGGGCCGAGCGGATCGACTCGGGGAAACCGCGCCGCAAGGGGGCCGCCGCCCTGGAGAATCTGCCCGTGGTCGAGGTCCACGAGTCGCTGCCCTTCGTCTCCCGCTACTGGGCCTCCGTCTTCGACTCCCGCCCCTCCGCGTCCGGCACCGTCATCGTTCCCGACCTGCGCGCCGTTCTTGCCTGTGCGACCGCCGGGGCCGGGCTGGCGGTACTGCCCCGCTATCTGTGCACCGCCGCCGTCCAGCAGGGTGACGTGGTCGCGCTGCACGAGCCGGCCGTGCCCCCGCTGCGGACATACTTCCTGGTGGTGCGTACCGGCACGCTCGCGATGCCGCATATCGCGCGGGCGCACGAGTGGCTTCAGCGGGCGGCCGCCGACTGGTGCTGAGCAGGGGGCGCACCGCGGTCACGGCGCGCGCTCGCCCGGTGGCGCTTTGCGATGTTTCACGTGGAACCAACCGGGCGACATTTCTCCCATGACCGTCCGACCCGTGGTCAAGCGCACCGCCCGTGCCGTTCTCCTCGACGGTGACGACCTGATCCTGATCAAGCGCACCAAGCCTGGTGTCGATCCCTACTGGGTCACTCCCGGTGGCGGGGTCGAGCCGAGCGACACGACCGTCGTCGACGCCCTGCACCGCGAGGTGCACGAGGAACTCGGCGCCAAGATCACCGACGTGGTGCCCTGCTTCGTGGACACCGTGGAGCACATCGGCGAGGACGGCGGCGCGACCGGTGTGAAGGTGCAGCACTTCTTCGTCTGCCGGCTGGAGTCCATGGACCCCTCGCTGCGCCACGGTCCCGAAATGGACGAGCCCACCGGCGAGTACGAGATCGTCCGTGTGCCGTTCACACGGGTCGGCATCGCCTCCGTCCATCTCGTCCCGCTGTCCTTGCGGCACTACCTGGACGGCAACATCGAGGGCGTGCGGGCCATGCATGCACCGGATCTGGGCTGAGTCTCAGTTCCCCGCGACCACGAGTTCCTCGACCGAGTCGTGGCGTATCCGCTCCGAGGGGATACCGACGTCCCTGAGCGCGTCGACACCGCTGCGGATCATTCCGGGCGGTCCGGAGAGATAGGCCTCGTACTGGGTCCACGGTCCGTACTCGCGCACGGCGTCCGGGAGCTGGAGGTTCGTCTGCTGGTCGACGATCGTGCGGACGGAGAGCCAGGGATGGCTCTGCTGCAACCGCAGCATGGTGTCGATGTCGTACAGGTCGTGGTCCGTGCGGGCGCCGTAGAACACCTCGACGGGACGGCGTTCGCCGTGCTCGACGACATCCTCGACCAGCGCCTTGATGGGCGCTATGCCGGTGCCGCCGCCGAGACAGAGCAGGCCGCTGTCGGTGGTGTGGTCGACGGTCATCGACCCGGTGGGCGGACCGAGCCGGATGACGTCCCCCGGGCGGGCCCGGTGCACCAGGGCATTGGAGACCCAGCCCGCGGGAACGGCCTTCACATGGAATGTCAGCAGCCCGTCGCTGCGGGGGGCGGAGGCGAAGGAGTAGTGCCGCCAGGTGCGGGGCCACCAGGGTGTCTCCACGCTCGTGTACTGCCCGGCGAGGAAGGGGTAGGGCTGGTCCGGGCGGAGAGTGAGGACCGCTACGTCCGGCGTCCTGAGATCGTGTGCGACGACCTCGGCGTACCACCAGGCCGGCAAGCGCAGTTCGTCGGCGGCCGCCGCGTCGATCATGATCTGCGACATCCTCGTGTAGGCCCGCACCCAGGCCGCCTCTGTCTCCGTGCCCCAGACGGCGGAGGCGTACTTGCTCAGGGCGCCGATCAGACACTCGCCGAGGGCGGGGTAGTGCTCGGGCCGGGTGCCGTACTTGCGGTGACCGCGGCCGAGATTCTGCAGGTAGTCGACGAGGACGGGCGTGTTGTCGATGTGCTCGACCGCCGTCAGCAGCGCTTTCAGCAGCCGCTCCCGCTGGATGTCCATCGCGGGCGGGAACAGCGGTCGCAGGCCGGGGTGACGTACGAAGAGCAGGGCGTAGAAGTACGAGGTGACCTGCTCGGCCACGGGGGCGACCTCGGCCATGGTGCGGCGGATGAGGAGGGCGTCCGGGGAGGCGCCCACGGCGGTGGGGGGCTCCGCGTGCCCCTTGGGGGCGGGAGCATCCGTGGAGGGGTGTTCCGGTCCATCACCGTCCACTGGCGCCGGCGGTGCGGTGTGTGGCGTGAACCAGCCACCTCCGCCGGATGTGCCGTTGTCCGCCGACGTGGTGGTCGGAGCGTCCATGGTGTGCCTCGCCTCGAACATCTTTCGGTCGGTCTGCGCACTTCCGAATCGGAAGATGCCTGCTTTCCCCCCGCGGTCGGCCGCAGCATCACCCCGGCGCGGATACTTCTGGCCGCATACCCGGAAATGCGGCCTTCGATCTATCCGTCTCATTGAGCTGCGTCGTGAACCGCAGTCGACCCTACCGGCCACCGCCCGCCGCACAAGTCCCCCCTCGCTCCCCCGGCGAATCGGCTCGGACCCGAACCAGTGATTCCCTCGATTACCGGGCGGGGCCCACCAATTGGTAGGCATCCCACAGATCCCGTCCCGTGTAGGAGTGTGTCGCGAGACCCGTCAGACTGGCGTCCCCATTGACCGCGACCGACACCGGCACCACCGTGAAGAGATCCCGGTCCGACAACGAGTCGCCGTAAGCGACACAGTCCGCACGGGTCACCCCGAACTCCTTGCACAACTGGTCCGCGATCCGCACTTTGGCCGCGGAGTTGAGCGCACCGGCCGGGTCCACCGGCTCGGTGAACGGCACGGTGGGAAAGCGGGATCCGAACGCCGCATGCGCTCCCCAGTTCAGGAGCCGTTCCACGAAGAAGGAAGGCGAGAGCGACACCACGGCGCAATAGTCACCGGCACCCCTGATCCTCGCCCACACCTCACGGATCCGGGCCAGCCAAGGAGCCCCCTCGAAAGCGGCCGCCACATGCGCCTCGGTGAGTTCCGCCCACAGCGCACGCACATGGATCGCGTATTCCGGCGGCCCGATCCGCCTTGCCGCGATCTCCAGATCGAGGGCCACCGCCTCGGCTTCCAAACCGAGTTGGCGGGAAATTTCCACTGGAGCGGTCGTTCCATGCAGCAAAGTGCCATCAAGATCGAAGAGATGAAGTCTCGGCATGGCCTCGAGGTTAATGGGAAGGCTTGGTGACTCTTCTGCGGCCTGCCGGATGCGCATCGTTCGCCGACGTTTCACGTGAAACACCCCATGCCTGTCCGTGCGCTGCTCGGACGGCTACGACATGGCCAAAAGCACCTGCGTATGCCTCGAAACAGGTGGACGCAGAGGGCACCGGTCGGACAGCCTGACCTGCGTGCCGACTCCATCCCTCGACGCTCTGCCCATTCGCCGTCTGACGCTGCGCGATCTCACCGCCTGCGCCGACTTGTCCGAAGACCGGGGGTGGCCACGGGAGGAACACAAATGGGGCTTCCTCCTCGTCGCCGGACGGGGTTACGGCATCGACGATCCCGACGGTGGTCTGGTCGCGGCGTGCGTCGTCACGCAGTACGGCCCGCAGGACCACCCGGCTCTCGGCGCCCTCGGCATGGTCCTGGTCGCCGAGCGGCATGCCCGCCGGGGCGTCGGACGCCGCTTGATGCGTCATGTCGTCTCCGCGATGGGAACCACGCCCCTGACCTTGCACGCGACGCCGTACGGGCGCCCGCTCTACGAAGAGCTCGGTTTCAAGGTCACCGGCCGGGCGGAGATGGTGAGGGGACACTTCACCCCGGGTGGGCCGGAGCACGGCGTCCCGACACGTGCGGCAACCGCGGAGGACCTCACCTCGATCCTCCGGCTCGACGAGGAGGTGTTCGGGGCCGACCGCACCCACATCATCACGCGGCTTCCCGCCTTCGCCGACCAGCTACGAGTCGCCGAGGAGAACGGCCGGATCACCGGGTACGCGGGCGCCTGGCCCAATATGGACACGCAGGTCGTCGGACCGCTGATCGCCCGGGACGCCGAGACGGCACGGGCCCTCCTCGCCTCGCTCGCCGCCCACACGGACCGCCCGCTGCGGACCGACATCGACGTACGGCACGAAGGGTTGCTGGCGTGGGTGAAGGAGCGCGGGCTGGAGTCCGTCGCCTTCAACTCCGTCATGACGTACGGCGTCACAGACCTGCCCGGTGACTGGACCCGCCGATTCGCCCCACTGACGGTGGCGGCGGGCTGAGACGCCCCCGCACACGGAACACCGGCCACCGCTGCACCGCGGGGCCGGCGTTCACCGCTGACGGACTCCGTGATCAGGCGAGCGTCTCCACTGCGGTGAGGGCGAAGCCGTGGTCCTGCTCCGGCGTGCCACCGCCGACGCCGATCGCGCCGATCAGGCGGCCGTCGCGGTGGACCGGGATGCCACCCGCGATGAACAGCAAGGGCCGGTCGAGCGCGGTGGGCAGGGTGTGGAAGGGTGCGCCGGGCTGGACGGCGTCGACGAGGTCGGCGGTGGGGGCGTTCAGCTGGAGCGCCGTGTAGGCCTTGCGGGTGCTGGTCTCACCGGAGATCAGTACGGCACGGTCGTCCCGGCGGAAGGCCAGCAGGTGGCCGCCCGCGTCCAGGACGGTGACGCTCACGGTGGCTCCGGTGGCCTCGGCCGCTTCGCGGGCCGCGTGCACGAGGGCTTCGGCGTCCTGCGTGGTCAGCGGGGCGACAGTGGTGGTGCTCATGAGGGGTGCTTCTCCTTGTGGTGTTCCGGACATCGTGCTCGGGGAGCGCGGTGGTTCAGTGGTGGGCGGCTGCGCGCTGGTCGGCGCGTGCAGGGGCGGCCACCGCGGTGTCGCGGGCCCTGTCGCGGCGTTCGAGGGCCGCGGAGAACAGGGCCAGTACCAGGGCCGCCGCGGCGAGGACGGCACCGACCCAGTTGGGCGCGGTGTAGCCGAGGCCCGCGCTGATCACCAGACCGCCGAGCCAGGCGGAGAGGGCGTTGCCCAGGTTGAAGGCGCCGATGTTCACGGCCGACGCCAGTGTCGGAGCACCATGCGCCTGGTCGAGGACACGCTTCTGCAGGGGCGGCACGGTCGCGAAGCCCAGGGCGCCGATCAGGGCGATGGTCACCGCTGCCGCGACCTTGTTGTGCGCGGTGAGCGTGAACAGCGCGAGTACGACCGCCAGGGCGCCCAGCGAGACGTAGAGCATGGGCATCAGCGCGCGGTCGGCGAACCTGCCGCCGATCAGGTTGCCGCCGACCATGCCGAGACCGAACAGCACCAGCAGCCAGGTGACGGATCCGTCGGCGAAACCGGCGACGTGGGTCATCATCGGCGCGATGTAGGTGATGGCCGCGAAGACACCACCGAAGCCGAGGACGGTCATCGCCATGGCCAGCAGAACCTGGGCGTTCTTGAAGGCAGCGAGCTCGTGGCGCAGGTGCACGCCCTGGGGCCTGGGCAGCTCGGGCACCAGCTTGGCGATGCCGGCCAGGCCGACCACGCCGAGGCCCGCGACGATGCCGAAGGTGACACGCCAGCCGATGTGCTGCCCGATGAGCGTGCCCAGCGGGACACCTACGACGTTGGCGACGGTCAGGCCGGTGAACATCATCGCGATGGCGCCCGCCTTCTTGTCCGGCGCCACCAGGTCGGCCGCGACGACCGAGCCGATGCCGAAGAACGCGCCGTGCGCGAGGGAGGCGACCACACGGCCGATCAGCATGACCGCGAAGACGGGGGCGACGGCGGACAGCAGGTTCCCGGCGATGAACAGACCCATCAGCAGCATCAGCATCCGCTTCCGGGAGACCTTGGTGCCGAGCGCGGTCATCAGGGGAGCCCCCAGCACCACGCCGAGCGCGTAGCCGGTGACCAGCAGGCCCGCGGCGGGGATGGAAACCCCGAAGTCGCCCGCGACCTCGGGCAGCAAGCCCATGATCACGAACTCGGTCGTTCCGATTCCGAAGGCCCCGATCGCGAGGGCCAGAAGCGCGAGAGGCATGTGGGGTACACCTTCCCAGACGATTGCAGGTGCGCTTTGCGTGCGTCCACAATAATTGCACACGCGGGCTATATGCAAGCGCAGGCTATTGCGGCGCTGCCCTATCCTTGGATGGCAGCCGCTCCGGGACGAGGAGAACGCCACATGACAGCGACGGACCCCGCGCTCACCGCGCTCGCACAGGGCTGGTGCGCCCTGTCCCTGCTGCACGGGAGGATCGAGACGCACATCGAGCGCGCCCTGCAGAGCGGGCACGGCCTGAGCGTGCGCGAGTACTCCCTGCTGGACGTGCTCAGCCGGCAGCACGACGGCGAAGGAGGGCACCTCCAGATGAAGCAGGTCGCCGACGCGGTCGTCCTCAGCCAGAGCGCCACCACCCGGCTGGTCACCCGGCTCGAGGACCGCGGGCTGCTCGAGCGCTACCTGTGCCCCACCGATCGCCGGGGCATCTACACGAACGTCACCGAGGCCGGGCTCAAACTGCTGGCCGAGGCGCGGCCCACCAATGACGCCGCCCTGCGGGAGGCACTCGACGAAGCGGCCATGAGTCCTGGACTGGCGCCGCTGGTCCGCGTGGTGGAGTCGCTGAACGTGCCCGCATAGGCTGCGCCCATGGGAGATCATTTCGAGATACGCGCCGCCGTCGCCGACGACATCCCCGCCGTCGTCGGCATGCTCGCCGACGACCCGCTCGGCGCACAGCGCGAGTCACCGGACGACCTGACCCCGTACCTGACCGCGTTCAAGCGGCTCGACGCCGATCCGAACCAGCATCTGGTCGTCGCGGAACGCGAGGGCCGAGTCGTCGGCACACTTCAGCTCACGATCATTCCCGGGCTGTCGAGGCGCGGGGCCACCCGGTCGATCATCGAGGGTGTCCGCATCCATGCGGACGAACGGGGCAGCGGTCTGGGCACGCGGCTCATCGAGTGGGCGATCGAGGAATCCAGGCGGCTGGGCTGCCAGTTGGTGCAGCTGACGTCCGACAGCACACGCACCGACGCCCATCGCTTCTACGAGCGGCTCGGCTTCACGGCCTCGCACGTGGGATTCAAGCTCCCGCTCTGAGACCGGCCGGGAGGGCCTGTTTCACGTGAAACAGGCCACCCGCGGCGCGGGCCGGCTAACCGATCCCCCGCCAGCCCTCCGCGTCCACCCCTCCGGGGACGGGAGCCTCCCCGTCGTACGGCTGACGCGTGAACACGAACGACCCGAGGTCGAGATGACTGAGGGCTCCGTCCGGGCGCCGTACGGGCCGCAGGAGCTCTCCGGCGTAGTAACCCTCCAGTCCCGTCCAGGTGCCGTCACCGTTGGCCCGGAAACGCGAGCTGCGGCCGTTGCCGGACAGCGGCCCCAGGGAGACGAGCCCGTCGGCCGCCACCCGCAGAGCGAAGGCATGCGTGCCCCAGTACCACTGCCCCGCCAGCTCCAGCACCGAGCGGTCGACCTCGGACAGGGGGCGCCAGGGCTCGGGAATCCTTGGCTCGGCCTCGGCGACGATACGAACGAGGTCGGCGCCCACCACGGACAGCAGGGGACCGGAAGTGCAGTTGGCCAGCACCACGGCCGCGACATCGTCCGCCACGCTGAAGGTGAGGTTCGCCAGGAAGCCCGGCAACGAGCCGGAGTGCCCCACGAGCAGCCTGCCGTCGCGGTGCTGGATCTGCAGACCGAGGCCGTAGGTGGCACCGTCCATCACATCCGCGGCCTCGGCCGGCGCCGCGGGTGTCCGCATCTCCCGCACCGACTCCGCACCGAGAACACGGTCGTCGCCCTTGGCCAGGAAGGCCGCGAAGCGGGCCAAGTCGCCGGTCGTAGACCACAGTTGGCCGGCAGGTGCCATACGGCCGAGGTCCTCCACCGGCTCCGGCAGCAGAGCGTCGGCCCATGGGTGCACCGCCCAGCCACCCGCATGGGGTGCCTGCGGCTGGGCAGTCGTACGGTTCAGGCCCAGGGGTTCGAGTACCTCGTGCCGGAGGACCTCCTCCCAGGGGGTGCCACGCATCTCCTCCACCAGCGCGCCCAGCAGCGTGTAGCCGGGGTTCGAATAGTGGAACCGGCGGCCGACCGGATGCAGCAGGGGCTGCTCACCCAGGACGTCACTCAGCTCCGGACGCAGAGAACCGGGAGTCCGCTCCCACCAGGGTCCCGGCGACTCGGCCGCCAGCCCGCCCGTGTGCGCGAGCAGTTCGGCGATGGTCGCCTCCCCCGCACCGGTGCCCGGCAGATGCTTCTCCAGCGGGTCACCGAGGTCGAGCACACCTTCGTCACGCAGCCGCAGCACCAGGACGGCGGTGAACGTCTTGGTGATCGAACCGATCCTGTACTGCACGTTCTCGTCCGGCCCATGGCCGTCCACACAGGTCCGCGCTCCGTGCCACACCGCTCGCCCGCCCCGCACCACTGCCGCGACCAGCGACGGCGCGCGCCCTTCGGCCTGGGCCACGGCGATCCGGTGCCGCAATGCCCGACGTGTGCCGGGCAGCAGCTCTTCCTCAGATGTCGTCATGCCGCCAGTCCACCCCGGAAGGCCCGTGGGCGTCGAGTTGATTTGGCCGCGGCGATGCCGTCGAGCAGGAAGTCGAGCCGATCAGGTCTGCGCCATGTCCACGAACCGGGAGTAGTGGCCCTGGAAGGCGACCGTGATCGTGGCCG
Source organism: Streptomyces sp. NPDC046915 (assembly GCF_040644935.1). Classification (NCBI taxonomy): domain Bacteria; kingdom Bacillati; phylum Actinomycetota; class Actinomycetes; order Kitasatosporales; family Streptomycetaceae; genus Streptomyces; species Streptomyces sp. NPDC046915. The sequence goes on along the minus strand of NZ_JBEYXB010000003.1, from coordinate 483,803 downwards.
TCGGGCCGTTTCGGTGCTTGGCGACGATCAGGTCGGCCTCGCCCGCGCGAGGAGACTCCTTCTCGTAGGCGTCCTCGCGGTGCAGCAGGATGACCATGTCGGCGTCCTGCTCGATGGATCCCGACTCACGCAGGTCGGAGACCATGGGCTTCTTGTCGGTGCGCTGCTCGGGGCCACGGTTGAGCTGGGAGAGCGCGATGACCGGGACCTCCAGTTCCTTGGCGAGCAGCTTGAGGTTACGGGACATGTCCGAGACCTCCTGCTGACGGCTCTCGGCACGCTTGGAGCCGCCGGACTGCATCAGCTGGAGGTAGTCGATGACGACCAGCCGGATGTCGTTGCGCTGTTTGAGCCGACGGCACTTGGCCCGGATCTCCATCATCGACAGGTTCGGGGAGTCGTCGATGAAGAGCGGTGCGGCCGACACGTCCGGCATGCGGCGGGCCAGCCGTGTCCAGTCCTCGTCGGTCATCGTGCCCGAGCGCATGTGGTGCAGGGCGACACGGGCCTCGGCGGACAGCAGACGCATCGCGATCTCGTTGCGGCCCATTTCGAGGGAGAAGATGACGCTCGGCAGGTTGTGCTTGATGGAGGCGGCCCGTGCGAAGTCCAGGGCCAGCGTCGACTTACCCATGGCGGGACGTGCCGCGATGACGATCATCTGGCCGGGGTGCAGGCCGTTCGTCAGCGAGTCGAAGTCGGTGAACCCGGTGGGCACGCCCGTCATCTCGCCGCTCCGCGACCCGATCGCCTCGATCTCGTCGAGGGCGCCCTCCATGATGTCGCCGAGCGGGAGGTAGTCCTCGCTGGTGCGCTGCTCGGTGACGGCGTAGATCTCGGCCTGGGCGCGGTTGACGATCTCGTCCACGTCGTCGTCGGCCGCGTATCCCATCTGCGTGATGCGCGTGCCGGCCTCGACGAGGCGGCGCAGCACCGCTCGCTCGTGGACGATCTCGGCGTAGTACTCGGCGTTCGCCGCCGTCGGCACCGTCTGCACGAGGGTGTGCAGATACGCCGCTCCGCCGATCTTGTTGATCTCACCTCGCTTGGTGAGCTCGGCGGCGATGGTGATGGGGTCGGCGGGCTCGCCCTTGGCGTAGACGTCGAGGATCGCCTGGTAGATCGTCTCGTGCGCGGGCTTGTAGAAGTCGTGGCCCTTGAGGACCTCGACGACGTCGGCGATGGCGTCCTTGGAGAGCAGCATGCCGCCGAGCACGGACTGCTCGGCGTCGAGGTCCTGCGGCGGCACCCGCTCGAAGGAGGAACCACCGCCGTCCCAGGCGCCGCCGTCGCCGCCCCGGTCGTGCTGCTCGTCACGGCCGCGGCCGCCACCGCTGCTCCGGCGGGAGGCGGGCAGACGATCGCTGGGACCGCTGTCGGCCCACGGATCGTCCAAGGGCTCGGAAATGCTCACCGAGCCACCTCCTCCCGTCCGCCCGGGCGGACCTCGCCGTGCCCTCTTTTGTACGGCACGGCACTGACAACTTAGAGGCCCAGTTCCGGTTCCATCGCGTCGGTTTTGTGAGGTTTCCGAGGCCGAGAGAAGGAGCGGGCGCCGGACAACGGTAGGCCCGTCGGCACCGTCAGCCAATCTGGTTATCCACAGGCCATGTGGACGACGGCCCGGATGCTGTGGAGAACTCGCCGAAACCTGTGCACGACCCGGTGGACAGCCCTGTGAACAAGCCCTCGATCGCTTCCTCGAAACAGCTTTGACCAGCACCTTTCCCGTCCACCGGCTGTGCAGAAGAAAAACTTCCCCAGTCGGACCAAGATCGCCCCAAGAGGGGTGCGCAAGCATGCGACCTACAACCACAAGTAAGGATCGCAACTCGATTGCATCTCTTACCTGTGGACGATTAGATTAGTGCTCATGCCACAGGCTTCCACGATCCCCGGAGCCGGCCCAAGACGGCACGACCGCGAGATCGTCGCCCTGGCCGTACCCGCCTTCGGCGCACTCGTCGCCGAGCCCCTTTTCGTCATGGCCGACAGTGCGATCGTCGGCCATCTCGGCACGGCCCAGCTCGCCGGCCTCGGGGTCGCCTCGGCCCTCCTCACGACAGCCGTGAGCGTCTTCGTCTTCCTGGCCTACGCCACCACCGCGGCTGTCGCCCGACGCGTCGGCGCCGACGACCTCCAGGCGGCCATCCGCCAGGGCATGGACGGCATCTGGCTCGCGCTGCTGCTGGGCGCCACGGTCATCGCCCTCGTCCTGCCCCTGGCACCTGCCTTGGTGGACGTCTTCGGCGCCTCGCCCACCGCGGCCCCGTACGCGACGACCTATCTGCGGATCTCCGCCCTCGGCATCCCGGCCATGCTGGCCGTGCTCGCCGCCACCGGTGTCCTGCGCGGGCTCCAGGACACCAGGACACCGCTGTACGTGGCCGTCGCGGGCTTCGTCGCCAATGCCGTTCTCAACGTCGGTCTCGTCTACGGCGCCGGTCTCGGCATCGCCGGTTCCGCCTGGGGCACGGTGATCGCCCAGTGCGGGATGGCGGCGGTGTATCTCACCGTGGTCGTCCGAGGAGCCCGTCGACACGGAGCATCCCTGCGGCCCGACGCATCCGGCATCCGGGCCTCCGCCCATGCCGGCGCGCCCCTGCTGATCCGGACACTCTCGCTACGGGCGATCCTCATGATCGCCACAGCCGTCGCGGCCCGCCTCGGTGACGCCGACATCGCGGCCCACCAGATCATCCTGTCCCTGTGGAGCCTTCTCGCCTTCGCCCTCGATGCCATCGCGATCGCCGGGCAGGCCATCATCGGGCGCTACCTCGGCGCGGACGACGCCCGGGGGGCCCGGGACGCCTGTCGCCGGATGGTGCAGTGGGGCGTGGCCGTCGGGGTGCTTCTCGGACTGCTGGTGATCGTGACGCGACCGCTGTTTCTGCCGCTGTTCACCAGCGACGGCGTGGTGAAGGACACCGCACTGCCCGCGCTGCTCATGGTGGCGCTCTCCCAGCCGATCTGCGGAGTGGTCTTCGTCCTCGACGGCGTACTCATGGGCGCGGGGGACGGGCCGTACCTGGCCGGAGCCATGCTGGTGACCCTTGCCGTCTTCGCCCCCGTGGCGCTGCTGGTCCCCGTCTTCGGGGGCGGACTCACCGCGCTCTGGGCAGCCATGACACTGATGATGACCGTACGGATGCTGACGCTGTGGCTGCGTACCCGCTCGGGCCGCTGGATCGTCACCGGCGCAACGCGCTGACCGTTTCACGTGAAACCGCTGCTTCGAAACCACCGTTTCACGTGAAACACAACGAAGACAACACAACGAAGAAGGGGCCGCACCAGCAGGTGCGGCCCCTTCTCTCAGCCGTGCAAGCCGAGTTGCCTCAGCCGTTCAAGCCGAGCGCAGCGATCACGCAGCGACGACCTCGAGGTTGACCTTGGCGGCAACCTCGGGGTGCAGACGCACCGACGTCTCGTGGGCGCCCAGCGTCTTGATCGGCGAACCGACCTCGATGCGGCGCTTGTCGACCTCGGGGCCACCGGAAGCCTTGATCGCCGAAGCGATGTCGGCCTGGGTGACGGAACCGAAGAGGCGACCGGCGTCGCCGGCACGCACGGCCAGGCGGACCTTGACGCCCTCGAGCTGGGCCTTCACCTGGTTGGCCTGCTCGATGGTCTGGATCTCGTGGATCTTGCGAGCACGACGGATCTGCTCGACGTCCTTCTCGCCGCCCTTGGTCCAGCGGATCGCGAACTTCCGCGGGATCAGGTAGTTGCGAGCGTAACCGTCCTTGACGTCGACGACGTCGCCCGCGGCACCGAGGCCGGAGACCTCGTGGGTGAGGATGATCTTCATGTTTCGGTCACCCTTCCCTTAGCGCGCAGTGGAGGTGTAGGGCAGCAGCGCCATCTCACGGCTGTTCTTCACGGCCGTGGCGACGTCACGCTGGTGCTGCGTGCAGTTGCCGGTCACGCGGCGGGCACGGATCTTGCCGCGGTCGGAAATGAACTTCCGCAGCATGTTCGTGTCCTTGTAGTCCACGTACGTGACCTTGTCCTTGCAGAAAGCGCAGACCTTCTTCTTAGGCTTGCGCACAGGCGGCTTCGCCATGGTGTTTCTCCTGTGTGATCAAGAAGTTTGGGTACGACCCGCCCTTGGCCCGAGGGCCTAGAAGGGAGGCTCGTCCGAGTAGCCGCCACCGCCACCGCCGCCGCCGGAGCCACCGCCCCAGCCACCGCCGCCGCCCTGCTGGCCACCACCGGCGGGAGCGCCGGTCGCCCACGGGTCGTCGGCGGGAGCGCCGCCACCCTGCTGGCCGCCACCGGGGCCGCCGCCCCAGCCGCCGCCACCCTGCTGGCCGCCGCCACCGCCGCCGTAACCGCCCTGGCCACCGCGGCCGGCGGTCTTGGTGACCTTGGCCGTGGCGTTGCGCAGGCTGGCGCCGACTTCCTCGACGTCCAGCTCGTAGACCGTGCGCTTGACGCCCTCGCGGTCCTCGTACGACCGCTGCTTCAGCCGGCCCTGCACGATGACGCGCATGCCTCGCTGGAGCGACTCGGCGACGTTCTCCGCCGCCTGACGCCAGACCGAGCAGGTCAGAAAGAGGCTCTCGCCGTCCTTCCACTCGTTCGTCTGGCGGTCGAAGGTGCGGGGAGTGGACGCGACGCGGAACTTCGCGACCGCCGCACCGGACGGGGTGAAGCGCAGCTCGGGGTCATCGACAAGGTTGCCGACGACCGTGATGACGGTCTCGCCTGCCATGGGGGAACCTCTCGGCGGGTTTGCTGCTGGCTGCTTGGTGCTACTCGAATCCCGGGATCAACTGAGCGGGAGAGCTCAGTGGGTCTCGGGGCGGAGGACCTTGGTCCGGAGGACCGACTCGTTCAGGTTCATCTGGCGGTCGAGCTCCTTCACGACCGCAGGCTCGGCCTGCAGGTCGATGACCGAGTAGATGCCCTCAGGCTTCTTCTTGATCTCGTACGACAGACGACGACGGCCCCAGGTGTCGACCTTCTCCACCTTGCCGTTGCCCTCGCGGACGACGGAGAGGAAGTTCTCGATCAGGGGGGCGACAGCGCGCTCCTCCAGATCGGGGTCGAGGATGACCATCACCTCGTAGTGACGCATGTGGAACCCACCTCCTTTGGACTCAGCGGCCACGGTCGTTCCGTGGCAGGAGGGTTGTGATGCGTACGCAACGGTATCGGCCGCCACTGACAACGCCACTGGAATCAGAGCCACTGACGAATCAGGGCCGCTGACGATCAGATGACGATCAGGCCTGGGCAGACACCGGTGCAGACGGTACACACTACCCGCACACCTGCTTCCGGTTGAAATCCGGCCGGGAAGGCCGCCAGTCTGTACACATCGGGTGTGTACGGCGCTACCGTGCGCCGCCTTCCGCAGGAGGTGCCCCATGGCACAACAGGCATTGCGACCCAACACCGCCGGATCCCTCTTCGCCACCGACGGCAAGACCCATCCGCTCCCGGACGCCCTGATGGCGGTGACGCTGGTGCTCGGCGTGACGGCCTTCATCACGGGCTTCTTCGGCAGCCTGCACCTGCTCAGCTCCTGGGCCGGCCTGGTGGGCCTGCTCACCGGCGTGTCCGGACAGTGGGTCTCGGTGACCACGCGCGAGCGATTCGGGCTGATCGTGGGCCTCGGTGCCTCGGGGGTCGGCTTCATGCTCGGTATGGCTAACGGCGGACTGTTCGGCGGCCTCATCGGCTGAGCCTCCGGACGCCGTCCGTCCGGACTTCTTTCCGAACATCGTGGAACGCCCCGGCGGGCCGCAGGCCGGGGCGCAGGTGCCCCATGCCCAGTCGGGGCGCTCGAAAGGCGCAGTAGGCTTCGGCGCGTGAGCCGGAGCCCCTGTACCCAGGGGGACACACCAGCCCGAGGAGCGCCCCGAATGAGCCTGACCCTGAGGACCATCAGCCGAGAGCAGCATCTGGCCTACATCCAGAGCCTGCCGTCGGCGAGCCACATGCAGGTCCCGGCCTGGGCTGATGTGAAGGCGGAGTGGCGCTCGGAGAACCTCGGCTGGTTCGACGGACGGACCGGCGAGCTGGTCGGCGTGGGTCTGGTCCTCTACCGCCAGTTGCCCAAGATCAAGCGCTACCTCGCCTACCTCCCCGAGGGCCCGGTCATCAACTGGTTCGCGCCGAATCTGGACGACTGGATCCAGCCGATGCTGGCCCACCTCAAGCAGCAGGGCGCCTTCTCCGTGAAGATGGGCCCGCCGGTGATCATCCGGCGCTGGGAGGCCAACTCCATCAAGCAGGGCATCCAGGACCCGGACGTGAAGCGCCTGCGCGACGTCGAGGCCGACTTCATCGAGCCCCGCGCCTTCGAGGTGGCCGACAAGCTGCGCCGCATGGGCTGGCAGCAGGGCGAGGACGGCGGCGCCGGCTTCGGCGACGTTCAGCCCCGCTACGTCTACCAGGTGCCCCTCGCCAACCGGTCCCTGGAAGAGGTCCACAAGAACTTCAACCAGCTGTGGCGCCGCAACATCAAGAAGGCTGAGAAGGCCGGCGTCGAGGTCGTCCAGGGCGGCTACCAGGACCTCGCCGAATGGCAGCGGCTGTACGAGATCACGGCCGTGCGCGACCACTTCCGGCCCCGCCCGCTGTCGTACTTCCAGCGCATGTGGACGGCCCTCAACACCGAGGACCCCAACCGGATGCGGCTGTACTTCGCCCGCCACAACGGCGTGAACCTCTCCGCCGCGACGATGCTGATCGTCGGCGGGCACGTCTGGTACTCCTACGGCGCCTCCGACAACATCGGCCGCGAGGTGCGGCCCTCGAACGCGATGCAGTGGACGATGCTGCGCGACGCCTACGCGCTCGGCGCCACCGTCTACGACCTGCGCGGCATCTCCGACTCGCTGGACGAGACCGACCACCTCTTCGGCCTGATCCAGTTCAAGGTGGGCACGGGCGGTCAGGCCGCGGAGTACCTCGGCGAGTGGGACTTCCCGCTCAACAAGCTGCTCCACAAGGCGCTGGACATCTACATGTCGCGCCGCTGAGCCCGGCCGTTTGATTCCATAGGCTTCACACCGTTCACACCTCTTTCCCACCGCAGCCCACGAGAAAGGTCCCAGGTCCGGCCATGGCGCTCACGCTCTACGTCGACACCGCGCGCTGGCGGGCGCACCACAAGCACGTGCAGGAGCAGTTCCCCGGGCTCGTCCCGGTCTGCAAGGGCAACGGCTACGGCTTCGGGCACGAGCGCCTGGCGGAAGAGGCCACGCGACTGGGCTCGGACGTGCTCGCCGTCGGCACGACGTACGAGGCCGCGCGCATCAAGGACTGGTTCGGCGGGGACCTGCTGGTGCTGACGCCGTACCGGCGCGGCGAGGAGCCGGTGCCGCTGCCCGACCGGGTCATCCGGTCCGTGTCGTCGATCGACGGCGTGTACGGGCTCGTGGGCGCCCGCGTGGTCATCGAGGTGATGTCCTCGATGAAGCGCCACGGCATCAGCGAGCAGGACCTGCCGCAGCTCCATTCGGCCATAGAGAACATCCGGCTGGAGGGCTTCGCCATCCACCTGCCGCTGGACCGCACCGACGGCTCGGACGCCGTCGAGGAGGTCATCGGCTGGATGGACCGGCTGCGCGCGGCCCGGCTGCCGCTGCACACGATGTTCGTCAGCCACCTCAAGGCCGAGGAACTCGCCCGGCTCCAGCAGCAGTTCCCGCAGACCCGTTTCCGCGCCCGCATCGGCACGCGGCTGTGGCTGGGGGACCACGACGCCACCGAGTACCGCGGGGCGGTCCTGGACGTCACGCGCGTCGCCAAGGGCGACCGCTTCGGCTACCGCCAGCAGAAGGCGGCCTCGGACGGCTTCCTGGTGGTCGTGGCGGGCGGTACGTCGCACGGGGTGGGCCTGGAGGCCCCGAAGGCCCTGCACGGCGTCATGCCGCGGGCCAAGGGCGTCGCACGGGCCGGCCTGGCCACGGTCAACCGGAACCTTTCTCCGTTCGTCTGGGGCGGCAAGCAGCGCTGGTTCGCGGAGCCGCCGCACATGCAGGTGTCGATCCTGTTCGTCCCGTCGGATGCGCCCGAGCCGAAGGTGGGCGAGGAACTGGTGGCCCATCTGCGGCACACCACCACGCAGTTCGACCGGATCGTCGACCGCTGATCCGGCCGGCCGGCAGCCGAAAGGCCGTACACGGGTCCTCCGGGACCACTGTGTACGGCCTTTTACGTGTCTCCGCCTCCGGCATGTTCGCTCAGGGCGAACCGTCGATGGGGGAATCCGGTCCTCGGCTGCCCCACTCCACCTGGGGGCCGTACGCCGGCTCGAGGTGCACGGCGTGCCGCGGCGGGTGGGCCGCCGGGCCGAGGACGAAGACGTCCTCCGCGCCGTCGAGCGCCCCGCCCGAGGGATCGTCGTCTCCGGAGCGGCGCACCACGTCGCGCTCCGGCATGAGGATGTCCCGGACCACGACGGCGCACAGGTACAGCGTGCCCAGCAGGTGCAGGGCGATCGCCCACTGGTAGCCGTGGGTCGGCAGTCCCTTGTGGGCGTCCCCGCTGGTCGTGTACGCGAGGTACATCCAGATGCCCAGGAAGTACGAGACCTCGCACGCCTGCCAGATCAGGAAGTCCCGCCACTTCGGCCGGGCGAGCACGGCCAGCGGGACCAGCCACAGGACGTACTGCGGCGAGTAGACCTTGTTGGTGACGATGAAGGCGGCCACCATCAGGAAGGCCAGCTGCGCGAAGCGCGGCCGGCGCGGGGCCGTGAAGGTCAGCACCGCGATGCCCACGAACGACAGCGCCACCAGCAGCGTGGCGAAGAAGTTGACCGTGTCGGTGGTGGGCGGGTTGCTGGAGTTCTGGGCCCAGATCAGCCAGAAGGAGCCGAAGTCGACGCCCCGGTCATGGCTGAAGGTGTAGAACTTCGACCAGCCGTCGAAGGCGAAGACCATCACCGGCAGGTTCACGGCCAGCCAGGCGACCACCGCGCCGCCCACGGCCGTGAAGTACTCCCGCCACTTGCCCGCGCGCCAGCACAGCACGAGCAGCGGGCCGAGGAGGAAGACGGGATAGAGCTTGGCGGCCGTGGCGAGCCCCAGCAGGACACCGAAGGCGACCGTGCGGCCCCGGGCCCACATCAGCATCGCCGCGGCCGTCAGCGCCACCGCCAGCAGGTCCCAGTTGATGGTGGCGGTCAGCGCGAATGCGGGCGCCAGGGCGACCAGGAGGCCGTCCCAGGGGCGCCGGGCGTGGGTCCGGGCGACGCAGACGGCGATGACGGCCGCGCACACCATCAGCATCCCGGCGTTGGCGAACCAGTACCACTGCTCCTGGTGCTGGATGCTGCCGCTGTGGGGCGTGAGCCAGGAGGCCACCTCCATGAACACACCGGTCAGGACCGGGTATTCGAGGTACTGCATGTCGCCCTGGAGCTTGTCGAAGTACGGCACCAGCCCGTCGGAGAAGCCGCGCCCCTGATAGAGGTGCGGGATGTCCGAGTAGCACGCGTGCGTGTACTGCGAGCTGGCGCCGAAGAACCAGCCGCTGTTGTAGCAGGGTGCCTTCTGGACCAGGCCGAGGGCGAACATGCCGATCGCCACAAGCGCCACGACCCGGACGGGAGTCCACCAGGACGTCCCGAGCAGGGCGCGCCGCCCGATGGGGCCGCCGATCAGCTCACTGCCGGCCGCGGCGACCTCGTCCTCCCTGGTCGGCCGCACCGGCTCCCCTCGGGCGGGTCGCACCGGCTCGGGCTCGTGCACGCTCGCGGGCGTCGTCTCTGCACTGGGCATGGGGCACATCCTGCCGTACCTGTCTAGGAATACGCCGAGGGCCGCCGCACCTCGCGGGTGCGGCGGCCCATGTTTCACGTGAAACACCCTTGGCGGGCGAAATGACCACCAACCGGTCGGAGGCCTGGTCTAGCCCCCGTTCGAACCGGCGAAGAGGCCTCCATTGCCGTTACCTCTGGTGTTGCCGTTACCCGTGGTGTCCGTGGGTGTCGGCGACTGGGTGATGCCTCCGTCCGTATTGCCGGCGTCGGTACCACCGTCGTTCTGGCAGTTGCCCCAGCCGAACTGGCAGGTGTCGGTCGGCGAGGGCGACTCCGTGGTGGGCGTGTCACTGGGCGTGGGGCTCGGGGACTCAGTCGGGGTCTCGGTCGGCTGCGTGGGCGTGACCGTCGGGGTCGGGGTGGGGGCGCCCGCCTCGTCCGAGACCTCACCGATCTTCTCGGCATCCGGGAAACTCAGGTCCGACTTGCCCTTGAGCGCGGCCTTCATGTACTCGGTCCACACCGACGTCGGGATGTCACCACCGTGGATGGAGGCGACGCCGGCCGTGCCGTTCATGGAGAGCAGCTTGTGGTCCTTCGGATTCTCCCGGAACATCGCCACCGAGGTGGACAGCTGCCGGGTGTAGCCGACGAACCAGGCCGACTTGTTGCTGTCGGTGGTACCGGTCTTGCCGGCCGCCGTACGGCCCAGGGCCTTGGCGTTCTGACCCGTACCGTTCTGGATCACGTTCTCCAGCGTGTCCGTGACGTTGTTCGCGATGTTCGCGTCCATCGCCTGGCTGCTCTTCGGCTTGGAGAAGCCGGGCTGTTCCGTCCCGTTGTACTTGAGCTGCGTCACCGAGTACGGGTCCGTGTGCTTGCCGGAGGCGGCGAAGGTCGAGTAGGCGTCGGCCATGCGGATGGCGCTGGGAGTCGACGTACCGATGGCGAACGACGGGTTGAGATCCGTCGCCATGCTGTCTTCCAGGATGCCGGACGCCTTCGCGACATCGCGTACGTGCGTCATACCCACATCCACGCCGAGCTGCACGAACGGCGTGTTCACGGACTGCTCCATCGCCTTGCGAAGGCTGATGTAGCCCCAGGCGTGGTTGCTCTCGTTGTTCTGGAAGAAGGTCGAGTTGTCCTTGTTCAGGAAGTACGTGCCGTCCGGCCGTCTCACCTTGAGGTGATCATCGCCGTTGTACTTGCTCAGCGGTGAGATGCCTTCACCGTCGGTCTTGTACGTGCCGTACTCCATCGCCGCGGCCAGCACGAAAGGCTTCCACGTCGAACCGACGGGGACACCCGAGGTGTCGGCGTTGTTGGTGAAGTGGCCGTTCTCGTAACCGGCACCGCCGTAGAGCGCGACGATCGCGCCGTCATTGGGTACCACCGAGGCCGCGCCGAACTGGACGTACTTGTCCAGCTCCCGCGTCTTGGGGTTCAGGCGCTGCTTCTGGATCTTCTTCACGGCCGCGGTCAGCTCGCTGACCTTGTCCTTGTCGAAGGTCGTGTAGATCTGGTAGCCGCCCTTGTCGAACTGCGCCTCCGTGATGTCGGAGTGCGCCAGGACGTACTTCTTCGCCGTATCCGCCAGATAGCTGATCTGACCGGTCATGCCCTTGGTCGCCTTGCGGCCCTGAGGCATGGGGTAGTGGCTTATGGCCGTCTGGTAGTCGGCGTCGCTGAGGTGCTTGTCCTTGTGCATCTCGCCGAGGATCCAGCCCCAGCGGTCCTTGGAACGCTTGGTGTTGGCAGCCTGGGTCGCCGACTTGTCGAGGTCCGTGGCTCCGGCCGGGTCGTAGTACGTCGGGCCCTTGAGCAGGGCCGCGAGCACGGCGCACTCGTTCGGCTTGAGATCGACCGCGTCCTTGCCGTAGTACGTCTGCGCCGCGGCCTGGATGCCGTAGGCGCCACGACCGTAGTACGAGGTGTTCAGGTAGCCCTGGAGGATCTGCGGCTTCTTGAGCTTCGTCCCCACCTTGATGGAGATGAACATCTCCTTGAACTTCCGGGAGATCGACTGCTCCTGGGTCAGGTAGGTGTTCTTGACGAACTGCTGGGTGATCGTCGACCCACCCTGCGTCTGACCGCCCCGCGCCATGTTGGCCAGGGCGCGGGCGATGCCCATGGGGTCGACACCGGAGTCCGAGTAGAAACTCTTGTTCTCCGCCGAGATCACCGCGTACTGCATGGCCTCGGGGATCTGCTCGATAGGGATATTCTGCCGGTTCGCACCCGTACCGGTGGCCACCATCTGCTTGCCGTTGGACCAGTAGTAGACGTTGTTCTGGGACTTGGCCGCGTCGTTCTCGCTGGGGATCGAGACCATCGCGTAGGCGATGCCGAACGTGGCGACCAGGCTGCCCATGAACCCGATGAACAGCCCGGAGACGAGCTTCCAGGACGGCATCCAGCGGCGCCACCCGTACTTGCCCGCGCGCGGGTAGTCGATGAAGCGTTTCCTGGCGGGCTCACTCACCCGGCCTCTGCCGCGCCCAGGACCGGCCGGCCCGCCGGGACCACCGCGCCGGCCGCCCGGTCCGGTGTTGTCGGCCCCTCTGCGGCGGCCGCCCGTGTTTCTCTGTGCCGCACGGCGGGTCTCGGCGCGGCCACCGTACTGGTGGTCATCACCTCCCGAGCCGTAGGCGTCGGAAGGGGACCCGGTGGCGTCACGCGGAGCCGCGCGGCGGCCGGAGGACGAGCCGGACTGACCGCGTCGGGCCGCGGCACGTCCGCCTCCCTGCGGCTGCGGCTGTTTGCGACGGTGCTCGCTCATCGAACGATTACTCCTCGGGCAGGCGCACCCATGCGCGCCTGGAAACGGCGGCTGGTTTCCGGTCCCCCCGAAGTACGGATGCGGTCGTTCCTGCATTCACCCGTACTGCACCGAGGACATCGACGCTCCCCAGGCATCACTTGGTTCCCGGTGGTGTGCATGCCGCACAGACTACGCACCGTCAAAACCCTCCGAGTCCCGAGGTTCGCCGCAAATAGGGCAACTCACCTCCTACGAATCGGTGATGTGATCCCGTTCACCGTCACCCCTCTTGTCGCGTGCGGACGGCCGTTCTATCGTCTAGATGTATCGAGTCGATACATCAGAGCGAGATAAGCGAGACAAGGACGAGGGAGGCGACGATGAGCCGGCGTTCCGGGATCCTCGAGTTCGCCGTACTCGGCCTGCTTCGCGAGTCCCCGATGCACGGCTATGAGCTGCGCAAACGACTCAATACGTCCCTCGGTGTGTTCCGTGCGTTCAGCTACGGGACGCTGTATCCCTGCCTCAAGACGCTGGTCGCCAACGGCTGGTTGATCGAGGAACCGGGGAACACGCACGAGGACGCACTCGCCGCTCCGCTGACCGGCCGCCGCGCGAAGATCGTGTACCGATTGACGGCAGAAGGTAAGGAGCACTTCGAGGAGCTGCTCTCGCAGACCGGCCCCGACGCCTACGAGGACGAGCACTTCGCCGCACGTTTCGCCTTCTTCGGCCAGACGTCGCGCGATGTGCGGATGCGCGTGCTGGAGGGCCGGCGCAGCCGTCTGGAGGAGCGCCTGGAGAAGATGCGCGCCTCTCTGGCGCGCACCCGGGAGCGCCTCGACGACTACACGCTTGAGCTGCAGCGCCACGGGATGGAGTCCGTGGAGCGCGAAGTGCGCTGGCTGAACGAGCTCATCGAGAGCGAGCGGGCCGGGCGGGACCTGAAAGGTTCCGCGTCCGGGGGACCCGCTCAGCAGGACAACACATCTGGAGCGCCGGGCGGCCTGCCCCGGTCCGGGGACACCCCCGGACCGGATACGCCCGACGACACCGCCACGTGAGACCCACTCAGGGCCTCACTCGTACACACAGGGAGCAACCGGAATGGGTTCGGTTCGCGTAGCCGTCGTCGGCGTGGGCAACTGCGCCGCGTCGCTGGTGCAGGGAGTCGAGTACTACAAGGACGCCGACGCGGCCTCCAAGGTCCCCGGCCTGATGCACGTGCAGTTCGGTGACTACCACGTGCGGGACATCGAGTTCGTCGCCGCCTTCGACGTCGACGCGAAGAAGGTCGGCCTCGACCTCGCGGACGCCATCGGCGCCTCCGAGAACAACACGATCAAGATCTGCGACGTGCCCACCACCGGTGTCACCGTCCAGCGCGGCCACACCCTCGACGGCCTCGGCAAGTACTACCGCGAGACCATCGAGGAGTCCGACGCGGAGCCGGTCGACGTCGTCCAGGTCCTGAAGGACAAGCAGGTCGACGTCCTGGTCTGCTACCTGCCCGTCGGTTCCGAGGACGCGGCGAAGTTCTACGCCCAGGCCGCCATCGACGCCAAGGTCGCCTTCGTCAACGCCCTCCCGGTCTTCATCGCCGGCACCAAGGAGTGGGCGGACAAGTTCACCGAGGCCGGTGTCCCGATCGTCGGCGACGACATCAAGTCCCAGGTCGGCGCCACCATCACGCACCGCGTCATGGCGAAGCTGTTCGAGGACCGCGGTGTCGTGCTGGACCGCACGATGCAGCTGAACGTCGGCGGCAACATGGACTTCAAGAACATGCTCGAGCGCGACCGCCTGGAGTCCAAGAAGATCTCCAAGACGCAGGCCGTCACCTCGCAGATCCCCGACCGGGAGCTCGGCGAGAAGAACGTCCACATCGGCCCGTCCGACTACGTGGCCTGGCTGGACGACCGCAAGTGGGCCTACGTCCGCCTCGAGGGCCGCGCCTTCGGTGACGTCCCGCTGAACCTGGAGTACAAGCTCGAGGTCTGGGACTCCCCGAACTCCGCCGGCGTCATCATCGACGCCCTGCGCGCCGCGAAGATCGCCAAGGACCGCGGCATCGGCGGCCCGATCCTGTCGGCGTCCTCGTACTTCATGAAGTCCCCGCCGGTGCAGTACTTCGACGACGAGGCTCGCGAGAACGTCGAGAAGTTCATCCGCGGCGAGGTCGAGCGCTAGCCGACCGGCCACGCCGAAAAACGCTCCTGCCAGGGCTGAGAGGGTCCCCGGGTACTCCGCCCCGGGGGCCCTCCCTTGTGTGAGGCTGTGCCCCATGCCCGTCGTCCGTGACCTGCGCGTCCTGCTGCGCCTGCGTGACTTCCGGCGCCTGCTCGCCGTCCGCCTGCTCTCCCAGGGCGCCGACGGTGTCTACCAGGTCGCACTCGCCGCCTACGTCGTCTTCTCGCCGGAGAAGCAGACCTCGCCCGCCGCGATCGCCTCGGCCATGGCGGTACTGCTGCTGCCGTACTCGCTGGTCGGCCCCTTCGCCGGGGTCTTCCTCGACCGCTGGCGGCGCCGCCAGGTCCTCCTGTACGGCAATCTGCTGCGTGCTCTGCTGGCGGCGGCCACCGCCCTCCTGATGGCCGGCGACGTCCCGGAGGCGCTCTTCTACGTCTCCGCCCTGTGTGTCACCGCCGTCAACCGCTTCGTCCTGTCCGGCCTCTCCGCCGCGCTGCCCCGCGTGGTCGACACCGAGCGCCTGGTGATCGCCAACTCGCTCTCCCCGACCGCCGGAACGCTCGCCGCGACCGCGGGCGGCGGCCTCGCCTTCGCCGTACGGCTGGCGGTGTCCGACTCCGATGCCACCGTCGTCCTGCTGGGAGCGCTGCTGTACCTGTGCGCGGCCCTCGCGTCACTGACCATGGCCCCCGGACTGCTGGGACCCGAGCGCGCACCGAGCCGGCCACGCCTGCGCGCCGCGCTCGCCGGAACCACACGTGATCTGCTGGCGGGAATGCGCCACCTCGCCGCGCCCGCGCGCCGAGGAGCGGCCTGGGCGCTGGCGTCGATGACGCTGATGCGCTTCTGCTACGGCGCGCTGCTCGTCATGCTGCTGATGCTGTGCCGGTACGCGCTCTCCTCAGGCCCCGAAGAGGGGCTCGGTCTGCTGGGGCTGGCCCTCGGGCTCTCCGGCGCGGGATTCTTCGCCGCGGCCGCGGTGACGCCCTGGGCGGTCGGACGGCTCGGCCCCGGACGCTGGATCGCCGTGTGCGCCGGGTCCGCCGCGCTCCTGGAGCCCGCGCTCGGCCTGCCCTTCGCCACCGGCCCCCTCCTGGTCGCCTCCTTCGTCCTGGGGCTGATCACCCAGGGCGCGAAGATCGCCACCGACACCGTCGTCCAGTCGACCGTCGACGACGGCTTCCGAGGCCGGATCTTTTCCGTGTACGACGTGCTCTTCAACGTCGCCTTCGTCGGCGCAGCGGCCGTGGCCGCCCTCATGCTCCCGCCGGACGGCCGGTCGGTCGTGCTGGTGGTCCTGGTCGCCGTGGTCTACGGAGTGGTTGCTGTTGCTATGGCCCGCTTTGAGCGACGGTAAGTGTCACATCACGGCCACAGAGGCTTCCTGGGTTACAGGGTTGTCAGTGGCAACCGCTAACTTACGTGGGTCTTATTTCGCGCCACGCGCATCCACGTTCTAGGGGGACCCCCGAGTGACTACTCCGCCGCCGCAGGGCCAGGCTCCGTACCCGCCCCAGGGTCAGGCTCCCTACCCGCCGCAGGGTCAGGCACCGTACCCGCCCCAGCCCGGCTTCCCCCAGCAGGCCGCCCCGTACGCGCCGGTGCCGCCCCAGGCTCCCAAGCGCAAGATCAGCTTCAAGATGATCAGGACCATCGTCATCGTGGTGATCGCCCTCGGCGCAGCCATCGGCGGCTACCTGTCGAGCCGGAACGACGCCGACACGGCGAAGGTCGGTGACTGCATGCACCGCGGCAGCACCAACGACACCAACCCGGACCTCGAGGTCGTGGACTGTGGTTCGTCCAAGGCCCAGTTCGTGGTGCTGGCCAAGGTCAAGGGCACGTACTCCGGCACCTCGGCCCAGATCTCCTGTGAGACCAAGGCCAAGGACTTCCAGTACGCCTACACCGAGCAGAAGAGCGGCAGCGACTTCCTGCTCTGCCTGAAGGACTACAAGAAGTAAGGACGAAGCGGAGAGGGGCGGTGTTTCACGTGAAACACCGCCCCTCTTCATGTCCCGGCCGCTCCGCCATGCATGTTTCACGTGAAACATGCACCACTTCCACGGCCTCAGCTCTGCTCGGCCCACCACCCCTTGAGCGCGGCCACCGCGTCGTCGGGACCCATGGGCCCATGCTCCAGGCGAAGCTCCAGCATGTGCTTGTAGGCCTTCCCCACGACCGGGCCGGGACCGACCCCCAGGATCTCCATGATCTGGTTGCCGTCGAGGTCCGGGCGGATCGCGTCGAGCTCCTCCTGCTCCTGGAGCTGGGCGATGCGCTCCTCCAGACCGTCGTAGGCACGGGACAGCGCGGCCGCCTTGCGCTTGTTCCGGGTCGTGCAGTCGGAACGGGTCAGCTTGTGGAGGCGGCCGAGGAGCGGGCCCGCGTCACGGACGTAGCGCCGGACCGCGGAGTCCGTCCACTCGCCGGTGCCGTAGCCGTGGAAGCGCAGGTGGAGTTCGACCAGGCGTGAGACGTCCTTCACCAGTTCGTTGGAGTACTTCAGGGCCGTCATGCGCTTCTTGGTCATCTTCGCCCCGACCACCTCGTGGTGGTGGAAGGAAACCCGGCCGTCCGTCTCGAAGCGGCGCGTCCGCGGCTTGCCGATGTCGTGCAGCAGCGCCGCCAGGCGGAGGGTCAGGTCGGGACCGTCCTCCTCCAGCGCGATCGCCTGCTCCAGAACGATCAGCGTGTGCTCGTAGACATCCTTGTGCCGGTGGTGCTCGTCGCTCTCCAGGCGCAGGGCGGGCAGCTCGGCCAGCACATGGTCCGCGAGGCCAGTGTCGACCAGCAGCGTCAGCCCCTTGCGGGGGTACGCGGAAAGGATCAGCTTGTTCAGCTCGTCCCGTACCCGCTCGGCCGACACGATCTCGATCCGCCCGGCCATCTCCTTCATCGCGCCGACGACCTCGTCGGCCACCTCGAAGTCGAGCTGGGCGGCGAAACGCGCGGCCCGCATCATCCGCAGCGGGTCGTCGGAGAAGGACGCCTCAGGCGTTCCAGGAGTACGCAGCACCCGAGCGGCAAGATCCTGGAGCCCGCCGTGCGGATCGACGAACTCCTTCTCCGGCAGCGCCACCGCCATCGCGTTCACCGTGAAGTCGCGCCGGACGAGGTCCTCCTCGATGGAGTCCCCGTACGACACCTCGGGCTTGCGCGAGGTACGGTCGTACGCCTCCGACCGGTATGTGGTCACCTCGATCTGGAAGCATCGATCAACGTCTTCGACACGGGCGTTCTTCTGCGCTCCCACCGTGCCGAACGCGATCCCGACCTCCCAGACCGCGTCCGCCCAGGGCCGCATGATCTTCAGAACGTCCTCGGGCCGGGCATCGGTGGTGAAGTCCAGGTCGTTCCCGAGCCGGCCGAGGAGCGCGTCCCGGACCGAGCCGCCGACCAGTGCGAGGGAGAACCCCGCCTCCTGGAAACGGCGGGCGAGATCGTCGGCGACAGGGGCCACCCGCAGCAGTTCGCTCACCGCGCGCTGCTGCGCCTGGCTGAGGGCGTTGGGAGTGTCTTCGTTGGCGTTCGGCACAACAGAAGAGGGTACGTGGCCCGGCTGCCCGGCAGCGCCTCCATTAAGTACACGGGAACAGAGGGATGTCTTTCCTCACAAAGCCAGCCTTTGCCACGTACGCCCGTTCTCCCCTTGATAGTGGAAATACCGGGTGGGGTGGCGGGAAATACCGGGCGGGGCGGTACTGTCTTCGGATCTTGTGGAGCAGACCGCGGCACTTCCCCTCGGCGCACATCGTTACCATGCGTGGACGCACATTCCGACGACCACTGACGACGACGAGGGACGGGCGAGCGCGTGGCCGAGGCGGCAGACTTCCAGGGGATGAGTCCCTCACCTGCCCGCCGCTGGCTGCGGCGCACCGGAGCACTGCTCGCCGGGGCGCCGCTGCTGGCCGGCCTGCTCCAGCTGCCCGCCGCCGCTCCCGCCCAGGCCGCCGCCTCGGACACGGTGGACGTCTCCCTTGACTCCCTGAGCCCCAGCGCGCCCACCGACGGGGACACGCTGACCGTCTCCGGCACGGTGACCAACAACGGCAAGCAGACGGTCAACGACGCGCACGTCGGGCTGCGGGTGGGTCCCCAGCTGGACACCCGCTCGGCGATCGACACCACCGCCGAGCGCTCCGACGACCTCCAGACCTCCGTCGGCTCCGAGGTCGGCGGCAAGTACGTCGAGAAGTTCGACAAGCTGACTCCGGGCGTCGCCGAGCACTTCAGCATCTCCGTCCCGATCGACAAGCTCGACCTCGGCCAGGACGGCGTCTACGAGTTCGACGTCTCGCTCTCCGGCCAGACGTCCGCCCAGCCGTGGGACCAGGTGCTCGGCATCCGGCGCACCTTCCTGCCGTGGCAGCCGGGCGAGGCCGACACCCAGACGAAGACCACGTATCTGTGGCCGCTGATCTCCACCGTCCACATGACGGCGAAGACCGGCGCCGGCGAACAGCAGACGCCCGTCTTCCGCAACGACGACCTCGCCAAGGAGATCGCCCCGGGCGGCCGCCTGGCGCAGATGCTGGCGCTGGGCAAGGACCTCGACGTCACCTGGGTGATCGACCCGGACCTGCTGGCCTCCGTGGACGCGATGGCAGGCACCTACAAGATCCAGGGCCCGGGTGACACCACCACGGCCGGCACCCATCAGGCGGTCGCCAAGCAGTGGCTCGCCGATCTACAGGAAGCGGTGGCCGGCAAGGAGGTCGTCGCCCTGCCGTTCGCCGACCCGGACCTGGCCTCCCTCGCCCACAACGGAACGAGCGTCACCGGTTCGCTGAGCCACCTCAAGGACGCCACCGACGTCGCCTCCACCACGGTGAAGACCGTGCTCCACGTCACACCGAGCACCGAGTTCGCCTGGCCCGTGGACGGCGCCGTCGACCCCTCGATCATCAAGGTCGCCACCTCCGCCGGTGCGGACAAGGTGATCGCCCGCAGCGACAGCCTCCAGGAGAACGGCAGCCTGTCCTACACGCCCTCCGCCGCCCGTCCGGTCGGCGGAGGCACCACCGCGGTGGTCGCGGACGCCCGGCTGTCCACGGCGTTCGAGAGCGACCTGACGAAGGCGGGCGCCGCCACGCTCGCCGTGCAGCAGTTCCTGGCCCAGAGCCTGGAGCTCGACCACCAGACGGACAAGCAGCGCAGCATCGTCGTCGCCCCGCAGCGCATGCCGTCCGGCGGGCAGGCCCAGGCGATGGCCCAGGCGATCACGGCCCTCCAGGGCAGCACCTGGAGCCAGTCGCAGGATCTCGCCGCCACGGCCAAGGCCAAGCCGGACGCCGACGCCACCACACGGATCCCGTCGACGTCCGCCTATCCCTCCTCGCTGCGCAAGCAGGAGCTGCCTCGCTCGGCCTTCGAGCAGATCGCGCGGACCGAGGACAAGCTCGAGAACTTCAAGGTGATCCTCACCGACCAGTCCCGGGTCGTGACCCCCTTCGGGCGGGCCATGAACCGCGAGATGTCCCTGTCGTGGCGGGACCGGAGCCGCACCGCGGACAGCTTCCGGCAGGCCGTGGAGAACTACATCGACGACCTCGCCCAGCAGGTCAAGCTGATCCCCAAGTCGGAGACGAAGCTCTCCGGCCGCAGCGCCACCATCCCGGTGACCGTCCAGAACAACCTGGTCCAGGGCGCCGACCACCTCATGCTGCGCCTCACCTCGACCATGCCGACCCGCCTCAAGATCGGCGGCAAGGCCTACATGGAGCAGCCCGTCGCCGTGTCCGGCGGACACAGTCAGTCCGTGAAGTTCACCACGTCGGCCAACGCCAACGGCCCCGTGACGGTGACCGCCCAGCTGTACACGCAGGACGGCCAGAAGTACGGCCAGGCGGTTCAGTTCGACGTGAAGGTCACCGAGGTCACGCCCACGGTGATGCTGGTCATCGGCGGCGGTGTCCTGCTGCTCGTGCTCGCCGGATTCCGCATGTACACACAGCGCAAGCGCGCGGCCGCCCGGCAGGCCGAGGGCGACGGGCCCGACGAGGCGGGGGAGGACACCGAGGGGCCGGAGAACCCCGAAGGCGACGACGACCGTCTCACGGAGGAATCCGACAGGCACTCCCGGGCAGGCGACCCGGAGCAGCCGAGTGACCCGACACCGGACACCGCACCGGAAAGCGCCGACCCGTCCGGGACGGGTGAGAGAGTGGACCGTTGAGCGATGTCGTGGCCGGTGGGCCCGGGGACGATGAGGTGGGGTAAACCATGAATTCGCCGTACGACGGTGACCGCGGCCAGGCCGCGGCCGGCTCGGGCTACCCCGAGTCGCCCGAGCCCGGTCAGGTGCCGCCGCAGCACGCGGCGGACATGTACCTCCAGGACGCCTACGACCAGGACCCCTACCGGGCACAGGACCTCTCCGCCCAGGACCCGGTCGCCGAGGCGCTGTACGACCGTGCCGCCCACCCCCCGCCGCCCCCTGGCACGTATCCGCAGCAGCAGCCGTACGCTCAGCCGGCCCAGTCCCCGTACGCTCCCGACCCGCACCTGTGGGCTCAGACCCCGGCTCCGGAACCGTCCGGCCCGACCCAGTACCTGCCGTACGGCGACGACCCCCGTACGACCCAGTTCGTGGGCGTCGACGACCTGGTGACGCACTCCGGTGAGGAGCGCCACCAGCCGGACGCCTTCGCACACCTCTTCCGGGACCAGCAGCAGGGCGGCGGGCAGCAGTCGACGGAGCCCCCGTCCGTACCGGGCCCGGCCGCCGCACCGGGCGGGCCCCAGGCGCCCGCCGGGCAGTACCCGGCGGCCTCGTACCCCGCCGCTCCGTATCCCGGGCCAGGGGCGTACGGCGCCGCTTCCCACGCCGCGGCGCCGCCCGCCGCCGGTCCTTCCGCCTCCGCGCCCGCTCCAGCCGCCCCCGGCGGCCCCCCGGGCCCCCCGGGCCCCCCGGGCCAGGAGGCCGCCGCTCCCGCGGCTCCCGTCGGGAAGAAGGGCGGCAAGGCCGCTGGCCTGCTGAAGTCCAGCGCCGTCATGGCGGCGGGCACGATGGTCTCCCGCCTCACCGGCTTCGTCCGCTCCGCGCTGATCGTCTCCGCGCTGGGCCTCGGCTTCCTCGGCGACTCCTTCCAGGTCGCCTACCAGTTGCCGACGATGATCTACATCCTCACCGTCGGCGGCGGTCTCAACTCCGTCTTCGTGCCGCAGCTGGTGCGCTCCATGAAGGAGGACGAGGACGGCGGCGAGTCCTTCGCCAACCGACTGCTGACGCTCGTGATGGTGGCTCTCGCCGCGCTCACCGCGCTGGCGATGTTCGCCGCTCCACTGCTGGTGCGGATGATCTCCAACTCCGTCGCCACCAACCCGGCGGCCAACGAGGTCGCGGTCACCTTCACCCGCTACTTCCTGCCCTCGATCTTCTTCATGGGCATCCATGTGGTGATGGGTCAGGTCCTCAACGCGCGCGGCAAGTTCGGCGCCATGATGTGGACCCCGGTCCTGAACAACATCGTCATCATCGTGACGCTCGGCATGTTCATCTGGGTGTACGGCTCCGCCGCCAACTCCCACATGACCGTCACGAACATCCCGCCGGAGGGCCAGCGCCTCCTCGGCATCGGCGTGCTGCTCGGCCTGGTCGTCCAGGCCCTGGCCATGATCCCGTACCTGCGCGAGACCGGGTTCCGGCTGCGGCTGCGCTTCGACTGGCGGGGCCACGGCCTGGGCAAGGCCGCGATGCTCGCCAAGTGGACGGTGCTGTTCGTCCTCGCCAACCAGGCCGGCGCCATGATCGTGACCCAGCTGTCGACCGCCGCCGGCAAGGACGCCGGGGTCGCGGGCACCGGCTTCGCCGCCTACGCCAACGCCCAGTTGATCTGGGGCCTGCCGCAGGCCATCATCACCGTCTCCCTCATGGCGGCCCTGCTGCCGCGCATCTCGCGCTCGGCCGCCGAAGGCGACAGTGGCGCCGTCCGCGACGACATCTCGCAGGGCCTGCGCACGACCGCGGTCGCGATCGTGCCCATCGCCTTCGGCTTCGTCGCGCTCGGCATCCCGATGTGCACGCTGATCTTCGGCTCCTCAGGCACCAGCGAGGCCACCAACATGGGCTTCATGCTGATGGCCTTCGGCCTCGGCCTGATCCCGTACTCCGTGCAGTACGTCGTCCTGCGTGCCTTCTACGCCTACGAGGACACCCGCACGCCCTTCTACAACACCGTCATCGTGGCCGTGGTCAACGCGGGCGCCTCGGGGGCCTGTTACTTCCTGCTCCCCGCCCGCTGGGCCGTCGCCGGCATGGCGGCCGCGTACGGCCTCGCCTACGCGATCGGTGTGGGCGTCGCCTGGAAGCGGCTGCGCAAGCGGCTCGGCGGCGACCTGGACGGCGCCAGGGTCACCAGGACGTACGCCCGGCTGTGCATCGCCTCCGTACCCGCCGCCCTGCTCAGTGGTGCGGCCTGCTACGGAATCGGCCACACTCTCGGTCAGGGCGTTCTCGGCTCCTTCGCCGCGCTGCTGACCGGTGGCGCGGTCCTCCTGGGGGTCTTCTTCGTCGCTGCCCGACGCATGCGCATCGACGAGCTCAACTCCCTCGTGGGCATGGTGCGCGGGCGCCTGGGGCGCTGAGGCAGGGGTACGCGCACAACCATCGTTCGCCGCCGCGTGTCGTGCATAGCGGCGGACTGTGGGCACAATTGGTTTCGGCGTCGGACAGGGTGCAATGGATGGGGAGGCAGGGAACGACGGTGGCGGAACGTAGCACGGCTGCCGTCGACGTGGCAGACAACAGCGGTGACGAGCCGCTGACCGCCAAGGCGGACCAGTCCACGGCCGACGGGGTGGCCCAGAACCCGGAGCGGGACACACACAGCGACGAGGTGGAGGGGAGCGGCGGGACGGACGGTCCTGGAAAGGCCTCGCCTCCCGAACTGCACAGCGGTCACAAGCTCGCCAGACGCTACCGTCTGGAGGAGTGCGTCACCCGTCTGGACGGATTCAGCAGCTGGCGAGCGGTGGACGAGAAACTCCGGCGTGCCGTCGGCGTCCACGTCCTGCCCGCGGATCACGCGCGGGCCCGTTCGGTGCTGGCCGCCGCACGCTCCTCCGCGCTGCTCGGCGATCCCCGCTTCGTCCAGGTCCTGGACGCGGTCGAGGAGAACGACCTCGTGTACGTCGTGCACGAGTGGCTGCCCGACGCCACCGAGTTGTCCACACTGCTGTCCGCCGGGCCGCTGGAACCGCACGACGCCTACCAGCTGGTCAGCCAGGTGTCCTCCGCCATGGCCGCCGCCCACCGTGAGGGCCTCGCCCATCTGCGTCTCAACCCGAACGCCGTACTGCGTGCCTCCACCGGCCAGTGGCGCATCCGCGGTCTCGCCGTCAACGCGGCACTGCGCGGCATCAGTTCCGACACCCCCCAACGCACCGACACCGAGGCGATCGGCGCCCTGCTGTACGCGGCGCTGACCCAGCGCTGGCCGTACGAGAACGACGCCTACGGCCTGTCCGGCCTGCCCAAGGACATCGGTCTGATCCCGCCGGACCAGGTGCGGGCCGGTGTGCACCGCGGGCTGTCCGAGCTCGCCATGCGGGCACTGGCCAACGACGGTGCCACCGCCTCCCGGCACGAATCGCCCTGCACCACTCCCGAGGAACTGGTGAAGGCGATCGGGGAGATGCCGCGCATCCGGCCGCCGGAGCCCGCGTTCACGGCCCCGCCGGAGTACCAGCGCACGACCTACCAGCAGGGCACGTACGGCCGCCCCGCGCCGCGCCCCGGCGCCACCCAGCCGCTCACGACCCCTCCGCCCCCGCTACAGAGCCGCACCGGCAAGGCCCTGAAGTGGGCGGTCTCCGCCCTCCTCATCGCCGCCCTGGGCCTCGGCAGCTGGCAGCTCGCGGACGCCCTGATGAACCAGGACGGCAAGTCCGAGGACAAGCCGACCACGCAGACCACGGACGGGGGCGACAAGGGCGGCAAGAAGAAGCCGACCGCCTCCGGCAAGCCGATCACCATCACCAAGGCCTGGGACTTCGACCCCTTCAGCGAAGACCATTCCGAGAAGCCGGCCGACATAGGGAAGGCCTACGACAACAGCACAAGCACGTACTGGCAGACGGACTTCTACCTGAGCCCGAACTTCGGCAACCTGAAATCGGGCGTCGGCATCATCCTGGACCTCGGCAAGGCCCAGCAGGTCGGGAAGGTGACCGTCACCTTCCAGGGAGACACGTCGGTCGAGCTCCGCAGTGCGAGCGGAGACCCGGGCTCTCGGCCGACATCCTTCTCCGCCTACACCAAGGTCGCCGCGGGCTCGGGAACCACCGTGGAGCTCAAGCCCGGGAAGTCCCTCAAGTCGCGGTACGTCCTGGTGTGGCTGACCAAGCTGCCGTCGCAGCCGGACGGCCAGTGGCGCGGCAGGGTGGCGGACATCAAGGTGACCAGCTGAGGCTGGATTCCAGCCGGGAAGTCCGTAAGGTTGCCCCCGAGGGAGGGGCGGATGACAGATGGCGCCGGCTACGGCGACGCGAAGGACGAGGATCTCCTCGCCCGACACGTCGAAGGTGATCCCGACGCCTTCGGGGAGATCGTTCGGCGGCATCGGGACCGGCTGTGGGCGGTGGCCCTGCGGACCCTGGGGGACCGTGAGGAGGCCGCTGACGCGGTCCAGGACGCGCTGGTGTCGGCCTACCGGGCCGCACACACCTTCCGGGGCCAGTCGGCCGTCACGACCTGGCTGCACCGGATCACGGTGAACGCCTGTCTGGACCGTGCCCGCAAGGCCGCCTCACGGAAGACCGCTCCCGTCGACGACACCGAGCGCCTCGAGCAGCTGCTGGAGCCGCACGAGGCGGCCTCGGCTCCCGCGGAGAGAAACGACCTGCACCGCCAGCTCCTCGAAGCCCTCGGCACTCTTCCGCCCGACCAGCGCGCCGCCCTCGTCCTCGTGGACATGCAGGGCTACCCCGTCGCCGAGGCCGCCCGTGTCCTGGATGTGCCGACGGGCACGGTGAAGAGCCGCTGCGCCCGAGGCAGAGCCAGGCTCCTGCCGCTGCTCTCCCACCTACGGCCGGAAAGACCCGGCGACGGGAAAGAACCCGGCCAAGCACGGAACCGGACGCAGGGGACATCCGTCCCACCCGCAGCGGGGCCTCAGGACACAGTGAAGGGCGGAGGTGGGCGAGCGTGACTTCCACGACAGACGCGGCCGGGCACCCGGACGTCGCCGAGATCTCCGACCTCACCGAGAACCTCCTCCCACCGTCCCGGACCGAGGAGATACGACGCCATCTGGAGGAGTGCGAGCTCTGCGCCGACGTCCACGCCTCCCTGGAAGAGATCCGGGGTCTTCTGGGCGCACTGCCTGAGCCGCCCCGCATGCCCGCCGATGTCGCCGACCGCATCGATGCCGCCCTCGCCGCCGAGGCACCGGTGACTCATGTTTCACGTGAAACACCGACACCGGCAGACCGCCCCGCCGGACGCCCGCAGGCGGCTACCGGGCCGGGCCGCAAGGATCACGGACGCGGGCGCCGTCGCCGGACCGTCGTCCTGGGTGCCGTCCTCACCGCAGCCGTCCTGGGTGCCGGATCCCTCTTCCTTCAGTCCCTCGGCACCGACAAGTCGAGCTCGACGACACAGGGCCGGCAGACGGCCTCCGTCGGCACCTTCTCCGGAAGCGACCTCAGGAGTCAGGTGGACGGCCTCCTCTCGACGACGAAGAAGCCACAACGAGGCTCCGAGAGCGCCAAGACCCTGATGCAGCCCTCCGTCCCCGTCCCGGAGTGCGTCCGGGACGGCATCCACGGCAACGGTGACGGTGACGTCCTCGGAGCGAAGACAGGGACCTACGAGGGAAAGAACGCCTTCCTCGTCGTGGTGTCCGACACCTCCGACCCCGCCCGGGTCACGGCCTACGTCATCGACGCCGCCTGTGTCAGCCGGCAGCCCGTCTCGGCGGGCAAGGTCCTGGCGAAGCAGTCCCTCGCACGTCCCTGAACAAGGCGGCTTCGTCCCGGCCCAACGTGGTAATCCGTACCGTGGGTGAACCCCCGTGTGCCCGGACACACCGGGAATGCGCGCCCCTTAGGATCCGTTGGGTGGGGTGAGGGCTCCGAAGGTGCTCCCACCGGTCGAATGACGCAGACCAGAGACGAGGAATCAAGCCGTGAGCGACGTCCGTAACGTGATCATCATCGGCTCCGGGCCCGCCGGCTACACGGCGGCGCTCTACACCGCGCGCGCGTCGCTGAAGCCCCTGGTGTTCGAGGGAGCCGTCACTGCCGGCGGTGCCCTGATGAACACCACCGAAGTGGAGAACTTCCCGGGCTTCCGCGACGGCATCATGGGCCCCGAGCTCATGGACAACATGCGCGCCCAGGCGGAGCGCTTCGGTGCCGAGCTGATCCCGGACGATGTCGTCTCGGTCGACCTGGCCGGAGAGATCAAGACCGTCACGGACACCGCGGGCACGGTCCACCGGGCCAAGGCCGTCATCGTCACCACCGGCTCCCAGCACCGCAAGCTCGGCCTGCCGAACGAGGACGCGCTGTCCGGCCGCGGTGTCTCCTGGTGCGCCACCTGTGACGGGTTCTTCTTCAGGGATCAGGACATCGCCGTGATCGGTGGCGGTGACACCGCGATGGAGGAGGCCACCTTCCTCTCCCGGTTCGCCAAGTCCGTGACCATCGTCCACCGCCGGGACACCCTGCGCGCCTCCAAGGCCATGCAGGAGCGCGCCTTCGCCGACCCGAAGATCAAGTTCGTATGGGACAGCGAGGTCGCCGAGATCCAGGGCGACCCCAAGCTGGCCGGCCTGAAGCTGCGCAACATCAAGACCGGCGAGCTGTCGGACCTGGCGGTGACGGGTCTGTTCATCGCGATCGGCCACGACCCGCGCACCGAGCTGTTCAAGGGCCAGCTGGACCTTGACGAGGAGGGCTACCTGAAGGTCGCCGCGCCCTCCACCCGCACCAATGTGACCGGTGTCTTCGCCGCCGGTGACGTGGTCGACCACACCTACCGCCAGGCGATCACCGCGGCCGGCACGGGCTGTTCCGCCGCCCTGGACGCCGAGCGCTTCCTCTCCGCCCTCGCGGACGAGGAGGAGCCGGAGCCCGAGAAGACCGCTGTCTGACCCCCTTACACCCCACCGCACGCACCCGTTAGGAGCCACCCGTGGCCGACCTGAAGAACGTGACCGACGACTCCTTCGAGCAGGACGTCCTCAAGAGCGACAAGCCCGTCCTGGTGGACTTCTGGGCCGCCTGGTGCGGTCCGTGCCGTCAGATCGCTCCGTCCCTCGAGGCGATCGCCGCCGAGTACGGCGACAAGATCGAGGTCGTGAAGCTCAACATCGACGAGAACCCGGGCACGGCCGCGAAGTACGGCGTCATGTCGATCCCGACCCTGAACGTCTACCAGCACGGCGAGGTCGCCAAGACCATCGTCGGCGCCAAGCCCAAGGCCGCAATCGTCCGCGACCTCGAGGACTTCATCGCCGAGTGACGTTTCACGTGAAACACGAATGGGCCAACCCCTCGGGGTTGGCCCATCTGTTTTGGAGGAGCTGCCCCCGCTGCTTCAGAGGGGTCGCAGGGCCGGTTCCTTCTGTACGGCTCCCAGCAGCCGGTCGAGCGCCATCTCCACGTCTTCCTTCCAGGAGAGCGTCGATCTGAGCTCCAGCCGCAGCCGGGGATGTGCGGGGTGCTGCCGGACCGTCTTGAAACCCACGGCCAGCAGATGATCGGCGGGCAGCAGACAGGCCGGTTCCTTCCAGCGGGCATCGCCGAACGCCTCGATGGCTTTGAAGCCGCGGCGCAGGAGATCCTTGGCAACCGTCTGGACCATCACCCGGCCGAGCCCCTGCCCCTGATAGCCCGGCATGATGAAGCTCGTCATCAGCTGCACCGCGTCCGGGGACACCGGACTCGTGGGGAACGCGGTGGACCGGGGGACATAGGCGGGGGGAGCGTAGAGCACGAAGCCCACCGGGATGTCATCGACATAGACCACCCGGCCGCAGGATCCCCAGTCCAGCAGGACGGCGGAGATCCACGCCTCCTTCTCCAGAGCAGCTGTCCCTGCCTTTACCGCGGCCTCGCCGCTGACCGGGTCCAGTTCCCAGAAGACGCACGAGCGACAGCGCTTGGGAAGGTCCTGAAGGTTGTCCAACGTGAGCGGTACGAGCCGGCGCCCCATGAAGGCTGTTCCTCGCTTCCTTCGCCCGCGGTCTCGCGAGCGGCTGTCAGTGCGCTCCGTTCCCTGAGCAGACTGCCGACGAACCCGCCGACCGCGCCGAGCCCGAGACCCGCGCTCACCAGTCCGGTGCGGCTCACCGATCGCATGGCCCCCGCCTCCCACTCAGAGGTGCCGTCAGGTGGATGCGCCATACCCGATCGCATCGTATCCACGATGCGATTGCCTAGAAACCGCCTGAAAGCAAAGAGCGGACCGTGTTCCGGTACTTACCGGACACGATCCGCTCCCCTGCCCGCGCGGATCAACCGCGCCGTCAGTCCTCCGTGTCCTCGGACTCCGAGGACGCCGAGGACTCACCGTCATGAAGGCCCTTCTGGAGGACCTGCCCCTCGCCCGGAGCGAGTGTGCCCAGGATCCGCTCCAGGTCCTCCATGGAGGCGAACTCGACCGTGATCTTGCCCTTCTTCTGCCCCAGGTCGACCTTCACCCGAGTCTCGAAGCGATCCGACAGTCGGGTGGCGAGATCGGTCAGCGCCGGGGAGACCCGGGCACCGGCCCGCGGCCCCTTCGAGCGCTGCGCCTTCTGCGGCCGCGAGCCCATCAGCGTCACGATCTCCTCGACCGCCCGCACGGAAAGCCCCTCGGCCACGATCCGGTGGGCCAGCCGGTCCTGCTCCTCCGAGTCCTCGACCGAGAGCAGCGCTCGGGCATGTCCGGCGGAGAGCACACCGGCGGCCACCCGCTTCTGCACGGCCGACGAGAGCTTCAGCAGACGCAGCGTGTTGGAGACCTGCGGGCGGGAACGCCCGATGCGGTCCGCCAGCTGGTCGTGGGTGCAGTTGAAGTCCTTCAGCAACTGGTCGTAGGCGGCCGCCTCTTCCAGCGGGTTCAGCTGTGCCCGGTGCAGGTTCTCCAGCAGTGCGTCCAGGAGGAGCTTCTCGTCCTCCGTGGCCCGTACGATCGCCGGGATCGCCTCGAGCCCGGCCTCACGGCAGGCCCGCCAGCGCCGCTCACCCATGATGAGCTCGTAGTGGTCGGGACCCAGCTGCCGTACGACGACGGGCTGGAGAAGGCCGACTTCCTGGATGGAGGTGACGAGCTCCTGGAGCGCGTCCTCGTCGAAGACGTCACGCGGCTGGCGAGGGTTCGGCGTGATGGAGTCGAGGGGGATCTCGGCGAAGTGCGCACCCATCGGGGGCGCGGGCACCTCCCCGGCTCCATGAACCGGAAGCTCCTCGGTCTCCTCGGGAACGGGAGGCAGCGTGGCCACCTTCGCCGCGGCCACTCCCCGATCGGCCATCAGGACCGGCACCGTCGCGGGGGACGGGGACGAGGATGCTGCACCCCCCACCGGGGCCGAGGGCGGGTTCTTCTCCGTCGGGGCAGCAGGAATCAGTGCCCCGAGACCACGGCCCAGCCCCCTCCGTCGCTCGCTCACTGGATCCCCTCCACCATGCTCGGATTGCTCTGTGCGCCGATGTGGGCCTGAATCGGGTCGTAGCTGACGCCGACACCCTTCAGCGCGATTTCTCGTGCGGCCTCAAGATAGGAGAGGGCACCGCTCGAACCTGGATCGTACGTCAGTACCGTCTGGCCGTAACTCGGCGCCTCGGAGATGCGGACCGACCGGGGAATGCTCGTCCGCAGCACCTCGTCGCCGAAGTGGGTGCGCACCTCGTCCGCGACCTGGGACGCGAGCCGCGTCCGGCCGTCGTACATGGTGAGCAGGATCGTCGATACATGCAGGTCGGGGTTGAGGTGCCCCCGCACCAGGTCGACATTGCGCAGCAGTTGACCCAGGCCCTCCAACGCGTAGTACTCGCACTGGATCGGGATGAGGACCTCCTGGCCGGCGACCAACGCGTTGACCGTCAACAGGCCGAGCGATGGCGGGCAGTCGATGAGGATGTAGTCCAGCGGCTGCTCATAGGCCCGGATCGCCCGCTCCAGCCGGCTCTCCCGCGCCACCAGGGACACCAGCTCGATCTCCGCACCGGCGAGATCGATCGTGGCCGGGGCACAGAACAGTCCCTCGACATCGGGAACAGGCTGGACGACCTCCGCCAGGGGCCTGCTCTCGACCAAGACGTCATAGATGGACGGAACTTCGGCGTGGTGGTCGATACCGAGGGCAGTGGACGCGTTGCCCTGCGGATCGAGGTCGACCACCAGGACACGGCCGCCGTGCAGAGCCAGCGAAGCGGCAAGGTTGACGGTCGTCGTCGTCTTGCCGACGCCGCCCTTCTGGTTGGCGACCACCATGACCCGGGTCTGCTCAGGCCGTGGCAGGCCTTCACCGGCACGGCCGAGAGCCTCCACCGCAAGTTGGGCAGCACGACCGATGGGAGTGTCGTCCATCGGAGGCGGTGTTTCACGTGAAACATCCGCCCCCATCGACTCGGTACGGGGACCGGGGACCGGATCGGTCATCGGTCCCGCGATGTTGGCGTCGGACCGCAAGGATTCACTCTCCTCGACTTCAGGCTCGCAATACACAGAGCCTCCCATGCCTTCGGGGTCGTGAACCAGTGAGGCCTGTCGTTCTGTGGAGAAATCCACCTCTGTGGACAACTCCGTTACCTCTCCGAGCGAGCCGAGAGGCTTCCGGTCCCGCGGTTCGGCCGCGGCCCGACCGCGACTGATGATGCCGTGCAGCAGTGAGCGACGTTTCACGTGAAACACGATGCACAGCGAGCGCGTCCGGACTGTCGCGACACTCCGTCATGCATAGGTTTGGCAGCTTGTGTGGAGTACGTCTCGTCGTCAGGACGGATCAGCGCGGCCGATCCGTCCTGACGCCCTCACCGACGCCTGCGCGCTCGTCCCGTACGGGCCGCCTTGGCCCGCTTGGCCGCGAAGCGAACACCTCCCGGGCTTTCGCCCACCTCGACCCGCACCACGGTGGACAGGGGATCCACCACTCCCTCACCGACCTGAAGGATGGACGTCGACACCGCACCGAGCTTGCTCAACGCGACGGTCGCGGCCTTCAGCTCCTCCTCCGCGGTGTCCCCCTTGAGCGCGAGCATCTCGCCGTAGGGCCTCAGCAGTGGGATGCCCCACGTGGCCAGCCGGTCCAGGGGAGCCACCGCACGGGCCGTGACCACATGCACCGGCTGGACCCTGCCCATGACCTCCTCGGCACGGCCGCGCACTACGGTCACATGGTCCAGGCCCAGTAGCTCGACGACCTCGGTCAGGAAGTTGGTACGCCGAAGGAGCGGCTCCAACAGGGTGATCTTCAGATCGCCTCGGACGAGCGCCAGGGGAATCCCGGGCAGACCGGCACCAGAGCCGACATCACACACGGTCACGCCCTCCGGAACCACCTCCGAGAGCACCGCGCAGTTCAGCAGATGCCGCTCCCAGAGGCGAGGCACCTCACGGGGGCCGATCAGCCCACGCTGCACACCGGCTTCGGCGAGCAGCTCCGCATAGCGCACCGCATCGGCGAAGCGATCACCGAACACCTCCCGCGCCTGCTCAGGCGCAGGGGGGAGCTCCGCTGCCTCCGTCACGGGGACCGTCCTTCCCTACAGCATCGGCACGCACGCGCCGACCACCAGAACTACCAGGCTGACAAAGTTCGGCCCCGCCTGCGCAACAGACGGGGCCGAGGGGACGTACGAACCGAATCAGTTGGGCAGCACGACGACGAAGCGCTGCGGCTCCTCGCCCTCGGACTCGCTGCTCAGACCCGCGGCCTTCACCGCGTCGTGCACGACCTTCCGCTCGAACGGGGTCATCGGCTTGAGCTTCACGGGCTCGCCGCTGTTCTTGGCCTCCGCGGCGGCCTTGGCGCCCAGCTCGGACAGCTCGGAGCGCTTCTTGGCCCGGTAGCCGGCGATGTCCAGCATCAGCCTGCTGCGGTCCCCGGTCTCCCGGTGCACGGCCAGCCGCGTCAGCTCCTGCAGCGCCTCCAGTACCTCACCGTCCCGGCCGACCAGCTTCTGCAGGTCGCGGGTGCCCGCGTCGCTGATGATCGACACAGAGGCACGGTCGGCCTCGACATCCATGTCGATGTCGCCGTCGAGGTCGGCGATGTCCAGCAGGCCCTCGAGGTAGTCCGCCGCGATCTCGCCCTCCTGCTCCAGGCGGGTAAGGGTGTCTGCACCCTCGGCAGCGGCGGAGGTGGTGCCTTCCGTCACGGGATGGGCTCCTTCTTACTTCTTGGACGGGGACTTGGGCCGCTGCGGGCCACCCTTGCGCTGGCCGGACTGGGCCTTGCTGCGGGTGCCGCTGCCGGACTTCGGGGCGGCCTTCTCGGCGGCGGCGGCAGGCTTGGCGTCCTCGGGCTCCTCGGACTTCTCCAGCGACGTGGACGGCTCAGCGTCACCCGCCTGCTTGGTGCTGCCGGACTGGCGCTGGGCCTTGCTCTGCCGCTTGGGCTGCTGCCGCTTGGCGGCGGCAGTCGTGGTGGTGGCGGTGGTCACACCGTCCTCGGTCTCCACCACGGCCTGGCCCTCGCTCTTCACCACGGACCCGTCGGCCTGGGCCGCGAGGCCCGCCTTGGTCAGACCGTTGATGAACTTGCGCTCGAACTCGTTGCGGTCGCGGCCCTTGGCGACGATCGCCTTGACGATGGCCTTCTCGCTCCGCCGGCCGACCTTGCCGTGGTGCGTGACGTGCTTGGTCAGACGCTCCAGATAAGCGGCCTGGGCCTTGGAACCCGGGGTCGGGTTGTTGTGGATCACGTACATCTGCTGGCCCATGGTCCACACGTTGGTGGTCAGCCAGTAGACGAGGACACCGACCGGGAAGTTGATACCGAAGACGGCGAACATGACGGGGAAGACGTACATCAGCATCTTCTGCTGCTGCATGAACGGCGTCTTCACGGTCGTGTCGACGTTCTTCGTCATCAGCTGGCGCTGCGTGTAGAACTGCGACGCCGACATCATGACGATCATGACAGCGGTGACGACCCGCACATCCGTGACCGTGGCGCCCAGGGCCTGGACGGTGGCGGAGCCGTCCTTGAACTTCGCGGCCAGCGGGGCCCCGAAGATGTGCGCCTGACGGGCACTGGCCAGCAGCGACTCGTTGATGACACCGATGGTCGTGCCCGACGCGATGCCGTTGAGCACGTGGTACAGGGCGAAGAAGAACGGAGACTGCGCCAGGATGGGAAGGCACGAGGAGAGCGGGTTGGTACCCGACTCCTTGTACAGCTTCATCATCTCTTCGGACTGACGCTGCTTGTCGTTCTTGTAGCGCTCCTGGATCTTCTTCATCTCGGGCTGGAGCGTCTGCATGGCCCGGGTCGCCTTGATCTGCTTCACGAAGAGCGGGATCAGGCAGATGCGGATCAGAATCACCAAGGACACGATGGACAAGCCCCAGGCCCAACCGGTGTCAGGCCCGAAAATGGCGCCGTACACCGTGTGGAACTGGACGATGACCCATGAAACGGGTGTCGTGATGAAGCTGAAGAGGCTGGCAATCGTGTCCACTAATCATGCTCCTTGGGCATGGGACGAGGTCTCTGCGGCCGGGCTCGAGGAAGGCTCGGAAAGGAGCTCCCCTTCGAGGGCCGGTTCGGCGGCGGAGGGCCCGCCCCTGCGTGCGCGCCAGGCGTCACGCAGCATTTCGTGCCACCGCGGGCGCTTGCGCGGCGGAACATGGTCCACCCCGCCCAGCGACCACGGATTGCACCGCAGGATGCGCCAGGCGGTGAGTGCCGTGCCCTTGAGCGCACCATGCCGGTCGATGGCCGTGTAGCCGTAGTGGGAGCACGACGGGTAGTACTTGCACACCGGTCCGAGCAGTGGGCTGATCGTCCACTGGTACAGCTTGATCAGAGCCAGTAGCGGGTACTTCATCGCGCGCCCCCTCCCAGCAGCCGCTGAACGGCGGCATCCAGGTCTCGGGCCAGCTGTGCGTGGTCTGCGTCGCCCGCTCCGGGCAGCGCTCGTACGACTACCAGGCTACCGGGGGGAAACAGGACGACTCGGTCACGCATCAGATGGCGAAGTCTGCGCTTCACTTGGTTACGCACGACCGCGCCGCCCACGGCCTTGCTCACGACGAAACCCGCACGCGTCGGGGGAGCGCTCTCCCCAGGCGCGTGCGGGTCCGTGGCACCGCTACGTAGGTGGACGACGAGCGTCGGGCGGCCTGCCCGACGACCCCGTCGTACCGCGGTCGCGAAGTCCTCGCGCCGCCTCAGCCGATGCTCGGTAGGCAGCACGACGTCATGACCTGATCAGATCAGGCGGACAGGCTGGCGCGACCCTTGCTGCGACGGTTCGCGAGAATCGCGCGTCCGGCACGGGTACGCATCCGCAGGCGGAAGCCGTGGGTCTTCGCGCGACGACGGTTGTTCGGCTGGAAGGTGCGCTTGCTCACTCGGGGGCTCCAGAGAAATTCGGTAGTGGCGGGGTGCCGTCCTGGCTGTCACCGTGCGCCCACGAGTAGCTCGCATCACGCCCGAGTGCACCGCTTCCCGATCACCTTCAGCGATCTGTGCCCATCGGAGGCAGGCGGCAGCAGCCATCGACAACTCGACCTGGTTACGGTACGCGGGGCTACGCCATCCGGTCAAACCGAGTGTCACGGAGAGACACTATCCACAGGCTGGGGACAACAACTTGAACCGTACCCGCCGCCCTGACTACCGTGACTGGACTCCGATTCGTTCCTTTGTCCCCCTGCCCCACCGATCTACATCCCGACCCGTCCCACAACCACACGTTCGTGGGACCTGTGAGAGAGCGTGCCCTGTGGCTGACGTACCTGCCGATCTTGCCGCAGTGTGGCCACGAGTACTCGAGCAGCTCCTCGGTGAGGGCCGCGGGCAGGGCGTGGAGGCCAAGGACGAGCACTGGATCCGACGCTGCCAGCCCCTCGCGCTCGTCGCGGACACCGCCCTGCTCGCCGTACCGAACGAATTCGCGAAGGGCGTACTGGAAGGCCGTCTGGCCCCGATCGTCAGCGAGACCCTGAGCCGCGAGTGCGGCCGCCCCATCCGGATCGCGATCACCGTCGACGACTCCGCGGGCGAGCCCCCGGCTCCACCCGCGCCCCCCGCCCAGCCGCAGCCGCGCTACGAGGAGCCCGAGCTCCCCACCGGACAGTACGAGGGATACGGCCGCCACCGGGCCGACGACCAGCTCCCCACCGCCCGGCCCGCCTACCCGTCGGAGTACCAGCGGCCCGAGCCCGGCGCCTGGCCGCGCCCGACCCACGACGACTACGGCTGGCAGCAGCAGCGCCTGGGCTTCCCCGAGCGCGACCCGTACGCGTCCCCGCCGGACACCTACGGTGAGCCGCACCGCGACGCCTACGGAGCCCCGCCCCAGGACTACCGCCCGCCGGCGATGGACCGCCCGTCGTACGACCAGCCGTACGAGCAGCCGTACGACAAGCCGCGTCCGGACTACGACAAGCCGCGCCCGGACTACGACAAGCCGCGCTCCGAGTACGACCCCTCCCGCATCGACCCCTCCCGCATCGACTACGACCAGCGCGACCCGGCCCGCCGCGAGCGCCCGGAGCCGCCGGCCGGAGCCGGTCACGTGCACCGCGGCGGACCCGTGGGCCCGAACCTGCCCACGACCGGCGCCCCCGGCCCGCTGGCCGCGCAGCCCGCGCCGGCGACCGGTCCGGGGGAGCCCACCGCGCGGCTGAACCCGAAGTACCTCTTCGACACCTTCGTCATCGGCGCCTCCAACCGCTTCGCGCACGCGGCCGCGGTCGCCGTCGCCGAAGCGCCCGCGAAGGCGTACAACCCCCTCTTCATCTACGGGGAGTCCGGCCTCGGCAAGACGCACCTGCTGCACGCGATCGGGCACTACGCGCGCAGCCTCTACCCGGGCACGCGGGTGCGGTACGTGAGCTCCGAGGAGTTCACCAACGAGTTCATCAACTCCATCCGCGACGGCAAGGGCGACAGCTTCCGCAAGCGCTACCGCGAGATGGACATCCTGCTCGTCGACGACATCCAGTTCCTGGCGGACAAGGAGTCGACGCAGGAGGAGTTCTTCCACACCTTCAACACGCTCCACAACGCCAACAAGCAGATCGTGCTCTCCAGCGACCGGCCGCCCAAGCAGCTGGTCACGCTGGAGGACAGGCTGCGGAACCGTTTCGAGTGGGGCCTGATCACGGACGTCCAGCCGCCCGAGCTGGAGACGCGCATCGCGATCCTGCGCAAGAAGGCGGTGCAGGAGCAGCTCAACGCCCCGCCGGAGGTGCTGGAGTTCATCGCCTCCCGGATCTCGCGCAACATCCGCGAGCTGGAGGGCGCGCTGATCCGGGTGACGGCGTTCGCCTCGCTCAACCGGCAGCCGGTGGACCTGGGCCTGACGGAGATCGTCCTCAAGGACCTCATCCCCGGCGGCGAGAACGCGGCCCCCGAGATCACGGCCACCGCGATCATGGCCGCGACCGCGGACTACTTCGGCCTCACGGTCGAGGACCTGTGCGGCACCTCGCGCGGCCGTGCCCTGGTGACCGCCCGGCAGATCGCCATGTACCTGTGCCGTGAGCTCACCGACCTGTCGCTGCCCAAGATCGGCGCGCAGTTCGGCGGCCGCGACCACACGACCGTGATGCACGCCGACCGCAAGATCCGCGCGCTGATGGCCGAGCGCCGGTCCATCTACAACCAGGTCACCGAGCTGACCAACCGCATCAAGAACGGCTGACACGGCCCTGCGAACGGCCGGCGCGGGCCTACGACAGCGCTGAGGGCGCCCTCGGGAGGAGATCCCGGGGGCGCCCTTCGTCATGCCGCGGCCATCCGGTGTTCGATTACCCGCCGGGTTACGGCCGCCCTCCACAGATTCGGGCACTTTTTTGCGTCCACATGCTGGGGACTGTGGAGTTGTCCCGAAACCATCCACAGGCTGTGCGGTTGAAAGCTCATCAGCCCAGCTCATGTGCCTGTGGATCGGTGGACGAAGGATCTCCACAGACTGTGGACGAAGCGAGGATCCACAGGCTGTGCACGAAGTTGTCCACCGGCAACCCACAGCTTGGAGCCGGTTGTCCCCAGCGATCGCCCGCTTCTCCACATGGCTGTCCACTGTTCGGCAACGCGACGCACCCGATCACCGCGTCGAGTGAAAGGCGTCACACCAAGGTGCCGGGTTGGGGTGTGGGAAACGTGGGTAAATCTGGGGACGCAGCTGGGGAGAACTGCCCTCGGGCTGTGGGCGGTGTGTGCAGAACTTTCTGTTCTCCACAGAAACCCTCGGTTGTCCACCGCCGTCACCCACAGGGTCAGTGGATAAAAAATGGGCCCTGAGCTGGGAAAACGTGGTTATCCACGGTATCCACAGGCCCTACTACTACTCCCGACTAGAGAGAGCGGGAAATCCGTTTCGAAGCGGGGCCTGTGCACAACTCGCCGTCTCGAGCCCGGCTGCCCCTCGGAGCGACTTGACCCCGACAGGCACCTACTGTCAGTGCGGTGCGTCAGACTGGTCCCCGGTGTCCTTCCCGTCCCAGTGGGCGGCGACACCGAGTCGGAGGACTCAGAGGCAACAGCAGCGCAGGAGGCGGCTTACGGTGAAGATCCGGGTGGAACGCGACGTACTCGCGGAGGCAGTGGCGTGGGCGGCACGCAGCCTCCCGGCCCGTCCGCCGGCGCCTGTGCTCGCCGGCCTGCTCCTGAAGGCCGAGGACGGCCATCTGAGCCTGTCCAGCTTCGACTACGAGGTCTCCGCGCGCGTGTCCGTCGAGGCGGAGGTCGAGGAGGAGGGCACGGTCCTCGTCTCCGGCCGCCTGCTCGCCGACATCTCCCGCGCCCTGCCCAACCGTCCGGTGGAGATTTCCACAGACGGTGTACGGGCGACCGTGGTCTGCGGCTCCTCGCGGTTCACGCTCCACACACTGCCTGTGGAGGAGTACCCGGCGCTGCCCCAGATGCCGAACGCGACCGGCACGGTCCCCGGCGAGGTCTTCGCCTCCGCCGTGCAGCAGGTCGCCATCGCCGCCGGCCGCGACGACACGCTGCCCGTCCTCACCGGTGTGCGCATCGAGATCGAGGGCGACACGGTCACGCTGGCCTCCACCGACCGCTACCGCTTCGCGGTCCGCGAGTTCCTGTGGAAGCCGGAGAACCCGGACGTCTCCGCGGTCGCCCTGGTCCCCGCCAAGACGCTCCAGGACACCGCCAAGGCGCTGACCAGCGGCGACAACGTCATCCTGGCGCTGTCCGGCTCGGGCGCGGGCGAGGGCCTGATCGGTTTCGAGGGCGCCGGGCGGCGGACGACCACGCGTCTGCTGGAGGGCGACCTCCCGAAGTACCGCACGCTGTTCCCGACCGAGTTCAACTCCGTCGCCGTGATCGAGACCGCCCCCTTCGTGGAGGCCGTCAAGCGTGTGGCCCTGGTCGCCGAGCGGAACACCCCGGTGCGGCTGAGCTTCGAGCAGGGCGTGCTCATCCTGGAGGCGGGTTCCAGCGACGACGCACAGGCTGTGGAAAGGGTCGACGCCCAGCTGGACGGCGACGACATCTCCATCGCCTTCAACCCGACCTTCCTGCTGGACGGGCTGAGCGCGATCGACTCCCCGGTGGCCCAGCTGTCGTTCACGACGTCCACCAAGCCCGCGCTGCTCAGCGGCAAGCCGGCGGTGGACGCCGAGGCGGACGAGGCCTACAAGTACCTGATCATGCCGGTGCGGCTCAGCGGCTGACCGGCTGATCGCGACCTCCGGCAAAGCCCCAGGTGAGGGCATACGAATGAGCGCGTATGCCCACAGCTGTGCGTGAGCGTCCGGGTTTAGGCTCGGACACGGGTACGACAGTGCCTCACACGCCACACAGCGACCTAAGGAACACAACTGATGGAGCTCGGTCTCGTCGGCCTCGGCAAGATGGGCGGCAACATGCGCGAGCGGATCCGCCGCGCGGGCCACACCGTCGTCGGATACGACCGCAACGCTGACCTCGCGGATGTCCACAGCCTGGAAGAGCTTGTGGGCAAGCTTCCCGGCCCGCGCGTGGTCTGGGTGATGGTCCCGGCCGGCGAGCCCACCCAGTCCACGATCGACGAGCTCGCCGAGCTCCTGGAGCCCGGTGACGTGGTCGTGGACGGCGGCAACTCCCGCTGGACGGACGACGAGCGGCACGCCCAGGAGCTGGCCGCCAAGGGCATCGGCTTCGTGGACTGCGGTGTCTCCGGCGGCGTCTGGGGCCTGGAGAACGGGTACGCGCTGATGTACGGCGGTGACGCCGAGCACGTCGCCAGAGTGCGGCCGGTGTTCGACGCGCTCAAGCCGGAGGGCGACCTCGGCGCCGTGCACGCCGGCAAGGTCGGCGCGGGCCACTTCGCGAAGATGGTCCACAACGGCATCGAGTACGCGATGATGCAGGCCTACGCCGAGGGCTGGGAGCTGCTGGAGAAGGTCGACTCCGTGGAGAACGTCCGCGAGGTCTTCCGGTCCTGGCAGGAGGGCACGGTCATCCGTTCCTGGCTGCTCGACCTCGCGGTCAACGCCCTGGACGAGGACGAGCACCTGGAGCGGCTGCGGGGTTATGCACAGGACTCGGGCGAGGGACGCTGGACTGTGGAAGCCGCCATAGACAACGCGGTGCCGCTGCCGGCGATCACCGCGTCGCTGTTCGCGCGGTTCGCCTCGCGCCAGGAGGACTCCCCGCAGATGAAGATGATCGCCGCGCTGCGCAACCAGTTTGGCGGCCACGCGGTCGAGAAGAAGCCGTAGCGGACTCGGCGAAGCCGGAAGAAGTTGTCCACAGGGTCGCGCGGCGATCCACAAGCCTGGGGGAGGTCGGCGAACGACCATGCACGTCACGCATCTGTCGCTGGCCGACTTCCGCTCGTACGCCCGGGTCGAGGTCCCGCTGGACCCGGGCGTCACGGCCTTCGTCGGCCCGAACGGGCAGGGCAAGACGAATCTCGTCGAGGCGATCGGCTATCTCGCCACCCTCGGCAGTCACCGGGTCGCCTCCGACGCCCCGCTGGTGCGCATGGGCGCCGATCGCGCGATCATCCGTGCCCAGGTCCGGCAGGGCGAGCGGCAGCAGCTGGTCGAGCTGGAGCTGAACCCCGGCAGGGCCAACCGCGCCCGGATCAACCGGTCCTCGCAGGTCAGGCCGCGGGACGTGCTGGGGATCGTACGCACGGTGCTGTTCGCGCCGGAGGACCTCGCCCTGGTCAAGGGTGATCCCGGCGAGCGGCGCCGTTTCCTGGACGAGATGATCACCGCGCGCTCGCCGCGCATGGCCGGCGTCCGTTCCGACTACGAGCGGGTGCTCAAGCAGCGCAACACGCTGCTGAAGTCGGCGGCGCTGGCCCGGCGGCACGGCGGCCGCTCCATGGACCTGTCCACGCTGGACGTGTGGGACCAGCACCTCGCGCGCGCGGGTGGCGAGCTGCTCGCCCAGCGGCTCGACCTGATCGCCGCGATCCAGCCGCTCGCCGACAAGGCGTACGAGCAACTGGCTCCCGGCGGTGGCCCGGTCGCCCTGGAGTACAAGCCGTCGGCGCCGGGCGAGGCGCACACGCGTGAGGACCTCTACGCCCAGCTGATGGCGGCCCTGGCCGACGCGCGCAAGCAGGAGATCGAGCGGGGCGTCACCCTCGTGGGCCCGCACCGTGACGATCTGGTTCTCAAACTCGGTCAGCTGCCCGCCAAGGGG
Source organism: Streptomyces sp. NPDC046915 (assembly GCF_040644935.1). Lineage (NCBI taxonomy): Bacteria > Bacillati > Actinomycetota > Actinomycetes > Kitasatosporales > Streptomycetaceae > Streptomyces > Streptomyces sp. NPDC046915. The sequence continues at coordinate 442,348 of NZ_JBEYXB010000003.1, read as the reverse complement.
TACGCGTCGCACGGCGAGTCCTGGTCCTATGCGCTGGCGCTGCGCCTGGCGTCGTACGACCTGCTGCGTGCGGAGGGCAACGAGCCGGTGCTGGTCCTCGACGACGTCTTCGCCGAGCTGGACGCCCGGCGCCGTGAGCGGCTGGCGGAGCTGGTGGCTCCCGGCGAGCAGGTGCTGGTGACGGCCGCGGTCGACGATGACGTGCCGCATGTGCTGGCGGGTGTCCGGTATGCCGTGTCCGAGGGGGAGGTGGAGCGGGTATGAGCACCGAGGGTCCCGGCTCCGACAGGACTCCCAGGCCTGACGCGGCTCCCAGGCCCGACGCGGCGTCCGGGGCCGACGCGACTGCCGGGAAGGCGCCCGAGCCTTCGGGGGTCGATCTGGCGCGGGTGGCGCTGCGTGCCGCGAAGGAGCAGGCACGCGCGCGTGGGGACGCGGCGCAGCAGAAGAAGCAGGCGCGGCGGGGCGGTCTGCGTTCCGGTGCGCGGGCGGACGGCCGGGATCCGATGGCGCTCGGTGCGGCGATCAACCGGCTGATCACCGAGCGGGGCTGGGAGACCCCGGCCGCGGTGGGCGGTGTGATGGGCCGCTGGCCGCAGATCGTGGGTGAGGACGTGGCCAAGCACTGTGTGCCGGAGAAGTACGACGAGGACGAGCGGGTGCTGGTCGTGCGCTGCGATTCGACGGCGTGGGCGACGAATCTGCGGCTGCTGGCGCCGACTCTGGTCGCGCGGCTCAACGAGGATCTCGGGCACGGTGCGGTCCGGATGATCAAGGTGTTCGGGCCGGGTGGTCCCGTCCGTCGCTATGGCCCGTTGCGGGCTCCGGGCAGCATGGGCCCCGGTGACACCTACGGGTGACAGAACTCACACAGGAAGGCCATGGAGGGCTGCCGCGGGTGCGTCCCGGTGGTTCGGCGTGCAACCGCACGCTCTTGCGAATCCCGACCTGACCCTTGAGTAGCCAAGGGTTGACATCCCGAAGCGCTGAGTGCCGCTGTGAGCCTCTTGGAGCCCCCATCCGTATATCGGGACCCGGCGGAGACCGGTTGAGGGCGGCACATGAGTACTCAGGTACCGGCAAACCCCCATCACTGTCGGCGCTACCGGTAGACTGGAAGCCAATCCCGCCCCAAACGTGGGGACCGTCCGGGAAAAGCTGAGCAACGCTGATCAAGGCTTACCAACGCAACATGCCGCAGCCGCTCCGGCAACCCGCCGACGAGCCCGGCTCGTGCTGTGCCAGAAAGGGCGCTTCGTGGCCGATTCCGGCAACCCCAACGAGAACATCCCGTCCACCGACGCGGGCGTGAACGGCCCGGCGACCTCCTCGAACGGGGAGGTCACGGCCTCGTACGACGCCAGCGCCATCACCGTCCTCGAGGGCCTGGACGCGGTCCGCAAGCGACCCGGTATGTACATCGGTTCCACCGGCGAGCGCGGTCTGCACCACCTCGTGCAGGAGGTCGTCGACAACTCCGTCGACGAGGCACTGGCCGGCCACGCGGACACCATCGACGTGACGATCCTCGCCGACGGTGGCGTGCGCGTCGTCGACAACGGCCGCGGCATCCCGGTGGGCATCGTCCCCTCCGAGGGGAAGCCGGCCGTCGAGGTCGTGCTGACCGTGCTGCACGCGGGCGGCAAGTTCGGCGGCGGCGGCTACGCGGTCTCCGGCGGTCTGCACGGCGTCGGTGTCTCCGTCGTGAACGCCCTGTCGACCAAGGTCTCCGTCGAGATCAAGACCGACGGCCACCGCTGGACGCAGGACTACAAGCTGGGCGTCCCGACGGCCCCGCTCGCCCAGCACGAGGCGACGGAGGAGACCGGCACCTCGGTCACCTTCTGGGCCGACCCGGACATCTTCGAGACCACCGAGTACTCCTTCGAGACGCTCTCGCGGCGCTTCCAGGAGATGGCGTTCCTCAACAAGGGTTTGACGATCAAACTCACTGATGAGCGCGAGTCGGCGAAGGCCGTGACCGGTGCGGACGAGGCGGGCGCCGACGAGAAGGCCGAGGTCAAGTCGGTCAAGTACCACTACGAGGGCGGCATCGTCGACTTCGTGAAGTACCTCAACTCCCGCAAGGGAGAGCTGGTGCATCCCTCGGTCATCGACCTCGAGGCCGAGGACAGGGACAAGAGCCTGTCCCTCGAGGTCGCGTTGCAGTGGAACAGCGGCTACAGCGAGGGCGTCTACTCGTTCGCCAACATCATCCACACCCACGAGGGCGGCACGCACGAGGAGGGCTTCCGTGCGGCGCTGACCTCGCTGATCAACAAGTACGCGCGCGACAAGAAGCTGCTGCGCGAGAAGGACGACAACCTCACGGGTGACGACATCCGCGAGGGTCTGACCGCGATCATCTCGGTGAAGCTGAGCGAGCCGCAGTTCGAGGGCCAGACCAAGACCAAGCTGGGCAACACGGAGGCCAAGACCTTCGTTCAGAAGGCGGTCTACGAGCACCTCAACGACTGGCTGGACCGCAACCCGGTGGAGGCCGCGGACATCGTCCGCAAGGGCATCCAGGCGGCCACCGCGCGCGTGGCGGCCCGCAAGGCCCGCGACCTGACCCGCCGCAAGGGCCTGCTGGAGTCGGCGTCCCTGCCGGGCAAGCTCTCCGACTGCCAGTCGAACGACCCGACCAAGTGCGAGATCTTCATCGTCGAGGGTGACTCCGCCGGCGGCTCGGCCAAGTCCGGCCGGAACCCGGAGTACCAGGCGATCCTCCCGATCCGCGGCAAGATCCTCAACGTGGAGAAGGCCAGGATCGACAAGATCCTGCAGAACCAGGAGATCCAGGCGCTGATCTCCGCGTTCGGCACGGGTGTGCACGAGGACTTCGACATCGAGCGGCTCCGCTACCACAAGATCATCTTGATGGCGGACGCCGACGTCGACGGCCAGCACATCAGCACCCTGCTGCTGACCTTCCTGTTCCGCTTCATGCGGCCACTGGTCGAGGCCGGGCACGTGTACCTGTCCCGTCCCCCGCTGTACAAGATCAAGTGGGGCCGGGACGACATCGAGTACGCCTACTCGGACCGCGAGCGTGACGCGCTGATCGAGATGGGCCGGCAGCGCGGCAAGCGCGTCCGCGAGGACTCGATCCAGCGCTTCAAGGGCCTCGGTGAGATGAACGCCGAGGAGCTGCGCGTGACCACGATGGACCAGGAGCACCGGGTCCTCGGCCAGGTCACCCTCGACGACGCCGCCCAGGCCGACGACCTGTTCTCGGTCCTGATGGGCGAGGACGTCGAGGCCCGCCGCCAGTTCATCCAGCGAAACGCCAAGGACGTCCGCTTCCTCGACATCTGAGTCGGTCTCAGCTGACCGCACAGGGAAGGATCTTCACCAGCAATGGCCGACGAGAACACTCCCGTCACCCCCGAAGAGGGCGGCGAAGTCGCGATGCGCGTCGAGCCCGTCGGGCTCGAGACGGAGATGCAGCGCTCGTATCTGGACTACGCGATGTCCGTCATCGTGTCCCGCGCGCTGCCCGACGTCCGTGACGGTCTCAAGCCCGTCCACCGCCGCGTCCTGTACGCCATGTACGACGGCGGCTACCGCCCCGATCGCGGCTTCTACAAGTGCGCCCGCGTCGTCGGCGACGTCATGGGCAACTACCACCCCCACGGCGACTCCTCGATCTACGACGCCCTGGTGCGCCTCGCCCAGCCGTGGTCGATGCGCATGCCGCTGGTGGACTCCAACGGCAACTTCGGTTCCCCGGGCAACGACCCCGCCGCGGCGATGCGCTACACCGAGTGCAAGATGGCGCCGCTGTCGATGGAGATGGTCCGTGACATCGACGAGGGGACCGTCGACTTCACGGACAACTACGACGGCCGCTCCCAGGAGCCGACCGTTCTGCCGGCCCGCTTCCCGAACCTGCTGATCAACGGCTCGGCCGGTATCGCGGTCGGTATGGCGACCAACATCCCGCCGCACAACCTGCGCGAGGTCGCCTCCGGCGCCCAGTGGTATCTGGAGAACCCGGAGGCCTCGCACGAGGAGCTCCTGGACGCCCTCATCGAGCGCATCAAGGGCCCGGACTTCCCGACCGGCGCGCTCGTCGTCGGCCGCAAGGGCATCGAGGAGGCCTACCGCACGGGCCGCGGCTCGATCACCATGCGCGCGGTCGTCGAGGTCGAGGAGATCCAGAACCGGCAGTGCCTGGTGGTCACGGAGCTGCCGTACCAGGTGAACCCCGACAACCTGGCCCAGAAGATCGCCGATCTCGTCAAGGACGGCAAGATCGGCGGGATCGCGGACGTGCGGGACGAGACCTCGTCCCGCACGGGTCAGCGGCTGGTCATCGTCCTGAAGCGGGACGCGGTCGCCAAGGTCGTCCTGAACAACCTCTACAAGCACACGGACCTCCAGACGAACTTCGGCGCCAACATGCTGGCGCTGGTCGACGGCGTGCCGCGCACGCTGTCGCTGGACGCGTTCATCCGGCACTGGGTGACGCACCAGATCGAGGTCGTCGTCCGCCGTACGCGCTTCAGGCTGCGCAAGGCGGAGGAGCGGGCGCACATCCTGCGCGGTCTGCTGAAGGCGCTGGACGCCATCGACGAGGTCATCGCGCTGATCCGGCGCAGTGAGACCGTCGAGATCGCGCGCGGGGGCCTGATGGAGCTCCTGGAGATCGACGAGATCCAGGCCAACGCCATCCTCGAGATGCAGCTGCGCCGCCTGGCCGCCCTGGAGCGGCAGAAGATCGTCCAGGAGCACGACGAACTCCAGGCGAAGATCAACGAGTACAACGCGATCCTGGCCTCGCCGGTCCGCCAGCGCGGCATCGTCAGCGAGGAGCTCGCCGCGATCGTCGAGAAGTACGGCGACGACCGCAAGACCATGCTGGTGCCCTACGACGGTGACATGTCCATCGAGGACCTGATCGCCGAGGAGGACATCGTCGTCACCGTCTCGCGCGGCGGCTACGTCAAGCGCACCAAGACGGACGACTACCGGGCGCAGAAGCGCGGCGGCAAGGGCGTGCGCGGCACGAAGCTGAAGGAAGACGACATCGTCGACCACTTCTTCGTCTCGACCACGCACCACTGGCTGCTGTTCTTCACCAACAAGGGCCGGGTGTACCGGGCGAAGGCGTACGAGCTCCCCGACGCCGGCCGGGACGCGCGCGGGCAGCACGTGGCCAACCTCCTGGCCTTCCAGCCGGACGAGGCCATCGCCGAGATCCTCGCGATCCGGGACTACGAGGCGGCGCCGTACCTGGTGCTGGCCACCAAGGCCGGTCTGGTCAAGAAGACGCCTCTGAAGGATTACGATTCGCCCCGCTCCGGTGGCGTCATCGCGATCAATCTGCGGGAGAGCGCGGACGGTTCCGACGACGAACTGATCGGAGCCGAACTCGTCTCGGCCGACGACGATCTGCTCTTGATCAGCAAGAAGGCGCAGTCGATCAGGTTCACCGCCTCGGACGACACCCTGCGGCCCATGGGCCGTGCCACCTCGGGTGTCAAGGGCATGAGTTTCCGCGAGGGCGACGAGCTGCTCTCGATGAATGTTGTTCGAACCGGTACGTTCGTGTTCACTGCCACAGACGGCGGGTACGCGAAGCGGACCCGCGTCGACGAGTACCGCGTCCAGGGCCGCGGTGGCCTCGGTATCAAGGCCGCCAAGATCGTGGAGGACCGCGGATCGCTCGTGGGCGCGCTGGTGGTGGAGGAACTCGACGAGATCCTCGCCATCACCCTCTCCGGCGGTGTGATTCGTACGCGAGTCAACGAGGTCAGGGAGACGGGCCGTGACACCATGGGCGTCCAACTGATCAACCTGGGCAAGCGCGATGCCGTGGTCGGTATCGCACGTAACGCCGAGGCGGGACGCGAGGCGGAGGAGGTCGACGGCGACGTGGCCGTCGACGAGACCGCCGAGGGTGCCGCGACCACCGGCACGGACGAGGGTGAGGCGCCCTCGGACGAGTAGCACGAGGAGTGAGTCATCGTGAGCGGAGCCACGGGCGCCGGGTCGGCCGGTACCTCCACGGGTACGGAAACGGGCGGCGGCGGCCGTGGCTCCGCCGCGAGCGCCGCGCAGCCGACGGATCCGCACACGACCAACCTGAAGCCGGTCAAGGCGGGCTCACCCTCACCCGACTCGCATGGATCCCAGGGGGGAACTGTGGCGGACGCCCGCGGCCGTGAGGACGGGCCGGCGCCCGAGGCGGCCTCGCCGCTGCCCGGGGAACGCAAGCCGCAGCAGCCCTCCGGCCCCTACCACCCGCCGCAGGCCTACCCGGCGCAGGGCCCCGGCGCGGCCGTACGCCGGCCGCGCACCGGTTCCGGAGCGCGCACCACGCCCCGTACGCGCAAGGCGCGGCTGCGGGTGGCCAAGGCCGACCCGTGGTCCGTGATGAAGGTCAGTTTCCTGCTCTCCATCGCGATCGGCATCTGCACGGTCGTCGCGTCCGCGGTGCTGTGGATGGTCCTGGACGCGATGGGCGTCTTCTCGACGGTCGGCGGCCAGATCTCGGAGGCCACGGGCTCCACCGAGTCCAACGGCTTCGACCTGCAAGCCTTCCTGTCGCTGCCGCACGTCCTGACGTTCGCGACGATCATCGCGGTCATCGACGTCGTCCTGGCCACCGCCCTCGCCACGCTCGGCGCGTTCATCTACAACCTCTCCGCGGGCTTCGTCGGGGGCATCGAGCTGACCCTCGCCGAAGACGAGTGACGGACCCCCGACAACCGATTTTGGGACTGCCCCTCTCGTGCGCTAATCTTCAGGAGTCAGCGCGCGGGACATACACCGCACAGCGCGGCGGGGCTATAGCTCAGTTGGTTAGAGCGCATCCCTGATAAGGATGAGGCCACAGGTTCAAATCCTGTTAGCCCCACCATCACGAAGACCCCCGGTCCACATGGGCCGGGGGTTTTTGACATCTACGACTGACATCAACCCCTTACGGCGCGTGGCGCGCGCTCGCCGCCTCGGCTGTGAAAATCACTGTCCGATTGTCGGAACACGGTGATAGAGAGTCCACGTGACAACGACACTTGCGTTCCCCGCTCTGTTGCGACTGATCGACGAACGGTCGAGCGCCTTCCGCGCCGTGGTCGCCTCCGCGACCAGCCTCGACGTGCAGGTGCCGACCTGCCCGGAGTGGACGCTGTTCGATCTGGCGCAGCACATCGGCGAGGGACGCCGCGCCTGGGCCGCCACCGTCGCCGCAGGGCCTGCTCCGGCCAAGTCCGCAGCGGAGGGCGACCCGGCTGCGCCTCGGGAGCGGGAGGCCCTGCCGGCCTGGTTGGCGGAGTCCACGGAGCAACTGCTGGACGCATTGCGGGAGGCCGGCCCGGATCGCGGTTGCTGGACGTGGTGGGGTGCGTCCCAGTCGCCGCAGACCTGTGGCGCCGTCGCCCGGCACCAGCTCCAGCAGATGGCGGTGCACACCTACGACGCCCAGGTCACTGTGGGTGCTCCGGAGCCGCTGCCGGACGAGGTGGCACTCGACGGTGTCGAGGAGTTCCTGTTCACCTGCGTCGCAACGACGAGTGCCTGGCCGCACAAGCCCACTGCCTTCGACTTCCACGCCACCGAGGGCCACTCCTGGCGCCTCACGGTCGACGGCGACGGCGCACGCTCCACCCGTATCCCCGCGCCCGGCACGACGCCTGTCGCCGCTGCCGACGAGGGCCCGGACGCGGCCGGCGTCTCCGTTCGCGGCACGGCCAGTGAGCTGGTCCTCTTCGTGTACGACCGTATCCCGGCGGACTCCGTGCAGATCGAGGGAGACGCAGGTTTGTTCGACCTTCTCCGCGCGTGGGAGCCGGAGGAGTAGGGCGGGTGCTGTAGAGCGATCCTGTTGGCGCCACCAGCAGGAAGACCCCCAACTGATAGCGGTTGGGGGTTTTGGCGTTCAGGGGGGCAGCGGGAACGGCCCGTCGCAGTACGACGAGACCCCCGACCGGTTCTGCCGGTCGGGGGTCTCTCTGTGCGGGTGGCTGTACGCAAACCGCCGTTGTGTCGTGTTACGTCGCTCGTGTGCTGCCCGGCTCCGTCAGGTCTGCAGGGGGGCCTTGTGCTCGGAGGAAGAGGAGGACGCTTCCTGGTCGCTGGGGGACTGGCGACGGCAGCCGGGGGACTTGCCGTGGGCCTCGGCCTGGATGCGCTGCTTCATCGTGGGGGGCAGGGACGGAGCGACCAACCGGGACAGGAGGGGCGGGAGCGGAGCCGAAACCTGTACGGTCTCGCCGCACGGTTCCTCGGTCCGGGTCTGCGGTGCGGCCGCGGCGGTGGTCGCCGTGGCGAGGCCGAGCGCCGTGAACAGCGCGAGGAATGCGGTGATGATGGCGGTCCACAGCTTCATGACCTTGTTCTGGGTCATGGCCCCTCACTTTCAGGTCGGGCGATTTGCGTACTTTCCTCATGATGTGTATGAGGGCCGCGAAGTGGTGGACCGACGCCCGTGGCGCGGCGATGTTCTGATGAACACCACTCGTATGGGCGTAAAGGACAAGAATTGATCTCAGACGGGCGGAAGTTGACGTACCGATGTAGGTCACCGATCGATATCGGTCGGTGTGTATAGTCGGGCGCCAGAGGTCCCCTACGTCAACGAAAGACGAGGTCGCGCGGTGAAGAAGCTTCTCCTGGTCGCACTGGCCGCCATCGGCGGGCTCCTCGTGTACCGCCAGATCCAGGCGGATCGCGCCGAGCAGGATCTGTGGACGGAGGCGACTGACTCCGTGCCCACGGGTTCGTGAGTACCGGAAAAACCGGAATCTGAGCAAGCCCCGACCGCCCTCGCGGTCGGGGTTTCGTGTTGCAGGATGGGCGACGGTCCGGTACGAGCGCGAGGGGGCGGGGCGGCATGGGGACGGGGCGGTGGCGTACGGCTTGGTGGCGTACGGCGGTACGGTTCGCCGTCACCGGAGTGCTGACGGGCGCGGCGGTCGCCCTGCCGGGCGGCACCGCGGCCGCCGACGGCACCACGACCGGGACACCGGGCGGCTACGCCTTCGCACCCGAGGCGCGGACCGTGAAGGGCACGGCAGGCACCACGGACGCCGAACGCCTGGAGCCCGGCAAGAGCTACCGCAGCTCCCTCGGGAAGAACGCCGAGGTCTACTACCGCTTCGCACTCACCGACCGGGCGACGACGGCCTACGTCGCCGTCACCGCCGTCCCCCCGCCCGACGCCAAGGTCTCCGCCACCGACGGCATCCGTGTCTCGCTCCAGGCCGCCGACGGCACCACCTGCTCCAACGACACCGCGAGCTTCGGCGGCGGCCTGAGCCCGCACCCCGTCACCGCGTTGGGGATACGTGAGGCGGGCAAGGCGCTGTGTCAGGGGGCGGGCACGTTCTACCTGGTCGTCGAACGCGCCGACGCGACCGGCTCCGGGTCCGGCGGCGCCTCCTCGGCCCAGGACTGGAGCCTGGAGATCGCCCCGGTCACCGAACCGCCCCGGGCCAAGGCCACCGGCACCGCGGCGCCCGGGGACTGGAACTCCGCCACCCCCGAGCCCCTCACCGGCGACCCCCGGACCCGAGCCGGCGGCGCCGGCTTCGCCGGGGCGCGGGCACTGGTCCAGGGCGTCTGGGACACCCGCATCCGGCCCGGCCAGACCCTCTTCTACAAGGTCCCCGTCGACTGGGGCCAGCAGCTGTACGCCACCGCCGAACTCGGCAGTTCCGCCGAGGGCGGCGGCTATGTGACCGGCGCCCTCGGCCTGTCCCTGTACAACCCCGCCCGCGGTGCCGTCACCGACGCCGCCAGCGGCTACAGCGGCCGGCAGGCGACGGCCGCCCTCGCCCCCCTGCCGCCCGTCGCCTACGTCAACCGGTACGCCGCGAGCGGCCAGGTCAGCGCCATGCGCTTCGCCGGCTCCTACTACCTCGCCGTCCACCTCAGCGGGCAGGTCGCCGACACCTTCGGCGACAAGGCGTACGGGCTGACACTGCGCGTCCGCGTCGACGGCACGCCCCACGCCGGACCCGGGTACACCGGGAAGTCCGCACCCGCGCACCTCTTCGAGATCACGGCCGGCGACCGGGAGGCCGCGGTCACGGGCGAGGCCCCCGGTGGCGGCACCGCCATGAAGGCCCTCGCCGCCGGCGGGATCGGCACCGGGACGGTACTGCTCCTGGGGCTCGGCCTGTGGACCCTGACGGCACGGCGCAGGGCCGCGACCGCCACGGCTCAGACGCGGGCCAGCGCCCAGAACCCGACCGCGTAGCAGGCCAGCGCGAACAGCAGTACCGGCACGACGACCTTGGACGGGGGCCCGGGACGGTGCCGTGGCGCGGCGTGTGCGGCATGCGTGGCGTGTGTGGCTCGGGGGACCTGCGCGGTGTAGGGGGCGGTGGGGGTGTGGGGGTGCGGCGGGGTGTGGGTGTACGGGGGTGATGCGACGGCGTACGAGGGTGGGGGAAAGGGGGCGTGCGGCGCGGGCGCGGGGTTGTGGCTCTGCGTCGTCGGCGTCGGCGTGGGTGTCGGGGTGGGCGCCGGCGTCGGTGCCGGTGTGGGCGTAGGCGTGGACGGTTGCCGCGGTGGCGGCAGGCGGAAGCTGCCGGTGTCCGACACGGAGTGGCCCGTGTCCGTATCCGTGTCGGCGGGCGCCTCCGACCCCGTACTCGTGCCCTCGTACGCCCCTTCGTCCGCTCTCGCCCCGGGCCCGGCACCCAGTGGCCCCTCCGGGCCGAACCCCGGAGGCAGGGGGCCGACTTGGTCGAAGATCTCGATCAGTTCCTCGTCGGGGCCCGGCTCCGGCAGGAGCTCCACGGCGGCGGCGAGGGCCTTGCGCGCTCCCGTGGCGGTGCGGAAGCGGGCCTGTGGATCCGGTTGCAGCAGGGAGGCCACGACCTGCCACAGCGGCTCGGGAACGCCCTTGGGAGCGCCGGGCGTGCCGTGTTCCATGAAGTACTGGACGAGCGCCTTGGCGTCGGGCTTGGCGCCCTGGAGCAGGTACAGCGCGACCAGGCCGACCGCGAACAGGTCGGCGGGGAAGTCCGGTTCGGCGCCCAGCATCTGCTCGGGCGCGAGGTAACCCGGCGTCCCCACCACGAGGTTGGTCTCCGTCAGGCGCGGCTCGCCCAGCCGCATCGCGATGCCGAAGTCGGACAGCCGCAGCCGGGGCCGGCCGGTGCCGGTGGCCTCCAGCAGGATGTTGGCGGGCTTGATGTCCCGGTGGACGACACCCTCGGCGTGCACGGCGGCGAGGCCGGCCAGCAGCTGGTCGAGGAGAGTGCAGACGAAACCGGGCGGCAGGGGACCGTAGTCCCCGACCAGGTGGACCAGGGAACCACCGACGACCAGGTCCATGGTGAACAGGACCTTGTCGTCGTCGGCGGCCCAGCTCGCCGGAGCGAGCACGTGCGGGTGGTCGATCCGCAGGGCCTGCTCCCGTACGAAGCGCAGGAGGGAGTGGGCGTCGCGCTGCTGGAGCACCTTGGCGGCGACGTAACGGCGACGGCGGTGGTCCCAGGCGCGCCAGACGGCGCCGACTCCGCCGCGTCCGATCGGGTCGGCCAGTTCGTACCGCCCGGCGAAGACCTCACCCATGGCTGTCCGTCGCTCCTCCCCCTGCGGCCCCCGTGATGTTTCCCCGTCACTTGCTTCCCCCGTGACGAGCTTCCCCCGTGATGAGAGCTACGACCCCTCCCCGGGCCGCGGACTCAGCTCTGGTGGGACTGGTAGTGCGCGACCGCGTCCGAGGTGCGGCCGGCGCCGTAGACGCGCAGGAACTCCGCCAGCTCCGGATGGCTCGGGGCGAGGGTGTCCGCGGCCTCGATGATGTCCCCGGCCGCGGCCACCGAGCGCAGCAGCGACTGGATCTCGCGGACCACCCGCTTGACCGTGGGCGCCCCCGAACTGCTGGTCGTCTGTGTGGTGTTGCTGAGCACCGATCCCCCTTGTGACTTCTTGATCTCCTCCATGCGCTCGGTCGCCTCGGCCGCGCTGACGCTGCCGTCCGCGACCTGCCCCGCCAGGTCCTGCAGCAGCTGCACCCGCTGCACGACCGCCGGATTGCCGATCTTCGCGCGCTGACCGCTCATCAGCTGCGACAGCATCGGCGCGGACAGGCCGAGGACCGCCGCGAGGCGGGCCTGGTTGAGACCGAGATCTTCGATGAGCTTACGGAAGAGCGCCCCCAACGGCTCCCCGTACCAGTTCCGCTGCAGCTCCCGCGCTCTTGCGGTGGCTTCCTGCTGTGCGGCGTCCATTGCGTCTCCCCATCGCTTCCCCTGAACGTGGGTTCGCTGTAGCGAACCACGAGGGGCATCTTACGGAGCGTGGTCGCCGACGGGGACCCCAACTTTTTTGCGAGATCCCGGGGGTGACCCGGTACTCTGGTCTGCGGCGCACGCCGGTAGGTGATTCTTCCGGTGGACGCCTGCGTCACGGGGCCTTAGCTCAGTTGGTAGAGCGCTGTCTTTGCATGGCAGATGTCAGGGGTTCGACTCCCCTAGGCTCCACTCCAGGAAGCCCCTCCGGTCTGCGAAAAGCGGACCGGAGGGGCTTTTGCGTGCCATGGGCGCGCTCATGTCCGGCATCCCGGGGACCGTGTTCCGACTGGGTGACGATTGAGCGATTTGCGATGATTTGCAATTGTTTGTGATGGAACGCGGATGGGGCGGGAGGCCCGAAAGCCTCCCGCCCCATCCGCGTCCGTCTCCGGACGCCGCCGTCAGCCGCGGCCGCGCTCGTCGCGGTCCGCCGATTCCTCCTCGGCCTCCTTGGCCTGCACCTCGGGATCGAGCGGCGCCTGCCCAGTGCCGTCGACCGACGCCAGCCGGCCCGACTCGGGCACCTCCGTCGCGGCGGGCGGCTCCACCAGCCAGTCGGGATTGGCCTGCTTGTCCCACCACTTCCAGGCCGCGAAAGCAGTACCGGCCACCGCACCCACCACGGCCAGCGCCTTGGCGACACGACCGGCCCTGGCCCGCCGCCGGTGCTTACGAGCCAGCTTCTGGATCTCCTTGGGCGAGACCTGGCCACGCAGCGCGGCCAGCGCCGCGGCACCCCGCGCCGCCGCCTCGTCGCGCACCGGCCCGGCCGCGGCCACCGCCTGCTCGATCTTCGGCCGCGAGTACACCGCCGCCTGCCGGGCGGCCTTGCGGGTACGGACCGCCGCCTCATGGGCGGCCTGGTCGACCTTCGGCGGGACATGGGCCATGGCCTGCGCCCGGGCCAGCTCCAGCCGGGGCGCGAGACGGGCGTCGTACTGCACGCGGGCCTGTTCTGCGGCCTGCGACACCTTGGGCGCGAGCCGTACGCGTGCCTCCTGCGCGTAGTGCGCGGCACGCTCCTTGGCCGTGTCGGCGTAGGGCGCCACCACTTCCGCGGCGTGCAGCACGCTGTCCTTCGCCGAGCCGGTCGCGGCGCGCACGCTGTCGATGCGGGTCACGGGTTCCTCCTCCTCGGTGGCGTACGGTATTTCGACTTTCCACCCTTTTACGGATCATGCCTGTCAACGGGACATGGGGCATGCGCGGACGGGCATACGGGTGCCGACCGAACCACTCACACCCCACGCCCCACACGAAGAGCGGGTGAATACGGGGCAACACGAGCCTGTCGACGACAATCCCGACAATGCCACGAATCGCCGCCGCGCGCGCCCGCCCCGGGCCGATTCGCGCCCACAAGACACGGTCGGGCGACGCGTGGCCTGGAGCGTGCGAGGATCAGAGGGTCACAGGAAGACAACGGAAGGCAGATCGTGGCCGAGCAGCTCTACGCCACCCTGAAGACCAACCACGGCGACATCGAGGTCCGGCTCTTCCCGAACCACACGCCCAAGACGGTCAAGAACTTCGTCGAGCTCGCCCAGGGCGAGCGCGAGTGGAAGCACCCGGCCACCGGCGCGGCGAGCCACGACAAGCTCTACGACGGCACGGTCTTCCACCGGGTGATCAGCGGCTTCATGATCCAGGGCGGCGACCCGCTCGGCACCGGCATCGGCGGCCCGGGCTACGAGTTCGAGGACGAGTTCCACCCGGACCTGTCCTTCAACAAGCCCTACCTGCTCGCCATGGCCAACGCCGGCCCCGGCACCAACGGCTCGCAGTTCTTCATCACCGTCTCCCCGACGACCTGGCTGAACCGCAAGCACACCATCTTCGGCGAGGTCGCCGACCCGGCCGGCCAGAAGGTCGTGGACGCCATCGCCGCCGTCCCCACCACCAAGCCCAACGACCGGCCGGTCAAGGACGTCGTCATCGAGACGATCGTCATCGAGCGCCGCCAGGGCTGAGACAGGTCGGGAACCAATCGCCCCGCTCGTCCGTAAGGATGAGCGGGCTGGTGCAGTGTCCACGAGACGACCGAGGTGACTCCATGGACCAGGAGGCCGCAGGCAGCGCGCAGGACGCCAGGAGCGTGCCCGTGTGCTACCGGCACCCGGACCGCGAGACCGGCGTCCGCTGCACCCGCTGCGAGCGCCCCATCTGCCCCGAATGCATGGTCAGCGCCTCCGTGGGCTTCCAGTGCCCGGAATGCGTCCGTGGTACCTCCCGCTCGAGCGGAGCCGAGAGTGGGGGAGGCGGCGGCAGCGGACGGTCCACGGCCGCCTCCCGGCCCCGGACGGTCGCCGGAGGTACGGTCACCGCCGACCCGCGGCTGATCACCAAGATCCTCATCGGGATCAACCTCGCCGTGTTCATCGCCATCCGGGCGGACTCCTCGCTCCTGGACCACCTGCTGCTCATCGGCGAGTGGCCCCCGAAGCCGTACACCCCCACGCTGGGCGTCGCACAGGGCGAGTGGTACCGCCTGGTGACCTCCATGTTCGCCCACCAGGCCTTCTGGCACATCGGCTTCAACATGCTGAGCCTGTGGTGGATCGGCGGCCCCCTGGAAGCCGCCCTCGGCCGCGCCCGCTACCTGACGCTCTACCTCGTCTCCGGCCTGGCCGGCGGCGCCCTGACCTACCTGCTGGCCGCCCCGTCCCAGGCCTCCCTCGGCGCCTCCGGAGCCGTCTACGGCCTCTTCGGCGCGACCGCCGTGCTGGTGCGCCGGCTCAACTACGACATGCGGCCGGTCATCGCCCTGCTGGTGATCAACCTCATCTTCACCTTCGGGTTCAGCGGCATCGCCTGGCAGGCCCACATCGGCGGCCTCGTGGCAGGCGTCGTGTGCGGTTACGCCATGGTCCACGCCCCACGCAGACACCGAGCCCTGATCCAGTACGGCACCTGCGCGCTGGTCCTGGCCGTGGTGGTGCTCCTGATGCTGGTCAGGACGGCTCAGCTCACCTGATACCGAACCGTTGTCCACAGTCTGTGCCCGATCTTGTGCACACTGTGCGGCAACAGCTGCGCCCCCTGCCGCTCAGGTGTGTTTTCCCAGGTCGGGCAGGGGGCGAGGGTTTCGCGTCAACCGGTATGTCTGTCACACCGGCGTCAACCTCCGGCGGGTTATCCACAGATCGTCTTTCTTTTCCCCAGCGTGTGGACAGTGCCTGTGGATAACTCAGCGGATAACCCTGGGCAGAGCTGCGTTCACCCGGAGGCAGCCGCTACTTCCACTGGGTGGAGACGCCGAATCCCGCGGCGATGAAGCCGAAGCCCACCACGATGTTCCAGTTGTCCAGCTTGTCGATCGGCAGCGAACCGTCGGTCACGTAGAAGACGACGATCCAGGCCAGGCCGATGAGGAACATCGCCAGCATGACGGGCGCGACCCAGGCGCGGTTGGTCAGTTTGATCGCCGTGGCCTGCTTCGACGGCGGCGGCGTGTAGTCGGCCTTCTTGCGGATACGTGACTTCGGCACGAGGGTCTCTCCTGTCGATGCGCTGCGTGGCCGCGCAGGTAACTGGGTCGGGGTCCGGGGCAGCGTACAAGGGGACAGTAAGGGCAGACTGAGCACTCCCCCGGGCGTCCGTTAGCGTAGTGCTTCCGCGGCGCCGAAGGAGATAAGGGTACGTTGAGCAATTCTGCCGACTCCCCCGGTACGGGATCAACGGGTTCCGGCCCTGTCCGCGGTCCCCGCCTCAAGCCGGTGCGGGTTCTGACCGCGGCGGTCTTCGCCCTCGCCGGTCTGATCTTCTTCACCAGCTTCAACACGGCCAAGGGCACCGACATCCGTACGGACTCCTCCTTGCTGAAGCTGTCCGACCTCGTCCAGGAACGCAGCCACAAGAACAAGGGGCTGGACGAGTCCAACGCGACGCTGCGGGACGACGTCGAGGCGCTGGCCGAGCGGGACGACGGCAGCACCAAGGCGCAGGACGAGAAGCTCTCCGGGCTGGAGAAGAACGCGGGGACGGAGAAGGTCAAGGGCAAGGCGATCTCGGTCACGCTGAACGACGCCCCGCCGAACGCCACGGCCAAACTGCCCGGCTATCCCGAGCCGCAGCCCGACTACCTGGTCATCCACCAGCAGGATCTCCAGGCCGTGGTGAACGCGCTGTGGCAGGGCGGGGCCAAGGGCATCAAGGTCATGGACCAGCGGCTGATCTCCACCAGTGCCGTGCGCTGCGTGGGCAACACGCTGATCCTCCAGGGCCGCGTCTACTCGCCGCCGTACAAGATCACGGCGGTCGGTGACCCGGCGAAGATGCAGCAGGCGCTGGCGGACTCGCAGGCGATCCAGACCTACATGGTGTACGTGAACGTCTACGGCCTCGGCTGGAAAGTCACCGAGGACGGGACGGTGACTCTGCCCGGCTACTCGGGCACAGTGGACCTGCACTACGCGAAGCCCGTGAAGTAGGTGCCCCCGCCAGGAGCCGCCGGTGCGCGTGATCGTCAGGACCGTCAGCGAGCTCTGCATCACCGTGGGCGCCTTGATCGTGCTGTTCGTGGTCTATGTGCTGTTCTGGACCGGCGTCAAGGCCGACCGCGAGATGAACGACCAGATCGACCAGCTGCACCAGCAGTGGGCGAAGGGGGCCGTGCATCCCACGGCCGCCGCGTCGCGGGGGGCGAGCGGGCCGGCCCCGAAGCCCGCCTCGTACACGTACGGCAGGCCTTTCGCGATCATGTACATCCCGCGGCTCGGTTTCACGTGGAACAAGCCCGTGCTCGAGGGCACCGGCACCGACGTGCTGAAGAAGGGACTCGCCCACTACGCGCGCACCGCGCGGCTGGGTCAGGAGGGCAACTTCGCCGTGGCGGGTCATCGGCGGACGTACGGCGACCCCTTCAAGGACTTTCCGCGGCTGCGGCCCGGTGACGCGGTCGTATTGACGGACGGAACGACCTGGTTCACGTATCGGATCGACAAAGGGCCCTACAAAACGGTTCCGAATGATGTTGAAGTGATCGACCCTGTGCCACGTAAGTCGGGGTACACGCGTCCGGGCCGGTATCTGACGCTGACGACGTGCGATCCCGAATGGGGCCACAGTCACCGGCTGATCGTCTGGGCGCATCTTGACTCCACACAGCCTGTGGAGGCAGGCGAACCGAAGGCTCTGCGCCGTTAGTCTGGTGACGTACGGCGGGAGTCTGGTGCCGTGGTGGAACGGAAGGGACGGCATGTACGGCTGGATCTGGCGGCATCTGCCGGGAAACACGTGGGTGAAGGCGCTGACCTCGCTCCTGCTGGCTCTGGCCGTGGTCTATGTCCTCTTCCAGTACGTGTTCCCCTGGGCCGAACCGCTGCTGCCCTTCAACGATGTGACGGTGGACAACCAGTGAGTGCGCGGATTCTCGTCGTCGACAACTACGACAGCTTCGTCTTCAACCTGGTCCAGTACCTCTACCAGCTGGGCGCCGAGTGCGAGGTGCTGCGCAACGACGAGGTGTCGACGGCGCACGCCCAGGACGGCTTCGACGGCGTGCTGCTGTCCCCGGGCCCCGGCACGCCGGAGGAGGCCGGGGTCTGCGTGGACATGGTCCGGCACTGCGCCTCGACCGGGGTGCCCGTCTTCGGCGTCTGCCTGGGGATGCAGTCGATGCAGGTGGCGTACGGCGGGGTGGTGGACCGCGCGCCCGAGCTGCTGCACGGCAAGACCTCGCTGGTGGAGCACGAGGGCAGGGGCGTCTTCGCCGGGCTGCCCTCCCCCTTCACGGCGACCCGTTACCACTCGCTGGCCGCGGAGCCGGCCACGGTCCCGGCGGAGCTTGAGGTCACGGCCCGGACGCACGACGGGATCATCATGGGACTGCGCCACCGCGAACTCCTGGTCGAGGGAGTGCAGTTCCACCCCGAGTCGGTGCTGACCGAGCACGGGCACCGGATGCTGGCCAACTGGCTGGTGGAGTGCGGCGACCAGGGTGCCGTGGCGAGGTCGGCGGGGCTCGCCCCGGTGGTGGGCAGGGCCACGGCGTGACCGCGCTGCGCCCCGAGCGCGAGGACTCGTACGGCGGCGCGTCGTACGAGTCCTACGGCATGCCGCCGCGCGAGGCTCCCATCGACGAGGAGACGGTGGCGCTGCGGCTACCCGAGCCACCGCCCAGGTTGGCTTCTGCGGCCTCTTCGGCCACGTCTGCCACTCGAGCCACACCGGGCGGCCGAGCGGCCCGCAGAAAGGCCGCCAAGCGGCGTGGCGGGCGTCATGGCGGTGCGCGGGAGGCCGCGCAGGAGCCGTCCGAGGAGTCGCGGGCCGGAGAGTCGAGGTCCGGGGCGCCGCTGTCCCGGGTCGAGGCCCGGCGGCAGGAACGGGCGCGCAAGCCGGGTCCGGGGGTCGTCGCGAGCCGGGCGATCGGCGAGGTGTTCATCACCACCGGTGTGCTGATGCTGCTGTTCGTCACCTACCAGCTGTGGTGGACGAACGTCCGGGCGCACGCCCAGGCCGGCCAGGAGGCGAACAGCCTCCAGCAGGACTGGGCGAGCGGCAAGCGCGCGCCGGGGACCTTCGAGCCGGGGCAGGGCTTCGCGATCCTGCACATTCCGGAGCTGGACGTGGTGGCGCCGATCGCGGAGGGCGTCAGCAACAAGAAGGTGCTCGACAAGGGCATGGTCGGCCACTACGGCGAGGGCGCGCTGAAGACGGCGATGCCGGACGCGAAGACCGGCAACTTCGGCCTGGCCGCGCATCGCAACACGCACGGGGAGCCCTTCCGGTACATCAACCGGCTCAAGAAGGGCGACGCGGTCGTCGTCGAGACGCAGGACACGTACTACGTCTACAAGATGACGTCGATGCTGCCGGTGACGGCGCCCTCCAACACGAGCGTGCTGGACCCCGTCCCGAAGGGTTCGGGCTTCACCACGCCGGGCCGCTACATCACCCTCACCACGTGCACGCCGGAGTTCACGAGCAAGTACCGGCTGATCGTCTGGGGCAAGATGGTCGAGGAACGGCCGCGCAGCAAGGGCAAGCCGGATGCGCTCGTCGAGTAAGGGCAGATGAACAGTGGCAGCGACCGCCGACGACACCGAAGAGCACACGGGGGCGCCCGCGGCGGCGCCCGCAGCACGGCGCCGGGGCACCGGACCGATCGCCACGGCCGTCAGCTTTTTCGGTGAACTCCTCATCACGGCGGGCCTCGTGCTCGGCCTCTTCGTCGTCTACTCCCTGTGGTGGACGAACGTCGTCGCCGACCGTACGGCGCACAAGGAGGCCGACAAGGTCCGGGACAGCTGGGCCCACGGCTCGGCGGGCGGTCCGGGGGCGCTGGACACCAAGGACGGCATCGGCTTCCTGCACGTTCCCTCGATGAAGAACGGCGAGGTCCTGGTCGAGAAGGGCACGTCGACGGAGGTCCTGAACGACGGCGTCGCCGGCTACTACACGGACCCCGTCAAGGCCACGCTGCCGATCTCCGGCAAGAAGGGCAACTTCACCCTCGCGGCCCATCGTGACGGCCACGGCGCCAAGTTCCACAACATCGACAAGGTGGAGCAGGGCGACCCGATCGTCTTCGAGACGAAGGACAAGTGGTACGTCTACAAGGCCTTCGCCATTCTCCCTGAGACCTCGAAGTACAACGTCAAGGTCCTGACCTCCGTCCCGAAGGAGTCGGGCGTCAAGAAGCCCGGCCACTACATCACCCTGACGACCTGCACCCCGGTGTACACGTCCCGGTACCGGTATGTGGTGTGGGGGGAGCTGGTGCGTGTCGACAAGGTCGATGCCAAGCGGACGCCACCGAAGGAACTGCGCGACTGACAGAGGTTCTTTGAGTAACTCTGCCAGCTAGCATGACGAGGGCCCGAAGCCGCAACTATCTCTTGCGGCTTCGGGCCCTCTGCTATGGCTCAGCGCAACGCCTTCAGAGGCGCTCCCGCGCTCCACGCCTCCACCTCGTCACGGTTCACGGTGATGACTCCGGTGAGGTCGGCGATGGCTTGGGCTTCGCTGCTGAAGTTCGAAGTGGCAACGAACAGGGCGACGTCGACGCGGTCGATGGCTCGTGCGGCACCGGCGAACTTCTGCATGTCCGCGCTGGGGACGGTCCAGCGGCCGGCCCGGTTCTTGCACTGGACGGCCACGGTACGTCCGTCGGCCGTGCGGCCGGTGATGTCGATACCTCGGTCGCTGCGGGCTTGTCGTACGACGACGTCCGTGCAGCCGTCGCGCCGGAGCAGATCGGCGACGTGGTGTTCGAATGCCTGCCAGGTCATGGCGCTGATGGCAGCCCTGACCTGATCCCTCGGCGCGTCTCCTTCCAGGCTGGTGAGCCGTCGGTGGTGCCAGCACAGCCTTTGCTCGACGCTTTGGATGTCGTCGCGGAGGGCGATGAGCTCGCGGCGGTGTTCGCCGGAGGTGGCGATCAGGGCGTTGAACATGGGGACGACGGTCTTGCCGAGGATGTGGGTGATGCGTCGGTCGATGTGGTCGTCGAGCGAGGGGGCTGTCCTGTGGACAGGGTTATCCACAGGCTGTGTCCTGGCCAGATACTCCATGTCCAGGAGGTACACACGCGCCTGACGTGCGACTTCGCTGTCGCGGAGGAGCATGGCGACGTTGAGGACGGCTCGGCGGGAGAACAGGGCCAGTGCCTTGGAGCGTGACTGGATCCCACTGGCCCCCTTAAAGAGGGCCAGTCGTTTCCCTGTCAGGACCTGGTAGCCGCTGGCTTCAAGCTCCTGTCGGTGATCTTCCACCACCGACTCCAGCGTCTTCACGGTGATCTCGAAGTACGCCGCCACCATCGCCGTCGTCACATGCATCCCGTCCGGCAGCAGTGACAGCACCTTCACGCGGTCCAGCACGTCCGTGCGCTCCAGCACGCTGTCGCGCAGGGACTTCGATTCCAGCAGCGCCGATTCGTTGATCATGTTCTGCCCCTCTGCTCACTCGGTGGCCGTTAGGCCGGGGCAGAGACTCCGATTCCCCTTACCCCACCCGATCAACGAGTCCTGACATATGAAGACACGATCGGCAGGGGCACTGCCGTGCGAGCGTCAAGGGAGAGTCGCGGCTCACCAGCGTCTGAGGAAGGCGAGTCCGGGTCGATGCTGTCGCCGATGAGCTGTACGGGTTGCCCCCGATCGAGTTCACCGTCGCCGGCAACGGGCCGTGCCCAGGCCGCCATGGCAGGGAGCGGAAGGCCAAGCAGCATGCTGATGCTGTACGGGACTGGATTCAACTGAGCGCCTTGCAGGCGCTCAGTTCTGTGCTTGTCAGCACGTGGTAGTCCGTTGGCCTCCACTCAGTCCGGTGGTCGACCACAAGGGATCGGATCGCCTTGACACGGACCTGAAAATACGCGGCAACCATCGCCGCTGCCACATGCATCGGAGCCCGGCAGGAACAAGCCGGACCATTACATCAGTGTGGTGATTGCGACGCCCTGACCTCCGTTGCGGCCAGGGACGACGATGGTTGGCGTGCGGCTTAGCTGCGCAGAGGAGTATGGCGATGTTGCGGATGGTCCGGCGGGAGTTGCGACTCCGGCGTGCCTATGGATCACTTGCCAGTGAGAGTGACATGTTGTCACTCTCCAATTTTCGAAGGTCAGCACCCCGCAGTACGGCCAAACCGTTGGCTTCCAGCTCTTCGCGGTGGTGCTTGGCCATCTGACGGACGGATTCGACGGTGACCCCCGAAGTACGGCGCCACCATTCGCCGTCGTCACATGCATCCTGTCCGGGAGCAGGGACAGCACCTTCGTGCGGTTCAGCATGTCCGTGCGATCCGGGTGTGGGCAAGGTGGAAAGCAAGCGGAGGCGCTGGCCCCACTGAAGGGCCAGCGCCTCCGGAAGGCCAGTCAGGGGCCTCCGCCCACCCAGTCGATGCAACTGTGCAGCACGGTCGACCCTTCCATGGTGGCCACCTGAACGCCCTTATAGTTCAAGTACCCGCGGGACGTATCGGCATAGGTGCTCACGTTTATGGTCTTTCCGGCGCCCTTGTAATTGTGGTGCCAGGGCCAGTACTGAATCGGCTTACCAACCTCATCGGAAACAAAGCGGATGGCCACGTGGTGATTGTCCGTATCGATATCCGAGACGTTCATCTCGATATCGACGTGCACCGCAGAAGGGTTGTTGAAGGTTGCCGAACCACTGGCCCCCGTGGTGGTGCACCCCGCGTATTGTGGAGGATTGTCTGCGTGGGCGCTGCTCATCGGTGCCGCGACGAGCAGGGCTGCGGCCGCAGTACTGACCAGTGAAATCCGTTGATGTGATCGCTTCACGAGAGAAACGTTATCGGTTCGGTTGGGTGATAAAAGACTATTTTCGAGCCGACATGGAATGCCTGTTATGCAGGCTTGTCCCGCGAATTTCGAATCATTTTCGCTAATTTGTCCGAAATTGAGGGTGGCTCGAAAAATTCGCTTGCGGTACGAAGCGAAAAAGTCACCAGTGTCTGCATCCGCAATCAGCCGCGACATACGCCGTAACCGCACGGTGCTGGCCGACGGCTGCCTCGTGAAGGGGGACCTGCGGACCGGCGGGCCATGAGCCGACCATACCGGCCGTCCTACAAGTGTCAGTCCCGTGCCATGGGATCAGAGCGCGGAGCGGACGTGAGACGCTCGGCTGGGAAATCCAGCCGAGCGTCTCGCTGCCTTAAGTTGGCGATGCGTCAGCCAGTGGTGCCACCGAAGATGTTGGTGCCGCCGTTGTTATTGCCGCCGTTGTTATTGCCGCCCTGCCCGACCGTGACCACGTTGACCGCGGTGCCCTGGTCAACCGGGTTGCCCGCGCCGGGGTCGGAATTGAAGACGATGGCGTTGTCGTCTTGGGACCCGGTGACGTTGCCGAGCTGGAGGCCGGCCTGCTGGAGCAGGGTCTTGGCGTTCTTCAGGGTCTGGCCCTGGAGGTTCGGAACCTGCGTCTGCTGGTTCTGCTTCGCCTTGCCGATCTGGATCTGCACCGTCGAGTTCTTGCTGACCTGAGTGTTGGCCTGCGGGTCGGTCGCGATGACCTTGCCGACCTTGGAGTTGTCGTCGGTCTCGACGTCGGTGCAGTTGCCGACCAGGTTGTTGGCCGTCATCTGGGCCTTGGCCTCGTCACAGGACTTGCCGGTGACGTCGGGGACGGTCGCCTTGGCTTCGGCCTTGGCGACCGTGATGGTGATGGTCGAGCCCTTCTGGACCTGCTTGCCGCCGATGGGGTCCTGGTCGAGTACGGAGCCCGGGTCCTCGGTGGAGACGCGGGTCTCGGTCTTGACCACGAACTTGTAGTCGTCGCTCTGGAGCTTCGACGTGGCCTCGTCCTGGCTGAGTCCGATCACGCTGGGCACGGTGACCTTCGGAGTGCCCGTCGACACGGTCAGGGCGACTGTGTCGTTCTTCTTCACGTCCGTGCCTGCGGTGGGGTTCTGGGAGCAGACCGTTTTCGCCGGTTTGCCGCAGGCCTTCCTGGTGACCGTGACCTTGAGGTCGACGTTCGTGGCCATGTTCTTCGCGTCGGCCTCTGTGTGGTCGACGAAGTTCGGAGCCTTGAGGGTCTCGTCTCCCGAGTTGTTCCCGGGGAACGCCCACTTCCCGATCAGGATCGCGCCGACCAGCACCAGGATGCCCGCCACGACGAGCAGGATCGTGGAGGTGTTGTTCTTCTTCGGCTGGCGGCGCCGGTCGGGGCGGTCGTCGTAGCCGTAGCCGCCGTCGTCCGGGTTCATCGGCGGGAGCATCGTCGTGGCGCCGGCGCCCGCGTCGGAGCGGAGGGCCGTCGTCGGCTGGTCGTCCGGGTAGCCGCCGTAGCCGACGGCGCCCAGTGCCGCCGTGGCCGCGACGGGCTGGCCGTCGAGGCAGGCCTCGATGTCGGCGCGCATCTCGTCGGCGGACTGGTAGCGGTAGTCGGGGTCCTTGACCAGCGCCTTCAGGACGATGGCGTCCATCTCGGGCGTGATCTCGGGGTCGAAGACGCTCGGCGCCTGCGGTTCCTCGCGTACGTGCTGGTAGGCGACGGCCACCGGGGAGTCGCCCACGAACGGGGGACGTACCGTCAACAGCTCGTAGAGGAGACAGCCGGTCGAATAGAGGTCCGAGCGGGCGTCGACCTGCTCGCCCTTGGCCTGCTCGGGCGAGAGGTACTGCGCGGTGCCGATGACCGCCGCGGTCTGCGTCATGGTCATGCCGGAATCGCCCATCGCGCGGGCGATACCGAAGTCCATGACCTTGACCTGGCCGTTGCGGGTCAGCATGACGTTCGCCGGCTTGATGTCGCGGTGGACGATGCCACTGCGGTGGGCGTACTCCAGGCCCTGGAGGATGCCGATGGTCATCTCCATCGACCGCTCCGGCAGCAGCTTGCGGCCGCTGTGAAGAAGCTCACGGAGCGTGGAGCCGTCGACGTACTCCATCACGATGTACGGGATCGAGACCCCGTCGATGTAGTCCTCACCCGTGTCGTAGACCGCGACGATCGCGGGATGGTTGAGCGAGGCGGCCGACTGGGCCTCCCGGCGGAACCGGGCCTGGAAGGACGGGTCGCGCGCGAGGTCGGCGCGAAGCGTCTTCACCGCCACGGTGCGGCCGAGGCGCGTGTCATGCGCGAGGTAGACCTCGGCCATGCCACCACGGCCGAGCACCTGGCCCAGCTCGTACCGGCCGCCGAGGCGACGCGGCTCTTCCATAGTTCCCTACCAGCCCTCTCCGTCGGTCCCGGCCGGCACGTGGGTGTGCGGCCGGAGGCTGCCGTCCGGGCCTACCGTACCCGGCTCGCTCTGTGTGACCTGGCCAAGCCCGTCACCCGATACAGGACCGGTATCGCAACGTGCACCGATGCGTGGGGGACGTGAGCGGAGTCACTTCTTGGAGTTGATGACCGCCTCCATCACTTTCTTCGCGATCGGGGCCGCGAGGCCGCCACCGGAGATGTCGTCGCGGCTCGCCTGGTCGTCCTCGATGACCACGGCCACGGCGACCGGCGAGCTGCCGTCGGGGAGCTTGGCGTAGGAGATGAACCAGGCGTACGGGTTCTTGCTGTTCGCGACGCCGTGCTGGGCGGTACCGGTCTTGCCGCCCACGGTCACGTTGGGGATCTGGGCGTGCTGGCCCGTACCTTCCTTGACGACCGTCTGCATCATGTCCTGGAGGATCTGGGCGTTCTTCGGCGTCAGCGGCTGGCTGAGCTCCTCGGGCTGGGTCTTGGCGACCGGGTCGAGGCTGGGGGACTGGAGCGAGTCGACCATGTACGGCTTCATCAGCTTGCCGTCGTTGGCGACGGCGGAGGCGACCATCGCCATCTGGAGCGGGGTCGCGGCGGTGTTGAACTGGCCGATCGAGGACAGCGCGGTCTGCGAGGTGTTCATCTTGTCGGAGAACACCGATGCGTTGGAACGGACCGGGGTGAACTGCTCGGAGTCGAAGCCGAACTTCTTGGCCTCCTCCAGCATCTTGTCGTTGCCGAGGTCCGCGCCGATCTTGCCGAAGACGGAGTTGCAGGAGACCTTGAGCGCGACCCGCATGGTCGCGTTCTTGCAGGGGATGTTGCCCTCGTTCTTCAGCGGGGTGGTGGTGCCCGGCATGATCCACGGCAGCGGCGACTTGGTGTTCTCGTCGGCCGAGGAGTACAGCCCGTTCTCCAGCGCGGCCGCCGCGGTGACCACCTTGAAGGTGGAACCCGGCGGGTAGGTCTCGCGCAGCGCCCGGTTCAGCGTCGGGTCGCTGGGGTTGTTGTCCTTCTTCAGCGCGTTCCAGGCCTTGGAGTCCGTGGTGAGGCTGTTGCCGGCGAAGGACGAGGGGTCGTACGACGGGTACGAGGCCAGCGCCAGGATCTTGCCGGTGGACGGGTCGAGCGCGGCGACCGCGCCCTTGCCGCCCTGCGACTTCAGGCCGTTGTACGCGGCCTTCTGCGCGGCCGCGTTGAGCGTGGTGACGACGTTTCCGCCCTGCTGCTGCTTCCCCGTGATCATGTCGAGGGTCTTGCGGAAGAAGAGCCGGTCGTCGTCGCCGGTGAGTATGCCGTCGTCGATGGACTCCAGCTGGGTGGCGCCGAAGGCCTGGGAGGCGTACCCGGTGACCGGCGACCACATGGCGCCGTCCTTGTAGGTGCGCTTGTACTTCAGGTCGCCGCTGCTCGTCTTGACGGACCCGGTGATGGGGTTGCCGTCGACGATGATGTCGCCGCGCGGGGTGGCGTAGCGGGCGATGGTGACGCGGCGGTTGTTGGTGTCCTCCTTGAGGCTGTCCGACTTGACGTACTGGAGCCAGTTGTCACGCAGGAGCAGTGTGAGGACGAGGAGACCGCAGAAGATCGCGATCCGGCGCAGGGGCTTGTTCACGGGCGGACCACCTGGGTCATCTCGGCGTCGGGGCTGGCGGCGGGGGCGGGCGCCGGACGTCTGGCGGTGTCGCTGATGCGGATCAGGATGCCGATCAGGGCCCAGTTGGCCAGCACGGAGGAGCCGCCGTACGCGAGGAACGGCATCGTCATACCGGTCAGCGGGATGAGGCCCATCACACCGCCGGCCACGACGAACACCTGGAGCGCGAAGGCGCCGGACAGGCCGACGGCGAGCAGCTTGCCGAACGGGTCGCGGGCGGCGAGGGCGGTGCGCACGCCGCGCTCCACGATCAGGCCGTAGAGCAGCAGGATCGCCATGATGCCGGCCAGGCCGAGTTCCTCGCCGAAGGTGGCGAGGATGAAGTCGGAGTTGGCGGCGAACTTGATCAGGTCGGAGTGTCCCTGGCCGAGGCCGGTGCCGAGGGTGCCGCCGGAGCCGAAGGCCCACAGGGCCTGCTGCAACTGGTCGGAGTGGAGGATGCCGTCGTGGGTCACCATGCGGCTGAGCTTGTACTCGTGCATCGGGTTGAGCCAGGCCTGGACACGGGTCTGGATGTGCGGCTCGAAGCTGGCCACGCCGACGGCGCCGACCGCGGACATCAGCAGACCGAAGACGATCCAGCTGGTCCGCTCGGTGGCGACGTACAGCATGACCACGAACATGCCGAAGAACAGCAGCGAGGTGCCGAGGTCGGTCTCGAAGACCAGGATGAGGATCGAGATCACCCAGACGACCAGGATGGGGCCCAGGTCGCGGCCGCGCGGCAGGTACAGGCCCATGAAGCGGCGGCTGGCCAGTGCCAGTGCGTCGCGCTTCACCATCAGGTAGCCGGCGAAGAAGATGGCGAGGGCGATCTTCGCGAACTCGCCGGGCTGGAGGGAGCCGAGGCCGGGAACCCTGATCCAGATCTTGGCGCCGTAGATGTTGGCTCCGAGGCCGGGCACCAGCGGCAGGATGAGCAGGATCAGTGCGCCGAACATGGAGATGTAGGTGTAGCGCTGGAGGACGCGGTGGTCCTTGAGGAAGATCAGCACGACGACGAACATCGCGATGCCCAGCGCGGTGTAGAGCAGCTGCCGGGGCGCGGCGGCGGTGAAGTGGGGCAGCGACTGGAGCAGCTTCGACTGGTCGAGACGCCAGATGATGACGAGCCCGAGGCCGTTGAGGAGCGTGGCGATGGGCAGCAGCAGCGGGTCCGCGTAGGCGGCGAACTTTCTTACGGCGAGATGGCCGACGCCGGCCAGCAGGCCGAGGCCGAGGCCGTAGCTCAGCAGGCCCGCGGGTACCTGGTCGTTGATGGCCAGGCCCACGTTGGCGTAGGCGAACACCGGAATGGCGACGGCGAACACCAGGAGCGCCAGCTCGGTGTTGCGTCTGCTCGGTGCGCCGATGGCGCCGATGGTGGACGTGTGGTGCGTCGACGGGTTGGTAGTGCTCATCGTGTGACGGGGCCTCTCACGGCTTGCCTACTGCTTACCGCACAGCGAGACGACCTTCTGCTCATCCTCCGAGAGGGTGGGGCCGGGGCTGGGGGTCGCGGACGGGGACGGAGACTTCGAATTCGAAGGGGACGGCGTCTTGCTGCCCG
The DNA here is from genome assembly GCF_040644935.1 of Streptomyces sp. NPDC046915. Lineage (NCBI taxonomy): Bacteria > Bacillati > Actinomycetota > Actinomycetes > Kitasatosporales > Streptomycetaceae > Streptomyces > Streptomyces sp. NPDC046915. The sequence goes on along the minus strand of NZ_JBEYXB010000003.1, from coordinate 414,211 downwards.
ACGGGTTCGGTGTCGGCGAGGCCTTGGACGTGAAGGAGGTGTTCGTGGTTCCCGTGGTGCCCGAGGTCTTGCCCTGGCCGGTCTTGCTGTTGTTCTTGTCGGCGGCCGTCTGGCGCTCGGCTTCCTTCTTGCATGCGGAGGCCTGTACGGAGAGTTCGTCGATCTTCGACTGGGCGTCCTGGAGGCCGCCTTCCGCGATCGTGTTCTTGACCTGCTTCTGCTGGTAGGGCGGCAGGTACTTGAGTTCGATCTCGGGGTGGTCCTTCTCGACCTTCGACAGTGACACCCAGGCGAGGTCCTGGCTGATGCCCTGGTACAGGGCCACGTGCTCGTCCTTGGTACCGACGTAGTACTGGGTCTGGGTCCAGCGGTAGCCGCCGTAGAGGCCGCCGCCGATGACGGCGAGGGCGAGGGTGCCGTAGAGGGAGCGCTTGAGCCACCTGCGGCCTCTGCGGGGCTTGACGAAGTCCTCGTCGCTGTAGTCGCCGAAGCTGCCGCCGGGGACGTAGCCGGTGGTGTCGCCGCTGCCGGGCGGGCCGAACTCGCCGCCGCCCTGGCCGTGGCCCTGGCGGCCGAGGCCGGAGGCGCGGCCGGCCGGGGTCTGCATGATGTTGTTGTCGTGCAGGTGGTTCTGGTTCTCGGCGACGGCGCCGACCACCACGGGGGTGTCGGACAGCTGTCCGGCGAGGGTGTCGCCGGTGTCCAGGTCGAGGACGTCGGCGATGATCACGGTGATGTTGTCGGGGCCGCCGCCGCGCAGCGCGAGCTGGATGAGCTCCTGCACGGTCTCCTGCGGGCCCTGGTAGCTGGCGAGGGTCTCCTCCATCGTCTGGTGGGAGACGACGCCGGAGAGGCCGTCGGAGCAGATCAGGTAGCGGTCGCCGGCCCGCACCTCGCGGATCGACAGGTCGGGCTCCACGTGGTCGCCGCTGCCGAGGGCCCGCATGAGCAGGGACCGCTGCGGGTGGGTGGTCGCCTCTTCCTCGGTGATCCGGCCCTCGTCGACGAGCCGCTGGACCCAGGTGTGGTCCTGGGTGATCTGGGTGAGGACGCCGTCGCGCAGCAGGTAGGCGCGGGAGTCGCCGACGTGGACGAGGCCGAGGCGCTGTCCGGTCCACAGCAGGGCGGTGAGGGTGGTGCCCATGCCCTCGAGCTGGGGGTCCTCCTCGACCATGGAGCGCAGCTGGTCGTTGGCGCGCTGCACGGCCTGGCCGAGGGAGGTGAGGATGTCGGAGCCGGGCACGTCGTCGTCGAGCGTGACCAGGGTGGAGATGACCTCCGAGGAGGCGACCTCGCCGGCCGCCTGGCCGCCCATGCCGTCGGCGATGGCGAGCAGGCGCGGACCGGCGTAACCGGAGTCCTCGTTGCCCTCCCGGATCATGCCCTTGTGCGATCCGGCGGCGAAGCGCAGTGACAGACTCATGCGCACCTCGCCCGTCGGCTCCGGGTACAGCCGGTCGTGTCGAGCCACACTGCCCACCCTCCGGTCGGGAGCGCGCCGGAGACCGGGGTGCGGTCCGCCGGTGCGTGCTCGCTCCGCTCGCGCTCAGTCATGATGTAGCACTACTTCCGCAGCTCGATGACGGTCTTGCCGATGCGGATCGGCGCGCCCGGCGCGATCGGTGTGGGAGTCGTCAGCCGGGACCGGTCCAGGTACGTGCCGTTGGTGGAGCCGAGGTCCTCGACGATCCACTGGCCGTCGCGGTCCGGGTAGATCCTGGCATGACGGCTGGAGGCGTAGTCGTCGTCCAGCACGATCGTGGAGTCGTGGGCGCGGCCCAGGGTGATGGTCTGGCCCTGGAGCGCGACGGTGGTGCCGGTCAGTGTGCCTTCGGTCACGACCAGCTTGGTGGGGGCGTTGCGGCGCTGTCGGCCGCCGCCCTGCTGCTGGCCGCGCTGCTGCGGGGGCGCGGCCTGCTGCCGGGCCTGGGCCTGCTGCGGGCGCGCGGCTTCCCTGCGCGCTCCGCGCTGGGTGACGCGCGTACCGAACAGGTCGCTGCGGATGACCTGCACGGCCACGATCACGAACAGCCACAGTACGGCCAGGAAACCCAGCCGCATGACCGTGAGGGTCAGCTCTGACATTGCCCCCGCTTCACCCTTCGGCTTGCCGGTAAATGATGGTGCTGCTGCCCACGACGATCCGCGAGCCGTCGCGGAGCGTAGCGCGGGTGGTGTGCTGCCCGTCCACCACGATGCCGTTGGTGGAGCCGAGATCCTGGATCGTCGAGGGCGTTCCGGTCCGGATCTCGCAGTGCCGGCGGGAGACGCCGGGGTCGTCGATCCGCACGTCGGCCTCGGTGCTGCGGCCCAGCACCAGTGTCGCGCGGGAGATCTGGTGGCGGGTGCCGTTGATCTCGATCCAGTAGCGGGTGCGCCCGCCGCTCATGGGGGCGGCCGCGGGCCGCTGGGTGGCGGGCTGCGGGTAGCCGTATCCGCCGGGGCGGGCGCCGGGGGGCGGCGCGGCCGGCATGGGCGGGGCGGCGGCCGGCGGGTAGCCGTAGCCGCCGGAGGCGTTCTGGCCGGGCCGTCCGGTGGACGGGGCCGGCGAGGGTGCGGAGGGGGCCTGCTGGTTGCTCGAGGAGGCGAGCGTGCGGCTGCGCACCCGGTACAGGCCGGTGTCGAGGTCGTCGGCCTTCTCCAGGTTGACCTTGATCGGGCCCATGAAGGTGTAGCGCTGCTGCTTGGCGTAGTCACGCACCATGCCGGCGAGCTCGTCGCCGAGCTGGCCGGAGTAGGGGCTGAGGCGCTCGTGGTCCGGCGCGCTCAGCTCCACGATGAAGTCGTTGGGTACGACGGTCCGGTCGCGGTTCCAGATGGTGGCGTTGTTGTCGCACTCCCGCTGGAGCGCGCCGGCGATCTCCACCGGCTGGACCTCGGACTTGAACACCTTGGCAAAGGTGCCGTTGACCAGACCTTCGAGGCGCTGCTCGAACTTCTTCAGGACTCCCATGGGGCACCTCCTCCGTCGCTGTCGTCCTGCCTTGCCGTACTGCGGTTCCGTACTGCCTAGCGCGGTACCGCTCACTGATCGTATCCACGCGGCCCGGCAAACAGCCGGTTCCCCGAGCGGCTCCCCTTCGAACTCCTCTTGTCAAGGATCGTAGAGGGGCGTGAAGACCAGTGTCCCGCACCTGGCTGTGGACCTTGCCCGCCTCCTGGGGAGATGGCCATGACCGGTACGAGGTTGATACGCGAACAGGGTCTCCTTGATACGTGGCCAGGGGGAGCGGGCGTGGGCGGGTAAGGGATGTGAATCGGCCCTGTCCGGCGTGCTAATGTTCTGGGTGTCGGAAGGGGCCAACCCGCAAGGGCCGGAGCCGGAGGACACACCCAATGCGCGGGTGGCGGAATAGGCAGACGCGCTGGATTCAGGTTCCAGTGCCCGCAAGGGCGTGGGGGTTCAACTCCCCCCTCGCGCACAGAGGCAACGGGCCCATCGTGATCATCACGGTGGGCCCGTTGGCGTTGGTGGAGTGTCGCCGTGTGGTGTGATGAGTCTCTCAGGTCGCGCGGCGGCGCAGTGCGAGTGCGGCCGGTACGACGGATGCCGTCACCGTGAGCAGTGCGCAGGCGCCCGCGGTGGTGCCGAGTGCGGTCCAGGGGAGGCGTACGGCGGCCGGGGCCGACAGCAGGTGCAGGGCGGCGCCGATCTCCCACAGGTTCAGGGTGGTGACGAGCACTCCGAGGAGTGCGCCGACCGCGACCACCGTCAGGGCCTCCGTGGCCACCAGCCGCAGTGTCTGCGTCCGGGTCGCCCCGGTCAGGCGCAGGACGGCCAGGTCGTGCCGCCGGTCCGAGGTGGCCATCACCGCGGTGTTGGCGACCGAGACGGCGGTGCACAGCAGGGCGATGCCCAGGACCAGCAGCAGTCCGAGGCGGGTGGTGCGGTCGGTGCCCGGGTAAGTCGCGTGCAGCCACTGCTCCTTGGTCAGCACCCGGCCGCCCGAGGCGTGTACGGCCGTGCGCAGTCCCGTGGCCACGGTGTGCGTGTCGGCGCCGGGCGCGAGGGTGACGTCGGCCCGGTCGACCGGTGCGCCGGGGGCGTTGCGCGGGGTGATGTAGACGCCGTTGTCGCCGGTACCGGTGGTCATGACGGCGGCGATCCGCAGGGTCTTCGGGGTGCCGTCGCCGAGCCGGACCCGGACGCGCTGCCCGACGGTGTGCCGCCGCCACTCCTGGTTGACGATGATCGAGCCGTCGTCGAGGTCGGCGACGCGTCCGGCGGTCAGCGGGAGCCGGGCGGTGGCGGCCAGCCGTGCCGGGTCGGCGGCGCGGGCCTCGGATCTGATCAGGGCCACACCGTCCTCGAGGACGTACACCGCGCTGGAGGAGGTCGCCGTCACGCGGGCGCCGGGCACCGCGCGCAGGCGGCTGAGCGTCGCCGCGTCGAAGCCCGTGCCGTCGGTCGTGCCATCGGCTGCGGTGCCGGCCGGGGTGCCCGGGGTGATCACGAACGCGGCGGTCGTCCGGGCGCGCGTCTCGGCGGCCTTCGTCGCGTTCAGGGTCCCGGTGGCGCCCAGCAGTGAGCCCGCTAGGGCGACCGTGATCAGCACCGGGGCGGCGACCGCGGCGGTGCGCCGTACATCGGCGGCCGCGCTCTGCCGCACCAGCAGGCCGGTGACGCCGGGCAGCCGGACCAGCGCGCGCACCACCGGCCGCACGACGGCGGGTGTGAGCAGCGCGACCGCGGTGATCAGCAGCATGGGGCGGCTCACGTACGACTTGCGGTGCAGCAGCTCGCCCGGGTCGCCGGCCAGGGCCAGGCACAGCGTGACGGCGGCCGCCAGCAGCAGTGCCGTACCGCACAGCCACCGGCCGGGAGTCATCGCTCTGCCGTCCACGGACGCCTCGCGCAGCGCCTGGAGCGGTCCGGTGCGTCCTGCCCGCCAGGAGGCGGTCAGCGCCCCGCACACCGCGACGAGCAGGCCCGTCCAGAAGGCCAGGTGGTACGGCCAGACGCTGTCGCCGATCGTGAACCAGCCCGGGGCGAGACCTTCGTCGACGACCCGTCCGGCGAGCCACGGCGCCCCGTACGCGCCGGCCGCGCAGCCGGTCGCCGAGGCGAGCGCGCCGACCGTCAGGGCCTCGGCGAGCACCGTCCGGCGGATCTGCCCGGCGGTCGCCCCGACGGCGCGCAGCAATCCGAACTCCCGGCGGCGCAGGGCGACGCAGAAGGCGAAGGTGGACGCCACGACGAACACCGACACGAAGGCGGTGACCCCGCCGGCCGTGCCGAACAGGGCGTTCAGCGTGGTGAGGGCCTCGTGGTCCCGGTCGGGATCGGCGTCGGCGAGGCGGCGGGCGTCGCCGGTGAGGACCTGGACGTCCGTGTCGTGGGTGTCGTGGGTGCCGTGGGTGCTGCGGATGCCTTGGGTGTCTGGGGTGCCGTTGGTGTTTTCTGTGGTCCGTATCACCTCCTGTACGGCTGCCGGGTCGGCGTCGATGGCCAACTGGGTGCTGGTCGGGGAGAGTTGGGCGGCCCGGTCGTCGGTGTAGAAGACGGCGTGCTCGAAGTCGTGGCGTGCGGTGACGGTTCCGACGACCCGGACGGTGCCGTGGCCGGTGCGGACGCGCTCGCCCGGACGCGCCCAGCCGCCGCTGACGACGACCTCGTCCGCGGTACGGGGCGCGCGGCCCGCGGCGAGGGTGTACGGAGCGAACGCGGCCGTGGACCAGGGGTGGCCGACCAGGTCGTCGGGTCCGCTGTCCGCTCGTACGGGGAACGAGCGGTCCTCGACGACGGTTCCCAGCCGCCTCAATCGGGTGACGGCCGCCGCGGGGACGGGGCGCGGCCGGGCGAGTTCGCTCACGCGTTCCCCGGCCGGGGTGGCCACGCGCAGGGTGTCCGCTCCCTTGACCACGACCGGCGCGGCGGCGAACCGCTCGGGGGCGCGATGGGGTGCGTCCAGGGACGCGGCGAGGGTCAGGCCCGTCACGGTGAGGAGCGTGACCCCGAGGAAGAGGGCGATGAAGCCGCCGGTGAAGGTGGCCCAGCGGGCGCGCAGGGTGCTCAGGGCGAGGGTCAGCACGCCGCGGCCTCCAGTCCCGTCATGTGCGCGGCGATCCGGCCCGCGTCCGCGCCGCTCAGTTCGCCGGTGAGGCGGCCGTCGACGAGGAAGACCACGCGGTCCGCGCAGGAGGCGGCCACCGGGTCGTGGGTGACCATGACCACCGTCCGGTCCTCCCGGTCGACCATGTCGCGCAGCAGCCGCAGCACCTCGCGGCCGGTGCGGGAGTCGAGGGCGCCGGTCGGTTCGTCGCCGAAGAGCACCTCGGGGCGGGTGATGAGGGCGCGGGCCAGGGCGACGCGCTGCTGCTGGCCGCCGGACAGTTCGCTCGGGTGGTGCCGGGAGCGGTCGGCGAGGCCGACCCGGTCGAGCGCCTCACGCACCCGCGCGCGGGAGGGGCGGCGGCCGGCCAGGCGCAGGGGGAGGGCCACGTTCTGCTCGGCGGTCAGGGACGGCAGCAGGTTGAACGCCTGGAAGACGAACCCGATGCGGTCGCGCCGCAGCAGGGTCAGCCGTCTCTCGCTCAGCCCCGCGAGCTCGGTCCCGCCGACCCGCACCGATCCCGAAGTGGGCCGGTCCAGCCCCGCCGCGCATTGCAGCAGCGTGGACTTGCCCGAGCCGGAGGGGCCCATGACGGCGGTGAAGGTGCCGCGCGGGAAGCCGAGGGTGACCCCGTCGAGCGCGGTCACCGCCCCGTCGCCCGTGCCGTAACGCCTGCTGACTGCCCGAAGCCTGATCGCGTCGGTGCTCATCGGTCCCCCTGGGGTCGTCGCCGGTCGGTGGCTCCACGAAACCGTCGGCGGTCCCCTCGGCGCAGTGCGGCAGGACCGAGAACCGGGGTAGGGCCAGGCATACCCCGACTCCCCTGTCTGGACGGATGGTCGGGCCCGCAGTGGCCTCCTACGGTGATCCGCATGCAGCCCCCTCGGAACGTGTGGCAGGCCATGACCCGGCCCGGCTTCCCGCTGTCGGCCTGGCCGTGGCGCTCGGCCCTGTACCTGCTCTCCGGCGTGCTGACCGGTGCCGTCACGCTCGTCGTGCTCGCGGTCACGGCGGTGGCCGGCGGTGTCCTGGCCGTCGTGCTCGTGGGGCTGCCGCTGCTGCTCGCCGCCGCCCTCGCCGGGATCCCGGTGGCCGCGGTGGAGCGGCGCAGGCTGCGCCTGGTCGATGCCGTGCCCGCCGCCGACCCGCACCGGGCGCCCGTGGCCACGGGGTTGCGGGCCTGGCTGGTGACGCGGTTGCGGGAGCGGGCCACCTGGCGGGAGTTCGGGTACGCGCTGCTGTTCGCGGGCCTGCTGTGGCCGGTCGACGCGCTCGCGGTCACCGTCGCCCTGGGCGGGCCGCTGTCCCTGGTCGCCACCCCGCTGCTGATGGCCACGGTCGGCGAGGGCCGCGAGGCGAAGGTGCTCAAGCAGTGGACGGTGACCGGCTGGCCGGAGGCGCTCGGGGTGGCCTTGCTCGGGCTCGTCCTGCTGGCCGCGGGCGCCTACGCGCTGGGCGTCATGGCAGGCGCACGGGCCGCCCTGGCGCGGCTGCTGCTGTCCCCCGAGCCGAGTGAGGCGGTGACCGAACTCACCCGCTCCCGCGCGCGGTTGGTGGACGCCTTCGAGGCCGAACGGCGGCGCATCGAGCGCGATCTGCACGACGGGGCCCAACAGCGCCTGGTCGCCCTGACGATGACGCTCGGCCTGGCCCGGCTGGACGCCCCGCCCGGCCCCCTCGCGGACCAACTCGCCAAAGCTCACGAGGAGGCGGGCACCGCGCTGGCCGAACTCCGCGAGCTGATCCACGGCATCCATCCCAAGGTCCTCGCCGACTACGGTCTCGAGGCCGCCGTCGCCGACGCGGCGGACCGGTGCGCGATCCCCGTCGACGTGGACCTGGAGCTGCCCGGACGGCTGCCCCAACCGGTCGAGGCGGCCGCGTACTTCGTGGTGTGCGAGGCCCTCGCCAACGTCGACCGGCACAGCGCGGCCACCCGCGCGCGTGTGAGCGGCGGACACCGCGCCGGGCGGCTGGTCCTGCGGGTGCGCGACGACGGCCGGGGCGGCGCCGAGGCCGGCCGGGGCAGCGGGCTGACCGGACTCGCGGACCGGGTGTCGGTCCTGGATGGCACACTCTCCCTGTCCAGCCCCGTGGGCGGACCGACCCTGCTGCGTGTGGAGATTCCTTGCGAACCTTGCCGGCCTCGCCCGCCCCGGGAGAGGGCCGAGCGCTGCGCGTAGTGCTGGCCGAGGACAGCGTGCTGCTGCGGGAGGGCCTGACCGGCCTGCTCACCCGTTTCGGCCACGAGGTCGCGGCGGCCGTCGGCGACGCGGAGGCGCTCGTCGCCGCGGCGGCCGAGCACCGCCCGGACATCGTGGTGACGGACGTCCGTATGCCTCCCGGCTTCCAGGACGAGGGCCTGCACGCGGCGGTCCGGCTGCGCGAGCGCCGGCCCACGCTGCCCGTCCTCGTACTGAGCCAGTACGTGCAGCGGGCCTACGCCTCCGACCTGCTCGACTCCGGTGACGGAACCGGTGTCGGCTACCTGCTGAAGGACCGTGTCGGACAGGTCGAGGAGTTCGTGCTGGCGCTGGAGGAGGTCGCGTCCGGCGGCACGGTGGTCGACCCCGAGGTCGTACGGCAACTGCTGCGCCGGCGCCGGGACCCGCTGCAACGGCTCACCCCGCGCGAACGCGAGGTGCTCGCGCTGATCGCCGAGGGCAGGTCGAACAGCGCGATCGCCCGGCACCTGGTGGTCTCCGAGGCGGCCGTCGGCAAGCACATCGGCAGCATCCTCACCAAGCTGGACCTGCCGCCCGCCGGGGAGACGCACCGCCGGGTCCTGGCGGTGCTGGCGTATCTGCGTGGGTGAGGACGGCCCGACCGGCGGGTTTTCCACAGGCGGGGAGTTGTCCACAGGGTCTGACGTGTTTCGGCCACCGGCTGTACGGTCGGCAGGCGTTGATGTTCGTACGAGTGGGCTACGAGTGGGCTACGAGTGGGTTCGGGGGAGGCGGTCGCGATGACCGAGACCGGTGCTGGAGTGGCGGGGACGGAAACCGGAGCGGGGGCGGAGACCGGAGCAGGGGCCGATACGGGAGTGGGGACGGATACGGGAGCGGGGACGGATACGGGAGTGGGGACCGGCACCGCAGAGGTGCGTCGGCTGCCCCGGGTGCGTGGATTCGCCGACTGGCCGGCGCAGGGTTCGCCGAAGGAGGAGGGCAAGGCGTTGCGGGCGAGCATCCCGCGCCGTGCGCACAGCGCCCTGGACCTCGACGGCTCCCGCCCGGACGCGGTCAGCGCGGTGGAGGAGTCGAGCCTCGGCCGTATCCCCGAGCTCACCCCGATCCGGGTCGGCAGGATGGCGGCGACGCCGTTCGCGTTCCTGCGGGGCTCGGCGGGTCTCATGGCGTACGACCTCGCCCGTACCCCCACGACCCGCATAGGCACCCAGATATGCGGTGACGCGCACGCGGCCAACTTCGGCCTGTACGGCGACGCGCGAGGCGGTCTGGTCATCGACCTCAACGACTTCGACGAGACGGTGCACGGCCCCTGGGAATGGGACCTCAAGCGGCTCGCCGCCTCGCTGGTACTGGCCGGCCGGGAGGCGGGCGCCGACGAGGACACGTGCCGTCAGGCGGCACACGGCGCGGTGGGGGCCTACCGGCGCACCATGCGGCTGCTCGCCAAGCTGCCGGTGCTGGACGCCTGGAACGCCATCGCCGACGAGGAACTCGTCTCGCACACCGACGCGCACGACCTGCTCGGCACGCTGGAGCGGGTCTCCGAGAAGGCGCGGGCCAACACCAGCGGGCGGTTCGCGGCCAAGTCGACCGAGGCCGCCGAGGACGGCGGGCGCCGCTTCGTCGACGCCTCGCCGGTGCTGCGCCGCATACCGGACGCGGAGGCCGCGGCGGTGGCGGCGTCCCTGGAGCGGTACGTCACGACCCTCTCCGAGGACCGGCTGCCGCTGCTGGCCCGCCACACGGTGCACGACGTCGCGTTCCGGGTCGTCGGCACGGGCAGCGTGGGCACCCGGTCGTACGTCGTGCTGCTCCTGGACCACCGCGGCGAACCACTCGTCCTCCAGGTGAAGGAGGCCCGTCCCTCCGCGCTGGTCCCGCACCTGGCGACGGCCGGCTTCGAGTCGCCGTCCGTCGACCACGAGGGCCGCCGGGTGGTGCTGGGCCAGAAGCGCATGCAGGTCGTCAGCGACATTCTGCTGGGCTGGACGACGGTCGACGGGCGGCCGTTCCAGGTGCGGCAGTTCCGCAACCGCAAGGGCAGCGTCGACCCCGCCGCGCTCGCTGCCGACCACGTCGACGACTACGGCCGTATGACCGGCGCCCTGCTGGCCCGCGCCCACTCCCACAGCGTCGATCCCCGCCTGATCGCCGGCTACTGCGGCAAGAACGAGGAACTGGACGAGGCGATGGCCGCGTTCGCGGTCGCCTACGCCGACCGCACGGAGGCGGACCACGCGGACCTGGTGGCGGCGGTGCGGTCGGGGCGGATCGCGGCGGAGCTGGGCGTGTGAGGCAGGCGCGCCTGTGCGGCGGCCGGGCGACGCCCTCGTAGCGGGTGACCAGGAGCTCGTCGGGGCGGGCCGAGCGCCGGGCCGGGGCCGGGGGCTCGGTGGCCTACGCTGGTCGGGTGACGACCCCGGAAGCTGAGCAGTCCCAGCCGCCCCGGCCCGAGGAGCGGCTGGAGCGGGCCGTGCGGGCCGCCGAGCAGGCCCTGATCGAGTTCGAGATCGCGGTGGAGACCTTCCGCGTCGAGGTCGAGAACTTCTCCCGGCTGCACGAGCAGCGGCTCGGCCCCATGTACTCCAGGCTCGAGGAACTGGAGGCGCGGATCGCCGAGGCCAAAGCCGCCCGCACCGGCGATCCCGAGGACCTGCGGCGGGCCGAGGAGGCGCGGGCCCGGGTGATGCCCATCCCCGGTGTCGAGGAACTGCTGCACGGCTGGATGGACGGCCACGGACTGTTCCCGGAGGCCGCCGCGATGCTCACCGAGCAGGAGGTGCGGCCCCCGCAGCGGGTCCGCCCCAGCGAGGAGGCCCGCAAGCTCTACCGCGAGCTGGCCCGCAAGGCCCACCCGGATCTGGCGCAGGAGGAGCCCGAGCGGGCGCGGCGCGAGGAGTTCCTCACCCGGGTCAACGCCGCCTACGCCCGTGGCGACGAGGTGCTGCTGCGGGAGCTGGCCGAGGAGTGGGCCGCGGGACCGGCGCTCGCCGAGCGGCTTCCCAGCCGCAGCGAGGAGCTCTACGCCCGTCTGGAGTGGCTGGCCCAGCGCAAGGAACTGCTCGCCCTCGTCGCCCGCGAACTGGAGGACAGCGCGATCGCCTCGATGCTCCGCCTGGCCCCCGACGACCCCGACTCCCTTCTGGAGGAGATCGCCGAGAAGCTCCGCAAGGACGTGGCGGAGCGGGAGGCCGAGCTGGCGGAGCTGCTGGCCCAGGGGTAGCCCGCCCGGTCCCGCGAGCCTCTTCGGGTAGCGTCGGCAGCATGAGTTTCGGAGCTGGTGTGCCCACGGTCGAGGTCACGGACCTCAAGGACGACGACTTCCTGCTGGACGTCCGCGAGGACGACGAGTGGCAGGCGGGTCATGCCGAAGGGGCGCTGCACATTCCCATCAGCGAGTTCGTGGCCCGGTACGGAGAGCTGACCGCGGCGGCTCCGCAGGACGGCCGGGTCCATGTGATCTGCCGCTCCGGTGGCCGTTCGGCCCAGGTCACGATGTATCTGGTGCAGCAGGGCCTCGACGCCGTGAACGTGGACGGCGGCATGCAGGTCTGGGCGGCCGCGGGCCGTCCCGTTGTCACCGATCAGGGGCAGCCCGGTCACGTTCTGTAGCCTCGTCGCCGGGTCAGGCGGTCAGCCCAGCGGATGGGCGGCCAGCAGGTCCCCCAGCGTCTCCTCGTACGCCGCCGCCGGGCCGAGCGACAGCTCCAGCTGTTTGGCCCAGGCGTGGTACCGGTGCAGGGGGTAGTCGGTGTCGGCGCCGAACCCGCCGTGCAGATGCTGCGCGGTCTGCACGACCCGCCGTACGCCGTCCGCGGCCCAGATCTTCGCCACGGCCACGTCCCCGGCGGCGGGCAGCGCGCCCGGCGCGCCCGAGGCGATGCGCCATGCGGCCTGCCACAGCGTGGCCTCCATGGCCCGCAGGTCGATGTACCGGTCGGCGGCCTGCACGGCGACCGCCTGGAAGGTCGCGATCGGGTGGCCGAACTGCTCACGCTTGCCGGTGTAGTCGCTGGTCATCCGCAGCACCCGCTCGCCCAGCCCGAGCGCGAGCGCGCACGTCCCGGTGGCCAGCAGCGCGCGCAGCCGTTCCCAGGCGCCGTCGGCCTCGATGACGTCCTCGGCCGCGATCCGCGCGGACCGCAGACGCAGCTCGCCCAGCCGCTCCCCGGAGGTGGAGACCTGCTCGGCGAGCACGGCACCGTCATGGCCGCGGGGGACCAGCGCGAGGACGGTCCGGTCGGCATCGGTGTGCGCCGGTACGACGACGAGGTCGGCGCCGTACGCCCACGCCACCCCGGTCTGCACCCCGTCCAGCACCCATGCCTCGCCGTCCCGCCGTGCCGTCACGGCGAGTTCGGCCGGGTCGTGACCGGTGCGTCCGTGCGCCGCGACGGTGAGCACGAGCTCGCCCCGCCCGGCACGCGGCAGCAGCCGGGCCCTCAACTCCTCGCTGCCGTAGGCCTGTACGGCCGCCGCTGCCGCGCTGCTCTCCAGCAGCGGCACCCGCGCCAGTACCTTCGCGGACTCCCGCAGCACCAGGCACAGCGCGATGGCGTCCAGGCCCGCGCCGCCGTACCCGTCGTCGAGCAGCAGGCTCAGCAGGTCCGCGTCGGCGAGCCTGGACCACAGTGCCCGGTCGAAGTCCTCGGCCACGGCGCCCGTGGTCAGCGCGGGGCTCGGTACCGCGTCCGGCGCGATCCCGGCGAACACCCCCCTGGCCGCCTCGGCCGCCGCCAACTGCTCCTCGGTGAAGGTGAAGTCCACGGTCCTGTCCTCCCGGCGGATCCGCCCGTCCAGCGGTGCTCATCTGACGGTCCGTCAAGATAGAACAGGTTCTAGAAGAAGGGAACGGTGCGTCAGCGGTCGAAGTCCAGCTCCACCTTCTCCGTCACCGGATGCGACTGGCAGGCCAGCACATACCCGGCCTCCGTCTCCTCCGCCTCCAGCGCGAAGTTGCGGTCCATGCGCACCTCGCCCGCGACCAGGAAGGCGCGGCACGTTCCGCACACCCCGCCCTTGCAGGCGTAGGGCGCGTCGGGCCGGTTGCGCAGCACCGTCTCCAGGAGCGACTCGCCGTCCCGGACCGGCCAGGTCCCGCCGCGCCCGTCGAGCCGGGCGGTCACGCTGCTGTGCGCGGGGGCCACGGTGACCGTCGCCGGTGCGGCGCCCGCGTCCACATGGAAGATCTCCTCGTGAATCCGGGCCCGGTCCACGCCAAGGCCCCGCAGCGCCCGCTCCGCGCCCTGCACCAGCCCGTAGGGACCGCACAGGAACCAGCCGGCCACCTCGCCCACCGGCAACAGCGCCGGCAGCAGTCCCGTCAGCCGCTCCTGGTCCAGCCGCCCGGACGGCAGTCCCGCCTGCTGCTCCTCCCGGGACAGCACGGTCACCAGCTGCAGCCGCTCCGGATAGCGGTCCTTGAGGTCGGCGACCTCCTCCAGGAACATCGTGGAGGCGGCCGTGCGGTCGCTGCGTATCAGGCAGAACCGGGCGCGGGGCTCGCGCGCCAGCAGCGTGGAGACGATCGACAGCACCGGGGTGATCCCGCTGCCGCCCACGATCGCGGCGTACAGACCGGGCGCGGGTTCGAGGGTGAACCGCCCGGCCGGGGTCATCACCTCCAGCTCGTCGCCGACGTTCACCTCCTTCAGCGCGTACGTCGAGAACGCCCCGGCCTCGACCAGCCGCACCCCGACCTTCAGGGTGCGCGGTCCCTCGCCGCCGGGCTCGGGCGCCGGCGAGCAGATCGAGTACGTCCGCCGTATCTCGACCCCGTCGGCCCGGCGCCGCAGCGCGAGGTGCTGGCCCGGCGCGTGCCGGTACTCCTCGCGCAGCTCGGGCGGGACGGTGAAGGTGAGGGCCACGGAGTCGTCGGTGAGCCGGTCGACCGCGGCCACCGGGAGCGGGTGGAAGCGGGCCATCACAGCTCCTTGAAGTGGTCGAACGGTTCCCGGCAGGCCAGACAGCGCCGCAGCGCCTTGCAGGCGGTGGACGAGAACCGGCTCAGCAGCTCGGTGTCGGCGGATCCGCAGTGCGGGCAGCGGACGGGGGCGGACTGGTCGGTCGCGTCGGTCGCGGTCGCGTCGGGCTCGCCGACGTGGGTGCGGGTGCGGGTCGGTCCCAGTGCCAGGGCCACCGGCCCGGCGTCCCGTCGCACGCGCGGGGGAGCTATCCCGAACTCCCGCAGCTTGCGCCGCCCTTCGTCGGAGATGTCGTCCGTCGACCAGGCGGGCGTGAGCACCGTGCGCACGGTGACCTCCCGCATGCCGTGCTCGCGCAGCACCCGCTCTATGTCGAGGGACATCGCCTCGATCGCCGGGCAGCCGGTGTAGGTCGGCGTCAGCTCGACGTCCACGGCGTCCGTGCCGCGCACCCGCACACCGCGCACCACGCCCAGCTCCTGAAGGGTGAGCACGGGCAGCTCGGGGTCGGGGACGGAGCCCGCGAGGCGGAGCAGCTCGGTCTCCAGGGCAGTCGTCGCGGTCACCATGACGCCCCCGGGTGGCTGCGGTGCAGGTGCTGCATCTCGGCGAGCATCCGCCCGAACGGCTCGGTGTGCAGTCCCTGGCGGCCGGCGCCCGCCGACCACGCCCCGGTCCGCGATCCCTCGGGGACCGTCAGGGTGGCCCGGCGCAGCACGTCCCCGACCGACTCCAGCCAGGCCGTCTCCAGGGCCGCCCGGTCGGCGTCCAGGCCCTCCACCGGCTGGAACATCTCCCCGGTGAACCGCCACAGGGCCTCGCACGCCCGCCGCATCCGCTCGTGACCGGCCTCCGTGCCGTCGCCTAGCCGCAGGGTCCACTGCTCGGCGTGGTCGCGGTGGTAGGCGACCTCCTTGACGGCCTTCGCTGCGAGCGGGGCGAAGGGGCCGCTCCCGGTGGCCAGTTCGCCGTAGAGCAGGTGCTGGTAGGTGGAGAAGTACAGCTGGCGGGCGATGGTGTGCGCGAAGTCGCCGTTCGGCTGCTCCACCAGCTGGAGGTTGGTGAAGGCGCGCTCCTCGCGCAGATACGCCAGTTCGTCCTCGTCCCCGGCCATCGACAGCAGGACCCGGGCCTGTCCCAGCAGGTCCAGCGCGATGTTGGCGAGGGCGACCTCCTCCTCGAGGACGGGCGCGTGGCCCGCCCATTCGCCCAGGCGGTGGGAGAGCACCAGGGCGTCGTCGCCGAGGGCGAGGGCGGCCGTCATGGGCACGGTGGTCGCCGTCACAGGTGCTTCACCCCTTCCGGGATCTCGTAGAAGGTCGGGTGCCGGTACGGCTTGTCGGCGGCCGGTTCGAAGAACGGGTCCTTCTCGTCGGGGGAGGACGCCGTGATCGCGGACGCGGGGACGACCCATATGGAGACGCCCTCGCCGCGCCGGGTGTACAGATCGCGGGCGTTGCGCAGGGCCAGTTCCGCGTCCGGGGCGTGCAGGCTGCCGGCGTGGGTGTGGGAGAGGCCGCGGCGGGAGCGCACGAAGACCTCCCACAGGGGCCAGTCGGTGGTGGTCATGCTCGGCTCGCTCCTGTCCCACCGGTGTGCTTGTCACCGGTGTGCTTGGCCGCGTACGCCGCGGCCGCCTCCCGTACCCACGCGCCCTCGTCGTGTGCGCGGCGGCGCTGGGTGATGCGCTGTTCGTTGCACGGGCCGTTGCCCTTGAGGACCTCCTGGAACTCCGCCCAGTCGATCGCGCCGAAGTCGTGGTGCCCGCGCTCCTCGTTCCACTTCAGGTCGGGGTCCGGCAGGCTCAGGCCCAGCGACTCGGCCTGCGGGACGCAGATGTCGACGAAGCGCTGGCGCAGCTCGTCGTTGGAGTGGCGCTTGATCTTCCACGCCATCGACTGCGCGGAATGCCGCGAGGCGTCGTCGGGCGGGCCGAACATCATCAGGGACGGCCACCACCAGCGGTCCACCGCGTCCTGCGCCATCGCGTGCTGCTCCGGCGTGCCGCGGCTGAGGGCGAGCAGCAGCTCGTACCCCTGGCGCTGGTGGAAGGACTCCTCCTTGCAGACGCGGATCATCGCGCGCGCGTACGGCCCGTACGAGCAGCGGCACAGGGGCACCTGGTTGGTGATGGCGGCGCCGTCCACCAGCCAGCCGATCGCGCCGACGTCGGCCCAGGTCAGGGTGGGGTAGTTGAAGATCGAGGAGTACTTCTGGTGGCCGCTGTGCAGCTTGTCGAGGAGTTCCTCCCGGCTGGTGCCCAGGGTCTCGGCGGCGCTGTACAGGTACAGCCCGTGGCCGGCCTCGTCCTGGACCTTGGCCATGAGGATGGCCTTGCGGCGCAGCGAGGGAGCGCGCGTGATCCAGTTGGCCTCCGGCTGCATGCCGATGATCTCGGAGTGGGCGTGCTGGGCGATCTGCCTGACCAGGGTCGCGCGGTAGGCGTCGGGCATCCAGTCGCGCGGTTCGATGCGCTCGTCCGCGGCCACGGCGGCGTCGAATGCGCGCTCGTACGCCTCCGTGCCGGCGGTGCGCTGCGCGGCTGCTGTGGCCATGCGGTCCCCCTGAGCTTGGGCTCTGCTGGAGCACTCTCCCGACCGATCGTTCGGTCCGTGTCGATTCAATGGTGGGGCGAGTCGCCGCGAGGTGTCAACCGCTGTGGACAATCACTCCCACAGCCTGTGGACAACCTGGTCGTCACCCTGTCCCCCGCCGTGCCGCGGCGCATCGGCAGTGCCTCGGGGCTGCGCCGGACGGGTGAGGCTGAGTACCGTTCCGTGCGGGTGCCGACGAGCCGTGCGATGCCCGTGGGCCATACGGCGTGACAGGGAAACGGGGCGGAATGGACGCGTACGACGAGGACTCGACGGCCCCGCCGGGGCCTGACGGCTCGGGCGGGACGCGTCACCGGCCCGGGCCGGACGCCACCGACGGGCCGGCCGAGGAGCAGCAGGGGCAGGAGAACAGCCCGCGCACCGGCCTGGCCGCGCTCTCCCTCCGCTATCAGGTCGGTGCCGCCCTCGCGGTGGCGGTCGTGGCGGTGGGCGCGTGTGTGCACCTCGGCATGGTGTTCCTGCACGTCGCACCGGCGAACACGGTGACGAAGCAGCACGGCCGGGCGATCGACGAGTGGATCTACCCGGAGTTCGAGCAGAACTGGAAGCTGTTCGCACCGAATCCGCTGCAACAGAACATCGCGGTGCAGGTCCGCGCCGAGGTCCGGGCGGCGGACGGCACGGACACGGCCACCGGCTGGTACGACCTGTCGGCGCAGGACGGCGAGGCGATAGACGGCAGTCTGCTGCCCAGCCACACCGAGCAGAACGAGCTGCGCCGGGCCTGGGACTTCTTCGTCGCCACGCACGGCGCCGACAACCGCCCGGCGGGCCTGCGAGGCTCCCTCTCCGAGCAGTATCTGCGCCGCATCGTGGTCCGGCGTCTGTACGCCGAGGACGGCATGGGCCGGGAGAGCGTCATCCGCCGTGTCCAGGTCCGCTCCCGCACGACCAGCGTGCCGCCGCCCACGTGGAGCCACGAGCAGGTCTCCGACACCCCGGTCTACCGGTCGCTGCCCTGGTGGACGGTGACGCACGACGAGGCCGCGGGAGGTGTGCGGTGAACCGTCTCGTGCTGCCGGTCTCCCGCGGCATCGCCCGTGTCACCGAGTCGGCCCTCGGTCCCTACCAGTCCGCCGTGATCCGTATCGGCTCCGCCGGGACCTGGCTGCTGTTCCTGCTGCGCGAGTTCCCCCACCGTGAGCAGCTCTACGGCCCGGACGGCCCCTGGAGCTGGGCCATGGCCCGCCGCCTGACCTCGGACAACGGCGCCTTCTCGGCTCTGATGTGGACGGACGGGCGGGCCTGGTTCCAGACGTTCTACGTGCTCGCCCTCGTCGCGAGCGCCCTGCTCCTGCTGGGCTGGCGCACCCGCACGGCGTCCGTGCTGTTCATGGTCGGCGTGCTCTCCCTGCAGAACCGCAGCGTCTTCGTGGGCGACGGCGGCGACAACGTCCTGCACCTGATGTCGATCTACCTGGTGTTCACCCGCTGCGGCCAGGTGTGGTCCCTGGACGCCCGGCGGGCCGGGCGCGCGGCGGCGGCACGCGCGCGTGGGGAGCGGGTCACCGACCGGGTCGGCCCCCCGCTGTGGGGGGTGCTCGGTCTGGCGCTGGCCTGGGTGACGCTGACGGGCAGCCTGCACGGCGGCCTGTTCGTCCCCGTGCTGCTGTGGACGTTCTGGCTGGCTCAGGGCCTGTGGTGGGCGGTGGGGCGCCGCAGCCGCTCGGCGGAGCCCCGGATCCTGCTGGACGTGGGGGCCAACATCGTCCACAACGGCGCCCTCTTCGTGATCATGGCGGAGGCCTGCCTGATCTACGCCACGGCCGGCTGGTACAAGATCCAGGGCTCGCGCTGGCAGGACGGCACGGCCGTCTACTACCCGCTGCACCTGGACTACTTCTCGCCCTGGCCCGCCCTCGCCGACCTGCTGACGGCCAACGGCACCCTGGTCATGCTGGTGACGTACGGGACGGTCGTCGCCCAGGTCGCCTTCCCGTTCACCCTGTTCAACCGGCGGGTCAAGAACGTGCTGCTGGCCGTGATGATGACCGAGCACGCCGTGATCGCGGTCGTCCTCGGGCTGCCCTTCTTCTCGCTGGCGATGATCGCCGCGGACTCGGTGTTCCTGCCGACGTCCTTCCTGCTCCGGCTCGGCGGCTGGGCGACGCGCGCGCGTGAACGGCTGATGCGGCGCGGCGGCCGGGACCTGCCTCCGCCGCGCTCGTCCCAGGACAGTGAGACCGCCCACGTAGGCTTCGGGGCATGACCGGCCCCGTGACCCGCTGGCGCGAGCGCGCCGCCGCCTGTGTGCTGCTCGACGGCTTCCACGCCCTCAAGCACGCGGTGCGCTTCGGGGCCGAGGTACCGGTCGCGGTCACCACCGACCGGCCGGCGGCGCTCGCCCTCGCCGAGGAGCTGGCCCCGGACGTCCGGGACACGCTGGACGCGCTCCTGACCGAGGTGCCGGAGGCGACGTACGCGAGCCTGGTGCCGCGTCCGCACCCCACCGCCGTGGCCGCCCTGGCCGTACGGCCGTCCCGCGCGGCCAACCTGGAGAAGCTGGCGCGCGCCCCGCGCGGGGCGCCCGTCGTGGTCCTCGACAACCCGCGCAATCTCGGGAACGCGGGGGCCGTGATCCGGCTGGCCGCCGGCTTCGGGGCGACCGGGGTCGTCACCACGGGCACGCTCGACCCATGGCATCCCACGGTGGTGCGCGGCGGGGCGGGGCTGCACTTCGCGACCGCCGTGGAGCGGCTGACCGTCGCCGAACTGCCGCCCGGCCCCCTGTTCGCCCTCGACCCGGAGGGCGAGGACCTCCGGGGCATGAAGCTGCCGGACGACGCGGTGCTCGCCTTCGGCTCGGAGCGCAGCGGGCTGTCCGCCGAGCTGCGCGCCCGCACCGACCACCTGGTCTCCCTGCCGATGCGCCCCCAGGTCTCCAGCTACAACCTCGCGACCAGTGTGGCCATGACGCTGTACCACTGGAGCGCCACCGGGGGCGCGCCGGCCTGAGCCGGTCCTGGAGCCCGATCCGCCGGACAGGCCCTAGACCTCCCGGCGTACCTCCACCACCCGGAAGCGGCCCGCCACGAAGGCGCCGTCGCACAGGGCCGCGTTGGCCGCAGGGTTGCCGCCGGAGCCGTGGAAGTCGGAGAAGGCGGCGGTCTGGTTCACGTACACCCCGCCGGTGAGGTTGAGCGACAGCTGGGCGGCCTCCTCCAGGCAGGCCTCCTCGATCGCCTGCTCGACCTGCTCGTCGGTGGTGTACGCGCCGACCGTCATGGCGCCCTTCTCGCGGACCGTGCGCCGCAGCAGTTCCACCGCGTCGGCGGCCGAGTCGACGGCGACGGCGAAGGAGACGGGGCCGAAGCACTCGCTCATGTAGGCGGCCTCGTCGTCAGGCTTGGCGCCGTCCAGCTTGACGATCACCGGGGTGCGGACGACCGCGCCCGGGAACTCCGGGTTGGCGATCTCACGCGAGGCGAGCGCGACCTCGCCGAGTCCCGCCGCGGCCTCCAGACGGGCCTTCACGTCCGGGTTGACGATGGCGCCGAGCAGGGCGTTGGCGCGCGCGTCGTCGCCGAGCAGGCCGTCGACCGAGCGGGCGAGGTCGGCGACCACCTCGTCGTAGGACTTGGGGCCCTGGTCGGTGCGGATGCCGTCGCGGGGGACGAGCAGGTTCTGCGGGGTGGTGCACATCTGGCCGCTGTACAGGGACAGCGAGAAGGCCAGATTCGAGAGCATGGCCTTGTAGTCGTCCGTCGACTCCACGATCACCGTGTTGACGCCGGCCTTCTCCGTGTAGACCTGCGCCTGGCGGGCGTTGGCCTCCAGCCAGTCGCCGAACGCCGTCGAGCCCGTGTAGTCGATGATCCTGATCTCGGGGCGGGTGGCCAGCGTCTTGGCGATGCCCTCGCCGGGACGCTCGGCGGCGAGGGCGACCAGGTTCGGGTCGAAGCCGGCCTCGGCGAGCACCTGGCGGGCCACCTGGACGGTGAGGGCGAGCGGCAGCACCGCGCGCGGATGGGGCTTGACCAGGACCGCGTTGCCGGTGGCCAGGGAGGCGAACAGGCCCGGGTAGCCGTTCCACGTCGGGAAGGTGTTGCAGCCGATGAGCAGCGCGGTCCCGCGCGGGACCGGCGTGAAGCGCTTGACGAGGGCCAGCGGGTCGCGCTTGCCCTGCGGCTTGGTCCACTCCGCGGTGTCGGGGGTGCGCACCTGCTCCGCGTAGGCGTACGCCACCGCCTCCAGGCCGCGGTCCTGGGCGTGCGGGCCGCCGGCCTGGAACGCCATCATGAACGCCTGGCCGGAGGTGTGCATGACCGCGTGCGCGAACTCGTGCGTCCGGTCGCTGATCCGCTTGAGGATCTCCAGGCAGACCACGGCACGGGCCTCCGCGCCCGCGTCCCGCCAGGCGACCTGCCCGGCCCGCATCGCGGGCAGCAGGGTGTCGACGTCCGCGTGCGGGTAGGTGACGCCGAGCTCGATGCCGTAGGGGGAGACCTCGCCGCCCACCCAGTCGTCCGTGCCGGGCTGGCCGAGGTCGACGCGGGTGCCGAGGAGGGCGTCGAAGGCGGCCTTGCCCGCGGCCGCGTCCAGGCTGCCGTTCTCGCCGTACGCCTTCGGGTGCTCGGGGTGGGGGGACCAGTACGCGCGGGTGCGGATAGCCTCCAGCGCCTGGTCGAGGGTGGGCCGGTGCTTGGCGATCAGCTCGTGCGCGGTCAGTTCGGCGGCCATGCGGGACCAACTCCTCGTCTCAAGAGCTCTCCGTCGAGCTCATGACCTGGGCAGAAACAGCAGAACCATGGGCAGGAACAGCCGGACAGAGTTAGAGTAACCGAACGATCGGTCGGGACAAGGGGGTCCGCCGCATCTGTGGAAAACCCCGTGCGGGAGGATCGCGCTCATGACAGCACTCGACCTCAGCAGCCCCGTGGCCGTGGTCGGCACCGGCACCATGGGCCAGGGCATCGCCCAGGTCGCGCTGGTCGCGGGCCACCCCGTACGGCTGTACGACACGGTGCCCGGGCGCGCCCAGGAGGCGGTCGCCGCGATCGGCGCCCGGCTGGACCGGCTCGTGGCGAAGGACCGGCTCACCGGCGCCGAACGGGACGCCGCCCGTGACCGGCTCCGGCCGGCCGAGAGCCTCGCCGAGCTCGCCGACTGCGCCCTGGTCGTCGAGGCCGTCCTGGAGCGGCTCGATGCCAAGCAGGAGCTCTTCCGCGAGCTGGAGGGCATCGTCGCCGAGGACTGCCTGCTCGCCACCAACACCTCCTCCCTGTCGGTGACCGCCATCGGCGGCGCACTGCGGGGCGCCGGGCGGTTCGTGGGCCTGCACTTCTTCAACCCCGCCCCGCTGATGCCGCTGGTGGAGGTCGTCTCCGGGTTCGCCACCGACGTCACCTCGGCCACGCGCGCGTACGAGACCGCCCGCGCCTGGGGCAAGACCCCGGTGGCCTGCGCCGACACCCCGGGCTTCATCGTCAACCGCATAGCCCGGCCCTTCTACGCCGAGGCCTTCGCCGTCTACGAGGCCGCGGTCGCCGACCCGGCCACCATCGACGCCGTCCTGCGCGAGTGCGGCGGTTTCCGGATGGGGGCCTTCGAGCTGACCGACCTCATCGGGCAGGACGTCAACGAGTCCGTCACGCACTCCGTGTGGCAGTCCTTCTTCCAGGACGTCCGCTTCACGCCGTCGCTCGCCCAGCGCCGCCTGGTCGAGTCCGGCCGCCTGGGCCGCAAGTCGGGCCACGGCTGGTACGACTACGCCGAGGACGGCGATCGCCCCGAGCCGCACACCGCCGAGAAGGCGCAGGCGCCCGCCTACGTCGTCGCCGAGGGCGGCCTGGGCCCGGCGGCCGAACTGCTCACGCTGATCCGCGAGGCGGGCATCCAGATCCGCGAGGAGGACGAGGACCACGGCACCCGCCTGGTCCTGCCCAGCGGCGGCCAGCTGGTGCTCGCCGACGGCCAGACCTCCGTGGAGTTCCGCGACGTCGTCTACTTCGACCTCGCCCTCGACTACCGCCGGGCCACCCGCATCGCCCTGTCCGCCTCCCAGGACACCGCTCCGCGGACCTTGCAGGAGGCCATCGGTCTCTTCCAGTCGATCGGCAAGGACGTCAGCCTGATCGGGGACGCGCCCGGCATGATCGTCGCCCGCACGGTCGCCCGCATCGTCGACTTCGCGCACGACGCCGTCGCCAAGGGCGTGGCCACCGAGGAGGACATCGACACCGCGATGTGCCTGGGCGTCAACTACCCCCTCGGCCCCTTTGAGTGGAGCCGCAGGCTCGGCCGCGGCTGGGCCTACGACCTCCTGGACGACCTGCACCTGCGCGACCCCTCCGGGCGCTACGCCCCGTCCCTCGCGCTCTACCGCCACGCGTACGCCACCGAGAGGCGGGAGGGCGCCTGATGGCCACTGCCAAACGGGACACCTACACCCCCGAGACCCTGCTCACGGTCGCCGTGCGGGTCTTCAACGAGCGCGGCTACGACGGCACCTCCATGGAGCACCTGTCCAAGGCGGCCGGCATCTCCAAGTCGTCGATCTACCACCACGTGACCGGCAAGGAGGAGCTGCTGCGCCGCGCCGTCAGCCGGGCGCTGGACGGCCTCTTCGGGATCCTCGACGAGGACCGCGCGTGTGTGGGGCGGCCCGCGGACCGTCTGGAGTACGTCGTCCGGCGCATGGTCGAGGTACTGATAGCCGAGCTGCCCTACGTGACGCTGCTGCTGCGCGTGCGCGGGAACACCGCCACCGAGCGCTGGGCGCTGGAGCGGCGGCGTGACTTCGACCACCGGGTGGCCGACCTGCTGAAGGCGGCGGCCGCCGACGGGGAGGTGCGCGGCGACGTGGAGGTGCGCCTGGCGACCCGGCTGGTCTTCGGCATGATCAACTCGATCGTGGAGTGGTACCGGCCGGACGGCCGCGGCATGGGTGAGCGTGAGGTGGCCGACGCGGTGGCGCGGCTGGTCTTCTCGGGGCTGCGCAGCGAACGCTGAGACACCGGCTTTGGGCTCAGGCCTCCGGATCCAGGTCCTCTTCCTCGAACACCAGCAGGGTCCGGGTGCTGAGCACCTCCGGGATGGCCTGGAGACGGGTGAGCACCAGCTCGCGCAGTGCCCTGTTGTCCGGCGTGTGCACCAGGAGCAGGACGTCGAAGTCGCCGCCCACCAGAGCGATGTGCGAGGCGCCCGGCAGCAGTCTGAGCTGCTCGCGCACGGTGCGCCAGGTGTTCTGCACGATCTTCAGGGTGATGTAGGCCGACGTGCCGTGTCCCGCCCGTTCGTGGTCGACGCGGGCGCCGAAACCCCGGATGACACCGTCCTCGACGAGGCGGTTGATCCGCGCGTAGGCGTTCGCGCGCGAGACATGGACCCGCTCGGCGACCGACCGTATCGACGCGCGGCCGTCCGCCTGGAGCATCCGCAGGATGTCCTGGTCGATGGCGTCCAGCGGACGCGGGGGTGGCAGGGTGGCACCGGACTCCGGGCTCTCGGCCATTTGTTCAGATGCCATGTCCCCCCGCCTTCCCGCCGTGGACGTCCTGCGTTCATTCCAGGGTGTGGAGAACCGTTTGTCCACAGCCTCGGGGGGCCCGTAGCCAAAATGTGTCGGCGACCGAACAATCGGTAGGTGAGGCGGGTCACTGACGACACGCCTCCCGTAGCCGCTCCCACGAGGAGGTGCCGTCATGACGGTCATGGAGCAGCGGGGCGCGTACCGGCCTTCGCCGCCGCCCGCTTGGCAGCCCCGTACCGATCCCGCGCCGCTGCTGCCCGACCCCGATCCGTACCGCGTCCTCGGCACCGAGGCGGCGGCCGAGGCCGACCCGGAGCTGCTGCGCCGGCTCTACGCGCACCTGGTGCGCGGCCGCCGGTACAACACGCAGGCCACCGCGCTCACCAAGCAGGGCCGTCTCGCCGTCTACCCCTCCAGCACCGGCCAGGAGGCCTGCGAGGTCGCCGCCGCGCTGGCCCTGAGGGAACAGGACTGGCTCTTCCCCAGCTACCGCGACACGCTTGCCGCCGTGGCCCGCGGCGTGGACCCCGTCGAGGCCCTCACCCTGCTGCGCGGCGACTGGCACACCGGCTACGACCCCTACGAGCACCGTGTCGCCCCGCTGAGCACACCGCTCGCCACCCAGCTCCCGCACGCCGTCGGCCTCGCCCACGCCGCTCGCCTCAAGGGCGACGACGTGGTCGCGCTCGCCCTGGTCGGCGACGGCGGCACCAGCGAGGGCGACTTCCACGAGGCGCTGAACTTCGCCGCCGTCTGGCAGGCCCCGGTCGTCTTCCTGGTCCAGAACAACGGCTTCGCCATCTCCGTGCCGCTCGCCAAGCAGACCGCCGCGCCCTCCCTGGCGCACAAGGCCGTCGGGTACGGCATGCCGGGCCGTCTGGTGGACGGAAACGACGCGGCCGCCGTGCACGAAATCCTCAGCGACGCCGTGCGGCACGCGCGCGCGGGCGGCGGTCCGACCCTGGTCGAGGCGGTGACGTACCGCATCGACGCCCACACCAACGCCGACGACGCCACCCGCTACCGCGGCGACGCCGAGGTCGAGACCTGGCGCGGGCACGACCCCGTACAGCTGCTGGAGCGCGAACTGACCGAACGCGGCCTGCTCGACGAGGACGGCATCCGGGCCGCGCGCGAGGACGCCGAGGCGATGGCCGCCGACCTGCGCGAGCGCATGAACAGGGACGCGGAACTCGACCCCATGGACCTCTTCGCCCATGTGTACGCCGAGCCCACCCCGCAACTGCGGGAGCAGCGCGACCTGCTGCGGGCCGAGCTGGAGGCCGAGCAGGAAGGCGGTCACCGATGACCACCGTCGCCGTCAAGCCCGCCACCATGGCGCAGGCCCTCACGCGCGCGCTGCGCGACGCGATGGCCGCCGACCCCGCCGTGCACGTCATGGGCGAGGACGTCGGCACCCTCGGCGGTGTCTTCCGGGTCACCGACGGGCTCGCCAAGGAGTTCGGCGAGGACCGCTGCACGGACACCCCGCTGGCCGAGGCGGGCATCCTCGGCACGGCCGTCGGCATGGCCATGTACGGGCTGCGGCCGGTCGTGGAGATGCAGTTCGACGCCTTCGCCTACCCCGCCTTCGAACAGCTGATCAGCCACGTCTCGCGGATGCGCAACCGCACCCGCGGCCGGATGCCGCTGCCGATCACCATCCGCGTCCCCTACGGCGGCGGCATCGGCGGTGTCGAGCACCACAGCGACTCGTCCGAGGCGTACTACATGGCGACTCCGGGGCTCCATGTCGTCACGCCCGCCACCGTCGCCGACGCCTACGGACTGCTGCGCGCGGCCATCGCCTCGGACGACCCGGTCGTCTTCCTCGAACCCAAGCGGCTGTACTGGTCGAAGGACTCCTGGAACCCGGAGGAGCCGGGAACCGTTGAGCCGATAGGCCGCGCGGTGGTGCGGCGCGCGGGCCGCAGTGCCACGCTCATCACCTACGGGCCGTCCGTACCCGTCTGCCTCGAGGCCGCCGAGGCGGCCCGGACCGAGGGCTGGGACCTCGAAGTCGTCGACCTGCGCTCCCTGGTGCCGTTCGACGACGAGACGGTCGCCGCGTCGGTGCGGCGCACCGGGCGCGCGGTCGTCGTGCACGAGTCGGGCGGGTTCGGCGGACCGGGCGGGGAGATCGCGGCCCGGGTCACGGAGCGCTGCTTCCACCATCTGGAGGCGCCGGTGCTGCGCGTGGCCGGGTTCGACATCCCCTACCCGCCGCCGATGCTGGAGCGGCACCACCTGCCCGGTGTCGACCGGATCCTGGACGCCGTGGCGCGTCTTCAGTGGGAGGCCGAGGGCTGATGGCGCAGGTGCTCGAATTCAAGCTCCCCGACCTCGGGGAGGGGCTGACCGAGGCGGAGATCGTCCGCTGGCTGGTCCAGGTCGGCGACGTCGTCGCCATCGACCAGCCGGTCGTCGAGGTCGAGACGGCCAAGGCGATGGTCGAGGTCCCCTGCCCGTACGGCGGCGTGGTCACCGCACGCTTCGGCGAGGAGGGCACGGAACTGCCGGTGGGCGCGCCGCTGTTGACGGTGGCGGTGGGTCCCCCGGCCGACGGCGGGAGCATCGAGGGGTCGGGCAACGTCCTGGTCGGCTACGGCACCTCGGAAGCGCCGGCGCGGCGCCGGAGGGTGCGATCGGCCGCCGCCGACGGGAAGGTCAAGGCCCCCGCTCCGGCGCCGTCCGCCCCCGTGCCGGTCGCCCCCGCGTCCGTCGAAGGACCGGTACCGGCGCCCTTCGAAGGCCCGGTGCCCGTGATCTCGCCGCTGGTGCGCCGGCTCGCCCGCGACAACGGCCTCGACCTGCGGCAGCTGTCCGGGTCCGGTCGCGACGGGCTGATCCTGCGGGCCGACGTCGAGAGCGCCCTGCGGACCAAGGCCGCCCCCGCCCCCGTGGCGGAGGAAACGCCTGCCCGGGCCTCCTCCGTCCGCGACGGCGTGCGCACCCCCCTCAAGGGCGTCCGCGGTGCCGTCGCCGACAAGCTCTCCCGCAGCCGGCGGGAGATCCCGGACGCCACCTGCTGGGTCGACGTGGACGCCACCGAGCTCATGCGCGCGCGAGCCGCGATGAACGCGGGCACGGGACCGAAGATCCCCCTGATCGCGCTGCTCGCCCGCATCTGCACCGCGGCCCTCGCCCGGTACCCCGAGCTGAACTCCTACGTCGACACCGACGCCCGCGAGGTCGTCCGGCTCGACCACGTCCACCTCGGGTTCGCCGCGCAGACCGAACGCGGGCTGGTCGTGCCGGTCGTCCGGGACGCCCACGCGCGCGACGCCGAGTCCCTCGGCGCCGAGTTCGCCCGGCTGACCGATGCCGCCCGGTCCGGGACGCTGACGCCCGGGGAACTCACCGGCGGCACCTTCACGTTGAACAACTACGGGGTGTTCGGCGTCGACGGCTCCACCCCGATCATCAACCACCCCGAGGCGGCCATGCTCGGCGTCGGCCGCATCGTGCCCAAACCCTGGGTGCACGAGGGCGAGCTGGCCGTGCGCCAGGTCGTCCAGCTGTCGCTCACCTTCGACCACCGGGTGTGCGACGGCGGCACGGCGGGCGGCTTCCTGCGGTACGTGGCCGACTGCGTGGAACAGCCGGCGGTGCTGCTGCGCACCCTGTGACCCACGCGGGGTCGGGAAGAAAGGACGCACAGGACATACTCGAAGGGTGACCGACAACGCCCCGGCCGCCCGGACCGCCCTGCCGTACGACGCCGTCGTGCTCGCGGGCGGTGCCGCCCGGCGGCTCGGCGGGGCCGACAAGCCCGGCCTGCGCGTCGGCGGGCGCCCACTGCTCGACCGGGTGCTCGCGGCCTGCGCCGACGCGGCCACGACCGTCGTCGTGGCCGACCCCCGCGCCACCGCCCGCCCGGTGCGGTGGGCCCGCGAGGAGCCCCCCGGCGGCGGGCCGGTCGCCGCGCTCGACGCCGGGCTGCGGCACACCACGGCGGAGCACCTCGTCCTGCTCTCCGCCGACCTGCCGTTCCTCGAAGGGGCCACCGTGGGGCGGCTGCTGGCCGCCCTGCGCACCACCGCCGCCGAGGGCGTGCTGCTGACCGACGCGGACGGACGCGACCAGCCGCTGGTGGCCGCGTACCGCACGGCCGCGCTGCGCCGTGAGCTGACCACGCTCACCGGCGCTCACGGCGGCCTCACCGGGCTGCCCCTGCGCCGGCTGACCGGCGCGCTGGACCTCACCCGCGTCCCGGACCCTGTCGCCTCCTTCGACTGCGACACCTGGGACGACATCGCCGCCGCCAGGGCACGGATCAGGGAGCATGGGCACGTGTTGGATGAATGGATCTCCGCAGTCAAGGACGAACTGGGCATCGACCTGGACGTCGACACCGGCGTACTGCTCGACCTCGCCCGTGATGCCGCGCACGGCGTGGCCAGGCCCGCCGCACCGCTGACCACCTTCCTCGTCGGCTACGCCGCGGCCCAGGGCAGGGGAGGCCCCGAGGCGGTCGCCGAGGCCGCCCGGAAGGCCGCGGCACTGGCCCTGCGCTGGGAGGAAGAGAACAACCCCGCCCAGCCCGCCCCGGGTCCGGACGCCGGATGACCGCCCGCGCCACCCGGACCGGCACGTACGCCGAGCACACCGAGGAAACGGACGACCTCGACGTCGAGGAGGCGCTCGCCCTCGTGAGGGAACCCCGCGAAGACAACGGCCCGGCCGCGGGCGGCCCCACCCGAGGCGGTCAGGTCACCGCGCCCGCCGCCCAGGAGGGGCAGGCTTCCGACGACCGTCACCACAGGGCCTCCACCTGGCCACAGGCCCGCGAGGCCGCCGCCCGCGCGGCTCGCGCCGGTGCCCGCCCCGCTCCGGTCGCCGTGGCCCTCGGGGACGCCCTCGGCCTGGTCCTCGCCGCCCCCCTCGACGCCCTCACCGACCTCCCCTCCTTCGACACCTCCGCGATGGACGGCTGGGCCGTGGCGGGCCCGGGCCCCTGGGACGTACGGGAGGAGGGCGTCCTGGCCGGTCACGGACCAGCCGAGCCGCTGACGGACGGAGAGGCGGTACGGATCGCCACCGGCGCCCGCATCCCGCCGGACACCACCGCCGTCCTGCGCAGCGAGCACGGCCGCACCGACGGCAAGGGCCGGCTGCACCCCACCCGCGACACGGTCCACGGCCAGGACATCCGGCCGCGCGGCCAGGAATGCCGCAGCGGCGACCAACTGCTGCCCGTCGGCACCCAGGTCACCCCCGCCGTCCTGGGGCTCGCGGCCGCCGCCGGATACGACACGGTCACCGCAGTCCCCCGCCCCCGTGCCGAAGTGCTCGTCCTCGGCGACGAGTTGCTCACCGAGGGCCTCCCGCACGACGGGCTCATCCGTGACGCGCTCGGCCCGATGCTGCCGCCCTGGCTGCGCGCCCTGGGCGCCGAGGTCACCCGGGTCCGCCGGCTCGGCGACGACGCCAAGGCCCTGCACAAGGCCGTCACCTCGTCCGACGCCGACCTCATCGTCACCACCGGCGGCACCGCCTCCGGCCCCGTCGACCACGTCCACCCCACCCTGCGCCGCATCGGTGCCGAACTCCTCGTCGACGGCGTCAAGGTGCGTCCCGGCCACCCCATGCTGCTGGCCCGCACCAAGGACGGACAGCACCTCGTCGGCCTGCCCGGCAACCCCCTGGCAGCCGTCTCCGGTCTGCTCACACTCGCCGAACCCCTGCTGCGGACGCTCGCCGCGCGCCCGGCCCCCGAGCCGTACACGATGCCGTTGAAGGAGGCGGTGCACGGGCATCCGCACGACACCCGGCTCATCCCCGTCGTGCTGCGCGGTGATCACGCCGCTCCGCTGCACTACAACGGCCCGGCGATGCTGCGCGGCGTCGCCGCCGCCGACGCGCTCGCGGTCGTACCGCCGGGCGGCGCCCGCCAGGGACAGGAGACGGAGCTGCTCGATCTGCCATGGGCGGCCGCCGGCATCGGGGTGTGTTTCACGTGAAACACCGCAACCGGGCCGGTCACGACCAGGCCGGCCACGACCAGGCCGGCCACGACCGGGTGGCCCTCGGCCGCGTGGTCCGTGTCGAGGAGTAGCGTCGCCGCCATGTATGCGATCACGATTCCCGAACCCGGTGGGCCCGAGGCGCTGGTCTGGGACGAGGTCCCCGACCCGGTGCCCGGAGAGGGCGAAGTGCTGGTCGAGGTGGTGGCCGGCGCCGTCAACCGTGCCGACATCCTCCAGCGGCAGGGCTTCTACGACCCGCCTCCCGGCGCGCCCGCGTACCCGGGCCTCGAATGCTCCGGCCGGATCGCCGCGCTGGGGTCCGGTGTGGCCGGCTGGTCGGTCGGCGACGAGGTGTGCGCGCTGCTCTCGGGCGGCGGGTACGCCGAGAAAGTCGCCGTTCCGGCCGGGCAGTTGCTGCCCGTGCCCGAGGGGGTCGGCCTGAAGCAGGCCGCGGGGCTGCCCGAGGTGGTCTGCACCGTCTGGTCGAACGTCTTCATGGTCGCCCATCTGCGCCCCGGCGAGACGCTGCTCGTGCACGGCGGTTCCAGTGGCATCGGCACGATGGCGATCCAGCTCGCCAAGGCGGTCGGCGCCAAGGTCGCCGTCACGGCCGGCACCAAGGAGAAGCTGGACTTCTGCGCCGAGCTGGGCGCCGACATCCTGATCAACTACCGGGAGCAGGACTTCGTCGCCGAGGTCAAGGAGGCCACGGGCGGCGCCGGTGCCGACGTCATCCTCGACAACATGGGCGCCAAGTACCTGGACCGCAACGTCCAGGCCCTCGCCGTCAACGGCCGGCTCGCCGTCATCGGCCTTCAGGGCGGAGCCAAGGGGGAGCTGAACCTGGGCGCGCTGCTCACCAAGCGGGCCGCGATCAGCGCGACCTCGCTGCGCGCCCGTCCGCTCGGTGAGAAGGCGGCCATCGTCGCGGCCGTGCACGAGCACGTCTGGCCGCTGCTCGCGGGCGGCCGCCTCCGGCCGATCATCGACCGCGAACTGCCGATGCCCGAGGCGGCCGAGGCCCACCGGGTGGTGGAGGCGAGCGGCCACATCGGCAAGGTGCTGCTGCTGGTGCCCGAGCGGAGCTAGGACAGGCTCTGGTCCAGGTCCAGGTCCAGCTCCAGGTCCGGGGCCGGGTCCTAACCGCGCCGCACCCGAAGTCCCAGGAAGGCGAGCCCCAGGCCCAGCCCGATGAGGATCAGGCCGCTGCCCAGCGGCAGGATCCGTACGAAGGGTTCGGCGGCGTCCTCGCCGCCCTGGGTGACGGTCTGGTCCGGGTCCCGCGGCGGCGGTGCGGAGGTGACCGGGTCGGCCTGCTCCGGCGACTCGGAGGCGGCGGGGGGCTCCGTGCCGGCGTCCCGCGGCACCTGCGCCTCCCCCGCCTCGTCCTGCGGGTCCAGGCCCTGCGGCTCCGTGTCCTGGGTGGAGGGGGTGTCGTCGTCCCCCTCGATCTCCGCGGGGGGCGCCTCCGGCCGTCCGGGCCGCCGGCGCCCCTCACCGGCCCGGCTGCCGGCCCGGGAGGGACCGGCGGAGGGCGAGGAGGAGCGGCTGGGGGCGGGGGAGCCCGTGGCGGAGCCGGAGGGCGTGGGCTGAGCGCCGTACGACGCCGTGGCGCCGTACGGCAGGACGACCGCCGCGAGGAGCAGCGGCAGTGGTGCCACGCGGAGTGTGAAGCGCAGCCATGGAGTCACGTCGGTGACCTCCCGAGCCCAGTCGGCAAGACCGTCGCCGACAAGCCTCACATTTGCCAGTCAACCAGGCATTCCGGATTGCTCCGGAGGGTCTAAGGCGGGTCGAAAAGGTGGATCACCGGCGCCGGGGGGCACCACGGTGATGAGGTGTACACGTGCGAGAGAATGGCGGCATGGAGATGCCGAGGAACGATAGGTCGCCGGAGAACCCGCAGATCCTGGTCGTGGGCCAGGACGGAATGGCGCTCGGTGGCGGCGGTGGGGACCAGGACTCCCGCGAGATCCCGGTGACGGAGCAGGTGGAGCAGCCCGCCAAGGTCATGCGGATCGGCAGCATGATCAAGCAGCTGCTGGAGGAGGTCCGTGTGGCGCCTCTGGACGAGGCCAGCCGGGTCCGGCTCAAGGAGATCCACGCGAGCTCGGTGAAGGAGCTGGAGGACGGCCTGGCGCCGGAGCTCGTCGAGGAGCTGGAGCGGCTCTCCCTGCCGTTCACCGACGAGGGGACCCCCAGCGACGCGGAACTGAGGATCGCCCAGGCCCAGTTGGTCGGCTGGCTGGAAGG
Organism: Streptomyces sp. NPDC046915; assembly: GCF_040644935.1. Lineage (NCBI taxonomy): Bacteria > Bacillati > Actinomycetota > Actinomycetes > Kitasatosporales > Streptomycetaceae > Streptomyces > Streptomyces sp. NPDC046915. The sequence continues at coordinate 381,734 of NZ_JBEYXB010000003.1, read as the reverse complement.
GCTCTTCCACGGCATCCAGACGACCCTGTTCGCCCAGCAGATGGCCGCGCGGGCCCAGCTGGAGCAGATGCGCCGCGCCCTGCCGCCGGGCATGAGCCACGAAGGCGCCGACGACCCCCGTGCGGGCGGCCGCTCGGGCGGCCCGTACCTGTAGAAGTCCTCAGAACGCAGAAGTCCTCAGCACGTAGAAGTCCTCAGCACGTAGACGTTTTCAGCACGTAGACGTTTTCAGCACGAAGGGCCCGGCCAGGAGGCCGGGCCCTTCACCGTTCCGTGCGTCAGCCGGTCGCCGTGTCAGCCGGTCGCCGGGTTGCCGCTCGAGACCCTGATCTCGATCGTCGGCATGTCCTTGGGGGCGACGTCCGTACCGGCGGTGGGGAACTGCCCCATGACCGTGCCCTCGCCGTAGGTGTTCTCGTCGACCTTGACTTCCTTCATCTGCCAGCCGGCGGCCTGGAAGCACGCCTTGACCGACTTGATGTACTTGAACTTGAAGTCCGGGATCTGGATCTTGTCCGGGTCGTCGTACGACTCCTGCGGCTCCGAGCACTCGCTCGTCTCGACCGTCTTCGAGGTGTCCGGCCCGCGGTAACCCGCCGCGTGGGACGGTGAGGCCGAGGCCGAGGAACTGGAGCCCCCGCCCCCGCCCTTGGCGTCGTCCTCGCTGCCGTTGTTGACGACCAGTGCCACGATCAGGCCGACCACCGCGACCAGGGACACCGCGATCGAGCCGATGATCACCGGCCGGTTGCCCTTGCCGCCGCCCGGACCGGAGGACTGGGCGGCGGTCTGGGGTGTGATGTTGTACGGCGGCGGGGTGCCGTGCGCCTGCTGCCCGTAGCCCATCGCCGGCGTCTGGTAGCCGCCCTGCTGGGGATAGCCGTACGACGGGGTGCCGTACGGAGCCGGGGCCGGCGTCGGCTGGTACGGCGTCTGCACGGGCCCGGGGGGCGCCGGTGCCGCCTGGTCGACCGGCGGGAACACCGCGGAGCCGACGCCCGCGCCGCTCTGCGTCGGGCCGGCGCCGGGCACGATGCTCGGCGCGGCCGTCTGGAGGGAGGCGGCGACCCGCAGGCACTCGTCACGCATGGACTCGGCGCTCGGGAACCGCTCGTTCGGGTTCTTCTTCAGCGCACGGGCGATCAGCGCGTCCACCGCCGGCGGCAGGGAACGGTTGATCGAGGAGGGCGCCACCGGCTCCTCCTGCACATGCGCGTACGCGATCGCCAGCGGCGAGTCCGCGTCGAACGGCAGCCGCCCGGTGACCAGCTGGAACAGCATGATGCCGACCGAGTACAGGTCGGAGCGGGCGTCCACCCCACGGCCGAGCGCCTGTTCCGGCGACAGGTACTGCGGGGTGCCGACGACCATGCCGGTCTGCGTCATCGAGGTGACGCCGGACTGCATGGCGCGGGCGATGCCGAAGTCCATGACCTTGACGACACCGCGCTTGGTCATCATCACGTTGCCCGGCTTGATGTCCCGGTGGACCAGGCTCATCTCGTGGCTGATCTCCAGCGCGGCCAGCACATCGGCGGTGATCTTCAGCGCCTTGTCGGCGGGCATCGCACCGTGCTGCCGGATGTCCTCCTCGAGGACCGAGCCCAGCGGGCGGCCCTCGACGAACTCCATGACGATGTACGGCGTGGTCATCCCGTCGAGGGAGTCCTCGCCGGTGTCGAAGACCGAGACGATGTTGGTGTGCGTGAGCTTGGCCACTGCCTGGGCCTCGCGGCGGAAGCGCTCGCGGAAGGCCTGTTCCCGGCCCAGCTCGGTGTGCAGTGTCTTGATCGCGACCTGGCGGTCCAGCACGGCGTCGTACGCCAGGTGCACCGAGGCCATGCCGCCTTCGCCGAGCAAGTCGCGCAGCTGGTAGCGGCCGGCGGCGAGAGCCCGCCCCGCGTACCGGCCCTGAGCGCCGTCCTGGCTCATGTTCTGCGTCCCCCATAGGCGCCGGTGACCGTGAAACCGGTGACCCAATGCCGGTGATCCAATGTGCTATTCCCGGCCAAGTCTGCCCCAGGGCAGTGACACGTCAAGCTCGGTGCCCGTTCCGTGACCGTACGCGAAAGAAGCGTCGCGGAAGCGTTACAGCGGGAGTACCTCCGGGACACAGAATTTGCACGACAGCGCCTGCTAGAGGTTTCATGGCCGGTCCGTCTCGGGCCGGTCTCGGGTCCGATCCCGGACCGGAGGCTTGCGCGGAGGCTGTAGCGTGGCCGACGGAGACCGTAACAACACCGCGCGCACCGCGGGCAGAAACGACGGCGAGGACCGATGGCACAGACGCACAGCGCCCAGGGCCCGTCCGACCCCGAGGCGTCTGGCGGCGGCATGTCAGAGACGCCGGAGATGTGGGGCAACGGAGGGCTCGTCGGCGACGGCCGGTACCGGCTGACCCACCGGCTCGGCCGGGGCGGCATGGCCGAGGTGTTCGCGGCCGAGGACGTACGCCTGGGCCGGACGGTCGCCGTGAAGCTGCTCCGCGCCGACCTCGCCGAGGACCCCACCTCCAAGGCGCGCTTCACCCGCGAGGCACAGTCGGTGGCCGGGCTCAACCACCACGCGATCGTCGCCGTGTACGACTCCGGTGAAGATTTCGTGGGCGGCCAGTCCGTGCCGTACATCGTGATGGAGCTGGTCGAGGGCCGCACCATCCGCGACCTGCTGCTCAACGCGGAGGCGCCGGGCCCCGAGCAGGCCCTGATCATCGTCTCCGGCGTCCTGGAGGCGCTGGCCTACTCGCACCAGCACGGCATCGTGCACCGCGACATCAAGCCCGCCAACGTCATCATCACCGACAACGGCGCCGTCAAGGTGATGGACTTCGGTATCGCCCGTGCCCTGCACGGCGCGTCCACGACGATGACGCAGACCGGCATGGTCATGGGCACCCCGCAGTACCTCTCCCCGGAGCAGGCGCTCGGCAAGGCCGTCGACCACCGTTCCGACCTGTACGCGACCGGCTGCCTGCTGTACGAACTCCTCGCGCTGCGGCCCCCCTTCACGGGTGAGACCCCGCTGTCGGTGGTCTACCAGCACGTCCAGGACATTCCGGTGCCGCCGTCGCACACCTCGGACGGCAGCTGCCCGCCGGAGCTCGACGGCCTCGTCATGCGCTCCCTCGCCAAGGAGCCGGACGACCGGTTCCAGACGGCCGAGGAGATGCGCGGACTGGCCCAGTACGCGCTTCAGATGCTGTACGACCAGGGTGGCCACACCGGCACCTGGAACACCGGCCCGGTGGAGACGCACGAAGGCCGGCACGGCCCGGCGGCCGGTTTCGCCGGTACGACCGTCATGCCGCACCCCGTGGACGCCTCAGGCACCACGCAGATCCCGCAGACGATCCTGCCCGCCGGGTACGGCAACGGCGACGACGGCGGCTTCGAGGGACACGGCAACAGGGGCACCGGCCGCGGCAAGCTGTGGATCCTCGCCGTGCTCGCGGTGATCGCCGTCGCGGCGGGCGTGGCGCTGGCGCTCCAGCACAAGGGGAACAACAGCGACGATCCGGGCACCAAGACGTCGCCGACCAGCACGCACTCCACCAAGGGCACGAAGAAGACCGAGAGCCCGACCGACGACACCACCGACCAGCCCACCGACACGTCCACGGACGACAATTCGGACAACGGCACCGGTGGGAACTGGGAACCCTCGTCGCCCACGCCGTCGTACACCCAGTCCGACACGGCCACCAGCGACCCGTCCGACGAGCCGACGGACCCGCAGACCTCCCAGGAGCAGCCGACGGACCCGGGGACCGAGACCCAGACGCAGCCGTCGGACCCGGCCACGGACCCGGGCACCGGCACGGACGCGGGAGCCACGGACGGCGGCGCCGGGGAAAATCCTTGAAGGACACCCACACCGACTGACGCGGGCGCGACGGCCCGCTGAACCGCGGTCGGCGGGGATGCGGTCGACACGGCCACGCTCGGCGGGGCCGTGTCACTCCACGAACGCCTCGCACACCGCGTCGTACTCCCGCGTCCACCACACGGCGAGCCCCGAGGCCGCCGGGAACTGCGGGTCGGCGCGGGTGTCGCCGCGTTCGTAGTGCCAGCGCAGCATCCAGAAGTCGTTGAGGCGCTCCCACCACACGCGGTGCACCGCCGCCGCCAGTTCCGAGGGCGTGGCCCCGGCCGCGCGCCGGTACGCGCGCGCGTACGCCCTTACTTTCGGCAGGTCGAGGGCGCCCATGGGCCGTACGAAGAAGATCGCGGCGGCGCGGACCGCCTCCTCCGCGCGCGGCTGCACGCCGAGCCGGTCCCAGTCGACGATCGCCGCTGGAGCATCGCCCTTGTAGAGCAGGTTGAAGGGGTGGAAGTCGCCGTGCACCCAGCCCACCGGGCCGCCCCGCGGCGGGCGCCGGTCGGCGTGCTGCTCCAGCAGTTCCCGGCGTTCCAGCAGTCGGTGGCGGGCCAGTTCGTCGAAGGCGTCGGAGGGGCGGTGGCGGCGGACGTGGGCGAGCAGGTCGTCGATGAGGGCGAAGGTGTCGGCCGGGTCGGCGCTCTTGACGGGATGCGGGCTCGTGGCGGGGCGGGTGCGGCCCTTGGGCGGCATCACGCGCTCCAGACAGGCGTGCACCGCGCCCAGGAGCCCCCCGAGTCGCGCGCACTGGCCGGGGGTGAGCTGGCCGCCGTGGCGGTGTCGGCCGTCGATCCAGGGGTACAGGGCGTAGGCGTGGCCGCCGACCACGGCGACCGTGCGTCCGTCGCGGTGGGCGAGCGGCGGGGCGACCGGGACGCCGAGGGCGGCCAGGCGCTGGGTGGCCCGGTGCCGGCGTTCGATGGCGGCAGGGTCGGCGGTGTCCGGGTCGAAGTGGTGCTTGAGGAAGTAGCGGCCGCGGGTGGTGCACAGGCGGTAGCCGCGGTTGAGCAGACCCTGGTCGACGGGCTCGCAGGTGACGGCGGAACCGGCGGCGTAAAGGCGCAGCAGGGCGCCCAGAGGGGGCGCGTGGGGTACGAGGGGGGGTACACATGAGCGCGGCACGCGCCAGATGGTAGGGCAACGCAAGAGCCCGTGAGCTGGGCCTTGTCACAGGCAGTCGCGGGTGGTCGCTTTCGGTCACGTGTCCGTCAGGTGTGCGTACCCGTGGCCCTCGCCCCTCCGTCGTCCGAAAAGGTGCGCCCGGCCGCGGCGTGCGCGGGCCCGACGCGCGACACTCGACTCTTCCCGTGACCTGGGTGAGCGAGATAACGTGCCGGTGCTCCGGCCTCCTGCAAGGCTGTGACCAGCGTCCTTCCGGTCCTGACCGATTTACTTGGAAATCCAAGCAAAATGGCAGGTCAGGAGGGGTTTCACAGAAATGTGGCGCACTGGGTAACGTGACCGTTGCAGGGCGCTCGCCGGGGCACCTGTCACGCCTGTTCCCGGCCGAGTGGCACACACCCCGTGCCCGGTGGTCAAAAACAGGTGAGCCGCACTGGCCTACCGGCAACCCCGGGGGCCGGACCGACGGAGGAGCACACGTGACCGTGGACAGCACTGCCGCGCGCCAGCCGCGACGCAGCGCCGGAAGCAAGGCCGGCGCCACCGGCACCAAGCGCACCACCCGCACCACCGCCCAGAAGAGCGCCGACCCGGAGCTCGTGCAGCTGCTGACGCCCGAGGGCAAGCGGGTCAAGAATGCCGAGTACGACAAGTACGTCTCCGGCATCACCCCCGAAGAGCTCCGCGGCCTGTATCGCGACATGGTGCTGACCCGCCGCTTCGACGCCGAGGCCACCGCCCTCCAGCGCCAGGGCGAGCTGGGCCTGTGGGCCTCGCTGCTCGGCCAGGAGGCTGCCCAGATCGGCTCCGGCCGCGCCCTGCGCGACGACGACTACGTCTTCCCGACCTACCGCGAGCACGGCGTCGCCTGGTGCCGCGGGGTCGACCCGACCAACCTGCTCGGCATGTTCCGCGGTGTGAACAACGGCGGCTGGGACCCGAACGGCAACAACTTCCACCTGTACACGATCGTCATCGGCTCCCAGACGCTGCACGCCACCGGCTACGCGATGGGCATCGCCAAGGACGGCGCGGACTCGGCGGTCATCGCCTACTTCGGCGACGGTGCCTCCAGCCAGGGCGACGTCGCTGAATCGTTCACCTTCTCCGCGGTCTACAACGCCCCGGTGGTGTTCTTCTGCCAGAACAACCAGTGGGCGATCTCCGAGCCGACCGAGAAGCAGACCCGCGTCCCGCTCTACCAGCGCGCGCAGGGCTACGGCTTCCCCGGCGTCCGGGTCGACGGCAACGACGTGCTGGCCTGCCTCGCGGTCACCAAGTGGGCGCTGGAGCGCGCCCGCGGCGGCGAGGGCCCCACCCTCGTCGAGGCGTACACGTACCGCATGGGCGCCCACACCACCTCCGACGACCCGACCAAGTACCGGGCCGACGAGGAGCGTGAGGCCTGGGAGGCGAAGGACCCGATCCTGCGCCTCCGCCGGTTCCTCGAGGCCTCAAACCACGCGGACGAGGGATTCTTCGCGGAACTCGAGACCGAGAGCGAGACGTTGGGCAGGCGAGTGCGTGAAGCGGTCCGCGCCATGCCGGACCCGGACCACTTCGCCATCTTCGAGAACGTGTACGCGGACGGGCACGCGCTCGTCGACGAGGAGCGCGCCCAGTTCGCCGCCTACCAGGCGTCGTTCGCGACGGAGTCGGACAGCGGCCTCGCCGCTGGAGAGGGGGTCTGATCATGGCAGTGGAGACGGTGAAGAACCTGCCCCTGGCCAAGGCGATCAACGAGTCGCTGCGGCGCGCCCTGGAGGCGGACCCCAAGGTCATCATCATGGGTGAGGACGTCGGCAAGCTCGGCGGTGTCTTCCGGGTGACCGACGGACTTCAGAAGGACTTCGGCGAGAGCCGCGTCATCGACACCCCGCTGGCCGAGTCGGGCATCGTCGGCACGGCGATCGGGCTGGCCCTGCGCGGCTACCGCCCGGTGGTGGAGATCCAGTTCGACGGGTTCGTCTTCCCGGCGTACGACCAGATCGTCACGCAGCTCGCGAAGATGCACGCCCGCTCGCTGGGCAAGGTCAAGCTCCCGGTCGTCGTGCGCATCCCCTACGGCGGCGGCATCGGCGCGGTGGAGCACCACTCCGAGTCGCCGGAGGCGCTGTTCGCGCACGTAGCCGGCCTGAAGATCGTCTCTCCGTCCAACGCCTCCGACGCGTACTGGATGATGCAGCAGGCCATCCAGAGCGACGACCCGGTGATCTACTTCGAGCCGAAGCGGCGCTACTGGGACCGGGCCGAGGTCAACACCGAGGCGATCCCCGGCCCGCTGCACAAGGCACAGGTGGTCCGTGAGGGCACCGACCTGACCCTCGCCGCCTACGGCCCGATGGTCAAGCTCTGCCAGGAGGTCGCCGCCGCGGCCGCCGAGGAGGGCAAGAACCTGGAGGTCCTGGACCTGCGCTCGGTCTCCCCGATCGACTTCGACTCCATCCAGGCCTCGGTGGAGAAGACCCGCCGCCTGGTCGTGGTCCACGAGGCACCGGTGTTCTTCGGCTCCGGCGCGGAGATCGCCGCCCGGATCACCGAGCGCTGCTTCTACCACCTGGAGGCCCCGGTGCTCAGGGTCGGCGGCTACCATGCCCCGTACCCGCCGGCCCGCCTGGAGGAGGAGTACCTGCCGGGCCTGGACCGGGTGCTCGACGCCGTCGACCGCGCCCTGGCGTACTGAGGAGAGGGTCGTGACGACGATGACGGAAGCATCCGTGCGTGAGTTCAAGATGCCGGATGTCGGCGAGGGCCTGACCGAGGCCGAGATCCTCAAGTGGTACGTCCAGCCGGGCGACACGGTCTCCGACGGCCAGGTGGTGTGCGAGGTCGAGACCGCCAAGGCGGCCGTCGAACTGCCCATCCCGTACGACGGTGTGGTCCGCGAACTGCACTTCCCCGAGGGCACCACGGTGGACGTGGGCACGCCCATCATCGCGGTGGACGTGGCGGGCGGCGCGCCCGCTCCCGCGGAGCAGCCCGAGGAGCCGAAGGCCGAGGAGCCGAAGCCGGCGGGCTCGGGCCGCCAGCCGGTACTGGTCGGCTACGGCGTCGCCGCCTCCTCGACCAAGCGGCGCCCCCGCAAGGGCCCGGAGGTCACGGTCCCCCAGGCCTCGGCGGCGGTCCAGTCGGAGCTGAACGGCCATGGAGCGGCGGCCGCGAAGCCCCGCCCGCTGGCCAAGCCCCCGGTGCGCAAGCTCGCCAAGGACCTGGGCGTCGACCTGGCCACGGTCACCCCGTCGGGCCCGGACGGCATCATCACGCGCGAGGACGTCCACGCGGCGGCGGCCCCCGCGGCAGCGGCCCCCGCGCCGGTGGCGGCCACGCCCGTGTCCGTGCCCCCGGCGCCGGTCGCGACGTACGACACCGCCCGTGAGACCCGCGTCCCGGTCAAGGGCGTCCGCAAGGCCACCGCGCAGGCCATGGTCGGCTCGGCGTTCACGGCACCGCACGTCACGGAGTTCGTGACCGTCGACGTCACGCGCACGATGCGGCTGGTCGAGGAGCTCAAGCAGGACAAGGACATGCAGGGCCTGCGGGTCAACCCGCTCCTGCTGGTCGCCAGGGCCCTGCTGGTCGCCATCCGGCGCAACCCGGAGATCAACGCGTCCTGGGACGAGGCGAACCAGGAGATCGTGCTCAAGCACTACGTCAACCTGGGCATCGCGGCCGCCACCCCCCGGGGGCTGATCGTCCCGAACATCAAGGACGCGCACGTCAAGACCCTGCCGCAGCTGGCCGAGGGCCTCGGCGAGCTGGTCGCCACGGCCCGCGAGGGCAAGACCTCTCCCGCGGCCATGCAGGGCGGCACGGTCACCATCACCAACGTCGGCGTCTTCGGCGTCGACACCGGCACGCCGATCCTGAATCCCGGTGAGTCCGCGATCCTCGCGGTCGGCGCGATCAAGCTCCAGCCGTGGGTCCACAAGGGCAAGGTGAAGCCCCGCCAGGTCACCACCCTGGCCCTCTCCTTCGACCACCGCCTGGTCGACGGCGAGCTGGGCTCCAAGGTGCTGGCGGACGTGGCGGCGATTCTGGAGCAGCCGAAGCGGTTGATCACCTGGGCGTGACGGGCATCACAGGGTAGCCTCGGAGCCCCGGAGGGGACGGCCGCAACTTCTTCTTGCGACCGCCCCCTCCGTCTTTCTCTCAGTGGCTCGCGGAGTTCACCATGTTCGACGAGGACCGTGGCCGCCGGGCGCCCCGCCCTCGAAAACGAGAGCGTCGAGCTGGTCCGCGATGCGTTCCATCGCCCGGACCATGGCCTGCTGCACGGCGAGAGTGGCCTTCTGTAGCGCGAGAGATTCCCGCTGTGCGTTCGCAAGCTCCTCGTCCAGCTGAAGGTTGTGCGCCTCAAGCCGGACGATGGCCTCCGCGACCTGCTCCGGCATGGCGTACACGACCGCGGCACTCGGGTCGGCGGGCTGCACCTCGGCCTCTTCGAGAGTGTAAGAGCCCTCTCGCTGCACTGTCTCGATCACCTCGGCGGCCCATTGCTTGAAGGGCTCGCAGGAGGGTTTCGTACAGGCTTGGACGAGGCGGATGAGACCCTGCAGAGAGATGACATTCAGGTCTCGGCGCCACTCCCTACCTGCGGGAATGCTGAGACCGTAACCTCCAGTTAGGGTCTCGAGACTTTCTCGATAGTCCTCCGGGACATGGTCGGAGAGTGCCTTCTGCGGGTTGGTGTGACCCAACTGCTTGCAGACATCCACAGCCGGAAACCAATGGCTCCCGTCCGGCATGGTCAGCCGGCGCATCCGGGCGCCGGTCGCCGCGTACACGAAGTCGCTGACGTCGATCGCGTCCCGCCGTTCGGCGGCGTCGCGTCGCTTGATGGGTTCGATCATGTGAACCACCTCCGTCCCGGAACGTAAAGCGGAGCAAATCGAATATGCCAACTGGAGCCGGGATATTCACGATTGCGAGCGAAGATCGCTGATTCCGCTGGCGGGACGGCAGTTGAGCGAGCTTGATTCCAAGTGCCTTATCTTGAACGGATGTTGACGGGCACGAACACCACGGCACGGCACGCCAAGCGGCGCGACAAGGAGGAAGGCGGGCTCGCCCGCTCCTCCGCTCTCATGGCTGTCGGCACCGTCGTCTCGCGGGCGACCGGGCTGATCCGGACGGTGCTACAGGGCGCGGCGCTCGGCAACGGGCTGCTGGCCAGTACGTACAACACCGCCAACACCGTGCCGACCAGCCTGTACACGCTGCTGATCGGTGGCGCGCTCAACGCCGTTCTGGTGCCGCAGCTCGTCCGGGCGCGCAACACCCAGCCCGACGGCGGAAAGGCGTACGAGCAGCGTCTGGTGACCCTCGTCGTCACCGTGCTCGCCGTCGGGACCGCGCTCGCGGTGTGGGCGGCGCCGCTGATCGTGGGCATCTACATGAGGGACACCCCCGGCAACCACGAGGCGTTCCGGCTCACCGTCGTCTTCGCCCGGTTCCTGCTGCCGCAGATCTTCTTCTACGGCCTCTTCTCGATCTACGGCCAGGTCCTGAACGCCCGCGAGAAGTTCGGCGCGATGATGTGGACGCCGGTGCTGAACAACATCGTGCTGCTCGCCATGTTCGGCGGCTACCTGAGCCTGATGACCGTGCCGGACTCGGTCGCGGAGGTCACCGACGCGCAGGTGCGCTGGCTCGGCATAGGAACCACGGCCGGGATCGCCGTACAGGCCCTTGCGCTCATCCCCTTCGCCCGCGCCGCCGGGTTCCGCTTCCGGCCCCGGTTCGACTGGCGCGGTACGGGACTGGGTTCCGGCATCCACGCGGCCAAGTGGACGCTGCTGTTCGTCCTGGCCAACCAGGTCGCGCTCGCCGTGGTCACCAACTACGCCAACGCCGCCGACCAGGAGCTGCCGAACGCCGGCGTGGGCTACAGCGCGTACACCTACGCGCAGACCCTGTGGATGCTGCCCCAGTCCATCGTCACCGTCTCCCTGGTCACCGCGCTGCTGCCGCGCATGAGCAAGGCCGTCGCCGAGGACCGGATCACCGATCTGCGCGCCGACCTGTCCCGTGCGCTGCGGATCAGCGGGGTCGTCATCGTGCCGACGGCCTTCCTCTTCCTCGCGCTGGGCCCTCAGATCACCACCCTGATCTTCGCGCACGGCGCCGCGGACCCGGCCTCCGCCCAGCCGATGGGTCACATGCTCCAGGCGTTCGGGCTCGGCCTGATCCCGTTCTCCGCCCAGTACCTGCTGCTGCGCGGCTTCTACGCCTTCGAGGACACCCGTACGCCGTTCCTGATGGCGGTGTGGATCGGGGTGGTGAACATCGCCCTGGCCACCGCCTGCCATCTGCTGCTGCCCACCCGCTGGGCGGTCACCGGCATGGCCGGCGCCTACACCCTCTCCTACCTGGCCGGACTCGCCCTCACCGCGCGTCTGCTGGCGAGGAAGGCGGGTGGCCGGCTCGACGACGGAACCGTGCGGGTCACCTACACCAAGCTGCTGGCCGCGTCGGCGTGCGCGGCGGGGGCGGGGTGGGCGGCCGCGCGGTCCTGCGGTGCGGCCCTGGGCGAGGGCACCGTACCGACGGCGCTCGCCATCCTCGCGGGGACGCTCGTCCTGGCGGTCGTCTATCTCGTGCTCGGCCGCATCCTGAAGGTCGGCGAACTGCGGCGGCTGCCCGGCCTGCGCTGAACAGCCGAACAGCCGAACAGCCGAACAGCCGGACAGCCGAACACGCGAAGGGCCCGCCGCTCACCGCGACGGGCCCGTACACCGCGAGGGTGTCAGCCGAGCTTGGCGAAGCCGTAGTTCATGAGCTTCTTCGCGTCCGTCTCGCGCTGGGCGATGGAGGTGGAGGCGAGCACGGTGCCGATGACCGTCTTGCCGTTCCGGGTCGCGGCGAAGACCAGGCAGTACTTGGCCTCGGGGCCGGAGCCGGTCTTCACGCCGATGGTGCCGCTGTAGCTGTTGAGGAGCCCGTTGGTGTTGGTCCACGGGTTCATCGTGCGGGTGCTGCCGGTCTTGGTGACCGTCTTGGCCGTGTACGACTTCGTCTTGACGATCGAGCGGAACGTGGAGTTCTTCATCGCGCTGCTGGCGATCTTCGTCAGGTCGCGCGGCGTCGAGAGGTTGTTGCCGTTGCCGATGCCGTCGAACGAGTCGAAGTGGGTGTGCGTCAGGCCGAGGCTCCTGGCGGCGGTGTTCATCTTGCCGATGAAGTTCGCCACGCGCTTGGCCCGGGTGGAGCCGGTGCCGTACTTGTCGGCCAGCGCGTAGGCGGCGTCGCAGCCGGACGGCAGCATCAGGCCGTACAGCAGCTGACGGACGGTCACCTTGTCGCCGACGATCAGGTGCGCCTGGGAGGCGTTGTTCCTGACGACGTAATCGCTGTATTCCTTCGCGATCGTCACCTTGGCGTCGAGGTTGAGGTTCGACTGCGCGAGCACGACCTTCGCGGTCATGATCTTGGTGGTGGAGCCCGTGGGAAGCTGGGTGTCCGCCTTCTTGGTGTACAGCGTCGTGGTGTTGGCGTTGTTCATGAGGTAGCCGCCCTTGGCCACGATCGAGGGCGTCGTGACGGCCTGCGCGGGCGCCGCGGTGAGGGCTCCGGTGGCGAGCATCGCGCCGGAGGTGACGGCGACGGCTGCGGCTCGACGGATGCGGATGCCCTTAATGCCGGTAATCAAGTAAATACCCCGATTGTCTCGAATGCCCCAGATAATGCGGCCGAGTTGAGGTGGCACAGGAGTAGGGCCGCACGTGTCTGACACGTAAGTAGCACAGAAGGTTGTGTGGCTTCTCGGGGGGTCTCCGTATTCCGACTGTGAGATGGACGACGCCCGGGAGGCCGGCGGGATACGCGGGGTCCGCATGATGGACGGGAAGAGCTACGCGTACGTGTTGTATCTAAGATGTGCGCATGCCATCCGTGCCGTCCTTCGCCCCGCCCGCACCCCTCAGGCAGCCACCCGCCGCCGACCGCGTCTACGCCCACGTCAAGCAAGGCGTCCTGGACCGCCGTTACGAGGGCGGCACCCTGCTCACCGAGGGCGAGCTGGCCGAGGCCGTGGGGGTCTCCCGCACACCGGTGCGCGAGGCGCTGCTGCGCCTGGAGGCGGAGGGGCTGATCAAGCTCTACCCGAAGAAGGGCGCCCTGGTGCTGCCCGTCTCCGCGCAGGAGATCGCCGATGTGGTGGAGACCCGGCTGCTGGTGGAGGAGCACGCGGCACGCAAGGCCGTACCCGCCGGGCCCGGACTGATCGAGCGGCTCGAGGAACTGCTCGCGCAGCAGAAGGCGCAGGCCGCCGCCGGAGATCTGGCCGCGGCCGCGGTCACCGACCGCTGCTTCCACGCCGAGATCGTGCGCAGTGGCGGCAACGAGATCCTCTCCCGCCTCTACGACCAGCTGCGCGACCGTCAGCTGCGGATGGGCGTCGCCGTGATGCACTCCCACCCCGACCGGATCGCCAAGACCCTCGCCGAGCACGAGGAGATCCTCGAGGCGCTGCGTTCGGGGGACGCGGAGGCGGCGGTGGCGGTCGTGCACCGGCACGTGAGCTGGTTCTCGCACCTCGCGCGGGGGGAGGTCCGATGAGCGTCACGAGCGCCCACACCACCCTTCCGGGGGACCCGCCGGGCGGCCGCCGTGCCGTCGCCGTGTGGTCCATCGGCGTCTCGGTCTACTTCGTCGCCGTCATCTTCCGTACGTCCCTGGGGGTCGCCGGGCTCGACGCGGCCGAGCGCTTCCATGTGAACGCCTCCGCCCTGTCGACGTTCTCGATCCTCCAGCTCCTGGTGTACGCGGGCATGCAGATACCCGTGGGCCTGCTCGTCGACCGGCTCGGCACGAAGAAGGTGCTGACCATCGGGGTCGTGCTGTTCACGGCGGGCCAGCTCGGCTTCGCGTTCTCCCCGTCGTACGGCACGGCCCTCGCCTCCCGCGCACTGCTCGGCTGCGGTGACGCGATGACCTTCATCAGCGTGCTGCGGCTGGGCACGCGCTGGTTCCCGGCGCGGCGCGGACCGCTCGTCGCGCAGCTCGCGGGCCTGGCCGGGATGGCCGGCAATCTGGTCTCCACGCTGGTGCTGGCCCGGCTGCTGCACGGCATCGGCTGGACCCCGGCGTTCGCGGGCAGCGCGGTCGCCGGCGCGGTCGTCCTGGTCCTCGTCCTGCTGTTCCTCAAGGACCACCCCGAGGGCTGTGAGCCGGAGCCCTTCCCGCACCGGGGCGCGGCCTACATCCGCCGGCAGATAGCCGCCTCCTGGCGGGAGCCGGGCACGCGCCTCGGCCTCTGGGTGCACTTCACCACCCAGTTCCCGGCGATGGTGTTCCTGCTGCTGTGGGGCCTGCCCTTCCTCGTCCAGGCGCAGGGCCTCAGCCGCGCCACGGCCGGTGAACTGCTCACCCTGGTCGTCCTGTCGAACATGGTGATCGGCCTGGTCTACGGTCAGGTCGTCGCCCGGCACCACGCGGCCCGGCTGCCGCTGGCGCTGGGCACGGTCGCGGCGACGGCGACCGTGTGGGCGGCGACCCTCGTCTATCCGGCCGAGCACGCCCCCATGTGGCTGCTGGTGGTGCTGTGCGCGGTGCTGGGCGCCTGTGGTCCGGCGTCGATGCTCGGCTTCGACTTCGCCCGTCCCGCCAACCCGCCGGAGCGTCAGGGCACGGCCTCCGGAATCACCAACATGGGCGGTTTCGTCGCCTCCATGACGACCTTGTTCGCGGTCGGCGTCCTGCTGGACGCCACCGGCGACGACTACACCATCGCCTTCTCCGCCGTCTTCGTCCTCCAGGCGCTCGGGGTCAGCCAGATCCTGCGCCTGCGCGGCCGGGCGGCCCGCCGGGAGCGGGAACGGCTGGTGGCGAGCCGGATCGAGACGGTGCACGTACCGGCCGCCTGACGGACTTTGTCCGGTCAATTGGGTTTGTTCGTGGCGGTCGTGGGTCGGTGCCGGGATGTTGCTCTGTTCCGGCGGGGTGACAACGGTGTCGTGAAGTGAGAACTGGCCTGTTCCCAGGGGCTTTCGGGCCCGCATAGTCATCGCACAGAGCGAATGCATGGGAACACCAGTTCAAGCCCTCGAAGGGAACTCCGCGATGAACCGCCACCTGCGCAAGGCCACCCTCGTCTCCACCGTCCTCACCGCCGGCCTGCTCATGACGGCCTGCCAGAACGGTCACAGCGCCGGCGCCGGATCCTCGTCCCACACGTCGAAGGCGAGCGCCGCGGCGAAGCAGAACGGCACCGGCACCGGCACCGGAGTCTCAGCCCTCAAGGGCTCCTCCGGCTCCTCCGGTTCCTCCGGCTCCAAGGCCCGGCCGGCGAACGGCTCCCGGGGCGGCGCCACCCGTCAGATCACGGGCGGCACGGTCAGCTACCTCGCACCCGGCAAGTACCTCGTGCGCGTGTCCGGCAAGACGGACCGGGCGTTCTTCACCGCCGACGACACCGCCGTGTACGGCGCCGGCAGGATCTGCGGGAGCCTTCGGTCCGAGGAGCGCCCGCGCTGCACGCTCGACCAGCTGGAGACGGCGGCCAAGAAGGCCGCCGTCACCGCCGACGTGACGATGAGGAAGGGGATCGCCACCGTCGTACGCGAGCGCCACGACGTCGAGAACGGCACCGGCTCCGGCACCGGCGGCTCCGGCACCAAGGGCGTCAGCGGCACCTGGTTCGGCAACGTCAGCTACCTCGCGCCGGGCAAGTACACCGTCTCCGACATGAAGGGCGTCCAGCAGGCGTTCTACGTCGCCGACAGCACCGTCGTCCGCGGCGCGGGCAAGATCTGCGGCAGCTCCACCTCCGGGCAGACGCACCGGTGCACGCTCGGCCAGCTGGAGACCGCCGCGAAGAAGGGCGTGTCGGCCAAGGTCGTCGTCGCGAACGGGGTCGCGACGACGATCACGGAGGACCACTGAACCCGGCCACCCGCGCTGCCTACGGCGTCACCGCGAAGTTCCGCAGGATCGCACCCGTCAGAGCCGGGTCGCCCTCGGCCTTCACCCGGTCGGCCACGGCCTCCGGCGTGACCCGGCCGCAGGCCAGGCGGACGTACGTCTCCCAGTCCAGGGTGAGGGTGGCGGCGGGGCCGAGCGCGGGCGTGCTCTCCAGTGTGCCGCGGCCCTGGATGTCGACGCGTATGGTGCGCAGGAACTCCACGGGTCCGTGCACGTCGAACACGATCGCGGAACTCCGGGGCGCCTGCGCGTCGTGCGCGACCACCCGGGGCAGCGCCTCCAGCAGCACGTCCCGGGCGACGTGCGCGCCCGGCGAGTCCAGGTTGCCCGGCCGTCCCAGAGTCGCGCGCAGGTCCTGCTCGTGCACCCACACGTCGAACGCGCGGGTACGCATGGACTGCTCGAGGGTGATCTCCCGGCCGAGCGGGCCGCGCACCTTGTGGCCGGGCTCGCGGGACTCGTTGCGCAGCTGGCGGTTGCGGCGGATGACCGTGTACTCCAGCTCGGAGGTCATCTCCGGCGCCGTGTGGTGCCGGCGGACGTCGACCTGCATCTCCATGTAGCGCTGGTGCTCGTTCGTGACGTGGAACAGGTCGCGCGGCAGCGTGTGGATGGGACGCGGGTCGCCGAGCATCTCGCAGTCCATGCCGATGACATGCGAGACGACGTCGCGGACCGACCAGCCCGGGCATGGGGTCCGCCGGTTCCACTCGCCCTCGACGAGCGGCTGAACCAGTTCGGATATCGCTTCGATGGAGTGGGTCCAGGCGTCGGCGTAGGGCTGGAGGGTGGGATGCAGACTCACGGAACGGGACCCCTCGGCGGTCGGTACACGGGCAGGTTGTGGCGGCGTTGCCAGCGGGACGTTGCTGTCGGCGGGTGTCTTGGAACGCTAAGTTACGCTGCTGTGAGGCACCCCGGCAGTGCTTTCGTGTGACGATCGTAGGCCCGGTATGGACGGCTCGAATGCCAGGACGGTGGTAGTGTGCGCGCCTCGCTGATCCAGATCGCCGTAGAAGAGGACGAATCGGTCGAAGCCCGGCGGCTT
The DNA here is from genome assembly GCF_040644935.1 of Streptomyces sp. NPDC046915. NCBI lineage: Bacteria > Bacillati > Actinomycetota > Actinomycetes > Kitasatosporales > Streptomycetaceae > Streptomyces > Streptomyces sp. NPDC046915. The sequence continues at coordinate 364,768 of NZ_JBEYXB010000003.1, read as the reverse complement.
CGGGTGGCCGCGCTGGTTCGTGACCAGGCCGGGTCCGCCGACCTGGTCGTCCTGCCCGAGCTGTGGACGACGGGTGCCTTCGCCTACGAGGAGTTCGGGCGGGAGGCCGAGCCGCTGGAGGGCCCCACGTACGAGGCGATGGCGAAGGCGGCGAGCGACGCGGGCGTGTGGCTGCACGCGGGCTCGATTCCCGAACGGGCCCCGTCCGACAGCGGCTCCGCCTCGGGTGAAGGCCCCCTCTACAACACGTCTCTCGTCTTCTCCCCCTCCGGTGACCTGGCCGCGGCCTACCGCAAGATCCACCGCTTCGGCTTCGACAAGGGCGAGGCCGTGCTGATGGGCGCGGGCCGGGACCTGGTGACGGTCCGTCTGCCCGGCACCACCCTGGGCGTGGCCACCTGCTACGACCTCCGTTTCCCCGAACTGTTCCGTGCTCTGGTCGACGCCGGCGCCGAGACACTGGTGATCCCGGCGGGCTGGCCCGAGCGCCGTCGCGCGCACTGGACGCTGCTGGCTCAGGCGCGGGCGGTCGAGAACCAGGCGTTCGTGCTCGCTTGTGGAACGGCCGGGACCCACGCCGGGGTTCCCCAGGCGGGTCACTCGATCGTGGTGGATCCATGGGGTGAGGTACTGGCCGAGGCGGGCGCCGGAGAGGAGGTCCTCACGGTGGAGTTCGACCCGGCGAAGGTGGGCCTGACGCGGGAACAGTTCCCGGCGCTCAAGGACAGGGTCCTCGGCCTGGAGCCGCCGCGCCGGTGATCCCGTGCGCTCCTCGCGTCGGCGCCCGTGGTCACCGCGTGCCCGCCCCGCCCGAGGCGGGGAGGTCGCCGGTGCCGTGCTCCCGCCGCGCCTGCTCCTCGCGCAGCCGGAGCACCTCGTACAGGACGTCGTGGACGGGCGTCGCGATGCCGTACCGGGCCCCGAGACGGACCGCCGAGCCGGTCCAGGCGTCGAGTTCGGAGGGCAGGCCGGCCAGGACGTCCCGCTGGAGCGAGGTGGTGCCCTGGGCGGGCTGGGCGTCGACGAAGTCGAGGGTGGACGCCACGATGCCGTCGGGCAGCGGGATCCCGGCCGCCCGGGCGACCCGCTCGATCTCCCGCATGCCGTCGGCCAGCAGCCGCCGGGTCCCGGGGCGGGACCGCAGCACCCCGAACGGGACGTCCGCCACGGCGCCGAGCGAGCCGAGGGGAACGACGAACAGGAACTTGGCCCACAGCTCGGTCCAGACGTCCTCGGCCACGACGGCCGTCACGGACGCCCCGGCGAGCGCCTCGCGCAGCCGCTCGACGCGGTCACCGGCCCGCTCACCGGACCGCTCACGGGCCCGCTCACCGACCCGGTTGTCCCACTCCCCGAAGGTCAGTGACCCCAGGCCCCCCACGTGCTGGATCCGGCCGGGCCCGGACACCCTCGCGATGATCTTCGCGATGCCGGGCAGCACCGCCTCCCGGCCGACGGCCGCGGCCACCCGCTCCGGGGCCTCGACGCCGTTCTGGAGCGTCACCACCGCGGTGCCGGTGCCGACACCGGTGCCGATCAGCGGCTTCAGCGCCTCGACGGCGGGCTCGAGCTGCCAGGTCTTGACGCACAGCAGTACGACATCGACCGGCCCGATCTCCCGGGTGTCGTCCGTCGCCCGTACCGGCGTGACGGTGAGGTCGCCGTCCGGGCTCTCGATGCGGAGCCCGTCGCGGCGCAGTGCCTGAAGGTGCGCGCCGCGTGCCACGAACCACACGTCGTGCCCGGCGGCCGCGAGCCGGCCGCCGAAGTAGCCGCCGATGCCGCCCGCCCCTACCACCGCTATTTTCACGAATCGTCCCCGTTCGTCGACTGCGTAGATCGAAATCGGCCTGCTCGACCGGGGTCCTTCCCGATGCCGGGGACGAGTTACTCCTCGTGCTCCTGTTCCGCGAGGTGGATCACACACACCGCCACCGCGATCAGCAGCGCCGGGTCCGCGTCGTCCCGTACGACGTCCACTCCGTACGTCTCCCTGACGTGCAGCCAGCGCCGGGAGATCACCGCCAGCAGCTCACCGTCGTACTCGACGGCGAACTCGCGGTCCAGGATCTTGCCGCTGACGTCCAACTCGGTGCCGTCCACCAGGGACACGCGGTAGTGGTTGCGCAGCAGGGACAGCCGCTTGCGCTTGATCCGCGCCAGGGGCTCGCCGCCCCGCTCGATCACCATCGTGTTCCGCAGGCTGAGCATCTTCTGGTGGATGTCGATGAGGACCCGCCCCTGCGTGTCCTTCAGCTCGAAGGTGTCCCGCAGCCGCATCGCCTTGCCGTCGACGAGGAACACCTTGCCGCCGTGCTCGTCCTCGATCCAGTAGTCGTCACCGATGCCGAGGATCCGGTCGCGTACGAGGAATCTCATACTTGAACCGCTTCCCCGGCGGCCGGTCCGAAACGCCGCCGGTACGCCGACGGGCTGAGCCCCGTCTCGCGACGCAGCCGCGCGCGCAGACTGGCCGCCGCACCCAGCCCGCTGCGCGCCGCCACGACGTCGAGCCGCTCCTCGCCGCGCTCGATCAGCCGGCAGGCCGGCGCCACCCTCCCCCACTGCCTCAAGGGCGTGGGGGGACCCCCACCCCCGTCAGCCAGGCCGGCGGGGGCGTCCCGAGCTGGGCCCACCGGCACGTCAACGGTCGGCGACCGCCACGAGGAGATCACGTCCCTCGTGGACGCGACCACCGGACACGCCCTCTTCTGACCGGGTCCCGGAATCCGCCGGGCCGAGGGGTGTCCCGAAGTTGAACTTCCGGTGCGTGCGGAAAAGTTGCCCAACCAGACGCATCGGTGCCGCGTCGAACGGTGCGTAAGTCGCACACAGCGCCGCACGTTCTTCTCGGAGGTTCCGCAATGCTCCCTCGCTCTTCCGTCCGCCGTCGGGTGTTACGCGCTGTCCCGGCGGCGGCGCTGCTCCTCGGCACCGCCCTGGCCGCCCCGTTGGCGCTCGCCGGAACCGCCGGGGCCGTCGCGCGGTCATCGGCCACGGCCTCGGTCAACCAGTACGACTGGCAGCTCACCTACAAGGCCGCCGCCGGCCAGACCAACAAGGCCACCGTCACCGCGACGCGCACCGCCGACCGCACGGGCATCACCTACGTGATCGACGACGTCGTCCCGATCAGCGCGGGGCACGACTGCGCCTACCCCGACGGCGCGGACCACACGAAGGTCTCCTGCACGGTCACCGACGTGGACAGCCAGGACCCGTACGCCGCCCTGGTCATGAACCTCGGCGACGGCAACGACACGCTCGCGTACAAGAACGCCACCGACCAGGTCTACTCCTACGCCGAGATCTCACTGGGCGCGGGCAACGACAAGCTGACCGACTCCGGCCGCCTCGACGGCGCCTACGCCTCGGGCGACGCGGGCGACGACACCATCACGGTGGGCGCGGAGGGTCTGGCCTGGGGCGGTGACGGCAACGACACCGTCTACGCGAGCGGCGGCGACAACATCGTCCAGGGCGGCAAGGGCAACGACGTTCTCCACGGCGGCTCCGGAAGCCAGAACCTGTCCGGCGACGACGGCAACGACAAGCTCTACGGCGGGAACGCCGACGACACGCTCAACGGCGGCAAGGGCAACGACACCCTGTACGGCCAGAGCGGCAACGACAAGCTGTACGGCAACAGCGGCGACGACAAGCTCTACGGCGGCCCGGGCCGCGACACCCTGTCCGGCGGCCCCGGCCGGGACGTGACCCACCAGGACTGACCTTCCCGCACCCCGTCGGCCGCCCTGCTCACTGTTTCAGCGCGGTGATCAGGGCGCGCCGACCTGGTGTTCCACACGGTGGCGGATGTATTCGTCCGGATGGGACCGGGCTATCGCCACCGCTTGGTCCACCAGGTCGTGCAGCTCCGTCGGGTAGGCCTCCTTCTGGAGGGACATGCCCGGCAGGATGCAGCGCCGGACGTCCACGTGCCCGTTGCTCACGAACTCGCGCAGCGCGGTCTCGTTCCACTCGGCCACCACGGTCGGGCCGTCATCGGGCTCAGGCCGGCCGGCGCCGGGGTTCTCCGCCCGTACGAGGGGCATCCGCGGGGGCAGGGCCGACCAGTACCAGGCCCGCGCGGCGCCCGCACGCTCAAGGTCCGTGCCCGTTCGTAGGTACCCGAGCAGCGCGGTCTGGACGCGCACATGCCCGAACGCGTTCAGAGCGGGCTCTACGAACTGGCGGTTGAGACTCGGATCGGGGTCGTGGACGGCCGCCTTGACCAGTGCGTGGAAGGACTCGTCGGAAAGGATCAGGCCTCGGCGGCAAGCGTCACGCAGTGCCGCCCGGGCGCGGTGCACCCAGGTGTGTGGGCCGTGGGCCTCCGGTTCGGCGGCGACATCGAGTGAGAGGACCCGGACGACGTCCGCGACGCACCCGGCGAACGCCTCCCGCCGTTGCTCCGTACGCTCCGGCAGCGCCATGAATCCCTGTACCGCCCGCGTCGTCCTACCGGCAGCCGTCTCGTTCTCGTTCGCAGCCAACCACCGCTCCTTCGTCGTCGGTCTCGCCGTATGTGTGTGATCCGATGTTCATACCCGGATGGCAAGCTTGAACCATGAATGCCGCTTCACCCGCGCCCCGCCGCCGTGCCCGTGTCCGTGCCCCCGAGCTGGTCGGCAAGGGTGGCTGGCTGAACACCGGGGGGCAGCAGTACACGCTGGCCGAGCTGCGGGGACGGATCGTCGTCCTCGATTTCTGGACCTTCTGCTGCATCAACTGCCTGCACGTTCTCGACGAGCTCCGCGAGCTGGAGGAGAAGCACCGGGACACCGTCGTCGTCATCGGCGTGCACTCGCCGAAGTTCGTGCACGAGGCCGAGCATCGGGCGGTGGTCGATGCCGTGGAGCGGTACGGGGTGGAGCACCCGGTGCTCGACGACCCGGAGCTGGCGACCTGGAAGCAGTACGCGGTGCGGGCCTGGCCGACGCTGGTCGTCATCGACCCGGAGGGGTACGTCGTGGCGCAGCACGCCGGTGAGGGGCATGTGCACGCCATCGAGCGGCTGGTGACCGAGCTGGAGGCCGAGCACGAGGCGAAGGGCACCCTGCGGCGCGGCGACGGCCCGTACGTGGCGCCGGAGCCGGAGCCGACCGCCCTGCGTTTCCCGGGCAAGGCGCTGCTGCTGCCCGGCGGGAACTTCCTGGTCAGTGACACCACCCGGCATCAGCTGGTGGAGCTTGAGGGGGACGGGGAGACCGTCGTACGGCGTATCGGTTCCGGTGTGCGGGGGTTCGCCGACGGCGGTGCCGAGGAGGCCTCCTTCAGTGAGCCGCAGGGGCTCGCGCTGCTCGACGGCGACGGCGGGGGGTCCGTGGTCGTCGTCGCCGACACCGTGAACCACGCCCTGCGCCGGCTGGACCTCGCCACCGGGGCGGTGACGACCCTCGCCGGTACCGGAAAGCAGTGGTGGCAGGGTTCACCGACCTCGGGTCCGGCCCGCGAGGTCGACCTCTCCTCCCCCTGGGACGTGGCCGTTTTCGGCGGCAAGGTGTGGGTCGCCATGGCGGGCGTGCACCAGCTGTGGGCGTACGACCCGGCCGAGGGAACCGTCGCCGTCACCGCCGGTACGACCAACGAGGGGCTCGTGGACGGGCCGGGCGCCGAGGCCTGGTTCGCGCAGCCGTCCGGGCTCGCGGCGACCCCCGACCGGCTCTGGCTCGCCGACTCCGAGACCTCCGCGCTGCGCTGGGTGGACCTCGACGGTCACGTCCACACCGCGGTCGGTACCGGGCTCTTCGACTTCGGGCACCGGGACGGCGCCGCCGAACAGGCCCTGCTCCAGCACCCGTTGGGCGTCACCGCGCTGCCGGACGGCTCGGTGGCGGTCGCCGACACCTACAACCACGCCCTGCGCCGCTACGACCCGGCCACTGGCGAGGTGACCACCCTCGCCACCGACCTGCGCGAGCCCAGCGACGCCGTGCTCGTCGGCGAGGACATCGTGGTCGTGGAGTCGGCCCGGCACCGCCTGACCCGGCTGCGGCTGCCCGAGGAGGCGGTGCGGGTGGAGGCCGTCGCCCACCGCACCCAGCGCACGGCCACGGAAGTCGCGCCCGGAACACTCCATTTGGACGTCATCTTCCAGGCTCCGGCGGGCCAGAAGCTGGACACCCGATACGGTCCCTCGACCCGCCTTCTGGTGTCCTCCACCCCGCCGGAGCTGCTGTTGAAGGGAGAGGGCGCGGACACGGACCTGTCCCGCACGCTCGAACTCGACCCGGAGGTCACCGAGGGCGTGCTGCACGTCTCCGCGATGGCCGCCTCCTGCGACGACGACCCTGCCAACGAATACCCCGCCTGCCACGTCCACCAGCAGGACTGGGGCGTCCCGGTCCGCCTCACCGAGGGTGGGGCGGACCGGCTGCCCCTCGTCCTGGCGGGGATGGACGATGCCGCCGAGGCTCAGACGCCGTAACCGTCCCGGTAACCGTCGTCGTATCCGCTTCCGTGGTGATGGTGGTGCCGCTCCTCCTCGACGACCGTGGCCGTCGGGGGCGGCATCACGACCCGCCTGCGCCGTGCGATGCTGCTGAACGTCGCCACGCCGATCAGCCCCACGATCATCAGGATGAACCCGACCAGATGAAGGTTCACCCCGCTCATGTGCCAGTCCGTGGCGAAGCTGAGGATGGCTCCCACGGCGATGAGGATGATGCATCCGCCGAGGCCCATGACTGTCGCCTCCTGTCCGGACCGGCCGTTCCGGTCCGCGACTGCGGGTACCCCCGTTGTCAACCCCCATGCGATGCCGGACCCTTCCCGGAGGCGGGCCCTGTGAACAGAGTGAGTGAGCATCACGCCACCTTGGTTCGCCTGTGGCAGGAACACCTGGGTACAGAACAACGGTGGCTCCCTCGACGCGGAGCGCCGGCGGATCCTGCGCGACTGCGTCATGGACCTGGACCGGGCCCTGCCGAAAGCGACGGCAAATTAAATAGGTTGGGCCGACGGGCCCCCCACTGGTACCGTCTGGGCAGCCGTGAGACGACACTAGGAGGTGAGACCCATGAAGGCTGTAGTGGTGTGGGTGCTCCCCCTTTTGGTCACGGTGGGCGGTTGACGTAGGTGTCGCCGGGAGCGCCTGAGACAGGCACTCCTGAGAGGCAACACCTATGAACTCTTCGATCTCTGTGGTCACGCGGGTCTCGGACACGCAGTGGCACGCCCTGGAGGACGACCGGACGGTCGGCCGCGGGCACGCTTCGCGCCGGCCCGACGGGCGGCTCTTCATCAGCGTCGACGCGTGGCACGGCGCCGTCTTCGACCGTGTCGCCGACGCGATGCAGGCCGACCTGCCGACGCCGCTGTACACCGTCGTCGACGAAGCCGACCACGACTCGCGGTCCGCCTGGGAGCGGGCCGGCTTCGCCGCCGCGCGCCGCGAGCGGGGCTATCTCGTGCCCACCGACCCGCAGGTCACCGGGCTCGGCTCGGTGCGGCCGCCGTCGGGTGTGACCATCGTGCCGCCCGGCATGGCGGAGGAGGGCCCGCTGCGCGCCCTGGACCGCGTCATCCGCGACGAGGTCGAGGCCACCGTCGGATGGCGGACGATGCCGGCCGAGGTACTGCCCTGCCCGCCGGGGATCACCGTGCTCGACCCGTCGAAGTACGCGGTGGCGCTGCACGACGACCAGTACGTCGGACTGGTCCGGCTGGCGACGCGGACCCGGCAGCCACGGATCGGGCTGATCGCCGTCCGGGCCGACAGGCACCGCCGCGGCATCGCCCGTGCCCTGCTGGCCCATGCGCTGGACGCACTGCACCGCTCCGGGACCGCTTCGGCATGGGCCGAGGTGGACGAGTCCAACGCGGCGGCCACCGCCCTGTTCGAGGGCATCGGTGCCCGGCGCGCGGGCGGCACCGTGGAACTCGTCCGCCGCTGACACTCCGTCACATACCTGAAGAGAAGAGAAACCATGACAAAGCAAGCAGGTGGCGTTGAAGTCGAAGGCACCGTCGTCGAGTGCCTGCGCAACGCCACCTTCAAGGTGGAACTGGAGAACGGGCACACCGTCCTCGCCCACATCAGCGGGAAGATCCGGAAGAACTACATCAAGATCCTTCCGTACGACCGGGTGCTCGTCGAACTCAGCCCCTACGACCTCACCCGCGGCCGGATCCGCTACCGGTACAGGTCGTAGCGGCCGACCGTCCATCGGCGGCCCCGGCCCAGGCCAGGCTCTAGCCCTCCAGGAACGCCCCCAGCGCGTTCGCCAGCAGATGCGGGTCGTCCGCGCCGCACAGTTCGCGGGCGCTGTGCATCGAGAGGATCGCCACGCCGATGTCGACGGTGCGGATGCCGTGCCGGGCCGCGGTGATGGGGCCGATGGTGGTGCCGCAGGGCATGGAGTTGTTGGAGACGAAGGACTGGAAGGGGACGTTCGCCTTCTCGCAGGCCGCGGCCCACACGGCACGTCCCGAACCGTCCGTGGCGTAGCGGTTGTTGACGTTGACCTTGAGGATCGGGCCGCCGTTGACGCGCGGGTGGTGCGTCGGGTCGTGCCGCTCCGCGTAGTTGGGGTGGACGGCGTGGCCGGTGTCGGAGGACAGGCAGATGGTGGCGGCGAAGGCGCGCGCCCGGTCCTCGTAGCCGCCGCCGCGCGCGAACACCGAGCGCTCCAGGATGCTGCCGAGCAGCGGTCCGTCCGCGCCGGTGTCCGACTGGGAGCCGTTCTCCTCGTGGTCGAAGGCGGCCAGCACCGGGATGGCGGGCAGCGGCTCGCCGGAGGCGGCGACGGCGGCGAGGGCGGCCACGCCCGCGTGCACCGACAGCAGGTTGTCCATGCGCGGGCCCGCGAGGAGTTCGCGGTCCCGGCCGAGGTACGCCGGCGGCTCCACGGAGTGCGTCATCAGGTCCCAGCCGGCGACCTCGCCCGCCGGCAGCCCGCACTCGTGCTCCAGGAAGGCGATCAGGTCGCCGTCGCGCACGTCGTTGCCCAGGCCCCACACCGGCTGGAGGTGCCGCTGCTTGTCCAGCTTGAGCCCCTCGGACGACACCGACCGGTCCAGGTGGATGGCCAGCTGGGGCACCCTGAGCAGCGGCCGGTCGACGTTCACCAGGCGGGTCGAGCCGTCCCGCAGCGTGAGCCGTCCGGCGAGCCCGAGGTCGCGGTCGAGCCAGGAGTTCAGCAGCGGCCCGCCGTAGATCTCGACGGCGACCTGGCGCCAGCCGTGCGCCCCGTTGTCCGGCTGCGGCTTGACCCGCAGGTTGGGGGAGTCGGTGTGCGCGCCGACGATCCGGAACGGGGTGTGGGCGGCCGCGCCCTCGGGGACGTACCAGGCCACGATCGCGCCGCCGCGCAGCACGTACTTGCCGCCGTGCGTCCCGTCCCAGGCGTCCGTCTCCGCGACCTGCCTGAAGCCTGCCTTCTCCAGCCGTTCGGCGGCGTTCGCCACGGCGTGGTACGGCGACGGGCTCGCCGCGAGGAAGGACATCAGGTCGTCGGTGTGGCCGCGGTCGAAGCGGGCTGGTGCACTCATAGTCTTCACCTTAACGACGTACGAGGGCCCGCTCCCCCCTACCGGGAGCGGGCCCTCGTGAGTGTTCAGCAGGGACGGTGGGGCCGGCTCAGAAGGCGGCCTCGTCCAGCTCCATCAGGTCCAGGTCGACACCCTCGGCCACCTTGCGGGCCAGGGTGACGCCGGGCAGGACGTTGGCCGCGAAGAACTTCGCCGCCGCGATCTTGCCGGTGTAGAACGCCACATCCTTGGAAGACACAGCCTTCGCGGAGGCCGTCTGAAGCTTCTCGGCGGCGACCGCGGCGCCCTTGAGCAGCAGGTAGCCGACGACGACGTCACCGGAGGCCAGCAGCAGCCGGGTGCTGTTGAGGCCCACCTTGTAGATGTTCTTGACGTCCTGCTCGGTGGCCGCGAGGTCGGTGAGCATCAGGCCGACGATGGCCTCCAGCTCGACGGCCGCCTTGGCGAGGTGCTCGCGGGAGCCGGCCAGCGCCTCGCCGCCCGTGCCGAGCGCCAGGAACTTCTTGATGTCCTCGGCGAGGGAGTTCAGCGCGGCACCCTGGTTGCGGACGATCTTCCGGAAGAAGAAGTCCTGGCCCTGGATCGCGGTGGTGCCCTCGTACAGGGTGTCGATCTTGGCATCGCGGATGTACTGCTCGATCGGGTACTCCTGGAGGAACCCGGAGCCGCCGAAGGTCTGGAGCGACTGGGCGAGCTGCTCGTAGCCCTTCTCCGAGCCGTAGCCCTTGACGATCGGGAGGAGCAGGTCGTTGAGGGCGTTCTCGGTCGAGGTGTCCTCGCCGGCGGCCTCCTTGACGGCTATCGCGTCCTGCACGGAGGCGGTGTAGAGGACGAGGGCGCGCATGCCCTCGGCGTACGCCTTCTGCGTCATCAGGGAGCGGCGCACGTCCGGGTGGTGCGTGATGGTGACCTTGGGCGCGGACTTGTCCATGAAGTTCGCCAGGTCGGGGCCCTGGACGCGCTCCTTGGCGTACTCCAGCGCGTTGAGGTAACCGGTCGACAGCGTCGAGATCGCCTTCGTGCCGACCATCATCCGGGCGAACTCGATGATGCGGAACATCTGGCGGATGCCGTCGTGCTTGTCGCCGATCAGCCAGCCCTTGGCCGGGTGGCGGTCACCGAAGGTCATCTCGCAGGTGTTGGAGGCCTTCAGGCCCATCTTGTGCTCGACGTTGGTGGCGTAGGCGCCGTTGCGCTCGCCCAGCTCGCCGGTCTCGAAGTCGAAGAGGTACTTCGGGACGAGGAAGAGGGACAGGCCCTTGGTGCCGGGGCCGGCGCCCTCGGGGCGCGCGAGGACGTAGTGGAGGATGTTCTCCTCCATGTCGTGCTCACCGGAGGTGATGAAGCGCTTCACGCCCTCGATGTGCCAGGAGCCGTCCTCCTGCTGGATCGCCTTGGTGCGGCCGGCGCCCACGTCGGAGCCCGCGTCGGGCTCGGTGAGCACCATGGTCGAACCCCAGGTCCGCTCCACGGCGATCCGGGCGATCTTCTTCTGCTCGTCGTTGCCCTCGTCGAAGAGGATGCCGGCGAACGCCGGGCCGGAGGAGTACATCCACACGGCCGGGTTCGAGCCGAGGACCAGCTCCGCGTACGCCCAGATCAGGGACGGGGGAGCCGTCGTACCGCCGATCTCCTCGGGCAGGCCCAGGCGCCAGTACTCGGACTCCATGAAGGCCTTGTAGCTCTTCTTGAACGTCGCCGGGACCGGCGCGGTGTTCGTCTCGGGGTCGAAGACCGGCGGGTTGCGGTCGGCGTCCGTGAAGGACTCCGCCAGCTCGTTCTCCGCGAGGCGCGTCAGCTCCTCGAGGACGCTCTTGGCGGTGTCCGTGTCCATCTCCTCGAACGGGCCGGTGCCGTAGAGCTTGTCGCGGCCGAGTACTTCGAAGAGGTTGAACTCGATGTCGCGGAGATTGGACTTGTAGTGCCCCATGGTGACGGCTCCGTATAGGACTGGGCGAGGCACTGGCTCCTCGCATCTGGTTCACGTACCAACAAGTAGCTACGATGATGCTACCCGTCGGTAATAAGAAGCAACCCCTACCGGTTCAAGTGTGAGAAGGGTCTACATACCCGCGCTCGGAAACGGCTCAAGAACCCTTGACGGCCCTCCTGCCCCGCGGGGCATCTCGGTACGCTTGCGCGCATGTATGGATACGGCCAGCCCATGGACGGTGGCGCCGCTCAGCAGCAGTACGCCTCGACGCAGCAGCAGATGCCCGGCGGCGGCCTGGGCGGCTACGGCCAGCAGCCGCCGCTGTACCCGGAGCCGTCCCCGCCCTCGCTCGCGGACGCGGTGCGCGCCTTCACCACCGGCCAGCTGGCCGCCGAGGACTTCCAGCAGGTGTTCGCCACCTCCAAGGTGTACTGCCCGCGCGGCGACAACCCCGGCTTCCTCGCCCTGCACAACACCCAGCAGCCGGTGATCCCGATGTTCACCTCCCTCAAGGAGCTGCGCCGGTACGCGGGCAAGGAGTCCAAGTACTTCGTCATCACCGGCTCCGAGGTCATCGACCTGCTGCCGACCGGCTACGGCTTCGTCCTCGACATGGAGGGCGAGCACCGCATGGTCTTCGACGCGAAGGCGGTCGAACAGATGGTTGAGTTCGCGATGCGCCGTATGTACGGCTGACGGTTCGCCGCCCACCTGCCCGGAGGGAATTCCCTCCGGGCTTTCTCTGTTCTGGGTGACAGAAAGTTCAACGCTCAACTAAACTGGCCGCACAAGGAGGTACCGACATGCCTGCAGTGACCGTCGAGAACCCGCTGACCCTGCCCCGTGTGATCGCACCCGCCGACGCCGTGGCACGGCCCGTGCTCGCCGTCACGACCGCGCCGAGCGGTTTCGAGGGTGAGGGCTTCCCGGTGCGCCGGGCGTTCGCCGGGATCAACTACCGCCACCTCGACCCGTTCATCATGATGGACCAGATGGGCGAGGTGGACTACGCGCCGGGCGAGCCCAAGGGCACCCCCTGGCACCCGCACCGCGGCTTCGAGACCGTGACCTACATCATCGACGGCGTCTTCGACCACCAGGACTCCAACGGCGGTGGCGGCACCATCACCAACGGTGACACCCAGTGGATGACCGCGGGCTCGGGCCTCCTGCACATCGAGGCCCCGCCGGAGTCCCTCGTCATGTCCGGCGGCCTCTTCCACGGCCTCCAGCTGTGGGTGAACCTGCCTGCCAAGGACAAGATGATGGCCCCGCGCTACCAGGACATCCGCGGCGGCAACGTCCAGCTGCTCACCACCCCCGACGGCGGCGCGCTGCTCCGTGTCATCGCCGGTGAACTGGACGGCCACGCGGGCCCCGGCATCACGCACACCCCGATCACCATGGTGCACGCCACGCTCGCGCCGGGCGCCGAGCTCACCCTGCCCTGGCGGGAGGACTTCAACGGCCTCGCCTACGTCCTCGCGGGCCGCGGCTCCGTCGGCACCGACCGCCGCCCCGTCCACCTGGGCCAGACGGCGGTCTTCGGCGCGGGTTCCTCGCTGACCGTCCGCGCGGACGAGAAGCAGGACTCCCACACGCCGGACCTGGAGGTCGTCCTCCTCGGCGGACAGCCCATCCGTGAGCCCATGGCCCACTACGGCCCGTTCGTCATGAACACCAGGGAAGAGCTTCAGCAGGCGTTCGAGGACTTCCAGAAGGGCCGCCTGGGCACGGTCCCCGCGGTTCACGGGATGACGGAGACCGGTCCGCAGGCCTGATCGGAGGCCTGATCGCGGGTCTGACCGCGGGCCCGACCGCGGGGCTTCGGCCGGTGGTCGCATCCGGGGGTGACACTCGAGGACGAGTGTCACCCCCGTGGCATGCCCCGGCGGGCACCGTCCCCCGGCGCGTGGTGCCATGGGCGCATGCCCCCGCCGCCGGCCCTGCTCCCCGCCCCGGTCCGCCGGCTCGCCGCCTGGTGTGCGGTGATCCTGCTCGTTTCGGGGGTCGTGTGGATCGGTATCCGGCTGTGCGGGGAGCTGCGTACGGCCGTGATCCCCGTGCTGCTCGCGCTGCTGGGCACCGCGCTGCTGGGGCCGCTGCACCGGCGGCTGGTGCGGGTCGGGGTGCAGCGGTCGGTCGCGGCCGGGCTCACCTGTGTCGCGGTGGTGGCCGTGGTCGGGGGCGCCGTCTACATCGTCGTCACCGCGCTGATCGACACCGGCGGCCAGATCGTCTCCTCGCTCAGGGCGGCGGCCAGGAGCGTCGCCCTGCACTTCGGGGCGGCCGGGGCCTCGGTGGACGATCTCGCCGCCCACTCCGGTGAGTTGCTGCGCAGGTTCGGCGGGACGGCCGCCTCCAATGTCATCAGCGGGGTCAGCGTGGTCGGCCAGACCATCGCCGAGGCCGTGCTCGCCCTGCTGCTCGTCTTCTTCTTCCTGCGCGACTCCGACCGGGCCGTCCAGGCCCTGCGCTCCGTCGCCCCGGGCGGCACCGCCGACACCCTGGAGGCCATGGCCCGGCGCGCCTACGAGGCCGTCGAGGGCTTCATGCGCGGCACCACCCTCATCGCACTCATCGACGCCACCTGCATCACCATCGGGCTGCTCGTCCTGGGCGTGCCCGGCGCGGTCGGCCTCGGGGCGCTCGTCTTCGTGGGCGCCTACATCCCCTACCTCGGCGCCTTCATCTCCGGCGCGGTCGCGGTGCTGGTCGCGCTCGCCGACCGCGGTTTCGTCATCGCCCTGTGGGCTCTGGGTGTCGTCCTCGCCGTGCAGCTCCTCGAAGGGCATGTGCTCCAGCCGGCGATCCAGAGCCGCACCGTGCAGATGCACCCGGCGGCCGTACTGCTGGCGATCACCGCCGGGGCGTCCGTCGCCGGGATCCTCGGCATGCTGCTGTCGGTGCCCCTGACCGCGGCCGGGTTCGGGGTCCTGCACGAGATCCGGGTCCGCCGCTGAGCGGCTGCCTCGTAATGGCGAGAGTGGATCTTGGGCTGCCCGGTAGGCTTGGGGGGAGTTTCCCGTGAAACGAGTCCCCGATCCGCGAAGACTGGATGAACGACGATGCATCGGTACAGGTCCCACACCTGCGGCGAGCTCCGCGCCTCTGACGTCGGCACCGACGTCCGGCTGAGTGGCTGGCTGCACAATCGGCGCGACCTGGGCGGCATCCTCTTCATCGATCTGCGCGATCACTACGGCATCACCCAGCTGGTCGCCCGCCCCGGCACGCCCGCGTACGAGGCCCTCGACAAGGTCTCCAAGGAGTCGACGGTCCGCGTCGACGGCAAGGTCGTTTCACGTGGAACCGAGAACGTGAACCCCGACCTGCCCACCGGCGAGATCGAGGTCGAGGTCGGTGAGGTCGAGCTGCTGGGTGCCGCCCAGCCGCTGCCCTTCACGATCAACACCGAGGACGGGGTCAACGAGGAGCGGCGCCTGGAGTACCGCTTCCTGGACCTGCGCCGCGAGCGCATGCACCGCAACATCATGCTGCGTACGGCGGTCATCTCGGCGATCCGTCACAAGATGACGGCGCTCGGCTTCAACGAGATGGCGACGCCGATCCTGTCCGCGACCTCCCCCGAGGGCGCCCGTGACTTCGTCGTCCCGTCCCGTCTGAACCCCGGCAAGTTCTACGCCCTGCCGCAGGCCCCGCAGCAGTTCAAGCAGCTGCTGATGATCTCCGGCTTCGACCGCTACTTCCAGATCGCGCCCTGCTTCCGCGACGAGGACGCGCGCGCGGACCGCTCGCCGGGCGAGTTCTACCAGCTCGACGTCGAGATGAGCTTCGTCGAGCAGGAGGACGTCTTCCGGCCGATCGAGCAGCTGATGACGGAGCTGTTCGAGGAGTTCGGCGGCGGCCGCCACGTCACGTCCCCCTTCCCGCGGATCCCGTTCCGCGAGGCGATGCTGAAGTACGGCTCGGACAAGCCCGACCTGCGGGCGAAGCTCGAGCTGGTGGACATCACCGACGTCTTCGAGGGCTCGGAGTTCAAGGCGTTCGCGGGCAAGCACGTGCGCGCGCTGCCGGTGCCGGACGTCTCGGCGCAGCCCCGCAAGTTCTTCGACCAGCTCGGCGACTTCGCGGTCTCGCTGGGCGCGAAGGGCCTGGCCTGGGTGCGGGTCGCCGAGGACGGTTCCCTCACCGGCCCGATCGCGAAGTTCCTCACCGAGGAGAACGTCGCCGAGCTGACCAAGCGGCTCTCCCTGGCCCCCGGCCACGCCGTCTTCTTCGGCGCGGGCGAGTTCGACGAGGTCACGAAGATCATGGGCGCGGTGCGGGTCGAGGCCGCCAAGCGCGCCGGGCACTTCGAGGAGAACGTCTTCCGCTTCTGCTGGATCGTCGACTTCCCGATGTACGAGAAGGACGAGGAGACCGGCGCGATCGACTTCTCGCACAACCCGTTCTCGATGCCGCAGGGCGGCCTGGAGGCCCTTCAGACCCAGGACCCGCTGGACATCCTGGGCTGGCAGTACGACATCGTCTGCAACGGCGTCGAGCTGTCCTCCGGCGCGATCCGGAACCACGAGCCGGACATCATGCTGAAGGCCTTCGAGATCGCGGGCTACGACCGCGAGACCGTCGAGGAGAAGTTCGCCGGCATGCTGCGCGCCTTCCGCTTCGGCGCCCCGCCGCACGGCGGCATCGCCCCGGGTGTCGACCGCATCGTCATGCTCCTCG
The DNA here is from genome assembly GCF_040644935.1 of Streptomyces sp. NPDC046915. Taxonomy (NCBI): domain Bacteria; kingdom Bacillati; phylum Actinomycetota; class Actinomycetes; order Kitasatosporales; family Streptomycetaceae; genus Streptomyces; species Streptomyces sp. NPDC046915. The sequence continues at coordinate 348,651 of NZ_JBEYXB010000003.1, read as the reverse complement.
CGGACGAGCCCAACATCCGCGAGACCATCGCCTTCCCGCTCAACGGCAACGCCCAGGACCTGATGATGGGCGCGCCGACGGAGCTGGAGGAGGCACGGCTGAAGGAGCTGCACCTCTCGGTGCGCAAGCCGCAGCCGAAGTAGGCGCAGGCCATGTAGGCCATGTAGGCCTGTAGTCCACGGACGGCCTGGGCGGCCCGGAACCGGTGACGGTTCCGGGCCGCTTTCGTATGCGTTCTGTGCCCGCGCTCGCTGAAGCCGTCCGTTCACGTAACGTCTCCACCTACGTGATTGCTGTTCATGTACGTGTACGGCGAATGGGAGACAACGATGTCGACGATGTCGCAACCCTCCGGGGCCGGGGCCGGGGCCGGGGCCGAAGCCGAGGCCGGGGCCGAAGGCCGGGCGGCCGGCAAGTTCCTGCGCCGCATGATGCCGATCCTGGTCCTGATGCTCCTGGTCAACCAGCTGGACCGGACGAACGTCGGCTTCGTCCAGGACGAACTCCAGGCCGACGTGGGAGTCAGCGCCACCGCCTACGGCCTCGGCGCCGGCCTGTTCTTCATCGGGTACGCGCTGTTCGAGGTGCCGAGCAACATGCTCCTCGAACGCTTCGGCGCCCGCGTCTGGCTGACCCGCATCATGATCACGTGGGGTCTGGTCATCGTGGCGATGTGCTTCATCCACAGCGTGTCGATGTTCTACGTCCTGCGGTTCCTGCTGGGCGTCGCGGAGGCCGGCTTCTTCCCCGGCGCGATGCTCTACATCACCCAGTGGCTGCCCGACTCCGGCCGCGGCCGGGCGACCGCCGTCTTCCTCGGCGGTTCCGCCGCGGCCGGGGTGGTGACCGGGCCGGTCACCGGGGCCCTGCTGGAGCTGCACGGGGCGAGCGGGATCGCCGGCTGGCGCTGGATGTTCGGGCTCGAAGGCGCGTTCTCGGTGCTGGTCGGGATCATCGCCGGATTCTTCCTCGTCTCCCGGATCGAGGACGCCCGCTGGCTCACCCCCGAGGAGAAGCGGGCCCTGCGCGCCGCCGTCGCCAAGGACGAGGAGGCCCGCGCGCGGGCGCCGCGGACCTCGCGGCTCAGGCTGATCCTCCACCCGCAGGTCGCGCTGCTCACCGGTGTCTTCTTCGCGACGACGCTCACCGGCTACGCGATCACCTTCTGGCTGCCCAGCCTGATCGAGGAGATCGAGGGCCTGTCCTCCTTCCAGGTCGGCCTGCTCTCGGCCATCCCGGCGGTCTGCTCCATCATCGCCATGTACTCGATGAGCCACTTCACCGACCGCGCCCCGGACCGGCGGCCGTATCTGGCCATCGCCCTGGTCGTGTCGGCGGTGGGCACCCTGCTCGCCACGCTGGGCTCCCCCTGGTTCGGCCTCGCGGCCATCACGCTCGCGGGCGTCGGCGCCAAGTGCGGGGCCACGCTGTTCTGGCCGATGGCGCAGACGGGGCTTGACCTGAAGATCGCCGCGCCCGGACTCGCCGTCATCAACTCCATAGGAAACCTGGGCGGTTTCGTCTCGCCCTTCCTCTTCGGCTACCTCAAGGACACCACCGGAAGCACGACCGGCGGCCTCTACACGCTCTCCGCGGCCTCCCTGCTGGCGGTGGCCGGAGCCGCGTTCATCCGCCGCCGCGAGGGCTCGGCCGCGGCGGCCGAGCCCGGCTCCGGCGCACCGTCCGCGGTGGGGGGCCGGGTCGCGGCGGACGAGGCGGGGTGAGGCGGCGGAAACCGCGGGTGGCTCGGAACCGTCGCCGTTTCCGAGCCACTTTTGGACGAACACAGCGAACCACAGCTCTCACCCATGCTCCTGACAGCTTGCGTCCCTAACGTCCCGGCGCATGACAGACACCCCCCAACTCCCTGACATCGAACGAGACATGACCCGCCGTAGGGTCGTCGTCGCAGGTGGCGCGGCCGTGGCGGCCGTGGGCCTCGGCGGTGCCCTCGCGGTGGACGCGTTCGCGGACTCGGCGACCGGGACGACCGGTGCGACCGCCGCGAGCACGTCGGAGGCGTGCTACACGCTCACCTCGGAGCTGACCGAGGGCCCGTACTACATCGACGCCGACAAACTCCGCCAGGACGTCACCGAGGACCAGGAGGGCATCCCCCTGACCCTCACGCTCAAGGTGATCGACTCCGAGACCTGCAAGCCCGTCAGGAACGCGGCCGTCGACATCTGGCACTGTAACGCGGTGGGCATCTACTCGGGCTACGAGGAGATGGGCAGCGGCGGTGGCGGCCCGGCCCCCACGGGCGAGCCGCCGTCCGGCACCCCGACCGGCACCCCCACCGGCGAGCCCCCCACGGGCGGTCCGGGCGGAGGCGGCGGCGGACATGCGGAGCCGACGGACGACGACCGCTTCCTGCGCGGCACCTGGCACACCGACCGGCACGGCCACGTCACCTTCAAGACCGTCTTCCCCGGCTGGTACCAGGGCCGCTGCATCCACATCCATGTCAAGGTCCACGTGGACGGCGAGTGGACGGACGCCGGGTACGAGGGCGGGCACGCCTGCCACACCGGCCAGCTGTTCTTCGACGAGAAGTCGGTGCTGCTGACCACGACGGTGGCCCCGTACTCCACCAACACCACGACCCGCACGACCCTCGACGAGGACGGCATCTACCCGGACAACGGGCACGAGGGCGGCCTGCTCCACCTCAAGTACGACAGGAAGAACATCGCCCGTGGTGTGCGCGCCCATCTGACCCTGGGCGTCGACCCGAGCGCGACGAACGACGGCACGGGCGGTGGCGGCGGTCCCCAGCCCACCTCGTCGGCGTCACCTTCCGCTTCGGCGAGCTGACAGCTCACCGGAGGCGCACAGGGATCCCGATGGTGCGTCACAGCGACCTCCCTTGTCATGAGGGGTGACAAGGGAGGAAGCGACAGCCATGGGATTCAGGATCACGCGAAGGCGCCACCGCTCCGGCCTGGACGCGGAGGCGGAGGCCAACCACTGGCTCGTACGGCTCGGCGGAAGCCTGGCCCCGCCGGACGCCAGGACGTGGGCGACGGCGGACGAGCACGCGGGGCGGGCGCTGACGATCGCGGCGGAGTGCCACCGCACGGCCCGGGTCCAGTTGGCCGCCGCCCGCACGGCGGAGGAGTACGAACAGGTGACGCGGACGGCGCGCGAGGGCCTGCGGCACCTGCGAACGGCACGCCTGACCCTCGGCCCCGTACCTCAGTCCCCCGTCTCGTCCGGGGACGCGCCCTCCTCCAGCAGCCGCTCGGCGATGTCCGTCGACCAGGCCAGAGCCCAGGCGCGCAGCTCCGTGACCTCGTCCTCCGTCAGGCCGTACGCCGTGAACGCCGAGTCCGCGTAGTAGTCCATGCCCTCCAGACGGCTCTGGAGGGTGGGCAGGTCGAACTCGTCCCTGGCGTGGCGGCGGGCCAGTTCCTCCAGTTCGGGACGGGTGAAGCGGGCCGAGGCCGCCCTCGCGTCGATCAGGTCGACGGCGAGGCCGCGGTCGTAGAGGGCCCGGATCTTGGTGCCGACCGCGTCCTCCAGACACAGCGCCGGGCCGTAGGGGGTCGGGACGGGCGGGCTCCAGAAGGTTTCCTTGTGCAGGGCCAGGCCGGTGACCGGACCACCCGTCTGCGGGTCCGTGACGGACAGGTGGGCGGACAGCGGATCCGCGTCCCGGAGCGTCACCTCACGGCCCCGGGCGGCCAGCGCGCCGCCGAGGGCGCGGGCGATCCGGTCCATCGGCTCGGTGCTCTCCGTCGCCAGATCGACGTTCGCGTGCGGGCGTTCGAGCAGGTCGTGGGCCTGTAGGGCATAACCACCGGCCAGGGCCAACGGGACGACCGCGTCCATGGCGAAGACATCGGCGAGGAGGCGGAGGTGCGCTTCTGCTCCGGGCTGGGGAAGGTGCGGCAGGTTCACCCTGGAAAGTTTTCCCCAATGGCGGCAACCTTCCCGCCACCCATGACCACTGACGAGTCGTAAGCCGTCCCAGCACGTAAGGACTCTTCCGTGGCATCCCCCGTCGCATCCCCTTCGCAGCGCCCCTCCCACCGCCGGTCCCTCCGCACGCGGCGAGCCCTCGTCGTCTCCGCCGCCGCCGTGGTCGCCGGTGCCGGTGCCGGCTTCTTCGTGATGAACGCGAACGCCAGCGGCACCGACCTGTACCACCAGACGCTCGCCGCCAAGGACGGCTGGGCGTCCTCCGGGTCCGGTACGACCGGTGGGGCGAAGGCCGACTCCGCGCACACGTTCACCGTGTCCACCCGCGCGCAGCTCGTGAAGGCGCTGGGCTCCGCCTCCGACACCACGCCCCGGATCATCAAGGTCAGCGGGACCATCGACGCCAACACCGACGACTCGGGGAAGAGGCTGACCTGCGCGGACTACGCGTCGGGCACCGGCTACTCGCTCTCGGCCTACCTGAAGGCGTTCGACCCCGCCACCTACGGCCGCTCCAAGCTGCCCTCCGGTACGCAGGAGAAGGCCCGGTCCGCCGCCCAGACCAAGCAGGCCAAGAACGTCACCTTCAAGGTGCCGGCCAACACCACGATCGTCGGCGTGCCGGGCACCAAGGCGGGGATCACCGGCGGCATGCTCCAGATCCAGAGCGTGGACAACGTCATCGTCCGCAACCTCACCTTCTCCGCCACCGAGGACTGCTTCCCGCAGTGGGACCCGACCGACGGCGACGACGGCAACTGGAACTCGAACTACGACTCGGTCACCCTGCGCGGGGCGACCCACGTCTGGGCGGACCACAACACCTTCACCGACGCGCCCCACTTCGACAGCGCCAACCCGAAGTACTTCGGCCGCGAATACCAGATCCACGACGGATCCCTCGACATCACCAAGGGCTCGGACCTGGTGACCGTCGAGCGCAACCAGTTCACCAACCACGACAAGACCATGCTGATCGGCAGCAGCGACACCGACAGCACCGGCAAGCTGCACGTCTCCATCCACCACAACGTGTGGAAGGGCATCGTGCAGCGCGCGCCCCTGGCCCGCATCGGCCAGGTCCACATCTACAACAACCTCTACGACACCGCGACGGTCAACGGCTACGTCCTCCAGTACAGCATCAACTCCCGTGCCAAGGCGCAGGTCGTCGCCGAGGACAACTACTGGAAGATCCCCGCCGGCCAGAAGGTCTCCAAGCTGCTGAGCGGCGACGGCACGGGCTCGGTCGCGGGCGGCGGCAACCTCGTCAACGGCACGGCCACGGACCTGGTCGCCGCCTACAACTCCGCCTCGTCGAAGAAGATCAAGACAACCGTCAACTGGACGCCGACCCTCACGGCGGGCCTGGAGACCTCGGCGAAGAACCTGCCGACGTCGCTGGCTACGACGACGGGGGCCGGGGTGCTGTCGTAGGACAGCCATGAGAGGGCCGGGAACTGCCCAGTCCCGGCCCTCAGTAGACAGGGGTCCGTGCGGTGGAGGCCGGCCCGTGTACCGGGTCGGCCTCTCCGCCATGGTTCGGGGCTACTCGTCTTCGAAGATCGCTTCGGCTGTCGGGGCTGTGACGGCGCGCCGGTGCCAGTGGCGCAGGATCTCGGGGTCGCCACAGCCGGTGACGCGTTCCCGGACCGCTTCGGGGACGTCGATGCCGCGCACTTCCAGGATGTCCAGGACGTCCTCGGCGGCGCGACGCGCCTCGCCCTCGGCTCGGCCCTCGTCGCGGATTTCCTCGGAGAGGGGTGACTTGTAAAAGGAGAGGTCCACGGCCACCAGTTTCCTCCACAGCTGTGCGGCTGGGTGCTTGCCCAGGCCTTGTGCGATGAGTTCGATGATCGGGTTGGCGATGCTCTGTGGTGTGTCCCGCAGAACGGTCGTCATCGATTTGAGTATGACCCCGGCGTCCGGATGCGTGGCATGAGTGATCGCGGCCAGCGTGGCGAGGGCGAGATCCTTGCGGACTTCGGCCGGGTCGGTGATCACCGGCATGTTGTGTGGTCCCGCGACCAGCGGCCGCAGGGTCAGCAAGGGCCACTGTCGAGGACCGAAGCTGACCTCGCGCGCGGCCCATTCCGCCGTGGCGCGGTCCTGGCAGACGACCAGCAGTAACGGCTGCAGCCGGTACTTCGTGAGCAGGTACGAGGCGTAGTAGGCCCAGCTGGCGGGCTTGTCCGGGTCCTTCCCGCTCTGGGACTCGACCGCCAGGAGCAGTGGCTCGTCGTGCTCCGACTCCAGCCGCAGGAGGGTGTCCACGCGGCGTTCGACGGGGCTGGTCTCGGTGAGGTCGTTGGGCAGGACGGTGAAAGAGGTGGGCTGGGGGAAGTCGATGCCGAGTACTTCGGCCACTCCGGAGAAGAGGCCCGGATACTGCTGGAAGATGCGGTGCATCGCCTCGTGGGGCGAGCTGACCATTCGGTTCCTTGGTCTCAGCGGTGGGTGGGGGTCCGGCAGTCACCGCAGTTGTGTGGGTTGGGGCCCCGGTAGCCGCGGTCGCAGGTATCGCAGTTGCGGAGTGGGTGACGGACGGGCGGGGGTGGTTCGGGGGCGCGGAACGGCGGCAGGGGTGGGAGCTGGGCCGTGAGGCGGTGGGCCAGGAGGGCGGCCGGGCGGCGTAGGGGTTCCGCGGGCAGGTCGCTGGTCAGGGCGTGGCGTACGGCCGTGGGGGTGAGGTCCCGTTCCAGCCAGGCGGCTACGCCGGGGACAAGGTGCTCGGCGTCCGTGGCGGAGAGCAGCAGGCGCGGGTCCGTGCGGCGGAGGCCGGCGAGGACTTCGGTGGCCGTCTGGAGGAGGGCGGGGGAGGTGCACGCGGGCTTCGGTACGGCGGGGAGGGCGCGGGGGCGTGCGGGTTTTCGCTCCGGGGTGGTGGCTGCGCGGCGGGCCGGTGGCTTGGGTGTGTCGCGGCGGTGGCCCGGCTGGTTGCAGGAGACGGTGCGGGTGATGATCCGGCCGGTCTCCGTGCGTTCGCGGGTACGGCGCAAGTAGCCGTGGGCCTCCAGCTCGCGCAGGGCGGAGGCGATCCGGGTCGGGCCCTCGGGGAAGCGGGCGGCGAGGGTCTTGATGTCGACGCGGGCGCCGGTGGGCAGCGACTGGATGTGGCAGGCCAGGCCGATTGCCAGCAGCGACAGGTCCGGGTGCTGCGTGAGGTGGTTGCCGATCACCGCGAAGCGGGTGGCGTGGCGGAAGTTGTCGTGGATGACGCCGCCGGGGTGCGCGTTCGCGCGAGGGTGGTTCTTCTCGCTGAGACGGGGCTGGGCGTGCGGGAGCACGCTAGTGTTTTGGTTATCCATCGGGAAGGTTGTTGCTTCCTTGGTGGTCAGGCCCTCGCAGTGGGATGCCAGTCCCGGCGAGGGCCGTCGTGTGTCTCGGGTTGTGCTGTGTCGTGTTGCGCTGAGCGTAAGGCAGACAACCCATCACGAATCCAGCCGAGTTGGTGATGTTCACTCGCGAGAGTGAGCGTGTGCCGTGGGCGGGAGGGGTGGGGCTTGGCGTGGTTTCTTTCCCTCTCGTGTTCCTTGGGGAAGACCGCCGACGGCACCGGAGCACACGGGGTCGGGCTCCGGTGGCAGGTCGAGTTCGGCCCAGACGGTCTTGCGGGGGACAGGGCCCAGCTTCACGCCCCAGCGGTCGGCGAGGGCGTCGACGAGGAGGAGGCCGCGGCCTGACTCTGCGTCGGGGGTGGGCGGGCGGTGGTGGGGGAGGTTGTCGCCGCGGGTGTCCGTGACCTCGATGCGGAGGGTCGCGTGGCGGGCCAGGAGGGCGAGGCGGAAGTCGCGTCCGGGGAGCCGGCCGTGGGTGGCGGCGTTGGTGGCCAGTTCGGCGACGAGGTGTTCGGCGGCCTCGGTTACGCGGCGGGGCAGGTCGCGGGTGCGCAGCCACTCCGTGGCGAGGAGGCGGGCGAGGCGGGCGCCGCGTGGTGTGGGGGACAGCAGGACGCTGAAGTGGTCCTTGGGTGAGCGAAGTTGGGTGGACTTTTCCTGGTTCACGTCACTGACCGTGGCGGTGCGTGCTTACCGTGAACAGTGACAGCACTGATACGTAGGGTGACCGTCCGAGGCTTCTTGGCTGTTGTCCGGGCTGTCGGAACTGGGCCTACGGGGACGACGGAGGGTGCGGCATGTCGGTGGACGGCGAGGCGCGGCGGCTCAGGAGCGAGGCTGACGAGCCGGGGTGGGAGGTGGATCCGGACGACGAGTGGGGCGTGGCCGTCATCACCACCGTGGGGCGGCAGTTGAGGCTGCGGCGGGAGGCGGTGGGGATGCGGGCCGCCGACTTCGCCACGGCGGTCGGGTACGGGGAGGACCTGGTCTACAAGGTCGAGGGTGGGAAGCGGATTCCTCGGCAGGAGTACTTGGACAAGGCCGACGAGGTGTTGGGCGCGGGTGGATTGATTGCGGCGGCTTGGGAGGACGTGAAGAAGGTCCGGTACCCGAAGAACGTTCGGGAACTGGGGAAGCTGGAGGGCAGGGCGGTCGAGATCGCCCTGTACGAGTGCCACATCATCCCTGGGCTGTTGCAGACCGCGGAGCACGCGCGATCCGTGATCGGGGCAGCGCAGCCGCCGTACTCGCCGGACGATGTGGAAAGGATGGTGGCCGCTCGTCTGGCCCGGCAGTCGGTCTTCGAACGCTCGCCGGCACCGGCGCTCAGCTTCGTCCTGGAAGAAGGGGTCCTGCGGCGTCCTATCGGAGGCAGAATGGTGTGGCGTCAGCAGCTTGAACGTCTGCTGGAGACAGGGCGGTTGCACAACGTCGTGCTTCAGGTGATGCCGATGGACTGCGACACCCATTCCGGCCTGGACGGGCGGATCGAATTGTTGAAGTTCCCGGACGGTACGGCCGTCGGCCGCTCGGACGGCGCGTTCAACGCCCGGCCGACCTCCGACCCCAAACAACTGCGCATCCTTGAGCTGCGGTATGGCACCATCCGGGCTCAGGCGCTCTCGCCGAAGGAGTCGCTGGCCCTTATTGAGCAACTGCTGGGAGACACATGATCCGCAAGACCACTGCCGGGGACACCTCCGAGCTGGCGTGGTTCAAGAGCAGTTACAGCGGCGGCAACGACGGCAACTCCTGCGTCGAACTGGCCGTCACCCCCGGCACCGTCCACGTCCGCGACTCCAAGCACGCCGCAGGCCCCCGGCTCGCGCTGGCGCCGGAGGCCTGGGCGGACTTCGTCACGTACGCCTCAGGAAGCTGAAGCGGCTCGGGGGCAGCTCACTTCAGGGGGTAGGAGCGAAGATTCCCTCCGCCGTGTCGACCGTGATGGCGCGGTCGAGGTAGCGAGTGAGGGCGTCCGGGTCCGGACACACGTAGAGGGGGCGGAAGACCTCCTTGGGGAGCGCGATGTCACGCGCCTCCAGGACCCGCAGGACCGCTGCGGCCCACGCCGCGGTGTATCCGGCGGTGTATCCGGCGGTGTGTCCCCGGACCCAGTCCTCGTCCTCGTGTTCGTTCTCGGGCTGCTTGGCCACCGTGGCCCGGACGCGGGCCATCTCCTGGAGAGGGAGGGAGCCCTGTTGTCTCAGCTCCTCCAGCCCGAATCGGAAGTCGCCCACGATGCGCTCCGGCGGGATGCCCAAGTCCATGCATGCCAAGGTGAACCAGAGCAGGTCGTGCAGGTTCGATGAATCGTCGAGATCGAGATCGTCGGTCACGATCGCCTCCTGGCTCAGGCTTCGGCCTGGTCCGCGGTGGGTCCTGACTCCTCGGCGAAGAGCTCGTCGACGCTCTCCACATGCGGCGTCCGGTCCAGCCAGCGGTTGAGGAGGTCGAGGTCGGTGCAGTCGGCGATGCGGTCCCGTGCCTCCTCGGGGACGGAGACGCCCCGTGCTTCGAGGAAGCGAAGGATGGCCTTGGCCTCGCCCTTGGCCTCGCCCTTGGCCTCGCCTTCCAGGTACGTCTGCTCGAAGAGGGTTCCCCGGCCGGGGAAGTAGGTGGCGATCATTTTCTGAAGCCCTTTCCATGTCTCCCTGGCTGGAGTGTTCTCCAGGCCGATTTCCACGAACTCGCACCAGTATTTCGCTGTGGCCTTGTCGAAGAACCGGATCCCGCCGGCCAGCATGTTCAGTATGGCGGGGTGGTTCTCGCTCTCGCAGTGCACGATGGCAGAGATCGTCGCCAGCGCCGGATTCTCGGTGACCATCGACACGTCGGTGATCTCCGGAACGTTGTGCGGACCCAGGACGAACGGGCGCGTCACCTGGGTGGCCCAGGGGCCGACGCGGCTTTCGAACGGCCCTGTCGCCCACTTCGCGGTCCGCTTGCTGTGGCAGACCGCGACCAGCAGCACCGGGAGTCCGAACTTCGCATGCAGGTACGCGACGTAGTACGCCCAGCTGATTCCTTTGCCCGGGACTGGTTCGGTCTGTTTCTCGACGGCGACCACGAACCGGTCTCCCTCGGACGGCTCGACCTTCAGCACGGTGTCCACACGGCGTTCCATGGGACGGATCTCCGTGGCGTCGGGGGACATCGCCTCGATGATCGATTTTGCCGGAGGCGGCAGTCCCAGTGCCTCGAAGACGGGGGCGAGGACCTCGGGATGCTCCTGGAAGATCCGATGTGAGGCCTCGTGTGTCGATGTGACCATGGGAGCAATCTCGACGATCACGAGGCGCGCTGTCCGGGTGACGAGGAGCATTCACCCGTTCGAGATACGAATGAACGTTTTTGTGTACCGGGGTGCCACGCGCTACCGGTGTGCGAGGCCGTCCAGCATCAGGGTGAGGGTGAAGTCGAAGCGGTCGTGGCCCTCGCCGGCGGTGAGTTCGGGGGCGTGGCGGGTGGTGTGGGGGAAGGTTTCGGGGGGCAGGGCGGTGAGGCGGCGTAGTAGTTCGTCGCGGTCGTGGACCCAGACGGCGTCGTCGTCCGCTGAGCGGCGGCGCGCGATCGATACTTCGAGGCAGTAGGCGGCCACGTACAGCAGGAGGGCGTCGATGGCCCAGGCGGCGGCCTGGGGGGCGGCGCCGCCGGTGAGCACGATCGCCAGCATTCCCTCGCTGACGCGCACGGTCTCCAGGTTGGTGGGGGCCATGGCGAGCGCGGCGCGGGAGATGCCGGGGTATTTCAGGTACTGGTCGCGTATCTGGGCGCACACGCCGCGGAGCTGTTCCCGCCAGGCCGCGGGGTCGGGCTCGGGGAGTACGAGTTCGGCGCACAGCCGCCCGATGAGCAGCTCGTCGAGGTCGGCCTTGTTGACCACGTGGGCGTAGAGCGAGGCGGGTCCGGTGTCGAGTGCGCCGGCCAGTCGGCGCATGGTCAGAGCTTCGTAACCCTCTGTGGCGATGACGCCCAGCGCGGTGTCGACGACCTGCTCCACGGTGATCGGGGCCTTGCGGCGCCGCGGCCTGGGGGCGGCCTTGGCGTCGGTGTCGGGGCTCGGCGGCTGGTGGCGCGCCGCGCGTCGCTCTCTCGGGTTCACCTGACCACTATAACTTGACACGAACAGTGTTCGTACATAGAACACTGTTCGTGCATAGCGATGAGAAGTGCGATGTGGACGTGACCGTGGTCGGGGCCGGGCCCGTGGGCCTTCTGCTCGCCGCTGAGCTGGCGCTCTCCGGGGCGGCGGTGCAGATACTCGAGCGGCGGGCCGAGCCGGACGAGGCGATGAAGGCGCAGTCGATCAACGTGCCGACCGCCGAGGCACTCGACCGCCGAGGACTGTTGCCCAGTGGCGGCGGGCGAGTGGGCGATGCTCGGCTCACCGGACATGTCGCGGGGATGGTCCTCGACCCCGACCTCGTGGACTGGTCCGATCCCGACTTCGCCGCGCACGCCGCGGTCGGCGGGGCGCGGATGCTGCCGCAGCCCCAGCTGGAGAAGCTGTTGGCCGACCACGTCGCGCGACTTGGCGTCCCGGTGCGGCGCGGGGTGGAGGTCACCGCGCTCGAAGACACCGGCGACGGTGTGCTCGTCGGCACCACCGCCGATACGGTACGCACCCGGTGGCTGGTCGGGTGCGACGGCGGGCACAGCACCGTGCGCCGCCTCGCGGGCATCGGCTTCCCCGGCACCGACCCCGAACTCACCGGCTACCAGGCGGTCGCCGACATCGCCGACCCCTCGGTGCTCGCGGACGGATGGACATGGTCGAGCCGGGGGGCGTACCGCTACGGGCCACAGCCCGGCCGGGTGGCCACCCTGGAGTTCGGCGGTCCTCCCGCCGACCGGTCGGCGCCGGTCACCCTCGAAGAGGTGCAGAGCAGTCTGCGCCGGGTCTCGGGCACCGATGTCACGCTGACCGCGCTGCGCGCCATCCCGACCCGCTGGACCGACAACGCCCGCCAGGCGGCGGCCTACCGGTCGGGGCGGGTGCTCCTGGCCGGTGACGCCGCGCACGTGCACCCGCCCTTCGGCGGCCAGGGGCTCAACCTGGGGGCCGGCGACGCGATGAACCTCGGCTGGAAGCTCGGTGCCGTGATCGCCGGGTGGGCACCCGAAGGGCTGCTCGACACCTACGACGCCGAGCGCCGTCCCCTCGGCGCCTGGGTGCTGGACTGGACTCGGGCCCAGATCGGGGTGCTGCGCGGGGACGCCAAGTCGGCCGCGCTCCGGGAGGTCGTCGCCGATCTGCTGAGCACCCGGGACGGCACGACGTACGCGGTCAAGAAGATCTCCGGTGTCACACAGCGCATCGACCTGCCCGGCGACCATCCGCTGGTCGGCCGGTTCGTCCCCGACCTGTGGCTGGGGGACGGCTCCCGGCTGGCCGACCACGGTCACGGCGGCGGGTTCCTGCTGCTCGACCGCACTCCGGACGGCGCGTTCGCCCGCCGCGCCGCGGCCTGGGCCGGGCGGGTGAGCGGCGTGACCGATGGCCATGCGACGCCGACCGGGGTGCTGGTACGTCCGGACGGGGTGGTCGCCTGGGCGTCCGACAGCGCCGACACCGCCGCTGTCACCGGTCTCGAAGCCGCCTTGCACCGGTGGGCCGGCGCGCCTTCGCCCTCACCGGTGGGCTGAACCCCGCGCGAAAAGGCCCGGAAACGAGTCGTTTCCGGGCCTCTGCGTGTGCACGGCGTACGCCCTACTCGTTCGGCTTCTCCTCGAGGCGCGGGAAGAGGACCGCGCCCTTCGTGACCGTGGAGCCCGCCGGGAGCTTGCCCCACTCGCCGGCCTCCTGGACCAGCTGGGCCGGGAGGGCGCCCAGGGAGGCATCGGCGCCGAGGGAGTCCCAGAGCTTCTGGGAGGTCTCCGGCATGACCGGGTTGAGCAGGACGGCGATCGCGCGGAGCGCCTCCGCGGCGGTGTAGAGGATCGTGGCGAGGCGGGCCTGGCCCTCGTCGCTCGTGTCCTTGGCGACCTTCCACGGCTCCTGCTCGGTGAGGTAGCCGTTGACCTGCTTGACGAATTCGAAGACGGCCAGGATGCCGCCCTGGAAGTCCAGCTCCTCGCCGATCTTCCGGTCGGCCTCCGCCACGGCCTTGGCCAGGCCCTCGTGGACGGCCTTCTCCGCCTCGCCGACGGCCGTCGCCTCGGGCAGCGCGCCGCCGAAGTACTTGCCGACCATCGCGGCGACCCGGGAGGCCAGGTTGCCGTAGTCGTTCGCCAGCTCGCTCGTGTAACGGGCGGAGAAGTCCTCCCACGAGAACGAGCCGTCCTGGCCGAAGGCGATGGCGCGCAGGAAGTACCAGCGGTAGGCGTCCACGCCGAAGTGCGTGGTCAGGTCCTGCGGCTTGATGCCGGTCAGGTTCGACTTCGACATCTTCTCGCCGCCGACCATCAGCCAGCCGTTCGCGGCGATCTTGCCGGGCAGGGGCAGGCCCTGGGCCATCAGCATCGCCGGCCAGATCACCGCGTGGAAGCGGAGGATGTCCTTGCCGACCAGGTGGACGTCGGCCGGGAAGGTGGAGTCGAACTTCTCCTGGTTCTCGTTGTAGCCGACCGCCGTGGCGTAGTTCAGCAGCGCGTCGAACCACACGTAGATCACGTGCTTGTCGTCCCAGGGGACCGGGATGCCCCAGTCGAAGGTCGAGCGGGAGATGGAGAGGTCCTGGAGGCCCCCGCGGACGAAGTTCACGACCTCGTTGCGCGCGGACTCGGGCTGGATGAAGTCCGGATTGGCCTCGTAGTGGGCGAGGACCCGGTCGGTGTACTCGCTCAGCTTGAAGAAGTAGTTCTCCTCGCTGAGGATCTCCACCGGCGTCTTGTGGATGGGGCACAGCTTCTGGCCCGCGTACTCGCCCTCGCCGTCGAGCAGCTCGCCCGGGAGCTTGTACTCCTCGCAGCCCACGCAGTACGGGCCCTCGTAGCCGCCCTTGTAGATCTCGCCCTTGTCGTACAGGTCCTGCACGAACTCCTGGACGCGGTCGGTGTGCCGCTTCTGCGTGGTGCGGATGAAGTCGTCGTTCGCGATCTCCAGGTGCTCCCAGAGGGGCTCCCAGGACTCGGTGACGAGCTTGTCGGCCCACGCCTGGGGCGTGAACCCGTTCGCCTCGGCCGTGCGCATGATCTTCTGACCGTGCTCGTCCGTGCCGGTGAGGTACCACACCTTCTCGCCGCGCTGACGGTGCCAGCGGGTGAGCACGTCGCCTGCGACGGTCGTATAGGCGTGGCCCAGGTGAGGAGCGTCGTTGACGTAGTAGATGGGGGTCGTGACGTAGTACGTCTTCGCCCCCTGCTTCTCGGATCCAGTGGCCGCCATAAGTCGAAATCCTACTGGCCCGCTGAACATGGGCTCACATGCGTTTCGGGGGGTGGACCTGTGGCGCGGGGCCACTGGTCCACCCCCCGAAGGGATCGGCGGCGGGTTTACGGCCGCCAGGCCGCCAGGACGCCCTCGTAGAGCTCGGTGTCCGTGAGCTCGCGCGGGGTCGGGCCCGCGTGGAAGAAGGACGCGTTGTCGGTCTTCAGTTTGCGGAGGTAGTCGAACGCCTTGTTGTCGTGCTCACCGAAGGCGACGAACGAGAAGAAGACGCCGGGGTGGGTCTTCGCGGCCTCGGTGAGGGACTGGGTGGCGGGGGTCTTGGCGTCGGGGGCGCCGTCCGTCTGGAAGATCACCAGGGCGGGGGCGGTGGGGTCGGGGGTCTTGTCGTGCAGGGCGAGTACGGCTTCGACGGCGGCGTGGTAGCTGGTGCGGCCCATGCGGCCGAGCCCTGCGTGCAGGTCGTCGATCTTGTTCTCGTGGGTGGTGAGGGTGAGCTCGCCGGTGCCGTCCAGCTCCGTGGAGAAGAACACGACCGGGACCGTGGCCTCGGGGTCGAGGTGGGCGGCGAGGGCGAGGGTCTGCTCGGCGAGGGCCTGGGCGGAGCCGTCCTTGTAGTACGGGCGCATGCTCGCGGAGCGGTCGAGGACGAGGTAGAGCCTTGCTCGGGTGCCGGTGAGGTCGGAGTTCTTGAGGGTGGCTGTGGCTGCCTTGTAGGCGGTGAGGAGGCCGGGGGCGCGGGTCTTTACCTGGGCGAGGGTGGTGGCGGGGCCCTGTGAGGGTTCGGGCTCGGGCTCGGGGGTCGCCTCGGTAGCGGCCACGGCCTCGGCCTCCGGCTGTACCTCGGTCTCAGCCACCGGCTCGGTGACTGCTTCCGCCTGGGGCGCCGGCTTGGTGGCTGCTTCCGTTACGAGCTCCGGCTCGGCGGTCGCCTCGGTGGCGGCCTCGGCTTCGCCTTCGGCCGGGTTGTTCCCACCCGCAGCACCCGTGCTGGTTTCGTGGTCGGGTGTGGGTGGCCCCTGTGGGGTGTCCTCGCCGTCGGCGGCTGCGGGCTGCGGTTCCGGCGTGGACTCCGCCACGGCCTCCGGCTGTACCTCGGTCTCAGCCTCCGGCTCGGTGGCTGCTTCCGCCGCGGGCTCGGGCTCGGGGGTCGCCTCGGCTTCGCCTTCGGCCGGGTTGTTCCCACCCGCAGCACCCGTGCTGGTTTCGTGGTCGGGTGTGGGTGGCCCCTGTGGGGTGTCCTCGCCGTCGGCGGCTGCGGGCTGCGGTTCCGGCGTGGACTCCGCCACGGCCTCCGGCTCTGCCACGGCCTCCGGCTCCGGCTCCGGCTCCGCGGTCGCTTCCGCTACGGGCTCGGCCTGGACCTCGGTCTCGACCTCGGCGGCTGCTTCCGCCACGGGCTCGGCTTCGGCCTCCGGCTCCGGTTCAGCCTCCGGCTCGGCCTTGGCCTCCGGCTCCACGTCGGCGGTGGCCTCCGGCTCCGGCTCGGCCACAGGCTCGGCCTTGGCCTCCGGTTCCGCCTCGGGCTCGGGGGTGGGCTCCGGCTCCACATCGGCGGTGACCGTCGGTTCGGCCTCGGCCACGGGTTCGGGCGTGGCCGCCGGCTCCGCCTCGGCCTTCGCCTCCGGAGTGGGTTCCGTGGGCCTCAGGGTGATTTCGGCTTCGGTGGGGGTGGACGGGTGGGGGACCGTCACTTTGTCGAAGGCTGCGGAGACGAGGTCGTGTTCCGTTGCCTGCTCCTCGGGGGAGGAGGGGCGGGGCTCGGGGATCCGGGCCGTGGGTTCGGGCTGCGGGGCCGGGGCGACCGGCTGGGGCGAAGGCGTGCTGTCCGCACCCTCTGCTTCGGCGGTACGCCCCTTGCGTGACCGGCCGAACGCGTTCCGCAGGAGAGTGAGAATGCCCATGTGCGCAACCCTTCACTGAGTTGATGCCCGTCGATCCCTGGCCAGGACGGACACGTAAGGTTAGCGGCCCCCGGTGGTGATCTTGGGGTGGGTCAGTGTGGTGAGGCGATCGTCCGGGCCGCCGCCACTTCCTGGCGCAGCGGTTCGAGGACGCTGCCCGACGGGCCCGTGAGGTCGGTGCGGACGGCGATCAGGGACTCGGCATGGCGGACACCGTCCGAGAGTTCTGTCAACTGCATGGCCACCTGGGCCACTTCGGCCGAGGACGGCGGAGCCGCGCCGTGCCGCACGCGGACGCGGGCCGCTGTCGTCGCGTCGACGATGCGTTCCACGGCGACGACCAGCGGCCACCAGGCGGCGGCGCGGCGGCCGGTGGGCGGCGGTTCGGTCAGGGCGCGCTGGAATTCCGTACGGATGGCGGAGAGGTCGCGGTAGAGGCGGCGGCGCATGCGGGCGCGGGATGCCGGGTCGGCCGTCGTCTCCGTGGCTTCGCCGAACGCCGCCTCCACGTAGCGGGCCGTGTCCGCGACCGCGTTCGCCAGGCGGTCGCCCACGCGCGTGTGCCAGCTCTCCGGCCAGAGGAGGTAGCCGGCGATCAGGGCGATGGCGCAGCCCAGCAGGGAGTCCATCAGGCGGGGCAGGAGCAGGGCCGTGCCCTGGTGGTTCAGGATGTCGGAGAGGAGGAGGATCACCGGGGTGATCGCCGCGGTCTGGTAGCCGTAGCCGCGGGGGGTCAGGGCCGGGATCAGCGGGGCCAGGATCAGCATCACCAGGACGTCCCACCAGCCCCTGGGCACCTCCGCCAGGACCGCCGCCGCGATCACCAGGCCCGCCACCGTGCCGAGGGCGCGCAGCAGGGCGCGGGAGAAGACCGAGCCGAAGTCGGGCTTGAGGACGAAGGTGATGGTGAGGGCGATCCAGTAGGAGCGGGGCACGGGGATGAGGGAGACCAGGGCCTGCGCGATGCCGATGCACAGGGCCAGGCGCAGGCCGTAGCGCCAGGAGTGGGCGGAGAGGACGACGTTGCGGGCCGCCCGCGCGGTGCGGACGCCGAGGGCGGCGGGGCGGCCGAGCCGGTCGTCGATGCCGCGCGGGTCCACGTCGGGGGAGGTGACGACCTCGGCCGCGTGGCGCAGGGCGTGGTCGACGGCGCGGCCGGTCTCGGTGGTGGGGGTGGGGAGGGGGGCTGGGTTTATCGGGCCCGTGTAGCCGGTTTCGACGGCGTGGGCCAGGTGGCGGATCGTCTTGGGGACCTCGGGCGGGAGCGGGCGGCCCGCCAGGTGGGCCGCGGGGGCCGCCTCCACCACCGGGGTGATCGCGTTCAACTGGGCCAGCAGCCGGGTGAGTTCGCGGCTGCGGCCGTGATGGCGGGCGCGGTGGGAGAGGACGAGGTCGTAGGACTGGTTCAGGGACTGGGTCACGGCGTGACGGGCGGCGTCGTACTCCGACGTGCGGTCGGTGCCGCTCGCCGCGAGCAGGGCGGCCACGGTCCGGTAGGTGGCCGCCACCGCCGTCCGTTCCGGCACTCCGGACCGCAGTGGCCAGGCCAGCAGGGTGAGCAGGAGGACCAGCAGGCCGCCGCCGGTCATCAGGGCGGGCGCCAGCCACCAGGGGCCGGGGAGGGGGAGGCCCGCGCCGATGACCGCGTTCAGGAGGAGCAGCAGGCCCGACACCGAGGCCACCGCGCCGATCGTGGAGATCATTCCGGAGAGGAGTGCGACGCCGGTGACGACGGCGACGGCGAGCCAGCCCCGGCCGTGGACGAGCGCGCCCAGGGTGACGCCGATCGCGCCGAAGAGCTGGGGGACAGCGATGTTGAGGAGCCGCATGCGGTAGGCGTCGGCGGTGTCGCCGATGACGCCGGACAGGGCGCCCATGGAGGCGAGCGCGCCGTACTGGGGGTGTCCGGTGGCGAGTCCGACGGCCAGGGGTGCCGACATCGCGGCGGCGGCGCGGGCCGCGGCGGGCAGGTTGACGGGGGCCCGGTGGGGCTGGAGGTTCCGCATCAGCCAGTCGGGGGGTGTGAGGCCGATGGGGAACTCTCGGGACATGCGCCCATTATGGCCGTCTCGCGCGGCCCCGAGCCGGGTCATTCGCGCTGGTGGAGGGTGAGGTCGGTGAGCAGCGCGCGGTGGTCGGTGCCGGTGAGCCCGAGGAAGCGGGCGCTGGTCGCGGAGAAGTCCGGGGAGACCAGGACGTGGTCGATCTGGGCGCCGAGGACCCGGGCGGTGCGGGCCGGCCAGCTGGGGGTGCGGTCGTCGCCGACGAGGCGGGCCGCGTCGCGCAGGCCGGTGTCGAGGATGCGGCGGAAGGCGGCGTGGTCCTGGGAGGCGTTGAAGTCGCCGGCGAGGACGGTGGGCGTCCGCCGGTCGGCGGCGGCGAAGTCGCGCAGCCGGCCCAGCTCGCGGTGCCAGGGGCCGAGCTGCCCGGGGAGCGGGGGCATGGGGTGGGCGAGCTGGAGCCGTACGGGGTGGCCGCGTACGTCGGCGACGGCGCCGGGCATGCCCATGGTGCCGGTGACGCCGTCGGTGCCCCGCAGCGGGTAGCGGCTGAGGATGAGGGAGCCCTTGGAGCCGTCCGCGACGACCGCCTGACGGTGGGGGTAGGTGTCGCCGAACTCCCGCGTGAGCGTGGCCTGACAGGTGCGATCGCACTCCTGTACGAATACCAGGGCGGGCTGGTAGCGGCGGACGGCGGGGACGAGGGAACCGGTTCCGCGGCCGAACTCGACGTTCGAGGTCAGCACCCGGAAGGAGGCCAGCGGCTGCCCGGAGGCGTCGCTGGTCTTGCCGTACGGCTCGATGAACCAGGCCAGCAGCCCGAGCAGGGCCAGCCCCCACACCAGGCCGGTCCACCACCGCGCGAGGAGCGCGAACAGCAGGGCCGTGCCGGTGGGGAGCAGCAGCCACGGCAGGAAGGCGAGCAGCTGGGTCACCGGTGTGATGCCGTCGGTGTCGGCGACCCGGCAGCCGACGACCACGCTCACGCCCGCGAACAGCAGCCCGGCGCACCAGGCGCCGAGCCGCCTGCGTCCGGGCTGGTTCGTCATTGGTCCGAGCGTACGAGTCCCCTGTCCACCCGCGCCAGGAACGCCCCCAGCGCCTCGTTGAACTCCTTCGGCCGTTCCAGGTTGGGCATGTGTGCCGCCCCCTCGATCACGTGCAGCGTCGAGTCGGGCAGGGCGGCGTGCATCGCCTCGGCGTCGGGGACCGGGGTGAAGGCGTCGTCGGCGCCGACGACCACGAGCGCGGGCACGCCGACCCGGGTCAGCAGCTCGCGGTAGTCGGGGCGTTCGGCCCGGCCGCGCAGGGCCGCCGCGGCGCCCTCGGGCGGGGTGGCCGTCATCATGCGGTGGACGTGGGCCTTGACCTCGGGTGCGGCGTACGGGGCGACCATCTTCTCCAGGACCTCGTCGGCGTACCCGCGCATGCCCTCCCGCAGCAGCCGGCCGGCCATGTCGCCCCGGGCCCGCCTGCCCTCGGCGGTCTCCGCCGCCGGGAAGGTGTCGGCGAGGACCAGGCCCCGTATCCGCTCGGGGAACTGCCGGTAGCAGTCCATGACGATCTGCCCGCCCATGGACAGCCCGGCGAGCACGAAGGACTCCACCTCCAGCTCGTCCAGCAGCTCGGCGATGTCCTGTGCGAACCGGGCGAGCGGGGTGGTGCCGGGGACGACGGGGGAGGCGCCGTAGCCGCGCAGGTCGGGGGCGATCACCCGGCGGGCGGCGGAGAAGGCCTCGGTCTGCGGGGCCCACATGGTGCGGTCGAAGGGGTGGCCGTGGACGAGGACGAGGGGGAGCCCGTGCGGAACTTCGGGGCCTTTGTCCTCGTATGCGAGGAAGGAGGTCATACCAGCGACCCTAGGTTGATCGATTACTCGGTGCAATAAGATCTTTGCTCTCGGTGCAATCCGACCGGCCCGTGGAACGAGGAGAGTTGACGAGAGTGGTGGACGACTTCCGGTACCTCGCCGACCGGATCGCCGAAGAGATAGCCGCCGGCCGGCTCCGGCCGGGGCAACGGCTGCTTCCGCAGCGGACGTTCGCCCGGCGGCGCGGGATCGCCGCCTCGACGGCGGGGCGCGTGTACGCCGAACTCGTGCGGCGCGGACTGGTGGTGGGCGAGGTCGGACGCGGCACCTTCGTGCGTGCCGGTACCGGCCCGGAGGCGGCCGGGCGGGCGCTCACGGAAGCGTCCGGCCCCGACCGCTCGGTCAACCTGGAGCTCAACTACCCCTCCGCGCCCGGCCAGTCGGAGATCCTCGCCCCCGCCCTGGCCGCCCTGCTCCGCCCGGACGCCCTCACCGAGGCGCTCCGCCCGGCCGCCGCCACCGGCCACGCCGCCGCCCGGGACGCGGTGGCCGCCCTGCTCGGCACCGGGGCCTGGTGCCCGGACCCCGGCGGGATCCTCTTCACCGGCAACGCCCGCCAGGCCATCGCCGCGACCCTCGCCTCCCTGGTCCGGCCCGGCGGCCGTGTCGGCGTCGAGCCGCTGACGTATCCGCTGGTCAAGGAGATGGCGGCCCGGCTGGGCATCACCCTGGTGCCGCTCGCGGCGGACGACCAGGGTCTCTGCCCGCGGTCCGTCGCCGCCGCCCACCGGACCGCTCCCCTGTCCGCCCTCTACGTCCAGCCGACCCTGCACAACCCGACCTCGGTGACCATGGGCACCGAGCGGCGCGGGCAACTCGCGGACGCCATGACGGACTTGAACCTGCCGGTCGTGGAGGACCGCATCTGGTCGTTCCTGCACCAGGGCACCGAACCCCCGCTCGCCGCCCTCGCCCCCGCCCTCACCCACCTCGTCGACGGCCTCTCCAAGCGCGTCGCGCCGGGCCTCACCGCCGGCTTCGCCGTCGTACCGCCGGACCGGGTCGGGGCGGTGGCCTCCGCGATCCGGTCCGGGGGCTGGAGCGCGGGCGCGTTCGCGCTGGAGGCGGCGGTGCGGTGGCTCGGGGACGGGACCGTGACGCGGCTGGTGGAAGCCAAGCGGGCGGACGCGGCACGACGGCAGCGGGTGGTCGCCGAGGAGCTCGCCGGATTCACCGTACGGTCCGACCCGCAGGCCTGTTTCGCCTGGTGGGAGCTGCCCCCGCGGTGGCGGGCGGACACCTTCACGGCCGCCGCGGCGGCCCGCGGGATCGCCGTCACACCGGGTACGGCCTTCTGTGTGGATCCGAGCCGTACGCCGGACGCGGTCAGGCTCGGGCTCGCGTCGGTGCCGGTGCCGGAACTGGCGCGGGCGCTGCGGACGCTCGCCGGCGTCGCTCGACGAGCGAGCCCCTCAGGAGCCGGGTGAGCCAGGTGGCCGCCGCCACCGTCAGGCCGCAGGCGAGCAGCAGCCAGGAGGCCGCGCGCAGGGTCTCGGTGAGGGCGTCGTAGACGGCGCCCGCCGCCGGCGGGGAGATGTCGGCGGGCAGGTCGGCGAGGGTGAGGCGGCGGCCGACGGTGAGGGCGAGGGCGAGCAGCGCGCCGCCCAGGGCCGTGCCGAGGGCGGTGGCGGTGACCGCGCGGCGGCGGCGGACGGCGAGGGCGATCCCGGCGGCGGCGAAGGCGACGGCCGCGACGGGAAGCCAGAAGCCGGCGACTTCGAGCACGTGGAACCCCTTTCGGAGCCGGCCCAGCTCCCGGGCCGGGAGGACGGTCACCGCGGTGTGCGCCACCGGGATGCGGGCGGCCAGCGGCACGTGGTCGTCGGTGAGTTGCCGTTTGACCAGGGCGGTGACGGGGGCGAGATCGACGGTGACCGGCTCGTCGCGCACGGCGCGTCCGTCGCGCAGCGCCCGGAGCACGGCCTCGTGGGTGGCCCGGTTGCCGGCGTCCCAGGCCAGCCGGAAGGCGTGCGTCCGGGTGAAGGAGCGCACCGCGTCGCGTACGAAGGGGCGGACGGCGCCGCGCACCGACCCGCCCACGTCGACCTCGCGCATGATGCCGTCCGCCACCGTGTCCGCGACCGCGTCACGCACGTCCGGGTCGGTGGCGAGCGGCGCCATGACGGTGACGTACCGGCCCGTGTCGGCGAGCCCGTACGACGCCCAGGCCCCCAGCGTGCCGGCGGGCACGAGGAGGCAGGACAGGGCGATCAGTACGGCCGACAGGGCGCTCCTGGGACGTGGGGGCACACTCCCAGGACACGGCCCGTAACCGGGGTGCGCGAGCCGGGTGGGTGCATTCGGGGGGACGCCGGGGGAATACAGGACACACGGCTGACACGCAGCCGGGTCCCCCGGTCACCTGACCCGGTGCCCGGCGGCGTCCTCGTGCGTGTAGTAGCGGTAGAAGATCACCATGAACAAGGGCACGGCGAGCGCCACCGCCAGCCCCGCGGACGCCAGCACGGTGTGGCCACGCCCGCTCAGGCTGTACAGGAAACCGAGCGCGCTGCCCCACAGGGCCGCCCACAAGAACGCGTGCACCTCGCGCTTCACGCGCGAGCCGAGGGCCTGCACGCCCATGTACAGGGCGAAGAACACGATCGCGGTCACGAAGCCGAACAGGATGTTCCAGCCGGTGACGGGTCCGCCGTAGCGGGTGTTGGCGGCGGCCCAGTACCCGTAGATCAGCGCGAGCACCAGCGGAAACGCCCACCTGGTGATCGCATGCGTCCGCTCGCTGAAGACATCGGGCGGGCCGCCGTACCGGGCCACCTCACCGGACGCGTGTGCCGCTTGAGCCATGAGAGCTCTCCTCTCTCTCCACGCCCCTGCCTTACAGGGCACACCCCAGGGGAACGCCCTGGCAAGCGGGAGGGAGGCACGGGTTCCCCGGATGCGGCCCACCCACTCCCGTGCTTCGCTGAGGGCATGAAGGGCTCGCACTGCTCACCGTGACCGAACGCGAGGACCTGCGCCGGCGGGAGCCCTTGCGGATCCGTGGCCGCAGCGTCGCCTGGGTGGTGCCGCTGCTGCTGCTCGTCCTGATCACGCTGGCCGACATCGGCACCGGCGCGAACATCCGGATCATCACCTGGATCGTCCTCGTGCCCGGGATCGCCGCCGCGCTCTGCGGGCTGTGGACCACGGCCGCGTTCGCCGTGCTCGCGGTCGTCGACTACGCGCTCGTGGACGGCGTCTGGTTCAACCAGTACAAGGTGGGCTGGCCCGACGCCGTCCTGGTCACCCTCGGCGGCATCCTCGCCACCCTGGCCTGCGCGGTCCGGCTGCGCGGCGAGCGGCGCATGCTGCACATGCGGGACATCGCCGAGACCACCCGCCGCACCGTGCTGCGCCCGCTGCCACCGGGCTGGGGCGGCCTCGAACACGCCGCCGCCTATCTGGCCGCCGACACCGAGGCCCGCGTCGGCGGCGACTTCTACGACATCCAGGCCGGCCCCAACGGCACCCGCGTGCTCCTCGGTGACGTGCAGGGCAAGGGGCTCGGCGCGGTGGAGGCGGCGGCCGCGCTGCTCGGCACCTTCCGGGAGATCGGCTATCACGCGCCCGGCCTGACGACGGTCGCCGCCCACCTCGAGGTGCGCATGGGCCGCCACCGCTTCCACAGCATCGCCCTGGGCCGCGACGACGGCGACCGGTTCGCCACCGCCGTGCTGATCGGCTTCCCCGTGGTGGACGACGGCACCGTCGAGGTCGTCAACTTCGGCCACGAACCCCCGCTCGCGGTCGGCCCCCACGGTGTACGGTCCCTGCCGGCCGGCGACCGCCTCCCGCTGGGCCTCGGCGGACTCGTCCCCGCCGCGGGCCCGCCGCTGCCCACCCGGGTGCCCCTCGCCCCGGGCGAGACCCTGCTGCTCACCACGGACGGTGTGACCGAGGCCCGCAACGGCCACGGCGTCTTCTACGACCTCGCCGGCCAGGTGGCCCGCGCCGCCGCCGCCGACCCGGGCGCCGTCCGGCCCCGCCGCCTGATCCGCCTGATCCGCGAGGGCGTGCTGCGGCACAGCGCCGGCCGTCTGGGGGACGACACCACGGTCTTCGCGGTACGGCGCATCGAAGGGGCCGTGCTGGGGGGACGTTTCCGGGCCTGACACCCACGTTCGCAGCCGCAGCGGTTACGGTGCTGTTCTGACCGATCACGGAGTGGACCGGTCGGCCTGACCGATCAAAGGGGGGACGATGCCCGGAACCGTGCTGCTGCTCGCGGCCTCACCGATGGGCAAGGGGCGCCTGGTGGACGCGGCCTCCGTGCTCCCCGTCCTGGCGGCCGTCGCCCCCGCCGTGCTGTCCGGCACCGACACCGCCAACGTGGTCGAACTCGCCGACCCGCTCGACCCGCAGGCCGTCCTCACCCGGCTGCGCGCCGCCGCGGCCGCCCCCGGCCCGCTGACCGTCTTCGTCACCGGCCAGCTCCAGCTCGACCGCCGCCAGCACCTGCCCCACCTGGCGCTGGCCCGCACCACCCCGGCTTCCGTCCGCTACACGGCCCTGCCCTGGCACTGGATCCGCGAGGAGCTGCGGCTGCGCCCCACCGGCGAGACCACCCTGGTCGTCGACCTGCACGCGGACGCCGAGACCTGGGAACACCTGCACGGCACACCCCTGGACTCCGGCCGGAACAACGCCGTCTTCGGCCGGGTCGCACCCCCGCCGACCCGCCGCCAGGTGGCCGCGCCGACGTACATGAAGGCGGTGGCGACACTGCTGCGCAGCGGTTCGCGTCCCCCGCTGGAGCGGTTGCACGAGCAGGCGCTGGCCCGGATCGCCGACGAGAGCGCCCACCGCGACCTGGTGCTGACGGCCACCGGACGGCTCGGGGCAGCCGATCCGCATGCCGAGATCAGCGCCGCCGTCCAGGCCGGGCGGCACACCGAGGCCGACGCCCTGGCCGCGCGCCACGAGGAGGCCGCCGCGCGCGCCTACGGGCCCGGCTCCACGGACGCGCTGCACTGGGCGGAGGTCCGCGCGGACCTGGCGATGTTCGCGGGCGACCCGGTGCGCAGCTGCCGTACCTGGCTGGCCGTCGCCTCGGCCCGGCTGGCCGCCGGGCAGGCGCCGGACGCGCCCGCCGTGGAGGCGGCCGTGGACCGCGCCCACCATCAGTGGGGGTGCATCGACGACACGGCGCGGGCCCGTGAACTCGGGCCCGCGCTCGCGGAGTTGCGGCTCAGGGTGCCGGGGCGCAGACAGGGCGCGCTGGACCATGTCCAGCAGCAGCTGCGGCAGCTCCAGACCCAGGCTTGAGCCTCAGCTGGTGAACGTGAGGTACTTCCAGGCGCCGTGCGTCGTGGAGTTCACGGTGTCACCGGAGGAGCCGTTGATGTACGAGGAGCGGACCCGGAAGCGCCAGCCGACGTCCTGGCTGTGGTTGCCGGTGATCTCCACCTTCGAGACACCGTCGGTGCCCATGCCGAAGTACTCGGCGTCACCGGCGCGCCAGGCGCCCTGGTAGTACACCTCGAACTCGAACTTCTGCTTCCGGCCCGGGAGGTACGGCATCTTCGTCGTGATCACCGGGTTCTTGGACTTGTGGACGAAGTAGTACGTGTGGCCCCACGTGTTCTTCGTCCTGTAGTGGCCGCTGACCGAGGTGGACACGCTCACCTGGGCGCCGACCGTGCTGGTCGCCGACCGCGGCTGGTAGCGGGCGTCGCCGGCGAACTTCGCGGTGACCTTGGTGTCCCGCTTCAGGTCCAGGACGACCGACAGGTTGCCGGCGGAGTTGACCTTCCCCGACTTCACCAGCTTGTCGGTCTTGTCGGAGCCGAACGGGTCGGCCCAGATCTCGACCGTGCGGTTCTTGTACGTCGTGCCGAGGTGGGCCGTGAACTTCACGTCCTTGCCGTACGAGTACACCTTGCCGTTGTTGTCGACCGTCAGCGCCGGCTTGGCGCGGGAGACGTCGACGGTGTCGGAGGCCTTCGCGGCGGCGTGGTCGGCGTCGCCCGCGTACGCCACCGTGTACTTCACCTTGCCGCCGGCCGGCGGGGTGTCCGTGAAGGAGTAGGTGCCGTCGGCCTTGACCGTCACCGGGGCGAGGGCCTTGCCGTTCGGGGAGTCCAGGTCGGTACGGGTGACCGTCAGCTGGGCGCCCGCCGGGAGCGCGGTCTTCGAGGTGACGGTGCCCTTGACGGTGAGCTTCTTGGCCCGGGGGGCCGTCGCCGGGGCGTCCACGGTGACGGTGGTGGCCGCCTTGGCGGGGGCGTCGAACTCGCGCAGCGAGTACACGCCCTCGCTGTTCCTGGACACCGCGAACAGCCGGGAGCCGTCCGGGGCCCAGGCCAGCCCGGAGGAGGCCAGCAGGTCGGAGCCGCTGGTCTGGCCGGTGTTGGGGAAGTCGTAGGTGCGGACCGCCTCGCCGCTGCCCGGCTTGAAGACGTAGACGTCCGGCTCGTACGAGCCGTCGATACCGGCCGCCACCGTGCCGTCGGGCGCGATGGCCACCGAGTTCGGGTAGGCGTCGGTGACGTACTTGCCGTCCTCGTTGAGGTCGGCGGTCTTGAACACCTGCTGGTAGTACGGTGCGCCGCTGGCCACCACGACGTCCTTGCCGTCGGGGGTGACCTGGAGGTCGCCGAGGTTGCTGCCGGCCTCGCGGGTGCTCGCCACCCGGCTCGCGGTTCCCGACGAGACGTCGTACGAGGCCAGTTCGACGGGGCTCTGGCCGACCGCGCCCGCGATCAGCGTGGTGGAGCCCGGCGCCGCGTCCAGCATCGGTGCGGAGTACCAGCCGTTGTCCTGGCCCAGGGTGACCTCGTGCTGCTCGCCCGTCAGGTCGACGGAGCCGAGGTTGCCCTGGGTGGCGCCGCCGTAGCCGAACCACAGCTTGCCGCCCGCGAGGGCGACGCTCAGCGGCTTGTCGCCCACCGTGTAGCGGGTGGTCTCGGTGTCGGTCGCGGTGTCGATGACGGCGATGGCGTCCAGGTCCTGCACGGCCGCGTAGAGCGTGCCCGAGTCGGCGGACAGCTCCAGGCCGAAGACACCGGAGAGGTTGGTGGTGAGCTGCTTGACGACGTTGCCGGCGTAGTCCGTGACGACGATCTTGCCGTTGCTCGGGTCGCTGACGAAGACCTGCTTGTGGACGCCGTCCACCACGATGTCACCGGTCTGCCTGACCGGCAGGATCTTGGTGGAGTCGGCGGACGCCGGAGTGGCGGCGAGCGCCGCCGAGCTGAGGAGGACCGCCAGGGTGGTGGCGGTGGTGAGGGTGCGCTTACGCACGCTGATTCGAACCCCCCGGATCGAATGGAAGTAAAGGAGCGTCACGCGACACGGCCGCTGATGTGTGTGTCCCCTGTGGGCCGTGTGTGACGACTGAGTGAAGCGCTTGCAGGCTACGTCATGCAACTGACAATTGAGCCAGGGCTCCGGCGACCAGCGTCCGCACGCCCGGCGCGACCGTGGAGAGATCGGGCGCGAAGTGCGGGCTGTGGTTGCTCGGTACGGCCTGGAGCTTGTCCGGGATGCCCTCGCCCTCCGCCGCCTCCCACACCGCGTGCGGAGTGGTCGTCACGAACCAGTACGAGTACGGGATCGAGCCCGCCGCCAGCTGCGGGAAGTCCTCGCTGCCCATCGCCGGGCCCGGGTCGAACACGGTCGCCGCGCCGAACACCTCGCCGTGCACGGCGGCGACCCGGCGGTCGGTCTCCATGTCGTTCACCGTCACCGGGAAGGTCGCCCCGACGGTCACCTCGGGCTCCTTCGGGCACCCGGCCGCCAGGCACTCGCCGAGCGCGATACGCCGGATCGCGGCGAGCATGCGCTGCCGCACCGCCTCGGACTGGGTGCGCAGATTCAGGGCGATGCGCGCCTCGGCCGGGATGATGTTGTGCCGGGTGCCCGCCTCGATCCGGCCGACCGTCAGCACGGCGGACTCGGCGGCCGCGGTCTCCCGGGCGACGACGGTCTGGAGCCGGGTGACGAGATACGCGGCCGTCACCACCGGATCGACGGTCGCCTCGGGCCGGGATCCGTGCCCGCCCCGCCCGTGCACGACGATGTCCACGTCCGTCGAGGCGGACATGATCAGTCCGGGCGCGTGCGGGTACAGGCCGGCCGGACCGGGGGCCGCGTGCTGCCCGAGCAGCACGTCCGGCCGTACGAACCGCTCGTACAGCCCGTCCGCGACCATGCCGGCCGCGCCCTGCCCGGTCTCCTCGGCGGGCTGCCCCACCACCAGCAGCGTCCCCGACCAGGTCTCCCGCCCGTCCGCCAGCGCCGCCGCCGCGCCCGCGAGCCAGGTGACGTGCAGATCGTGCCCGCAGGCGTGCATCACTCCGTCCGCCTCCGAGGCGTACGGCAGTCCGGTCTCCTCCCTGACCGGCAGCGCGTCCATGTCCGCCCGCAGCAGCACGGCCGGGCCGTCCCCGTTCCGCAGCAGCCCCGCCACCCCGGTCCCCCCGACCCCCTCGACCGTCTCGAACCCGGCCGTCCGCAGCCGCTCGGCGAGCCGGCCGGCGGTGCGGTGCTCGGCCATGGACAGCTCCGGGTGTCGGTGCAGGTCCCGGTAGAAGTCCTCCAGGGAGGGGACGGGGAGCCCGGCGGTCAGGTCGAGGGCGGTGCGGGCGGCGGCGGAGGTCATGGGGGTCAGGTTAGGCCTTCGTCCGTCACCCGTCCGGCGGTGCCGGAACTCCGGGAGGAAAGGGCCGGCGGCCCGGGCGCGGCAAGGGCGTCAACGGCAGGCGCTCCGGCGGGAGTCATGGGTCGAAGGGGCGGGTGGAAGGGCGGGGCTGCCGCACGGGTGGAGGGGTCGTGCACGCCCTGTCCGGCGCTGACAGGGCGTGCACGACGTCCGGGGTGTCGGAGAATGGTCATTACTGGGCTACCGCCCGGAGCGCAATGCCCCAGGTGGGTGGCCTGGACGGGTACCCCGGCCCGATTGCGGCGGGCCGGGGGCTCCATCTCAGGCATCAGGTTCACCAGTCGTTGTCGTCGTCGCGGTCGTGGTCGCGGTCGTGGTTGTCGCGGACCACCCGGAAGCTGGCCGCGCCGACGCCGAGGCCGGGCACCGGGAAGGTGGGGATCACACCGAAGCTGGAGCTGTGGGGCCCGACCGTGGCGATGGGAGCGCCGTTGTCGCAGACCACTCCGTTGAACACCTCGACGGTCCTGCGGCTGTCGTTGCGGATGTTCAGGCTGTTGGCGCCGCCCAGGAGGAGCACGGTGATGCAGTCGCCCGGGCGGCTGGAGTAGCTCCGCTCGTTGACGTCGATCCGGCCCTCGTCCTCGTGGCGACGCTCCTCGTGGCGGCCCTCGCGGCCTTTGCCCTGGAAGCTGTTGCCTCCGATGTTGCCCACGAAGGCGCTGACATTGTTGTTGCCCTCGTTGCCCTTTCCTCCGGGGTCGCCACCGGTGCCGGTACCGAGAGCGGGCTCCTGCATGGCCTCCGCCTTCTGGACGGCCGGCGCCTGGTCGACCGGCCCGGAGGCGGCCGAGGCGTAGGTGAGGCCGCCCGCGACCAGGGCCGTGGCGGCCACGACTCCCGCGGTGACAGCGGTGGAGCGGCGGGTCTTCAGCATGCAGCTTCTCCTGTCTGAGAGAGACCGGCCGGGACAGCCGGCACGTGATTGAACGTACTAACCACCACCATGGCTGTCATATCGGGCAAATCGGAAGGCTGCTCTCAGGGCTCCGAACGAGGGATGCCGGAGGGTCTCCCGGCCGGTCGGCTGCGTGTGAAGTGCCCCTGGCGAAAGGGAACTTGAGGGACAGTTAGCCTTTCAAGGTGATAATCTGATATATCGTCACTCCTTCGGCAGTAAGCCCCAGGGGAACCGCCGGCACGACGAGCTGAGTGACCATCAGGGAACGCGCACGCCGCCTCCGGGCGGCGCCGGGGCCCGGCCGGGCCTAGCGGCGCGGTGCGTGCTGGGCCGAGGGTGTGGCGTGGGTGCTGTCCGCGGCGCGGGCCGGGCCCGCGTTCGCCGCCGTGACGAGGGCGGCCACGGCGACCACGGCCGCGGCGACACCTCTGGCGTACCGTTCGGTGGGGCGTCCGTAGCGTGCGGCTGAGCGTCCGAGCACGGCGACCTCGCAACAACAGCGGCGTATTAACCATGTTTAATGCGACGCTTAACCTAGGGGCTGGCCAAGCCGAACGGCAAGGGGTTTAGGGGGAGTTGGGGGTGCAGGAACGTGACGATCCTGAGACCATCGGGCGCCGGGTGCAGCAGCTGCGGGCGGAACGCGGTCTGACGCAGAAACAGTTGGCGGAACCCGCCTACACGCCCGCCTATGTCTCGACGCTCGAGGCGGGACGGGCGCGGGCCTCCGACGAGGCGTTGCGGCACATCGCGGGCCGGCTCGGCGTCACCTTCGAGGAGCTGGCCCTGGGGCGCTCCCCCCACCTGGCCACCGATCTGCGGCTGCGGCTCACCGAGGCACAGCGGACCCTGGCCACGGGCGAGGCCAAGGAGGCGGCCGCCCAGTACGCCGCCCTGCTCGCGGAGGCGGAGACGCACGGGCTGGCCTGCGAACAGGCCACCTCGCTGCTCGGACTCGGGGAGTGCGCCCTCGAGACGGGTGATCTGGTGGAGGCCAGGCAGTACTTCGAGCGTGCCGAGGAGGGGATGGCCTCGGAGCCGCTCCCGGTGCGGGTGCCCGCCCTGCGCGGCCGCGCCGTCGCCCACTACCTCGCCGGTGAACTCCGGTACGCGGTGTACCTGTTGGAGTCCACCGTCGACGAGCTCAACCGTGGCGGGCTGCACGACCCGGACGCGCTGCTCCTGCTCTACGCCAGCGTCATCGGCCCCTACATGGACATGGGCGCCCACGCCCGCGCCGCCCAGGCCGCCGAGTTCGCCCTCGCGCTCGCGCCGCAGGTCGAGGACCCCGCACTGCTCGCTCGGATGCACCGCTCCGTCGCCCGTACCCTGCTCGCCGAGGGCCGGGTCGCCGAGGCCGACGCCTCCCTGGCCAAGGCGGCCGAGCTCTACCGCCGGCTCCAGATCCGTACCGAACTCGCCAACTGCCACTGGATGCGCGGGTACGTGTACGCCCAGGACGGTGAACTGGAGCGCGCGGAACACGAGTTGCGCGAGGCGCTCACCATGCTCTCCGCCACCCGCGCCGCCCTCTACAGCAGCCAGGCCGCCGTCGAGCTCGCCGACGTCCTGCACCGGCGCGGCAAGTCGGAGGAGGCCGCCGAGCTGCTGCACGGGGTGCTCGGGGACCTGTCGTCGGAGCGGGGCGCCGTGCACTCGGCGGCCGCGCACCGCCTGCTCGGGATCATCGCCGAGGACGCCCGGGACACGGAGGCCGCCGAGGAGCACTACGTGCGCGCGCTGAGCCTGCTGGAGCGGGCGGGCGCCGCCGGTGACCTCGCCGACCTGTGCCGGCTGCTCGGCGACCTGCTGCGCCGGACCGGGCGGGTGGAGGCCGCCCTGGACGCCTACCGGACGGGGCTGGGGCACCGTACGGCCCCCGGCACCACCACCCTCGGGCCGGCTCCCGCGCAGCCTCCGCTCTGAGCGGCGCCAAAAGCTGTTTCGCCCCCCTCGCCACGGGTAGTCGAAAGTCCTCTCGGGCAGGGTGACCTGCTCCGGGAGCCTTCGACGACGGCCGGGCCGAGGCTGAAGGAGGCGGTGAAGGTGCGGCCCAGGGACGACGGTGCGCGTCTCGGCGGTTCCGGCGGCGCAGGGGAGGAGCGGCGCCCCCCGGGCGTTCCCGGAAACGCGGCACCGCACTTCGAGGACCCGGCGGAAGCCCTGGCCGCGGCGGTGCGCGGCGCGACGGCCGAGCAGGTGCCGGAGCGGCTGTGCGCGGCCGCGGTCGAACTGCTGCCGGTGACCGGCGCGAGCGTGTCACTGCGCAGCGAGGGCGTGCCGGTGCTGGTCGGGGCCAGTGACGACACGGCGGCCGGTGTGGCGGAGATGCAGGCCACGCTGGGCGAGGGGCCGTGCGTGTGCGCCGCGGAGACCACCGCGGCGGTGTTCGCCGGCGATCTCACGGCCGGGCAGGACATGGCACGCTGGCCGGTGTACGCGCAGCAGGCGACCGGCGCGGGGATCCGGGCGGCGTACTCATTGCCGCTCGGCGACTCCACGGTGTGCGTGGGCACGTTCGACCTGTACGGCACCGACCCCGGCGAGCTGGCCGGCCCCGATCTGCACACCGCCCGGCTGCTGGCGGGCGCGCTGACCACGGCGCTGATGTCGCTGCCCCGGGACGAGGAGGTCGGCCGCGCGGACGGCTTCTGGCTCGGCGGCCTGACCACCGGGCACAACGAGATCCAGCAGGCCATCGGCATGATCATGGCCCAGCTGGGGATCGACGCGGACGAGGCCCTGGCCCGCCTGCGCGGCCACGCCTTCGCCTGCGGGCGTACCGCGCTGGAGATGGCCCACGACGTGGTCGCCCACCGCGAGCGGTTCCACGAGGAGCGGGCCTGAACCGTGGGCGGTCAGGCCTGGGTGCGGGCCTGGGCGCGGACCTGGGTCAGGCGCTGGGCGCCGAGTTCCAGGGCCCGGCGGGTGCTGTCGTCCGGGGGTACGGAACCGAGCGCGCCGTCGGTGAGCACGATCGCCTCGTCCGCGACCCGTACCGCGGCGACCTCCAGGGTGAGCACGGGTGACTGCCCGTTCATGTCGCTCTCGCCGGTCAGCGTCACCCGCAGGCCCTGGCGGGCGTCCCCGACGGCCGGCAGCAGCAGCTCCTCGACCTGGACGGTCTCGACGCCCGAGCTCGTGGTCGTCGCCAGGAACTGTCCGCAGGTGCTCGGCAGCGTCCGCAGCCAGGCCAGCGCGCGGTCCACGTCCGCCGGGCGGTGGGCGGCGACCTGGTAACGCAGCTGGGCCTGGTCGTCGCCGTCGTCGAGGGCGGACACGGCCCGGCTGCCCGACGGCCGCCCGAACGGCTCCTCCGTGTACAGCGCCTCCAGCAGCCGCTGGCAGTCGGGCGACGCGGTCGTCGTCGCCTTCAGCAGCCCGTCCCGCCAGGTCGCCGCGCCCTCGGACGGCATCCAGGGCGCGCCGAGATCGGCCTCGTTGATCAGCGCGGCCCGGGTCTGGGCGTCGGTGAGGCCGGGAGCGGAGCCGGCCCCGGTGTCCGGCCCGCTCGAAACGGGGGCGGCGAGCGGATCCCGGGCCTGCCCCGGCGTGCCGGCCAGGCAGGCGGAGGCGGTGAACAGCGTGACCGCGGTGACGGCGACGGCGGCGGCGGGGGTGGGGCGGCGGCGCATGTACCCACGGCACCATTGCCTCCGGCGGGCCACCAGTTGTCCGGGCCGTCCGGGTGAGGGGTGCCGTCCGGCGGGAAAATGCGTGGCCCCGCCCACGCGCCCTTGTTAGCGTCCCTCCCATGAAGCGCGCCCCGTCCTCCCCCTTCCGTACGACGACGCCGGAGTACGTCCCGGTGCGCTGACAGGTGACCTCAAGTCCGAAGCCCCGGGGCGAGTGCCCCGGGGCTTCGGTGTGTGTGCGTCCCGGTTCTCGTCCCGGCCACCACACCACCCGCGAGGAGACCGCGATGCACGACCACCGCCGGCTCGGCCGTGAGCTGGGCCTGTTCGACACCGATCCGCTGATGGGCGCGGGGCTGCCGTACTGGCTCCCGGACGGGGCCGTCGTACGGCACACCCTGGAGGAGTACGTCCGTCAGGCGGAGCGCGCGGCCGGGTACCGGCACGTGTACTCGCCCGTCCTCAGCAAACGGGAGCTGTACGAGCTGTCCGGTCACTGGGACCACTACAGCGACGACATGTTCCCGCCCATGCGGCTCGGGGCGGAGGAGGTCGTGCTGCGCCCCAGCCTCTGCCCCCACCATGCGCTCATCTACCGTTCCCGCTCCCGCAGTTACCGCGAACTGCCGCTGCGGATCGCGGAGTTGGGTGCCATGTACCGTTCCGATCCGTCCGGGGTGCTGGGCGGGCTGACCCGGGTGCGGTCCATCCAGCTCAACGACGCCCATGTCTTCTGCACCCTGGACCAGGCGGTCGAGGAGGCCGGGGCGGCCCTGGGCCTGATCGCCCGCGCCTACGCCGACCTCGGCATCCGCGCCTCCCGGTACCGTCTCTCGCTTCCCGGCGAGGGCGGCAAGTACGTCGCCGACCCGGCCCTGTGGCGGCGGGCGACCGCGATGCTGCGGGAGGTGCTGGAGGAGTCCGGGCAGGAGTACGAGGAGGCGGCGGGCGAGGCAGCCTTCTACGGCCCCAAGATCGACGTGCAGATCACCGACCCCGCCGGCCGTGAGGCCACCCTGTCCACCGTCCAGATCGACTTCCACCAGCCCGAACGCTTCGACCTGCACCACATCGGCGCCGACGGGGCCAGACACCGCCCGGTCATGGTGCACCGCAGCGTCATCGGCAGCATGGAGCGAGCGGTCGCGCATCTCGTCGAGGAGCACGGCGGCGCCTTCCCGGCCTGGCTGGCGCCGGTGCAACTGGTCGTGCTGCCGGTCGCCGAGGCACAGGCGGAGCAGGCGGAGGCGGTGGTGCGGGAGGCCGCCGCGCGGGGCCTGCGGGCCGAACTCTCCGGTCCCGGGCAGGGCACCCTGGGCGCCCGGATCCGCGCGGGGCGCCTGGTGCCGTACCAGGCGGTGATCGGCGACCGGGAGGCTGGCGCGGGCCTGGCCGCCGTACGGCTGCGGGACGGCCGGCGACCGGGCGCCCTTCCCGTCGACGAGCTGCTGCGGCGGATCGGCGACCGGGTGCGGGCACGCGGTACCGCCCTGTGGGAGTGACCTGGCAGGCCCTAGTGTCGGTCACGACGGAAGGAGTCCGCCGTGACCGGTCAGCCCATCCCCGTGATCATCGACTGCGACACCGGTGTCGACGACGCCCTCGCCCTGCTGTTCGCCGTCCGCCACCCGGACCTGGAGCTGCGCGCGGTGACGTGCGTGGCCGGGAACACGGACGTCGACGGGGTGGTCCGCAACACGCTGACCGTGCTGGAACAGGCGGGCGCGCCGGACATCCCGGTGGCCCGGGGTGCCGAGCGGCCGCTGATCGAGCCGTCCCGCTCGGCCCGGCACGTGCACGGGCACGACGGGATGGGCGACCTCGGGCTGCCCGCGCCCACCCGGGCCCCGGCCGCAGTGGACGCGGTGACGCTGCTGCGCCGCGAGATCCTCGCCTCGCCCCGCCCGGTCACCCTGATCCCGACGGCCCCGCTCACGAACATCGCCCTGCTGCTGCGCACCCACCCGGAGGTGACCGGCAACATCGAGCGGATCGTGTTCATGGGCGGCGCGGTGGCCACCGGGAACGCCACGCCCGTCGCCGAGTTCAACGTCTGGCACGATCCGGAGGCGGCGGCGATCCTGCTCACCGCCGGGGTGCCGATCACCATGTACGGGCTGGACGTCTTCCAGCGGGTCGTCGTCCCCGGCGTCCAGGTGCGGCGGCTGCGGGCGAGCACCGAGCCCGGCACCCGGCTGGCCGGCGAGCTGCTCGCCCACCGGCCGGCCACGCAGGGCGGCTCCGCCGAGGCCGAGGCGGCGGGCGGCCTCGGTGACGCGGGCGCGGTCTGCGCGGTCGCCGACCCGGAGGGCATCACCACCGGCCTGCTGCCTGTCGAGGTCTGCCTCGCCCCCGGTCCCGGCCGGGGTCAGACGATCGTCGACCGCCGGCCCCGGCCGGGCGAGTCCGAGATCCACGAGGGCGTCCGCGAACAGACCCTGGTGGACGTGGCGTTGGACGTGGACGTCGACCGGTTCGTGAAGCTCTACCTGGAGACCGTCGAGCGGTAGGGCGAAAGGCCCTGGGCCAGGAGGGACCAGCACGGATCGCCGACGAGGGCGTCCAGGTCGGGGGCTGTGTCCGCCGCCCAGGCCGCGTAGCCGTCGGGGCGGACCAGCACCGCCCCGGGCAGTCCGTCCACCGGCTCGGCGCGGACGGCGTCGAGGTGGGGCGGGAGGAGTCCGGCCAGGTCGAGCAGGACGGGTCGGCCGGACCGGAACAGCGACGGATCGAGACCGGCGACCCGGTGCCCGGCGAGCGGGTGGCCGCCGGGGACGTCGTAGGAGTGCGACAGCCCCGACATCAGCCCGGCCAGGTGCCGGTTGGCCTCGGGCAGGCGCATCAGGTCGGTGAAGACCTGGCGCAGCTCGACGACGTCCGCGCCGGGCCGGGGGGCGGCGAAGACCCGCTGTGCCTGGGTGATGTGCAGGACCCACGCCCCGGCCGGGTGCCGCTCGGCGTGGTAGGTGTCCAGCAGGTCCGCCTCGGCCCGGCCCCGCAGTACGGCGGCCAGCTTCCAGCCCAGGTTGAAGGCGTCCTGCACGCCCAGGTTCAGGCCCTGCCCGCCGAAGGGAGGGTGGATGTGCGCGGCGTCACCGGCGAAGAA
The DNA here is from genome assembly GCF_040644935.1 of Streptomyces sp. NPDC046915. NCBI lineage: Bacteria > Bacillati > Actinomycetota > Actinomycetes > Kitasatosporales > Streptomycetaceae > Streptomyces > Streptomyces sp. NPDC046915. Next base: position 311,984 of record NZ_JBEYXB010000003.1, on the reverse strand, counting down.
CACATTGCCCACCCGGTAGTGGTCGACCTGCCGGGTGGCGTCGCCGAACCGCGAGGCGTTGTCCACGGCGGCCAGGACGGTCTCCTCGCCGTACACGACGCGCAGCGTCTCGGCGATCTCCTCGAAGGTCACCGGCCTGTCCCTGGGCAGGTCCTCCTCGTCCACCGTCCCGCCGGTGAACCGGTAGCGGTCGCCGCCGACCGGCACCAGCATCACCCAGCGGTGGCCGGCCTCGCGCGTGAGCGTGCTGATGTGCCCTTGGGTCTTCGGCACGAGGTCGGACACGGACGACAGTCGCACGTCGGCCAGGATCGCCGTGTACGTCCCGGGCCTGCCGGAGAAGGGCACGCCGAGCAGCTTCCTGACCGTGCTGTGCCCGCCGTCGCAGGCCGCCAGGCAGCGGGCCTCGATCCGCCGGTCGCCCGCGGTCACGACCACGCCGTCCTCGGACTGCTCCACGGCCGTCAACGGGGTGTCGCGCAGCACCTCGACCCCCAGCTCCGTGGCCCGCTGCTCCAGCACTTCCTCGATCTCCCACTGCGGGATCGAGAGTGGGTAGGGGTGCGCGGTGTCCCAGGCCGTGCAGTCCAGCGGCACGGGCAGTAACGCGAAGTGCCCGCCCACCGGCTCGCGTGCCATTGCCCTGGCCCGCATCGGGTCCAGCAGGCCGCGCAGCTCCAGCAGTTCCTGGGTGCGCGGCTGGATCGCCCCGCCCTTGATCTGCTCGACCCGCTGCGGCAGACGCTCGACCACCAGGGTCCGCACGCCCGCCAGCGCCAGCTCGCAGGCCAGCGTAAGCCCGGTGGGTCCGGCACCCGCCACGATCACGTCGGTCATCGCTCCTCCTTGGACTCGACCGAGTGAAAATATACACCGAGTGCAAGAAGGATTCGAGTGCAATGAGAATCCGGATGCAAGAAGAATCCGGGTGCAGATATTTGGTACGGTGGGGGCATGACAGGGCTGCGTGAACGCAAACGCGCTCGGACCCATGCCGCCATCTCGGACGCGGCCATCGCGCTCTTCCTTGAGCACGGGTTCGACCAGGTGTCGGTGGCACAGGTGGCGGAGGCCGCCGAGGTGTCGAAGCGGACGGTGTTCGCCTACTTCGCCACCAAGGAGGAGCTCGTCATCCACCGCCTCGCCGACCACGAGACCGAGGCCGCCCGCGTGGTGCGCGCCCGGCCGTCGGCCGTCGGGCCGCTGTCAGCCCTCCGCGACCACTTCATGGCGGGCCTGCGCGACCGCGACCCGATCACCGGCCTCAACGACGTCCCGCAGATCCTGGCGCTGACCCGGATGATCCTTCGGACCCCGGCGCTGCGCACGAGCATGGTCCGTTTCGACGAGGGGGCGCAACGCGCGCTCGCGGAGGCGCTGCGGGACACCACCGAGGTCCCCGCCCTGACCGCGCGCCTCGCGGCGAGCCAGATGGTGGGTACGCAGAGGCTGCTGTCCATGGACAACTTCCAGGCGGTGGCCGGCGGCCGGTCCGCCGACGACCGCTACCCGGAGGCGGTCGCCGACGCCGAACACGCCTTCACGCTGCTGTCCGAGGGGCTGGCCGCGTACGTGTAGCCGGCGGCGGACCCTGCGGGCCTGTCCGGTCAGCACACCTGGTCGGTGTCGGCCTGTGCCGGTGCCTGTGCCTGTGCCTGTGCCTGTGCCGGTGCCTGTGCCTGTGCCTGTGCCGTCCAGCGTTCCTCGACCCTGGCCAGCTTCCAGTACGCCAGTGCCGCCGCCCACACCACCACGAACAGGCCGACGATGAGGTAGCCGACGTTGCCGAGTTCGAGGCCGAGGAGTTCCATCGTGGCGATGACGAAGGCGACGGCGATGGACAGGCCGGTGATGGTGAGGTTGTAGAAGACCTTGCGCACCGGGTTCGAGAACGCCCACTGGTAGGCGAAGTTCATGAACGTGCCGTCGAGGGTGTCGAACAGGCTCATGCCGGCCGCGAACAGCAGGGGCAGGCAGAGGATCGCGTACCAGGGCAGTCCCGCCGCCGCGCCCGAGCCGGCCATCACCATCAGCGTGACCTCGGTCGCCGTGTCGAAGCCGAGGCCGAAGAGGAAGCCCAGCGGGAACATCTGGCCGGGCCGGGTGATGGACCTGGTGAGGCGGCCGAGGAGGCGGTTCATGAAGCCGCGGGAGTCGAGGTGCTGTTCGAGCTCCTTCTCGTCGTACGAACCCGCCCGCATCGCCCTGAAGACGCGCAGGATGCCGACGAGGGCGACGAGGTTGAGCGCGGCCACGAGATAGAGGAACGTGGCCGAGATCGTCGTACCCATGAAGCCCAGCACCTGGTGGGTGCGGGAGTTCTCGTTCATCACCCGGCCCGCCAGCTGGGTGCCGCCGGCGATCATCGCGGCCAGCACGACCACGACGCTGGAGTGCCCGAGCGCGAACCAGAAGCCCACCGAGACCGGCCGCTTGCCGTCGGCCATCAGCTTGCGGGTGGTGTTGTCGATCGCGGCGATGTGGTCGGCGTCGAAGGCGTGCCGCATGCCGAGGGTGTAGGCGGTGACGCCGAGCCCGATGCCGAAGGCCTTGGAGCCGACCTCGTAGTGACCGGGGGCGACGAGGAGGAACAGGATGCCGAAGGCGACGACGTGGAGGGCGGCGATCACACCCATCAGCCCGGCTGTCTTGACGGTGTCCTCGCGCCGCCAGCGGAAGGAGGCGGCCTTGGTCTCGGGCACGGTCTCGGGCAGGGTCATCCGGTTTCACGCTCCAGCACCTCGTGGATCACTTCGTGAGCTGCCGTGGCCGGTCTCCTGGCTTTCGGGTCATGCGTCCGCCGTCCCTGCCTTCCCGGTCGTACGACCAGTGGCCCGGCGGGTGCCGGACGGGACGGGAACTCCCCGATTCACAGTGGCGAGGGCCGCGTCGACATCGCATCGACTTCCCGAGCACCACGGCCCGCCCACCGTAGGGGCGCGGGCGGTCGTCTGCATAGCTGCGTACCTGCGCAGGTATGGAAGATCACAGAAGGGCGCCTGCGAACATGGCGGTATGCATCTCGTGCCTGCCGACCGCGCGGACCGTCGCACCATCGACGGTCACCGGGTGTGCGACGCCATCGCCGCGATCGGCGAACCCGGCCATGTGCGCGCCTGGGCCGACCGCTTCTCCCTGCTCGCCGACGCCAAGCGGCTCGCTCTGCTGCTCGCCCTGCACCGCACCGGCCCGCTCGCCGTGTCCGACCTGGCGATCGCCACCGGAATGAACGACCCCGCGGTGTCGCAGGCGCTCAGGCTGCTGCGGGCCGCGGGGGTCGTGGAGGGCGAGAAGGAGGGACGGGTGGTCAGGTACCGGGTGGTGGACACGGAGGTTCAGGGCTTGCTCAAGCACTGCACGGCCGACGGAGACTGAGCGGCCCCGGCCCCCTGGAAGGGTCAGCCGCGTGCGGTCCGCTTGCGGCGCGTCGCGACGACGATGGCCGCGCCGCCCGCGAGGAGCACCGCCGCGCCTCCGGCGAGGATGCCGGAGCTGCTGCCGCCACCGGTCTCGGCGAGGTCGCCGCCGCCACCGTCGGGCGTCGGGGCCGCGGCCGGGGTGGACTCGGAGGCGGACGGGGTCGGCGTGCCGGTGGACTTCGACTCCGAGGCGCTCGGGGTCGGGGTGTCGCTGCCCTTGGCCGGCGTCGACGGCTGGGCCGGGGCGGACTCCGGCGCCGAGGGGGTCGGCGTGGCGGACTCGGTGGAGGCGCACTCCTTCGTGCCGCCGTTCCAGGCCGCGATCAGCTTGTCCTTGATGACCGGGTGATCCGGGCCCTTGGGCAGGTCGCCGTGCTCGAAGCCGTCCTTGGCGTCGAGCTTGCCGTCGAACTTCACCGCGCCCCGGTACAGGTCGATCTGCGCGAAGCAGCCCGCGTCGGGCACCGCGATGTCGAGGGAGTCGGTCTGGCCCGGCTTGACGGTCACGGTGTCGAAGTCGACGAAGACCTGCTCGCCGGAGGTGTTGAAGGAGGCACCGTGGGCGAGGTAGGAGGCCAGCGAGGCGGTGCAGGTGGAGGCGTCACCGGCGGTGCGGACCTTGACGTGGACCTTGCCGTCCTCGGTGGGCTTGAGGTTCTGGTCGTCGACCTTCACCGAGTCGTAGAAGCTGGTGCCGTCGAGCGAGAACTGGCAGCGGTCGGTACCGGTCTCCGTGCCCGCGCCCGTCCCCGGCTTGTAGGTGCCGCCGGACTTCCAGCCGTCGCCGCCGGGCGCGTCGTTGGCCAGAGCCGCGGAGGCGGCGGCGACGGAGGCCGCGCAGAGGGCGAGCGTCGCGACGCCCGTCCCCAGCAGGCGGCGCGTGGTGGCACGGCTCGCTATGGACATGTGTATCCCATCAGGAGTTCTGAGAGTGCTTCAGGCAGCGCGAAGCGGACCGCGGCAGGCCGAAGCAGGTCGAAGACACCGGGCCCATCGGTCACATGCGCCACAGCGTGTGCACATGGTGGGTCGACCGGCAGAACCCTGTCAACCTGCGCTGTAGCAAGGGGAGTTCGGCGCTCAACACAACTTCGCCACACTGGGAATGATCTACTCCGCAGAGTGTGAAGGTTCGCTTTCCCGGCAATGTGGACAGGCTCTCCCCTGTCGTCCTTTCCAAGGGAGCCACTGTGACCGACCATTCGTCCAGGAACCCCGACTGGTGGCGCCAGGCCGTCGTCTACCAGGTCTATCCCCGCAGCTTCGCCGACGCCGACGGCGACGGGCTCGGCGACATCCGGGGCATCGCCGAGCGCCTGCCCCATGTGGCCGCGCTGGGCGTCGACGCCCTGTGGCTGAGCCCCTTCTACCCCTCCGAACTCGCCGACGGCGGCTACGACGTCGCCGACCACCGGGACGTCGACCCCCGCCTCGGCACACTGGACGACTTCGACGCCATGGTCGCCGCGGCCCACCGGCTCGGCCTGAAGGTCGTCGTCGACATCGTCCCCAACCACACCTCGCACCTGCACCCCTGGTTCCAGGAGGCGCTGCGCGCCGGCCCCGGCTCCGCCGCCCGCGACCGCTACGTCTTCCGTGCCGGCCGGGGCGAGAGCGGCGAACTCCCGCCCACCGACTGGCAGTCGGTCTTCGGCGGCAGCGCCTGGCAGCGGGTCCCCGACGGCCAGTGGTACCTCCATCTGTTCGCCTCCGAGCAGCCCGACCTCAACTGGGACAACGAGGAGGTCCGCGCAGACTTCCGCACCACCCTGCGCTTCTGGTCCGACCGGGGGGTCGACGGCTTCCGTGTCGACGTCGCCCACGGCCTGGCCAAGGACCTCACCGAACCGCTCCGCGATCTCGCCGAACTCGGCGACCTCGGCCCGACCGGCGAGGAGTCCCTGGAACACGTACCGCCCGGCAGCCACCCCTACTGGGACCGCGACGAGGTCCACGAGATCTACCGCGACTGGCGCAAGATCTTCGACGCCTACACCCCGCCCCGCACGGCGGTCGCCGAGGCCTGGGTCCCGGACGCCCGCCGCGCCCTGTACGCCCGCCCGGACGAACTGGGCCAGGCGTTCAACTTCGAGTACCTGCAAGCGGGCTGGGGAGCGGACGAGCTGCGCAGCGTCATCACCGACTCGCTGCGCACGGCCCGCACGGCAGGGGCCTCCGCCACCTGGGTCCTGTCCAACCACGACGTCGTACGCCACCCCTCCCGGCTGATGCTCCCGCCCGGCACGGACGACAACGCCTGGCTGCTCTCCGGCGGCCGGGCACCCGGGATCGACGACGCGGCGGGCCTGCGCCGGGCTCGGGCGGCGACCCTGCTGATGCTGGCCCTGCCCGGATCCGCGTACGTCTACCAGGGCGAGGAACTCGGTCTGCCCGAGGTGGCCGGCCTGCCCACCGAGGTCCTCCAGGACCCGATCTGGGGACAGAGCGGCCACGTCCGCAAGGGCCGCGACGGCTGCCGGGTACCGCTGCCGTGGACGACTGACGGCCCGTCGTACGGCTTCGGCGCGGCGGGTGCCTGGCTGCCCCAGCCGCCGGCCTTCGCCGCGTACGCGGTCCAGGCCCAGGACGGCGTCGAGGGCTCCACCCTGGAGCTCTACCGCAGGGCCCTGCGCCTGCGCCGCAAACTCATCGAGGGCGAGTCGCTGGCCTGGGCCCCGGACGCACCCGCCGGCGTCCTTCAGTTCGCCCGCTCGGACGGCTGGCGGTGCGTCACCAACCTCGGCGACGAGCCGGTACCGCTGCCGCCCGGGGAGGTACTGCTGAGCAGCGCGCCGGTGCCGGACGAAGGCGACCTGCCGCCCGACACCACCGTGTGGCTGGCCTAGGGCCTGTCCGGCGGATCATGCCGCAGACGCGGGGCTTGGCACGCCCTCCCCCACTCTCGACTTCGCTCGAGCGGGCGGTGCCCCCACCGGCGTTGTCGTCGGTTGCCGACTCCCTCCGCCTTGCAGCTGGACGCACCAAGCCCCGCCCACCAGCACCGATGAGGCACCGCCCACTTCCTGCGGCCTGATCCGCCGTACGGGACCTAGTGCCGCCACAGGCAACGTTCGCCCCGTCGCGACGCCCGGCACGCACTCTCGCCGCACCGGGCACAAGCCCAAGTACATCCAGTACGAGGGCTCGCACCCGGCACGCCGAGAGCACGCACCGGACGCCGCTCCTTGACGGGCAAACGTTGCCTGCCGCGGCACTAGCCGCCCGACGCGCTGGGGGAGGGGCCGGCGGCGGGGGCCGAGCCGACGCCCAGGCCGCTGAGGTCCAGTGCGGTCGACGTCTCGGTCGGCGGTGCGGTGAGCACCACCTGCGGCTGCCCGGCGGGCGGAGCGGGCGGGGTCAGCATGGTGGCCGGCATCTTCGGCGGGTTCGTCTGCGTGTTGAGGGTCGTGTCGAAGTCGACGTCGCCCGTCTTCTCCATGACCGTCATATGGTCCAGAACCGTGTCGTTGGCCTGGTCGGCGAGTGCGCGCACCAGCGAGTTCTTGGTGGTGGAGCGGATCTTCGCGATGGTGTTGAAGATCGAGCCGTGCGTCATCCGCAGGATGTTGGCGAAGTCGACGTCGAACTGCTTGCCGCTGTCACTCTTCAGCTGGGTGACGAAGCCCTCCTGCTGGGGGCTCGCGATGTTGGGCAGCGTGATGTTCAGCAGGGGAGCGATCTTGCGGCAGGAGACGTCCAGCGCGGCGTGGCCGTCGATCAGGTGGTTGCTGGCCGTCTTGACCGCCGCCGACTGGCCCTTCTGAAGCCCGATCTGGCCGACCGGGTACTCCCAGAGTCCCGCCGCCCGCACCTTCACCACGAAGTCCCGGTCGCCCTCCGTCAGCGGGCCCCACTGGGTGTTGGCGATGACCCGGGACTGGTCGCTGGAGACGGTGGACACCCCGAGCATGCTCGGGTAGGCCATCGCTACAAGCGTCACCGCCATGGCCCCGCCCACGAAGAGAGTTCCCGTCGCGTTTCGCGAAAAGCGCACCGTGCCTCCTGCCCGGTAGTGGATCCCACCCGCCGAGGCGAGAGGTTCGGACGCACTGGAGTACGGACGGGGAAGCCGGATGACTCTATGGTTTCGGCAAAAATTTCGGGGAGTCGCCGAGACGGCCCGGCTTTCCGCTGGTCGAACCCCTTTCCGTTGACCGAACATTGACCAGTCGTGGGGAGAGTCCAGACGGGCCCCGGCTATACGTTCGCCGCATGTCCATGTCACCACGGCCCGGACGGCCCGCGCGGGCCGCCGCCCCCCTCCCCGTGCTTCCCTACCGCAAGCCCACCAAGGGCCGCGACTACTGGGTCCTGGACGACGTCCTGCCGGACGTGGACGCCGTACGGCAGCGGTGTCTCGCCAAGGACGACTGGGTCGAGGGATATCCGTACACGCAGGAGACCTGGCCGGGACTGCGGGCCATGCCGGGGCTGGAGCCGGGCGAGCTGGCGCGGATCGAGCGGCTGGTGAAGAAGGCCACGGGCGCCCGGGAGCTGTGGGTGCAGCAGGCGCCCGGCGGCGGCACCCTGAACCACAACTGCGTACAGGTGGTGGGCGAGGGGGAGAGCGAGCCCCGGCCGCACACCGACTCGCGTGCCCTGTGCCGCTACGCGGCCGTGCTCTACCTCAACCCGGGCGTGCCCAAGGACTGCGGCACCGGCTTCTACCGGCAGTCCATGCCCGGCGGACGCCTCGGCGGCAATGTCGTCCAGGCCCCGCACAACAACCTCGTCGAGGCCCTCGGCACCCGGTTCGTCGCGCCGGACGCCTTCGAGGAGGACGTGCGCGTCCCCCACAAGTACAACCGTCTGCTCCTCTACAACGCCAACCTCGTGCACAGCGCGAGCGGTTACTTCGGCAGGACGCTGGAGGAGAAGCGGATGACGGCGGTCTTCTTCTGGATGGCCTGAGCCGCGGGGCCGGCCGCGGGCCGACCGGTGGCCGGGCGCCTCAGTACCGCAGCGCCCGCGCCACCACCGTCTTCACCTGTCCCGTCAGCTTGCGGTGACTCTGGGCCGTCGCCTTGCCCGACTTTCCGGCAGCCACGTCGGAGACCGTCACGACGGTCGTGTCCAGGAGGTTCCCGCTGCTGTCCGTGAAGTTGACCTGGACGGCGAAGGACTTGGTGGAGCTCGCCTTGTTGACGGCCGTGAGGTCGACCGTCATACGGCCGTCGGATGCCGAGGCCGGTGTGCCCAGGGTCACCGCGTCCTTGGCGTTGATGCCGCCCTTCACCTCGTTCAGCTTGTTGCCCGCCTCGGCGGTCGCCGAAGCCAGCGCCGACGCGCCCTGCGAGGCGAAGGACGCCGCCTTGCTGACCGCGGACGTGGGGGTGCTGGAGGTGCTGCCGTTCGAGCAACCGCCCAGCCCCGCGCCCAGGCAGGCGACGAGCGTCAGCACCGCGCCTGTCCGTACAGCCGTCAGACCCGTCATTGCGCACTCCGTCCGTGTCCTGGCCCCCGCCGTTCTCCCGTCCAGTCAAGGACCGCGACCGCTCTCGCGCATGCCGGGTCATCCGTACGGCGTACCACCGCACGCGTGATCTTCCTTCCGCGGCCTCGTGACCACGGCCCGCATTTCGTCGTCTGACATGGCGTAAACAAAAGGTCGTAGGACAGGATGCCCAGGTGAACGACGACTACATGGAGCAGTCCGCCGGTCTGCGGTCGGACCGGGCGGCGCAGTGGTGTGCCGTGGGCGGGCTGCTGCTCGCGGGGGCCGCCTGGGCCGCCCGGGGTGTGTGGCAGGTGCGGCTTTCCCTGGCCGGGGAGCCGGCGTCGGGGCCGCCGGACCAGGGGGACGGCGTGCACCGGAAGCTGACCGCGCTCGAGGACTCGTACCACCTCGTCAGTGCGCTGGGGGACGGTGCCGCGCTGATCTGCGCGCTGGCGTTCGTGTCCTGGATGTGGCGCGTCCGGGACAACGCGAGCGCCCTCTCGCCCGAGCCGCCGCGCTATTCCGGGTTCTGGGTCTACCTGGGGTGGATCGTGCCCGTCATGAACTTCTGGGTGCCGCGGGGCATCCTCGCCGACGCCTACGAGAAGAGCGTCCCGGGGCGGCCCGTGCCGCGCTCGCTGAACGTGTGGTGGGGGTTCTGGCTGGTCGGCATGGTCAGCGGCGTCGGCCTGCTGTACACGGACTCCACGGACAAGGTCATCGAGCGCGCCTACACCGGGGTCTGGCCCCTCCTGGCCTCCGAGGCGTCGGTCGTCGCCGCCGCCGTCGCAGGCGTCTGCGCCGTCCGCGCCATCACCGCGGCCCAGCACGACCGCACCCTCGCGCCCTGACACTCCGCCCCGGCCGCTTCGGGCGACACACACTCCTGACCCGAGGCCGCGCGGGGCGATGCCGGGGCCGGTTGTGACGTGGGGACCGGTCGGCTCGGGGCGCATGCGGTCCTGATCCGGCGGGGGTGGGCCCGCCGGCACGGGGCGATGGCGGGCTCGTCGGGCTGCGGCCGGGGCCGGTTGCGCGGGTGGGCCGGTCGGGGCGGGGTCGATGCTCGTCCGCAGGCCTGATCCGGCGGGGACCGGGATCCGTCGGCGCCCGCCTCCGCCACGACTCCCTTGGCCGGGTGCCACGAGGTCCCCGCCGGGCCTCGGCTTCCCCGCCGGGCCACGAGGTCCCCGCCGGGCCTCGGCTTCCCCCGCCGGGCCTCGGCTTCCCCCGCCGGGCCTCGGCTTCCCCCGCCGGGCCTCGGCTTCCCCCGCCGGGCCTCGGCTTCCCCTGCCGGGCCTCGGCTTCCCCTGCCGGGCCTCGGCTTCCCCTGCCGGGCCTCGGCTTCCCCTGCCGGGCCTCGGCTTCCCCCGCCGGGCCTCGGCTCCCCCACCGGGCCTCGGCTTTCCCAGCCAGCCCCCGTCTTCCCCACCAGGCCCCGGCCCCCTGCCGGGACGGTTCGGGCGGTCCCCGTGTGAGCGTGGCCGTGCTCGCGGGTGGCCCGCGTAGTCGTCCGCTCCGGTGAAATGTCCCCCGAATCCCCTCCGGTGTCCGTTGTCCCGTTCATGCGTGACGATGGGGAAAGGCCGGTTTCGTGATCGGTTGTGTGGCCGGATGCTCTCACTGAGGGGGCCGATATGGCTGTGGAAATACCTCCCCTGATCAAACCCTCCACGCTCAGACGCCGCGGGGGCCTGCTGGGCGAATGCATGGCGGAGTTCCTGGGGACGTTCGTCCTGATCTCGTTCGGAGCCGGTTCCGTGGCCGTGGCCGTCGCCGGACTGCCCGGCTCGGGCCGCACGGAGTCCCCCACCACGATCTTCCTCGCCGCCGGCGACTGGCTGCTGATCACCTGGGGCTGGGCCTTCGCCGTGGTCTTCGGCATCTACGTGGCCGGCGGGGTCAGCGGCGCCCACCTCAACCCGGCCGTGACGCTGGCGTTCGCGGTGCGCCGCAAGTTCGCCTGGGCCAAAGTCCTCCCGTACTGGCTGTCCCAACTGGTCGGCGCCTTCACCGGGGCGGCCCTGGTCTTCGCCGTCTACCACGACGCGATCAACGCCTTCGACGCCGCCTCGAAACCGCCGAAGACCAACGGGCACACGCTCGCCACGTTCTCGATCTTCGCCACCTTCCCCGCGCCCTACTTCCACGGCAGTGTCTGGGGACCGCTGATCGACCAGATCGTCGGTACCGCCTTCCTCGTGATGCTGGTCGTGGCCATCGTCGACCTGCGCAACACGGCGGTGCAGGCGAACCTCGGCCCCCTGGTGATCGGCTTCGTGGTCGCCGCCATCGGCATGTCCTACGGGACGAACGCCGGCTACGCCATCAACCCCGCCCGTGACTTCGGCCCGCGCCTGCTGACCTGGCTGGCCGGCTGGCAGAGTCTGGCCTTGCCGGGGGACGGCCCATGGTTCAGCTATTACTTCTGGATCCCGATCGTCGGACCGCTCGTGGGCGGGGTCATCGGCGTGCTGGTGTACGACCTGTTCATCGGCGACGTACTCCACATCCGCGCCCAGCAGGACGAGTTGCCGGAGGTCGGCCGCACCCGCCCCACCGAGGGCACGGACGAGAAGTAACCGACCGGGCGTCCCGTCAGCCGGCGAGCTGCTGGGCCTTGGCCTTGGCCTGGACGTGGGCGACGTAGCGGACGGTGAAGAGCATCGGGACGACGAAGCCGGCGATCTGGACGAGGGTGGCCGGGGTCGAGTGGGCGTTCCCGGCGTGCGCCACGACGGCGAGGACGACGGCGGTCACGGCGAAGGCGGCGGTCCACACGGCGGTGATGACGACGTTGGTCCGGATGAACGGCTTCAGCCCCCACACCTCGCGCGGGGTGGTGCGCTTGGCGATGCCCAGCGTGAACGGCTTGCCGACGGCGAGGGAGATCCCGGCGATCACCGCGAGGGTGCCGGAGGAGAGGGCCGCGGAGTAGTCGTGCACGCCCGAGTGCGGGTCGGCGAAGGCTATGACGGCCAGTACGGCGAAGAAGGCCGCCGAGCCCAGCTCGATGATCAGCGCGTCGAACCCGGTGCCGGCCCGCATCTGCTGGGCGATCAGCGCCACCGCGACCACCAGGGCGGCGAGCGCGCCCCACTGCCAGCTGCCGGACGGCAGTACCGCGAAGACGATCCACGGGAGGAAGGTGCGCAGGTAGGACATGAGGGTGTCGCTCCGTTTCGGCGTTGCGTGCCGGGCTTGTGTTCTCCCGCTGGCTTTCTCTTCTGACATGTCAAAACTAGAAGGTCCACGGGTGACATGTCAATGCTGGAATGTATGGTGTGGGCATGAGCCTTCGACACGCGCTGCTCGGCCTTCTCTCGGAGCGCCCCGCGAGCGGCTACGACCTGCTGAAACTGTTCGAGACGTCGCTGGCCAACGTCTGGCCGGCCACCCAGAGCCAGATCTACACGGAGCTCACCAGGCTCGCGGACACCGGCCTGATCACGGTGTCGGCCGAAGGTCCGCGCGGTCGCAAGGAGTACGCCCTCACCGACGAGGGCATGGCCGAACTGCGGCACTGGCTGACCGAGACCCGCCCGCAGCGCACCGTCCGCAGCGACGTCCTGCTCCGCGTCTTCTTCCTCGGCGTCCTGCCCCCCGAGCAGGCCAGGGCCTACCTGACCGACCTGGTCGAGCTCTCCGACCAGGTCCACGAAGAGCTGCGCCACCTGGTGGACTCCATCGACTGGGACGAGGACGACCTCTCGGTCTACGGCCGGATCGTCCTGGAGTTCGGCCTGCGGTTCAACGCCATGCGGCGGGAGTGGGCGGAGTGGGCGGCGGGGCTGATCAAGTAGGCGTCCCACCGGGCGTCGTGTGACGCAGAGCACGGGAACTCCCCGTGGTCCGCGGTGAGTACCGGATGTGAGGCGGCAACCGGAACGAGGAGAGTCAGTGCGTGCGCGCATACGGGCAGGGGACCGCGAAGCCTTCGCCGAGTTGTACGAGGAGTACGCGCGGGCGGTCTACAACCACGCCCTGCGGCTGACGGGGAACTGGGCGGAGGCCGAGGAGGCGATGTCCGAGACCTTCCTCGCCGCCTGGCGGGCCCGCGGGACGGTGGAGCCCGAGGGCGGCTCGCTCAAGCCCTGGCTGCTCGGCATCGCCACGCACAAGGCACGCAACGCCAACCGCGGGGTACGCCGCCGGCTCGCCTTCCTGGCCCGCAGCCCGGAGCCCCGGCCGGTCGAGGACTTCGCGGACGAGACGGCGGGCCGCATCGACGACGCCCGCCGGCTCGCGCTGGTCCACGACGCGCTGCGCCGGCTGCGCCGCCAGGACCGGGAGGTGCTCACCCTGTGCGTGGCCTCCGGGCTGGACTACCAGCAGGCGGCCGAGGCCCTCGGCATCCCGGTCGGCACCGTACGGTCGCGGCTGTCGCGGGCCCGCGCGCGGCTGGCCCGGCTCAGTGCCTCCGGTGAACCCGACCGAGAGAAACCGGAACCACCCCGGCCGCGCGGAGAGATGGAGAGTGAGGCCGCCTTCGCGGCCCTGTTCCTTCAGGAGGAAACCCCATGAACGCTGACGACCTGCCCCGCGCCGGCTCCGCCCGGAGCGAGGCCGAGGAGCTGCTGTCGGCCCCGGCCGAATGGGACCTCCCCCGGAACCGGCACCTCCACCACAAGGACGTACTGATGCAGCGCATCGACCAGGACCTGACCCCCTCCCCGCGTGCGGCCGCACCGCGCCGCCGCACACTGCTGCGCCCCGCGGTGCTGCTGCCCGCCGCGTCGATGGCACTGGCCGGGGCGCTGGTCGTCACCCTCGCCGGGGGAGACGGTTCCACCCCGAAGGGCGGGACGGCCACCGCGGGCCCGGCGCGGGCCAACCACGCGTCCGTGACCCTCGGCCGGATCGCCGCGGCGGCCATGGAGACCGACACCAGCCCGGTGAAGGACGGGCAGCTGGTCTACGTCAAGACGCTGCTCCGCGCCAACAAGGGCACGTTCGAAGGCCCGGTGGAGCTCGGCGCCCTGCACACGTCGGAGGAATGGACGGTGCAGAACCCCGCACCCGTCAAGACCGCCGGGTGGCTCAAGGAAACCGGCAAGGACGCCGTGATGCCCGGTGAGACGATCCCCATCGAGGAGGGCGGCACCCCCGTCCCGGCGGGCTGGAACCGTCCCACCTACAAGTGGCTGGCCTCCCTCCCGACCGACCCCGACGCCCTGCTCCGCCTGATCTACTCCAAGACGAAGGCGGACGAGACCGAGTCGCACGACCAGGCCGCCTTCGACAAGATCGGTGACCTGCTGAGCGGGACGGTCATGCCCGCCGCGAACAACGCCGCGTTCTACAAGGCCGCCGCGAAGATTCCCGGCGTGACCGAGCTCCCCGACGTCACCGACGCCGCCGGCCGGCACGGCCTCGGCATCACCCGCGAGGACCCCAGGTCCGTGATCCGCGACGTCTGGATCTTCGACAAGCACAGCCTCGCCTACCTGGGCGCCCGCTCGTACATGACCAAGGACCGGAAGAAGGAGCCGCGCCCCACCACCCTCGCCGGTGTCACCGCCGTCATGGAACGCGCGGTCGTCGACCACCGGGGCACCGACCCGGCCAAGAAGGCCAGCTAGGGCCTGTCCGGCGGACATGCCGCAGACACGGGGCTTGGCACCCCCACCTGCGGCGTTGTCGTCGGTTGCCGACTCCCCCACGCTCGAACCAGCTCGCGCGGGGGCACCCCCATTCGCCCCGCTCACCAGCACCGATGGGGCACCGCCCATTTCCTGCGGCCTGATCCGCCGGACAGGCCCTGGCCTGCCGTCGGCAATGTCGAGGGCCGGGACATTGCCGGACACAGCACAAGCGGGCGCGGCCCCGCCGGTGTCAGGCTCCCGTTCATGAACGATGTCCGGGAAGTGACCTGTCTTCCCTCGCGCCGGCGCATGCTGTGGTCCCTCGTCGTCCTCGGAGCGGCCGGGGCGGCCCTGGCCGGGGTGCGCCTGGCGTACGCGGGCGGGCTGGTGGACGGGTGGCCGATCGCCGGCCTGCTGCTGGCGCTGATCGGCGTCATGGCGCTCCACTGGGCCACCGCCCGGGTGAGCGCCGACGCGTACGGGCTGCGGATCCGCACGCTGTGGGGGACCCGGAGCGTGCCCTGGGGGGACGTCGCCGGCCTGCGGGTGTACCTGAAGTACGGGAGGAACCCCAGGGTCCCCGTCTCCCGGCGCGTCGGCCTGGCGCTGCGTGACGGCCGCAAGCGGCTCCTGCCGCTGCCGTGGAGCGGGTCGTCCGACGACCCGGAGTTCGACGCGACGCTGGAAGCGCTGCGCACACTGCACCGGCGGCACGGAGCCCCGGAGTCCGGCCACGTCCCCGTCGTCTCGAACCGCACGGCCGGGCGCGGCTGGGCCGGATCGCTGAGCGTGAGCGCGCTGCTGCTGGTGTGCGCGGGGGTGGCCGCGTGGTTCGTGCCGGACGCCGCGTCGGCGGAACAGGCCTGGCGGTCGGCCCGCCCGTGCACCGCGGCGACGCCCGCCTCGGCGCGCGCCGACTGTCTGACCACCGTGCCGGCCGTGATCGCGCGCACCGACGCCAACAGGCCGAAGAAGAGCAGCTGGCTGTACTTCGCCGACGGCAGGCCGACGGCCCGGGTCGCGGTGTCCCGGGAGGCCGCGGAGGGGTTCCGTCCCGGTGACCGGGTCGAACTGACCGTCTGGCGCGGTGAGGTGCGGGAGGTCAGCGGGGCGCACTACGTGTGGCACGACCACGTTCCGGGCGCCGGGGACGTGGCCGCCATGGCCGCCGTGTTCGCCCTCGCCGCCGGCTACCCCGCCGCCCAGGTGCTGCTGCGGCTGCGCGGGCGCCGGCTGCCCGACGACGAGGTCCTCCCTTCGGAGTTGCCCTTCGCGGGCGCGCTCGTCGGCACCGCCCTGTGGCTGCTGCCGCTCTGCTACCTCCACCCCACCACTCTGTTCACCTCTCCCGTCGCGCTCACCTGGGCCGCGTCGGGCTCCCTCGCCACCCTCGCCCTCCTCGCCTGGGCCTGGCGGACCACGCGTGTGCGTACGCCCCAACCGGCCGCGGCGAGCGCGCAGTCCACCGACCGGGAAGCGCACGAGGTCTTCCTGGCCGCCCGTTTCCTGGAGCACACCGACTACAACCCGCACGGCTTCGGCACCCACATCGCCCTCGGGGACGGCCCGCCGGCGGTCACCCCCGGTCCGGGCAGGTTCGCCGCGAAACGCATCCCGGTGGAGCGGCTCGCCCTGAGAACCGTGCGCCGCGCCCGGGGCAGCGACGGCGACACCGTGCCCAGAAGCTGGCACATCGCCGAACTCGACGACGCGGGCGGCACGGTCCGCCTCGCCGCCGCCCCGGCCGACCTCGACCGCATCGTCCGCGAGCTGAACCTGGTGAGGGCCACCGCGACCACCTGAGGCGCGGCACGCTTCAGGGCGTCCGGCCTACGACAGCCCGGACGCCCGGAGAACCGCTCGCGCCGTCTCGGTGTCGATCCGCTCGCCCAGCCGCCGGAACGCGTCCTCGCCGTGCAGCAGGGTGCCCCGGTGCACGGAGCGGCGCAGGCCGGTGTCGAGTTCGTGCCACAGGAAGGGGTTGGCGGCCAGCACGCGGGTGTCGAGTTCGAGGCGTCCGCCGTGGGCGTCCCGCAGGACGAGGCGGGTGGTGATGCCGCCGGACTGCCGTACGGACACCAGCGCGTCCGTCCGTACCACCCGTCGGCCGAGCGGGCCGCGTGTCATCAGCCAGCCGCGGCCCGCGCTGACCCGCTGCGGCAGCAGGACGGCGAAGACGGCGGCGGACAGGGCGAGCCACAGCGCGGCGCGGGCGACGGTGAGGGTGCCCGCGTCCCAGTCGACGAGGACGGTCAGTGCGAAGAAGGCGAGGGCGCAGCTCGCCGCGAGCCGGGCGCTGCCGGGCCAGTGGCGGTCGGTGACCGGGCCGTCGCCCGTTCCGCTTCCTCGCATGTCTTCGACGCTAGGCGGCATCGTGCCCCTGGGCGAAGGGCGCTGACGGTCTTCTGACGCAATGAGGTCGGCTCTTGACGGGGTCCTGACGCGGACGTTGATTTTCAGCCGGTGTGGACGCGGGGGCGGCGGTCGCGGTCCGGTTCCGCTTCGCGCAGCACCTCGCGGGTGACGGGGGCGACCTCGCCCTGGCCGAAGAGGAAGAAGCGCAGGAAGTTGGCGAGGGGGGCGCCCTCGGTCCACTCGAAGTAGATGTGCGGGATGCAGCCCGTGGTGTCGCGGACGTGCAGGAGGAGGGCGGCGAGGGCGTTGGGGACGGAGGAGGACTCCAGGGTCAGGACGCGGTAGCGGTCGTGCAGCACCTCGCCGCGTACGGTCAGCTCCGCCTCGAACTCCGAGGGGTCGGTGACGGTGACCTCGGCGAAGACGAAGTCCTCCTGTTCCGGCAGGTCGTTGTCGGCCCGGATCTGGTTGATCTTGTCGCGGTACTCGGCCTTGTCCCGCTCGCCGGGCTCGTTGGCGAGGAAGCGGATGCGCCGGTGGGACATGTCGCGGACGAACCGCTGCGCCATGTCGTCCAGCGTCACGTGGGTCACGCGCAGCTCGAAGGCGCGGGCCAGCCGGGACAGCAGCGAGACCAGGATGATGCCGACGATGAAGCAGGCGCCGATCTTCACACCGTCGGGGCGTTCGATGACGTTGGCGACGGTGACGTAGAGCAGGACCGCGGACACGACCGCGAAGCCGGTGGTCCAGCCGTGTTGCCGGGCCTTGCGCGAGGCGATGGTCACCGCGATCGCCGCGGAGGACATCAGGACCAGCACACCGGTGGCGTAGGCGCTGCCCTGCGCGTCCACGCTGGCGTCGAAGATCCAGGTGACCAGGAAGGCGATGAGGGTGAAGACGATGACCATCGGGCGGACGGCGCGCGCCCAGTGCGGGGCCATGCCGTAGCGGGGGAGGTAGCGCGGCATCAGGTTGAGCAGGCCGGCCATCGCGGAGGCGCCCGCGAACCAGAGGATGGCGATCGTGGAGACGTCGTAGACCGTGCCGAACGCGTTGCCGAGGTACTCGTGGGCGAGGTAGGAGAGTGCGCGGCCGTTGGCCTGCCCGCCCGTCTTGAACTCCGGCGCCGGGATCAGCACGGTGGTGATGAAGCTGGTGGCGATCAGGAACACGCTCATGATCAGCGCGGCGGCCGTGAGCAGCTTCTTCGCGTCCCGGATCCGGCCCTTCGGGTTCTCCTCCGTGTCATCCGGGTCGCCCCTGACGTGCGGCATGACGGCGACGCCCGTCTCGAAGCCGGACAGGCCCAGCGCCAGTTTCGGGAAGACCAGCAGGGACAGGCCGATCATGACGAAGACATTGCCGTGCTCCGTGGTGAGGGCGCTGGTCCAGTCGGTGATCAGGTGCTCGGCGGTGACCACGTGCCAGAGGCCGTCGACCACGACCACGGCGTTCAGCCCGAGGTAGACGACCACCAGGGCGACCGCGACGCCGATCGCCTCCAGGAAGCCCTTGAGGAACACCGCGCCGAGCAGGGCCACCAGCAGCAGGGTGAACAGCAGCTGCTTGCCGTGCAGGGCGCTGGTCAGATGAGGGTTCTCGACGAGGTGCGTGGAGGCGTCGGCGGCGGAGAGGGTGATGGTGATCAGGAAGTCGGTGGCGGCGAAACCGAGCAGCGTGAGGACGAACAGCTTGCCCTGCCAGAAGGAGAGCAGCCGTTCCAGCATGGCGATGGAGCCCTGTCCGTGCGGGCTCTCCTCGGCCACCCGGCGGTACACCGGGAGCGCGCCCGCCAGGGTGACGACGACGAGCACGAGCGTGGCGATCGGCGACAGCAGGCCCGCGGCGAGGGCCGCGATGCCGGGCTGGTAGCCGAGGGTGGAGAAGTAGTCCACGCCGGTCAGGCACATCACCCGGTACCAGCGCTGCCCCTTGTGCGGGGGCTCCGGCTCGGCGTACGGGCCGGTGTGACCGCCGGGCCTGCCCATGTCGGACAGGCCCTCCAGCATCCACGTCCGCAGCCGGCTCTGCGGTCGGTGTTCGGTGGCGGCCATCGACGTGCTCTCTTCTGCCGTGCGGCTCGGCGTGCGGTTTTCGGCCAACACGCGGAGAACGGCACCAGCGTAGGCAGAGAGCGGCACAAGGGCCCACGCGAGACTCCGCCGATCGCGTCAGGGGCCCGGGAGCCCTACTTGTGCTTCCCGCTGCCCTTGCCCCCGTTCGACCCGCCGTTTCCGGACGTGCCGTTTCCGGACGTGCCGTTTCCGGACGTTCCGTTTCCGGAGGTGCCGGTGTTGCCGGGCGTGCCGTTGCCGGGGTTCGCGGAGCCCGCGCCGGGGTTGTTCTTGCCGCCCGGCGTGGCCGTGGCCCGGGCCAGCTGCGCGGAGCAGTACGCGGCGACCTCGTCCTTTCCGCCGGCGGCCGCGATGAGCCGCCGCCAGGCCGTCGCGTCGAGTGCCTTGCCGTGGTTCTGGACCTGCTCGTAGGCGCGGCAGTGCGCTTCGGTGTCCTTGGCGGTGGCCGGGCGGTCCGTCGGCCCGTGGCCGCCGGGGGACGTCGACGGGGCCGCACCGCCCGGCCGGCCCGGGGCGGTCGACGACGGGTGCGCGGTTCCCCGTCCGGCGTCGGCGCCGTCCGCGGACGAGCCGACCGAGCCGATGGCCGCCATCGCGACACCGCCCAGGGTGAGGCTGGCGAACACCACGCCGAAGGTCATCTTCACCGAGCGCCCGGTACGCCGCTCGGCGGGCAGCCGCCAGTCGTCCCGGCGCCGGGTACGCGCCTTGTGCGTGCCGCGGGCGGCCCGGAAGGCGGCCACGGCCCGCTGTTCGGCCTCGGGGGCGAGACCGTCTTCGCGCAGGGCGGCGGCGAGGGCCGTTTCCAGTGCGGCGGAGTCACGTACGTCCCACGGGCCGGACGCGGCGCCACCTGGACGCGCACGCCGACGGCCCGGACCGCCGCCACCGCTCAGCCGCTTACCCATGTCCGCATCCGTTCGTGTCCGACAGGTTCGATCCGTTCGTCGTTCATTTCGACTCACCCAGCGTCCGGGAAGCCTCATCCGTCACACCCTCGTCCGCCTCACCGCCGATACCGAGCTGACGGGCGAGGCGTTTCAGGCCCCGGTGGGCGGCGGTGCGCACCGCTCCCGGGCGCTTGCCGAGGACGCGTGCGGCAGCGGGACCGTCCAGGCCGACGACGACCCGCAGGAGCACTGCCTCGGCCTGGTCCCGAGGCAGACCGCGGACCAGTTCCAGGGCCCGCTCGGTGGAGAGGGACTCCAGGGCCTGCTCATGGGTGCTGTGCGGGCCGGCCAGGTCCAGTACGTCCTGTTCGGTCCCGCCCGCCCGGGGCCGCACGCGCTGCCGGCGCAGATGGTCCAGTGCCCGGTGCCGGGCGATGGTCGCCGTCCAGCCGCGGAACCCGGCCCCGTCGCCCTTGAAACGCCCTAGGTCACGGGCGATCACCAGCCAGGCGTCGGACGCCACGTCCTCCGCGTCGTCGCCGACGAGGCCGTGCAGATAGCCGAGCAGGCCCGGCTGCACGATCCGGTAGGCGATCGAGAAAGCGGCCTCGTCACCGTCCTGGGCCCGCGCGACCGCCGCGCCCAGTTCCCCGTCGTACGCCTGTACGCGCCGGGATTGCCGTACCTGGCCCAAAACTGTCCTCGTTCGCACCGGTTTCACAGTGAGTCCATGCCGTCCGCCGCGCTCCGGTCGCGTCGACGGCCCCATGGTGACCAGCGTCCGTCCTCACAGAAATGTCACAACACCTCAGGAGCCCTCCACGTCGTCGGCGGCGCGCTGCACCGCAACGACGCCCCGCCGCACAGCCGTTGGCGACGCGAGGGTCGACGCCGCAGTTCGAGACGGCCCCGTCGTGCCGGGGACCGTGCCCGCGCCGGGTGACGTTTCGCGCCGGCCGTGCGCTGCAGGAGTCGCGAGCCACCACTCCCGGACCTCTCTCCGTGCCCGCTTCCGACTCCCCCCGAGGGGCGGTCCGGAGAGAGCCGGGGCGGCCGGAACCCCAGCCACTGCACGAGGTTCCGGCCGCCCCACATACGCCTCGGCGTACGGGTCCGACGGGCCGCGTAATGCTTCGCCGCCCCCGTGCGCTCCTCCTGGCATGAGTACGAACCTCCGCATGTGCGCGGTGCCGCCCCCGGCCCTGCGCAACAGCGCGACCTGGCTTGAACGACTGTTCGAGAATGGCTCGGAGACCGTCCGGCACCGGGTCGGCCCGCACCGCGAAGAGGTGCTGGACCAGCGTTACCTGGACCAGGAACGCATCTACGCCGGCCCGCCCCCGCGGTGTGCCGAGGGCCGGCCACAGACCCAGGTGGTGCTGGGCGGCCGGCCGGTGTTCCGCCCCGACCGGCACAAACCGTCGCTTCTGGTGCTGACGGCCGCCCAGACCCGCCGGGTGGCCGGGTTCCTCGCGATGGCCGACTTCGACGCGCTGTGGCTGTTCGCCCGCGACGAACTGCTGCCGCGCTACGGCGGCGTGACCGCGGAGCCCGAGACGTGGGGTGCGTTCGCCTCCACGCACCGGGAGTTGACGGCGTTCTACGCACGGACGGCCGAGTGCGGGGACGCGGTGGTGAAGCGCCTGCCGGCCTGAGGCAGGCCGAGGGCGCCGGCCAGGGGTGTAACACTTTCGGCCCCGTGCGCTCTTTCCATGCGGACGACCACGTCGGTCGGCCGGGACAGGGGGCACGACTCGTGCAGTGGACGGACGAAAGCGGCGGAGCGTACGGCGAGGATCCGTACGGTGGCCTCGGGTACGCGTATGCCCACGGCCACGAGTACCGCGGTGGCACCGCCGGCACGGACACGATGTGGGACTCCCCCCACGGTGACGTCCTCACCGTGCCGCCCGCGGACCTCTTCGACACACCCGGCCGCCCCGTACCGGAACCGGACACGACGGCGAGCGGGTCGGAGCGTCCCGTCTTCGTCGACTCCTCGGGGCGACGCCAGCGCCGAGTGCGCCGTGCCGCCCGGCTGCTGTTGATCCCCGCCGTCGGCTACGTCGCCCTGCTGATCAGCACCGTGCTGGGCGGCCCCGGCCTCAGCGCCCCGTTCGTCCCGCAGTCGCACTCCACGCACCCGGCCCCGCACGCGTCCGTGCCCGGCTCCACCGCCGGAGGTAGCCACTCGGCAGGGAGCACGCGCCCCGTCACGGCGCGGAACACCTCCCGGGCGACCGAGGCGCAGCACACATCCCGCCCCTCCGGCCGGCCGACGACCCCCGCCCCCTCGGCAGCCGCGTCCGCGCCCACGACGGCGCCCACCACGACCCCGGCCCCCGCACGGACCCCTGCCTCCAAGGGCCGCGCGCTCGGCTCGTCCCACAAGCCCGTGAAGTGATCCAAGACCCTTGAACGTGACCGACCGCCGACGCCGCAACGCTCCTGGCCGCCGCCACGGCCGCACCCGCCGGACCACCCCCCGCACCCACTGGCTGCTGCTGAGCGTGCTCGCGGTCACCCTGTCGACGGCCCTCCTGCTGCAGGGCTACACCCACCACATGTTCGGAATCACATCGGACGCCGTGTCCGGTGCCCGTGGCCCGAGCGGGGCGGTGCCCAGCCGGGTGACCCGTGGTGGCCCGGTGATCGCGGACGCCGCCACCTCCCCGCACACCGCCGGGGTGAAGGACCGTACCGTCGCGCTCACCTTCGACGACGGCCCCGACCCCGTCTGGACCCCGCGGATCCTGGACGTGCTGCGCCGCGACCATGTGCACGCGACGTTCTTCGTCGTCGGAACCCAGGTCGTGGCCCACCCGGAGCTGGTCCGCCGGATCGTCGCCGAGGGCCATCAGATCGGCATCCACACCTTCACCCACCCCGACCTGGCCCGCATTGCCCCATGGCAGCGCTCCCTGGAACTGCGGGAGACACAGCTGGCGGTGGCCGGCGCCGCGGGGGTCACCACCGCACTGCTGAGACCGCCCTACTCCTCTGAGAACGACGCGCTGGACGACGCCGACTGGTCCGTCCTCGAGCAGGCCGACGCGGCAGGCTATGTCACGGTGCTCTCCACACAGGACGCCGAGGACTGGCAGCGCCCGGGTGCGGACCGCGTCCTCGCCCGTGCGACACCGCACGGCCACGCCGGGCAGATCGTGCTGATGCACGACGGCGGCGGTGACCGGTCACAGACCGTCGCCGCGCTGAAAACCCTGATTCCGCGGCTCAAGGCGCGGGGCTTCAGGTTCGCGACGGTCGGCGCCGCGGTCCGCATGGCCGGGCCCGTCCAGCGCGCCGGGCTCGGCGACCGTCTTCAGGGAATGGCCCTCATCAAGCTGCTGCGGGCGGGTGACTGGGCCGTGTGGCTGCTGGGGGTGCTGATGTACACCGCCGGAGCGATCAGCGTGCTGCGCGCGGCGGTCGTCCTGATCGCCGCCCGGCGCCACCGGCGCCTGCGGACGAGGCGCCGGAGCCGCTCCTGGGGGCCGCCGGTGACCGAGCCGGTCAGCGTCATCGTCCCGGCGTACAACGAGAGCGCCGGGATCGAGGCGGCCGTGCGCTCACTCCTCGCCTCCGACCATCCGGTGGAGATCATCGTGGTGGACGACGGTTCCACCGACGGCACCGCCGACCTGGTGGAGTCGCTCCACCTGCCGGTACGGGTGATCAGGCAGCAGAACGCGGGCAAGCCCGCCGCTCTCAACACCGGACTCGCCGCGGCCTCCTGCGACCTGGTGGTAATGGTCGACGGCGACACCGTCTTCGAACCCGACACCGTCCGCATGATCGTGCAGCCCTTCGCCGACCCCCGGGTGGGCGCCGTCTCGGGCAACGCCAAGGTCGTCAACCGCGGCGGCCTGCTGGGCCGCTGGCAGCACATCGAGTACGTGGTCGGGTTCAACCTCGACCGCCGGCTGTTCGACCTGGCCGAGTGCATGCCGACCGTACCGGGAGCGGTCGGGGCGTTCCGCCGCCGGGCGCTGCTCGGCCTCGGCGGCGTCAGCGACGTCACCCTCGCCGAGGACACGGACCTCACCATGGCACTGTGCCGCGAAGGCTGGCGTGTGGTGTACGAGGAGCGGGCGAGGGCCTGGACCGAGGCCCCCGCGTCACTGAACGCCCTGTGGCGCCAGCGGTACCGCTGGTGCTACGGCACCCTGCAGGCGATGTGGAAGCACCGCGGCGCGCTGGTCCAGCGGGGCGCGGCCGGAAAGCTGGGCCGCCGGGGCCTGGGCTATCTGCTGCTCTTCCAGGTCCTGCTGCCCCTGCTCGCCCCCGTCGTCGACATCTTCGCCCTCTACGGGCTGCTCTTCCTCGACCCGGTCCGGATCGTCGGGCTGTGGCTGGCCTTTCTGCTGCTGCAGCTCGTGATGGGCCTGTACGCGTTCCGCCTGGACGGGGAACGCCCGGGCCCGCTGTGGAGCCTGCCGCTGCAGCAGTTCGTCTACCGCCAGTTGATGTACCTGGTGGTGATCCAGTCCGTCTTCACCGCCCTGGCGGGCTCACGGCTGCGATGGCAGCGCATGGAGCGCTACGGCAGCCTACGGGCCCCGGCTCCGGCGCCGACCCCCGCACCCGCCCCCGCACCGCACGACACCACGCAGTGGTACTGAGAGGACAGTGAGCCGAGCCCATGAGCGGACACCGGCGCCGACCGCCGCAGAGCTCCAGCCGAAGGAGGCGGGCACCCCAGCAGAAACGTTGGATCGACTACCCGCGCCGAGGCAGGACGGGCGTGCGCCGCTGGCTGCCGTCGGTGCGCCAGCTCCTGGCGCTCTTCCTGCTGCTCTTCGGCGGCACGGCGGCGGCCGTCGGCTACGCCTACGCCACGGTCACCATCCCCGACCCCAACCCCTCGACACTGCTCCAGAACAACGTCTACTACTGGTCCGACGGCACGGTCCTGGCGACCGACGGCAGCGTCAACCGGCAGAACGTCATGCTCTCGCAGGTGCCCGCCGACGTGCGGGGGGACTTCATCGCCGCGGAGAACGCCTCCTTCTACACCGACCCCGGCATCGACCCGGAGGGAATCGCCCGCGCCGTCGTCCACATGGCCCAGGGCGGATCCGTCCAGTCGGGATCGACGATCACCCAGCAGTTCGTGAAGAACACCTACCTGGACCAGTCGCAGACGCTGTCCCGCAAGTTCCGGGAGCTGCTGATCTCCACCAAGATCGGCGCCGTCATGAGCAAGGACCAGATCCTCCAGGGGTATCTGAACACCTGTTTCTTCGGCCGCCAGGCCAACGGCATCCAGGCAGCCGCCCGCGTGTACTACGGCCTGCCGGTGGAGAAGCTCGACGTGAGCCAGGGAGCCTTCCTCGCCGCCGCGGTCAACGAGCCGAGCCTCTTCCAGCACGCGGACTCCGACCCCCGGGCCAGGGCACAGGCGAAGGCCCGCTGGTCCTGGGTGCTCGACCGGATGGTCGACACCGGCAGGCTGACACCCGGGCAGCGGGCACGGTACGCCGCCGCCGGGTTCCCCGCGCCCAAGAAGTGGACCCCCGGTTCGGGACTCACGGGCCAGACCGGCTACCTGGTCCAGCTGGCCAGGTCGTACGTCCAGGCACACGACCCGGCCATCACCGACGGCAGCCTGAGCCGGGGCGGCTACCAGATCCACACCACCTTCGACCGGAAGAAGACGGCGGACCTGGCCAGGGCCGTCGCGAAGGTGCGGGGGGAACGCCTCGACCCGGCCCACCGGTCGGTCGACCGGGACGTCCAGGTCGGAGCCGCCTCGGTGGACCCCGCGACCGGCAGGATCCTCGCCGTCTACGGCGGCCCCGGCTTCGACCACGCCCACTTCTCGGACAACGCCGACACCACCGGCGTCCCGGTGGGATCGACCTTCAAGCCCATCGTCCTCGCCTCGGCGCTCCAGCACGGAGCCGTACTGCGACCCGGCACGGCCCCCGAGCCGATCACCCCGGCCAGCAAGTTCGACGGCGACGACGGCATCAAGATCAAGGACCAGCAGGGCGACTACGTCACCGACGACAAGGACCCCAGCGGCCTCCTCCACCAGCACAACGACACCCCTCAGCGCTGGGGCCACATCACTCTGCGCAAGGCGATGGAGCAGTCGGTCAACACGCCGTACGTCCAGTTGGGAGAGGACGTCGGCCACGAGAACGTGGCGGGCACGGCGAAGGCCCTCGGCCTGCGGCCGGACAGCCTCGCCGCGCCCAGCGCCGGCTTCTACATCGGCACCTCCACACCGAGCGCCATCCGCATGGCGGGCGCGTACGCGACCTTCGCCGCCTCCGGCATGCAGAGCACCCCGTACTCGGTGACCAAGGTGGTCCGCGACGGCTCCGCACTGCCCGTCTTCACCACGCCCGCCCCCGTACGCGCCCTGCCGGCGGCGGTCGCCGACAACGTGACCGACGTGCTCCGCGGCGTCATCAGCCGGGGCACCGGCACCAAGGCCCAGGCCCTCGGCAGGACG
This sequence comes from Streptomyces sp. NPDC046915, assembly GCF_040644935.1. NCBI lineage: Bacteria > Bacillati > Actinomycetota > Actinomycetes > Kitasatosporales > Streptomycetaceae > Streptomyces > Streptomyces sp. NPDC046915. Next base: position 285,757 of record NZ_JBEYXB010000003.1, on the reverse strand, counting down.
GCCGCGGGCAAGACCGGAACCACCGACGACTACCGGTCGGCCTGGTTCGTCGGCTACACCCCCCGGCTCGCCACCTCGGTGCTCCTCTTCCGCGAGGACCCGGCCCACCCCCAGTTGCAGTCCCTGGTCGGTGTCGGCGGCCTCCAGAAGGTGTTCGGCGGCGACATCCCCACGGAGATCTGGACCCAGTACATGCGCGACGCCCTCACCGGCCTGCCCGACACCGCCTTCCCCGCTCCCGCCCCCCTGGGCCACGGCAGCGACGAGCCCGGCGCTCCCTCTCCCTCGCCCACGCACTCCGCGCCCCCCGCCAAGCGCCCCGGGAAGCCCGGCAGGAAGACCGCCCCCACCGCCGCTCCCACACCGGGCGCCCCGGCCCCGCGGCCCAAGTGCCATCATCACAAGTGCCGCTGACCACGCCGACACCGAATGTGGCGCAGGTCACGGGAAGCCGGTGGGAGGTGCCGGACAGCTCATTGAAGTGAGCACTCATATGCGTACCCGGGTACGGGCCGGGGAGTCGAGCGCGTTCGCGGAGCTCTTCGACAGTCACGCCCGCGCGGTCTACAACCATGCCTTCCGGCTGACCGCCGACTGGTCGACGGCCGAGGACGTGATGGCCGCGACCTTCATGGAGGCATGGCGGCTCCGCGACCGGGTCGAGCCCGAGGGCGGCTCCCTGCGGCCCTGGCTGCTGGGCATCGCCACCAACACGGCCCGCAACCAGTACCGGAGCAACCGGCGGTACCGGGCGGCGGCGGGCGCGGCCGCGGCGGCCGAGCTGTCGGTGCCCGACCACGCCGACGAGGTCGCCGACCGGGTCGACGGCCGGCGGCGGCTCGCGACGGCCCTGACCGCGCTCGCCGCCCTGCGCAGACCGGAGCGCGAGGTCATCGCGCTCTGCCTGGGGTAGGGCCTGGACTACGAGGCGGCGGCGGAAGCCTTCGGCATCGCCGTCGGCACCGTCGCCTCCCGGCTCTCCCGCGCCCGCAAGAAGCTGCGCGCGCTCGCCGAGCCCGAACCCGCCCGCCCCGCAACCGAGCCGACGCGCAAGAAAGTTCACGGAAATCGGGAACACAGCCGTCCCGGCCGACAGACAAGAGGCGAACGCACAAACGCGATCCGGCCCGCGCAGGAAGGAAACCGATGAACGCGGACACGTCCCGGCAGGACCAGGCCGAGTGGGACGAGAGCGCACAGCTCTTCTCCCGGACGGCGCGTGACCTGCCGACGGGCCGTCACCAGTTCCACAGGGAGCGTCTGATGGCCCAGATCCACGACACGCAGCGGGAAGAGCGCACGGGGGCGGCCCCCGCGAAGGCACGGCGGGGCTTCCGGCTGCCGCGCCCGGCGATCGTACTGCCCGCCATGGCGGCGGCCGTCGCGGCGGCGGTCGTCGCCGGGACCGCGATGTCCGGCGGCGGCGGGGTCAGGGACGGCGGCGTGGCCACCGGCCCTGCCCTGACCACACAGGTCGGCGCCGCGACCACCAAGGGCGTGCCCCAGCTGCTGGACCAGATCTCGCTGGCGGCGGCCGACGGGTCCCACCCGGACGTCAAGCCCGGCCAGTACATCTACATCGAGTCCAAGTCGGCCGACAGCTTCCTGAAGACCGTCGACGGCAAGACCACGCCGGCCTCCCACGAGCTGCACCGCCGCCAGATCTGGAAGTCCCCGGACGGCACCAAGGGCTGGCTGATCGACCCCTCGGACGACGAAAACCCCAAGGGCGAGACGCTGGACCTCCCCGACGAGCGGGGCTTCACCCCGAAGCCGTCCCTCAACGGTCCGTCGTACGACTACCTGACCAAGCTCACCACCGACCCCGCCGCACTGCTGGCCAAGATCTACAAGGAGACCAAGGGGCACGGCAACTCCCCCGACCAGGAGGCGTTCACCACGATCGGGGACCTGCTCGGCGAGAGCTACCCGCCCGCGGAGCTCTACTCGGCACTGTTCAAGGCCGCCGAGAAGATCCCCGGTGTCGTCGTGGTGCGGGACGCGGTGGACGCGGTGGGCCGGCACGGGGTGGCGGTGGCCCGGCTCGACGAGAGCAGTGGTCAGCGCGAGGAGTGGATCTTCGACCCGAAGACCCATGTCTTCCTCGGCGAGCGCACCGTCCAGGTACGGAAGAACAGCGGCCAGGACGGCCTGATCAAGCCCGGCACGGTGGTGTACACCAGCGCCATCATGGACCGGGCCGTCGTCGACGGCATCAAGCAGACCCCGTCGCGCAACGGCTGACGCCTGCTCAGGGCCGGGAGACGCAGGTCACATCCACCGATGTCACAGGCGGCGGGGTCGTCCCGTCTCGGGTGTGTAGCCACTGACGACCTCAGAGGAGGCGCACCATGGAAGCGCGACTGGACTATCTCGCCGCCCCGACCGCCGGCAAGGCCCTCAAGCACTTCATGTCGGCGGGCAGGACGATCACGGAAGGGCCCCTGCCGGCCACGACACGGGAGCTGGTGTCCCTGCGCGTGAGCCAGATCAACGGCTGCGCCTTCTGCATCGACATGCACACCAAGGAAGCGGCCGCCGCCGGCGAGAGCCCGGTGCGGCTGAACCTGGTCGCGGCGTGGCGGGAGGCCACCGTCTTCACCGAGGCCGAGCGTGCCGCGCTGGAGCTGGCGGAGGAGGGCACCCGGGTCGCGGACGCGGCCGGCGGGGTCGGTGACGACGTGTGGGCGGCCGCCGCCAAGTACTACGACGAGGACCAGCTCACCGCCCTGGCGATCCTGGTCGCCTTCATGAACGCGGCGAACCGGCTGAACATCATCAACCAGCAGCCGGCCGGCGACTACCAGCCCGGCTCGTTCCACTGACCGGCATCGGGGAAGGTCGTCCGGCGTGAGCGAGGTCGAGGAGTTCGAGGAGCTGCGGCCACTGCTGTTCTCGATCGCCTACCGGATCCTGGGCAGCGTGGCCGAGGCCGAGGACGCGGTGCAGGAGACATGGCTGCGCTTCGCCGGCTCCTCGACCCGGCCCACGTCGGTCAAGGCCTTTCTGGCGGCCGTCGTGACACGGATCTCGATCGATGTGCTGCGGTCGGCGCGGGTGCGGCGGGAGGAGTACGTCGGCCCGTGGTTCCCCGAGCCGCTGCTCGACGACCCGTATCAGGATCCGTCCCGGTCGGCGGAGCTGGCCGACTCGGTGTCGATGGCGGCGCTGTTGCTGCTGGAGCGGCTCAGCCCGCTGGAGCGGGGGGTCTTCGTGCTGCGGGAGGTGTTCGGCTTCGGGTTCGACGAGGTCGCCGCCGCGGTGGGGCGGTCGGAGGCGGCGTGCCGGCAGCTGCTGGTGCGGGCGCGGCGGCACATGGAGGCCGGGCGGCCGCGCTTCGAGACGGCCCGTGAGGAGCGGGAGGAACTGGCGTCACGGTTCTTCGCCGCCCTCCGCGGAGGCGACGTCGCCGGGCTGCGGGAACTGCTCGCCGCCGACGTGTCGATGGTCGGCGACGGCGGCGGCAAGGCCCCGCAGCTGGCCAGGGCCGTCATCGGCGCCGAGAACGTGGCCCGGCTGCTCGCCTCCGTCTTGCCCCGTATGGCCCGGGTCGGCGTGACGTTCGAACCGCACGAGGTCAACGGGCGGCCGGGTGCGGTCTTCCGCGACCGGGACGGCAGGGTCCTGCACACCCTGGCGCTCGATGTCCTCGACGGGAGGATCCAGACGATCCGCTCGGTGATCAACCCCGACAAGCTCGGGCACCTGGGCCCGGTGGCGGACGCCTGGGCGATCGACCGCGAAGTGCGACAGGCGCGCCGGTCCACATGACGTGCCCAGAGCTCAGGTACTCGGGTGGAGCTGAGTACCCGGGCTCTGGCCGGCGCCGGGGCGAGCCGAAACGCTTGGGTCATGCGCGAAGGACTGATGAGACCGGTTCTCCGACAACTGCTGTCGATCCTCGCCCTGGCGGGGGTCACGGTGGCGATGTGGGCCGCCTGGCTGGGCTGGGACCAGCGTCGTGTCGAACAGTTCGACGGCACGGCGACCGGCCCGTACGAGACGTGGCAGATCATCGGGCTGGTACTGACGCTGCTGCTGCCGGTGTACTGGGCCGCGTCCCGGCACTACGTCATGGGCGCCGTGCTCGGCACCACGCTCGGCCTGACCGCCGCCGCCTATTACGACTGGTCGGACGACTCCAGCGGTCTCTTCGTGATCGGCGTGGGGCTGGTCATGGTGGGGAGCCTTGTCGTGACCGGGGTCGTCTCCGCTGTGATCGCCTCTGTCACACGCGACATATGACGGGGCGTCAACGAACCGTGGGGCGGTCCGGGCGTACGGAGAAGGCCGTGTTGCCCGCCACCGCCACGATCGCGTCCTTGACCAGCAGCAGGCTCGGGGTGTTCTCGCCCGCCGAGTTCCCGAGGTCGTCCATCGCGGCCGTGCGCCACCGCTCCGCTCCGGTGCCCCGGTCCAGCGCCAGCAGACGGCCGAAGTGGTTGGCGAGGTAGAGGTCGCCGTAGTGCGACGAGAACACCGGTGTGGACAGGTTCTCCAGCTGCGTGGCCTTCCGCCACAGCTGCTTGCCGGTGGTCGCCGACACCGCGGTGACGACTCCGTCCTGCCGTACGACGTAGACGGCGCCGTCCACCAGGGCGGCGGCGCCGCGCGCCGTTCCCGTCAGCGGTAGCCGCTTCGCGGCGCCGCTGCTCGGGTTCACCCGCACCAGCGCCGCGTACGACCAGTCGCCCACGGACTGCGACACCTCGTTCGGGTTCTGCGTCACGGCGAACAGGAACTGTCCGCCGGACATCCCGAGCGGCTGCGCCGTCGGCGGCAGCGTCGTGAAGTCGCTCCGGGTGCCGTTCGACGTGTCGAGCCGCAGCAGGTTCACCGGAACCCCGTTGGGATCGTCGTCCGCCGAGCACAGGGCGTACGGGGCGCCGCCCAGCGCCAGCGGTTTGCAGGTCTTGCCCGGCACCGCCGCCGGCGACGTCCACAGCGCCTTGCCCGAGGGCCCGTACGCCACGAACCGCGTCCCGGAGGACGACATGGTCAGCACCCCGCCGTCGAACACGTACGCCGGTGCGTCGTTGTCGCCGATACGGCGCGCCCACCGCTGCTTCCCGGTGGCGGCGTCCAGGGCGACCAGGTTCAGGTACCTGTTGCCGGCGGCCGCGTCGTCCGGCATGGAGTAGACGTAGACGAGCCCGTCCTGGACACCGACCGGCCGTACTTCCTGCGGGTTGGTGCCGGACCGCCACAGGGTGCGGCCGGAGGCGGCGTCGACCTTGGCGACCGTGAAGCCCGTTCCGGCGCAGTACACGGCCGTTCCGCCCGGCAGGCACCCGGACTCCGCGTAGAAGATCGGGTCGATGCCGCCCGAGCCGTGCGTCAGCTTCGTCCGCCAGGGCTTCCAGCCGGCGGGCAGCGCCGCGGCGCGCGTGCCGGTGGAGGCGGACGACGAGGACTTCGTCGGCGGCTGCGAGGTCGAGTGCGACACGAGGTGCATCGTGGTGACGCTCAGCCCGGTGACGGCCAGGGCCGCGGCGAGGCTGACGAGGACCCGTCGCCGGCGGCGTCCGCGGCCGGCACGGGGCGCGGCCGTGTCACCCGTCCCGCCCGTCCCGTCCGTCACGTGGGTGGGGTCCGTACCCGTTGGCCCGGGGCGCGGACGGACACCCTGGCGGCGGGGTTCCACGGCGGTCGCGGCCGCGGTGGAATCCGGCAGCGTCTGGAGCATGCGGTGCAGTTCGGCCGGGTCGGGCCGGGCGGCCGGGTCCTTGTCCAGGCAGCGTTCGACCATGCTCCGGAGCGGCTCCCGGAGCCCGTCCAGGGTCGGTGGCTCGTGCATCACCTGATAGCCCGTCAGGTACGGGCTGCCGCCGTCGAAGGGACGGTTGCCGGTGGCCGCGTACACCAGGACCGACCCCAGCGAGAACACGTCCGAGGCCGCGGTGACGTCCCGCGGCGAGACGAACTGCTCCGGCGACATGAACGGCGGGGTGCCGATCAGCCGCCCGGTCACGGTGAGGGTCTCGTTGTCGGCGGCGCGCGAGATGCCGAAGTCGATGACGCGCGGCCCGTCCTCGGCCATCAGGACGTTGCTCGGCTTCAGGTCCCGGTGCACCAGGCCCACCTGGTGGATGTCCCGCAGCGCCTCGACGAGCCCCAGCCCCAGCGCGCGCAACTCCCGCCCGTTCAACGGGCCTTCCTTGGCCACGACCTCCGACAGCGTGCGGCCCGGCACGTACAGCGTCGCCATCCACGGCTGCCCGGCCTCCGGATCGGCGTCCACCACGGGGGCGGTGAACGCGCCGCTCACCCGGCGGGCCGCCGCGACCTCCTGCCGGAAGCGCGCCCGGAACTCCTCGTCCTGCGCGTACTGGGCGTGCACCACCTTCACCGCGACCTGCCGCCCCGAGGCCGCGCGCCCCAGGTAGACGACCCCCATGCCACCGCTGCCCAGCCGGTCGATCAGCGTGTAGCCGCCTATCGACCCTATGGACTCGGCATCCCCGGGGCTCAGCGGCATCGCCGGTCACCTTTCCCAAACGCTGTGCATCGAGAGCGATTTCAGGTCCTCAGACTAAAGGCTGACCCTGTACCCCGTGTCGTGGCCGACACGGTCGCCGGGCGCGAGCGGGCGCCATAGACTCGGGACCGGGGGATGGCCACCCCAGGAGGACGCGATGTTGCGGCACACCAGACTGGCCGGGGAATCGGCGGACTACCTCGCGGCCCGCGAAGAGCTGCGCCAGGCCGAGATCGACCTCATGCGGCACCGCGAGACGGTCGCGGCCCTGCGCCGGAGCCTCCCCCAGGGGCCGCCCGTGGACGACTACGTCTTCCTCGAAGTCCCCGCGGACCTCGACGCCGGCGACACACCGGTCCGCGAGGTCGCCCTGAGCGAGCTGTTCACCGGCCCGGGACGACCGCTGATCGTCTACCACTTCATGTACGGCAAGCTCCAGAGCAGCCCCTGCCCGATGTGCACCCTGTGGATCGACGGCTTCGAAGGCGTCGCCCGCCACCTCGCCCCCAACGCGGACTTCGCCGTCGCCGCGGCCGCCGACCCGCCCACCCTGCGGCAGTACGCCCGCGATCGCGGCTGGCGCCGGCTGCGGCTGCTGAGCTGCGGTGACAGTACGTTCAAGTACGACCTGGGCAGCGAGGACAAGGCCGGCGAACAGGACTCCACGGTCTCCGTCCTCACCCGCGACGGCGACGGCACGATCCGCCACTTCTACTCCGCCCACCCCCGCATGGCCGACGACATCGACCAGCGCGGCATCGACCTCCTGGCCCCCGTCTGGCACCTCCTCGACCTGACACCGCGGGGCCGCGGCGAGTGGTACGCGAGCCTCGACCACTGACCGCCGCCTCCGTCGCGCGCCGCGGGCACTAGGATCCGGGCCATGGCGCTGACCGTGCACGACGTGGACCGGTTCGAGGCCTTCCGGCCCCGTCTGGAGGCCCTCGCGTACCGTCTCCTCGGCTCCGCGAGCGAGGCCGAGGACGTCGTGCAGGAGACGTTCCTGCGCTGGCAGGCCGCCGACGTCGAGCGCATCGAGGTCCCCGAGGCGTGGCTGACGAAGGTGCTCACCAACCTGTGCCTCACCCAGCTCACCTCGGCCCGCGCCCGGCGCGAGACCTATGTGGGCCAGTGGCTTCCCGAGCCGCTGCTCGCCGGGGACCCGATGCTCGGCCCGGCCGACACCGCAGAACAGCGCGAGTCGGTCTCGTACGCGGTCCTCGTCCTGCTGGAGCGCCTCTCTCCGGGCGAGCGGGCGGTGTACGTGCTGCGGGAGGCCTTCGGCTACCCGCACCGGGAGATCGCCGAGATCCTCGACCTCACCGAGGCCGCCAGCGCCCAGATCTTCCACCGTGCCAAGAAGCACGTCGCGGCCGGCAAGGCCCGCACCGGGATCGACGAGGCCGCCGCCCGGCGGATCGTCGAGGAGTTCCTCGCGGCCGCCACCAGCGGCCGGACCGAGCCGCTCGTGCGGCTGCTCACCGAGGACGCCGTCTCGGTCGGCGACGGCGGCGGGAAGGTCCCGGCCCGCGCCAAGGCGTTCGAGGGCGCGCTCGCGGTCGCGAAGTTCCTGCGGGGCCTGTTCAAGCCCAGCGAGGCCAAGCGCGCCCTGGTCGGCGGCTCGCCCGAGATGTATGTCAGGACCGCCAACGGCGACCCCGCCGTCGTGGCGGTCGTCGAGGACCGGGTCGTCGGCGTCATGTGCCTGGAGATCACGGCCGAGGGCATCGCCGCGTTCCGCAACCAGGTCAACCCCGACAAGCTCGAACGCGCGACCCGGCAGTGGGCGGCCGGCGACCAGGGCGAGCCCCTGCTCAGCGCCTTCTGACCACGATGTGAGCTGCTTCACATCCCATTCCTGTCAGGAAACGGCGGACCGTCCGGTTCAAGAGGCGAATCCGCTCAAGACAGGAGCCAGGAAATGCAGCACCGCATCGTCGTCCTCGGAGCCGGATACACCGGAGCCATCGCCGCCGGGCGCCTCGCCAGGAGGCTGCACCGCGAAGACGTCGCCATCACTCTCGTCAACGCCGAGCCCGACTTCGTCGAGCGCGTCCGGATGCACCAGCTGGCGACCGGCCAGGATCTCGCGCCCAGGCCCTTCGGCGAGATGTTCGCGGGCACCGGCGTCGAACTGAGGCTCGCGAAGGTCACCGGCGTCGACACCGACCGCAAGACCGTCACCGTCACCGTCACCGACGTGAACGACGCCGCGGGGCCGGCGGCCGAGAAGCCGACGGCTGAGGAGCCGGCGGCCGAGGAGCCGGCGGCCGAGGAGCTGGCGTACGACACCCTCGTCTACGCCCTCGGCAGCGGCTGGAACAGCCAGGGCGTCCCCGGCACCGCCGAGCACGCCCACGAGATCGCCGGCCGCCCCGGAGCGCTCCGGCTGCGCGAGCGGCTGGCCGGCCTCGGCGCCGGGCAGCACGTGGTCGTGGTCGGCGGCGGCCTCACCGGCCTGGAGGCCGCGACCGAGATCGCCGAGGCCCGCCCGGACCTCGACGTCGCCCTCGCCGCCCGCGGTGCCCTCGGCGACTGGCTCTCGCCCAAGGGCCGCCGGCACCTGCGGAAGGTCTTCGGCAGGCTCGGCATCACCGCGTACGAGCACGCCGCCGTCACCGCCGTCGAGGCCGACCGCGTCGCCACCGCCGACGGAGCCTCCGTCCCGGCCGCGGTCACCGTGTGGACCACCGGCTTCGCCGTCCACCCGATCGCGAAGGCCACCACCCTGGAGGTCACCGGGACGGGCCGGATCGTGGTCGACCGGACCATGCGCTCGGTCTCGCACCCGGACGTGTACGCCATCGGCGACGCGGCCATGGCGATGGGCCCCGGCGACAAGCCGCTGCGGATGTCGTGCGCCTCGGGCACCCCCATGGCATGGCAGGCCGCCGACGCCATCGCGGCGCGCCTGACCGGCGGAAAGCTCCCGAGGACGCCGCTGCGCTACTTCAACCAGTGCATCTCACTGGGCCGGAGGGAAGGCCTGATCCAGTACGTCACCGCCGACGACCGCGCGGTCCGGGCGGCCCTGACCGGACGGCTCGCCGCCGTCTACAAGGAGCTGATCTGCAAGGGCGCGGCCTGGAGCGTCGCCAACCCGATGCTCGGGATGCCGACCCGGCCCCGCCGCGTCGTACACCGGCCCGCCCAGGCCGCCCTGGCGGTGAAGTCACCGGCCTGACGCGCCGGGGCCGGCCAGGTCGTCCAGTTCGGCGTCGAAGAACTGCGCGGGGTCGAAGCCCATCCCGGTGAAGTGGCCGGCGAGTTCCAGGGACAGGACGCCGTGCAGCCGGGTCCAGAAGCTCAGGGCCCGGTGCAGGACCGCGGGCGGGGCGGGATGCCCGCCCGCCCAGTCCCGGTGGCCTTCGAGGTGCCCGTCGAACGAGGTCACCGGGCCGGCCGGCGGCAGCGCGGCGAAGGCGTCCAGAAGGGTCGCCATGATCTCGGCCGCGATCGCGGTGATGTCGTCGGGCGCGTGGTAACCGGGGACGGGCGTGCCGTAGATGAGGAAGTAGCGGTGGGGGTCCGCCAGGGCCCAGCCGCGCAGGGCGTGCGCCAGCGTGGCCACGTCGGTACCGATCTCCGAGGCCGCGCGGATGGTGTCGGCCAGGCTGCGGTACGCGTCCCGGACGAGCTCGGTGATCAGCTCGTCACGGCTGTCGAAGTACCGGTACAGCGCGGGTCCGCTCATGCCCATCCGCTTGGCGATCGCGTTGAGGGAGAGCGCGGACGCGCCCGCCGCGGCGATCTGCTCCCACGCGCGTTCCTTGATCTCCGTACGCACCTGGGCGCGATAGCGCTCGCGCGGGGTCTTCGTGCCCTTGTCCGTCATCGGCCTGCCGCCTTTCCGCACCGCTACGCCTGCACCCGCAAGCTTAGTTAGAGGCTATCACGGAAGCTATTGACTCTCCGCGTGCCGGTGAGTTACAACTTCTAACGAACGCGAAAGCAAGTAACCACATCGGGAAACGCAGCGGAGGTCACCATGAGCGCCGAAGGACTCGTCGAGGTCGTTCTGCCGGGCAAGGTCGAGCCCGAAGGACTCCAGATCCGGCACGGAGCCGTCCCCACCCCGGGCCCGGGTCAGGTCGTGATCCGGATGGAGGCGACCGGGGTCTCCTTCGCCGAGCAGCAGATGCGGCGTGGCCGCTACTACGACCAGCCCCCGTTCCCGTTCGTCCCCGGCTACGACCTCGTCGGTACGGTGCTGTCGACCGGCGAGGGCGTCGAGCCGGGCCTGGCCGGCACCCGGGTCGCCGCGCTGGTCAAGGTCGGCGGCTGGGCCAGCCACGTGCTCGTCGACGCGGCGGACGCGGTGCCGGTGCCCCACGGGATCGGTGCGGCGGAGGCGGAGACCCTCGTCGTCAACGGCATCACCGCCTGGCAGATGCTGCACCGCAAGGCCCGCGTCCGCGCCGGGCACACCGTCGTGGTGCACGGCGCCAACGGTGGCGTCGGCTCGGTCCTGGTCCAGCTCGCCCAGGCCGCGGGGGCGCGTGTGATCGGCACGGCGTCCGCCCGCCACCACGACGCCCTGCGGGAACGCGGAGTGACCCCCGTCGACTACCGCGGCGGCGACCTCGCCGCACGGATCCGCGAACTCGCCCCCCGCGGGGTGGACGCCGTCTTCGACCACGTCGGCGGGCGCGGCATCGTCGACTCCTGGCGCCTCCTCGCCCCCGGCGGCACGCTCGTCTCGTACGGCAGCGCCTCCACCCGTGACGACGAGGGGTCCAAGCAGTGGCCCGTCATCAAGCTGCTCTTCCGGGTGTGGCTGTGGAACACGCTGCCCAACCGCCGCAGCGCCTACTTCTTCAACGTCTGGGCCGGCCGGGCCCTGGCCAAGAACCGGTTCCGGTCCCGGCTCCGCGCCGACCTCACCCAGGTCTTCACCGCCCTCCAGCGCGGCGAGGTCACCGCCCAGATCGCCGCCCAACTGCCGCTCACCCGCGTCGCCGACGCCCTGCGGCTGGCCGAGTCCGGCACCGTGGCCGGGAAGGTCGTGCTGAACCCGTAGCGGACACCGAGCGCGCGGTCAGATCACCCAGATCACGCAGATCACCACGACGACACGACGGCACGACGAGAGGACCACCATGTCCGGCAACGGCCCGTCGCCCTCACCCGGTCAGCGCCCCCGCCCCCTTCGCCTGCGCACGGCCGCGGTCACGATCACGGTCTCGCTCGCCGTCGCCGGCGTACTCGCGAGCACCGTGCCGCCCGCCCAGGCCGCACCCGCCCACGCCGCCCGCCACAGCGACCCGTCCGAGTGCGGCGGCCACGGCGTCGACACCGGCGCCCTCATCCGCTACCGGTCCGACGTCGTGATCAAGGCGCCGCTGAGCACCGTCTGGAAACTCCAGACCGACGTGGAACGCTGGCCGTCCTGGCAGCCCCCCGTCACCGGCGTCGAACGTCTCGACCCCGGCCCGCTGCGGAAGGGTGCGCGGTTCCGCTGGACGACCCCCGCACCGGCCACCCCCACGACCCCCGCCATCACACTCGAAATCACCTCCACCGTCCGGGAACTCCAGCGTCACGACTGCGTCTTGTGGAGTGGACCCGCCATCGGTGACGGGCTGCGTATCGACGAAGGCGTCCACCTGTGGACGTTCAGGAAGGTGAGGGGCGGCGTGCGCGTCCATACGGAGGAGACCTGGACCGGCGACCAGGTCGAGGCAGACGTTCCCACGGCGACCGCGGCGCTCGGGGCGGGCATCGAAGCCTGGCTGCACGACCTGAAGACCGCCGCCGAGGCAGCCCACGAGCATGCCTGAGGCCGCGCAACCGCCGGAAGCGCGGGCCCTGGCGCGGTTCCTCACGGCGGACCCGGACGACCGGCCCCGCCTCGCGCCCCGCGTGGCGGAAGCGGTCGGCGCGGACACCCTGGAGCGGATCGTCCGCGCCACGATCGCCCGCGTCGGAGATCTCGTCACCGTGGCGGACGGTCCCGACGGGCTGATCGTGACCGGCAGCAAGGGCCGGGTGCGGGCCTGGGCCCAAGTGGCCCCCGACGGCGAACTCACGGGCCTGCTCCTCGAAGGCGCCCGCTACACGCCGGCACGGCGCCGCCGACGCGGGCCGGTGCTCCTGACGTGGGCGGTGTGCCTGATCCTGGTCGCGTCGTGGACCGTCCTGACCCTGTGGACGGCGGCCGACCGGACCGCCTGGCTCGGCGACATGGCGACCCTCGCCGCCTTCTACGTGATCGTCGAGGGGTGGGGCGCGCCGGCGCAGCAGCCCCGTCTGCCGCGCCGCCTGGTCGAAGCGGGCGGCGTCGCGGCCGTCGCCTCCGCGTGGCGGCTGCCCGGTCTGCCGGCGGGACACGGCACCCTCGGCCTTGCCGGCGGCCTGGCGCTCCTGGCCGGAGCCGTGTGGCTGGTCGCCGCCGCGCGGCTGCACCGCTGGAAGGCACCGCTGTCCCAGCCGCTGCTGTTCCCGCTGGAGGGCACCTGGTACGTCGTCCAGGGCGGCGGCCGAGCGCTCAACCACCACGCCCGGATCCCGGAACAGCGCGGCGCGCTCGACCTGGTCGCGCTGGGCCCGTACGGCACCCGTACCGGATCCGGCCATGACCTGACCGCCTACGCCGCCTACGGACGTCCCGTCCGCTCTCCCTGCGACGGCCGGGTGGTCTCCGCCGCCGACACGTTCCACGACCAGAAACCGGGCGAGATCCGCTACCAACCGCCTTACGGCAACCACGTGTTCCTCGACACCGGCCGGGAGATCGTCAAACTGGCCCACCTGCGCCCCGGCTCGGTGACGGTCACCGAGGGCGACACCGTCCGCCGGGGCCAACTCCTCGGCGAGGTCGGCAACACCGGCAACACCACCGAGCCGCACCTGCACATCCACGCCGAACGCGAAGGCATCGGCCTGGACCTGGAGTTCACCGGCGTGAGCGGCCGGCTCCACCGCGGGCGCAGGATCCGCGCCCGACGTCAGTAGGCGGGCTCGCCGCCGAGGAAGGCCAGGGCCGTGGACACCGTCCGGTGCAGGGTCGGGGCGCCGGCCCCGGCGCGGGAGCGCAGGTTGACCCCGTAGGCGAGCGTGGCCAGCAGCTCGGCAGCGGCGGCGAGTTCGGCGTCCGGGGCCAGCTGCCCCCGTGACCGGGCGGTGCGGAGGGCGGCGAGCAGGGCGTCCCGCAACCGGTGATGGTGCCGTTCGAGGACATGGCGGACCTCCGCCTCGCCGTTCTCCGTGCCGGCGTGCGCGTTGACGACCATGCAGCCCCACCGGGCGTACGGCCCCGAGCAGCGGACCTCGATCAGCCCGGTGAAGAACTCGGCGACGGCCGGCAGCCCGCGGTCGTCCTCCGCGAGGCGGCGGAACGCCGGCTCGGAGTGGGTCTCGACGTAGCGCCGCAGCGCGGCGAGGTACAGCTCCTGCTTTCCACCGAAGGTCGCGTACAGACTCGACCGGTTGAGCCCGGTCGCGGTCACGACGTCCTGTACGCCGGTCGAGGCGACGCCCTGCCGCCAGAACAGCCGTACCACCGTGTCCAGGGCCGCGTCGGGGTCGAAGTGCTTGATGTCCGGCATGCGTCCTTCACCATCTTGAAACGATGGTTCCAAGATAGCGCGTCACCCGCTACTCTCGGATCAACTTGGAACGTCCGTTCCGAGTTGATCCGTCGTCAGCAGGGGGAACAGCAACGATGAGCCTCGATGCCGAACTGCGGGCCTTCTTCACGACCCGCTACCCGCAGATCCCCGCCGCCCAGCGGGACGTGATGGAACGCGCGGCCCGGGAACTCGCCGCGTCCGGACAGTCCGAGCGCGCCCTGTCCGCGGGCGCCCAGGCACCCCGCTTCAGCCTGCCCTCCGCCGCGGGCCGGACCGTCGCCCTGGACGAACTGCTGGCCGGGGGCCCGGTCGTGCTGACCTTCTACCGCGGCGCCTGGTGCCCGTACTGCAACCTCGCGCTGCGCGCCCTCCAGCAGCACCACGACGCCATCACCGCCCGCGGCGCCCGCCTGGTGGCCGTCTCCCCGCAGATCCCCGACGAGTCCCTGACCCTGGCCGAGAAGCACGAGCTGGCCTTCGACGTGCTCAGCGACATCGGCTCGGACACCGCCAAGCAGTACGGCCTCGCCTTCGACCTGTCCGACGAACTGGCCGCCGTCTACGACGAGTTCGGCTTCGACCTCCAGCGCGTCAACGGCGGCCACGCCCGCACCCTGCCGCTGCCGGCCACGTACGTCATCGGCCCTGACGGCATCATCCGCTGGGCGTTCGTGGACACCGACTACACCAAGCGGGCCGAACCCGCCGACATTCTCGCCGCCCTCGACGCGGGCCCGCGCTGATGATTTCGTACCCATGTCTGATACTCCACGCCTTCCCGGGCTGGAGTCGGCCGAGGCTGCCTGGCTGGTCCAAGCCGCGTTGGACGTCGGTGCGGAGCGGGGGTTCCCTCCGTTGGCGGTGGCCGTCGTCGACGTCGCCGGGGAGGTGATCGCCCTGCGGCGGGACGACGGCGGTATGCCCATGACCAGCCGAATCGCCGTGGCCAAGGCACGCACCGCGCTGCTCGCCCTCAAGCCCTCCGGGCAGATCGACCTGCCCGGCGGGATCGTCGACGGCATCCAGCACCTCTACGGCGGCGACTTCGTCCCGTGGGCCGGCGGAGTCCTGGTCGCCGACGGTGAGCTGATCCTGGGCGCCGCGGGCGCGTCCGGTGCCCATGCCGTCGAGGACGAGGAGGCCGTGCAAAGGCGGTGCGGCGGTGGCAGGAGGGCCGTTCCCACCACTGAGCAGTGCGAACGGCCCCCGACCTGGGTAGCTGGTCGGGGGCCGTTTCGGTGCCCGGAATCCGTGGCGGCCGAGGGGGGGAACATGTCAGGTGACGTGGCGGTCGCGGTGATCGCCGCTGGGTCCGCGTTGGCGGCCAGCGTGATCACCGGCGGTATGGCCTGGCTGGTGATGCGGATCCAGCTGACACACCAGGCGAGGGAGCAGCGTTCCGCTCGGCGTGAGCAGGTGCTGAGGAATGCGTGCGCTCAGTGTCTTGAGGCGATCAGCAAGGCCCGGCTGGAGCTGGCCGCGATCGGCAGAGCGGCCGTGGCGCGATCGGATGAGCTGCGAGCGGTCGCGGAGCGGGAGCTGGACGTGGCCGTAAGAGCCCTGTTCACCCACAGGACCCACCTGACGCTCATCGCGGACACCACGGTGCAGCGGCTCGCGGCCGACATGACCGACGCGTTCGAAGCGCTCTGGGACAAGCAGGAGCAGACACTGGCCGCGGGCGCGTCCCTCACGGAGGACGAACTCTGGTCGGCGCAGACCCAGGAAGCCGCGACGTTGGAGAAAGCCATGGCGGACTTCGTCACCAGGGCCGGCCAGGTCCTGAGGTCTCTCTGATCAGCGAGTGGCTCGTGGCACACCTGTCCGGTGAACTCACGCGTCCACCTGGCTCATCAGTTCGAGTCGAACCGCTCGAAAGAGGGACGCGCGGTCGAGTCTGCTTTGTGTGATCAAAAACCTCAGACGTGCCGCCATCGCGGCCGCACTCCTCGTCGTGCCCCTTGCGGCACCCACTCCGGCTCATGCGCAGAATCGTTCCTCTGAGACGTACGTCCTCCCGATGGCGGAAGCGGTCCACGACCTCCCGCTCGCGGCGGAGGTGAGGGACGGCTACCAGCGCACGAGCTTCAAGCACTGGAACGCGGGCGCGAACCCGACCGACGGCTGCAACACCCGAGCGGAGGTGCTCATCTCCGAGGCGGTCGTCCCGCCCCAGGTCCTCCCCGGCTGCAAGCTGTCGGGCGGGCTCTGGTGGTCGTACTACGACGCCAAGTGGATGACCCCGGCCTCCGCCCTGGACATCGACCACATGGTGCCGCTCGCGGAGGCCTGGGACTCCGGGGCGTCGCAATGGACCGCGCAGCGGCGTGAGGCGTACGCCAACGACCTCGGCGCCCAGGCCTCCCTCGTCGCCGTCTCCGCGGCCTCCAACCGCAGCAAGGCCGACCAGGACCCGGCCCAGTGGCTGCCGCCGGCCGTCGACGCCACGTGCCGGTACGCCTCGGAGTGGGTCGCCACGAAGCTCCGCTGGGGACTCACCGTCGACGCCGTCGAACTCGAGGCACTCACCCAGCTCGCGGACGCGTGCCCCGGCACCGTCCTGACCTACGAACCCGCTCCGTAGAACCGTCCGTCGTTCCCGAGCCGACGCCGCCGTACAGCTGCACGGGGACCAGCTCCCGCCTGGTGAGCCGCTCCGGCGCGTTCGGCACCGCCACGTGAGCTCAGCGCACCGGGAAGCCGTAGGAGTAGCCCTGCTCCTTGAGCTGGGGGAGGACCCGGCGCAGGGCCTCGACGGTCTGGGAGCGGTCGCCGCCCGCGTCGTGGAAGAGGAGCGTCGGCCCGCTGGGCAGCTCCCGCTGCACGGTGGCGACGATGGCGTCCGCGCCCGGCCGCTCGAAGTCCTTGGTGTCCACGTTCCAGCCCAGCGGGCGCATGCCCCGGGAGGCGGCCAGCTTGCGGCTGTACGGGGTGAAGGCCCCGCCGGGCGCCCGGTAGTACATCGGCCGTACGCCACCGGACGCCTCGGTGATCATGCGCTCGGCGTCGAGGATCTCCTTCGACTGGTAGGCCTCGGACTTCTTGTCCATGGTGGTGTCGTGCGACACCGAGTGGTCGCACAGCCGGTGCCCGGCCGCGACCACCTTCTTCACCAGGTCCGGGTGGGCCTGCGCCTGCGTTCCCACCATGCAGAACGTGGCCTTCACCCCGTACTCCCGCAGCACGTCGAGCACCTGAGGGGTCCACGTGGGGTCGGGGCCGTCGTCGATGGTGATGTTGACGCCGTGGTCCCCCTTGTCCGAGGCGTGCACGATGGTCACGTCCACCGGCTTGACGGCGTCACTGCCCGGCTTGGCCGACGCGGTCGCCTTGGGCGACGAGCCGCCCAAGGCGCCGGCCTGCGCGGACCACACGGAGGCACCGGCGGCCAGCAGCGTCATCCCGAGCGCCGCCCCGAGCACCTTGCCGTACCAGCCCCGCCCGCCGCTGTGACGTGCCATGTCCGCCCCGCTTTCACGCAGTTCCTCGCCGATGCGTGGTCGCCTTCCGACCACCTGAGAGGACGAGGGGCGGCAGCCGGCGGATGCGCCCGTTACCGATCAAGGACAATTCCGGGGGAGTCCGCGGACAACTCGACTACCGGGACACGATTCTGACCGGGATCAGTCGGCCAGCCGGTTGAGGGCGGCGGCAGCGATGCCCGCCATGTAGCCGGGGTCGTCGCTGGGCTGACCGGACAGCTCCACGATGCCGAACCTGTGACCACTGCGGATCACCGCGACACCACCGGCGACGCGGCCGTCGCCGCCGAAGGCCGTGTACCAACTGCCCTCACCGGCCCTGGCGTTGATCGCATGCCCCTTGCCGTAGTGCCAGTGACCGGCCGGCTCGTCCTGGCAGCCGCGCACCAGCTTGTCGAGCCGCTTCTCGTACGAGACCGCCGACGTGTCGGTGGCGCCGTCCGCGACGGATTCGGTCAGCGAGGTGTCGTCGGTGTCGAAGGCCCAGGTCACGTCGGCATAGGCGGCGGCCTTCCCCTTGGTCAGCGTGCGCATCGTCTCCTCGCCGGAGCAGGCCGAGAGAGCCTGCTTCCCGGTCATGTCCACCGTCGCGCGGACCGGGGCCAGGCCCTGCTGGAAGAAGTCCTCGCTCTGCATCAGGTTGCCGGAGCCGAGACCGGGTTCGGCCGGGCCCTGGCCCGCGCCGGCGGCAGCGGGGTGCGTGCCGATGACGAGCGCGATCAGGGCGGCACCGACGGAGGCCGCCACTCCTGCGGTACGACCGCGACGCGAGGGCTTCTTGCCGGCCGTCCGGTTGGTGAGCTGGTTGTCGAACATCTCATCTCCTGTCTGGGCGCGACGCGGTTCGCGTCGTCGTACCAGGGAGATGCGCGAGGAACGGGAGAATGTTGGATGGTGATCCGCCGCGATCGCTGTGATCCACATCACTTTCGCCGGCGAGGTCGGAGTGGTCTCAGAGCCGTGTCACGGCCGCACGGACGATCCGCGTCATCGCGGCCGTGTCCAGGCAGGCGTCGACCTCCAGGATCCCGTAGTGGGAGCCGTTCTGGAGTATGGCGATGCCACCACACGGCTCCTTGCCCCGTGGAGCGGTCCCCGTGGTGTTCAGGTCACCGTCGTAGGAACCCATCCAGCTCGCGGTGACACTCGTGGCGACATCGATCGTGTGCGTCGGCCCGTAGACCCAGTGACCGGCCGGTTCCTCCTGGCACGGCACCTCCTCCAGCAGCAGGCGCTGGGCGTAGTTCTGAGCCAGTGCCCGACTTCGGGCGTCGGCGGCGACCTCGCGCGCGACCTGATCGGTGATGTTCACGGCCAGGGTGGGGTCGCTGTCGTCCGTGTCCTTGGTCGTCACCAGCCCGCGGAAGTGGGCGTCCGGCCCGCCCAGGGTCTCGCCGAGGGTCTTCTCTCCGGCGCAGGCCGCGTTGGCGTACCTGCCGTCTCCGACACGGTCGCGTACGTAGATGCGCTTGGCGAACCCGGCCTTCCTGAACTCGGCCGCCGCCAACAGATGCCGGTCCGTCATGGGCCCGCCGGCGGGCTTCGGCGCCGGAGAGCCGTGACCCGGCGAGGACGCCGAAGCGCCCGGTGGCCCTGCCGGGGTGGCCGGAGCGGAGCGTGCGGGCAGGACGAACCGGCCGGTCAGCAGGCCGAGTCCGATGGCCACCGCCAGGATGACGAAGTCGGTGCGTCTCAGAAGCCACCGCCGAGGCGGTCCCGCATGAAGCGACGAGCCTGGTGGATGCGGTCCTTGACCGTGCCCAGGGGAGCGTCGGTGATCTCGGCGACCTGAAGATAGGTCAGGTCTCCGAGGTCCCGCAGCACGAAGGACTCCAGGAGGGCCGGATGCCGCTCCTCCAGGGCGGCCAGCGCCTCCATCAGGTCCAGGCGGGTCCCCGCGATGACGCTCGTCGTCCGAGGGTCGGCGCCCTCGGGAACGACCGCGTGACTGTCCTCCGCGCGCCGGCGCATCGAGCGGTACGTGGACCTGGCGGCGTTCGAGGCGATCACCGTCACCCACCCGCGGAACGAGCCCCGCCCGCTGTACTCGTGCAGATGTGTACTGATGGACAGCAGGGCATCCTGCGCGGCCTCTTCGGCGTCGGCGTGGTGCGGAAGGAACCTGGAGCAGCGGCGCACGACCACGGGCCGAAGCCTGACGAGGAGGCGGTCCAGGGACGCCCGGTCACCTGCCTGGGCAGACGCCACGAGCCGCGCCAGCTCATCCTCTTCCAGCACCGTGCTGTCCCCCTCGCCTCAGGCAAAATGCTTCCACATGCAGAAGCTAGGTCGTTATCTCCTTGAGGAGAGACTGGGAGCCGGCTCGTTCGCCACCGTCTGGAAAGCATACGATCCCGAGCTCGACACGGACGTCGCGGTCAAGGTGCTGGCCGACAACTGGGCGTCGAACGCCGATGTACGGCAACGCTTTCTGGCGGAGGCGAGGCTGCTCCGCAGGATCTCCAGCCCACGTGTCGTACGCGTGCACGACGTCGGCGTCGAGGACGACCGGCCCTACTTCGTCATGGACTACGTCCGAGGCGGCACGCTGGCCGAGAAGGTCGGGCACTGCCGGCCCGCGGAGGCACTCCACCTGGCAGCCGAGGCCGGCTACGCCGTCCAGGTGCTCCATGAAACAGGCGTCGTCCACCGCGACGTCAAGCCGTCGAACCTCCTGCTCGACGCCGGCCGTACGCCCACCGCCGTACTCGTCGCCGACCTCGGCAGCGCGAAGCGACTGGCTGACGCGTCGGGGCTGACCGTGACCACGGGCACCCCCGCGTACATGGCGCCCGAACAAGCCCTCCAGACCGGCGGGTTCGACGGCCGAGCCGATGTGTACGCCCTCGCCGTCGTCACGTTCGAACTGCTCACCGGACGCAAGCCGTTCGGTCCTGGCGGTCGCGTGGGCCTCACGACAGAGCGGGCATCGACCTCGTCGTTGCCCATGATTCCCAGAGAGCCCGGGGTTCCGGAGGGCATCGACACACTTCTCCGTGCCGCGCTGGCCGCGGACCCCGAGGACCGGCCCCCCACCGCGCAGGCATTCGCGGATGCGCTGCTGTCCCGGGAGGGCGAGGAGTGGACGCGGGCCAGGCCTTCGGAGCCGGCACGCCCTGTGGTCTGGCTGGCGGCGGTCGTCGTGTTCCTGGTGACGACGGTTCTGACCTGGTTGGCCCGCTGAAGCTGTGTCACGGGCGCGTGCCAGCCAGGTCCTGGACGTGAGACGGCGGCAACCCGCGATCAGGAGCGGCCGTCTTGGTGATCGTGAACGCGCGGTGACCGAGCACCTGGCGCCCCGCATCTGTCGTCTCTGTCCTCCTGGAAGGGAAATCTGTAATGAACCGTCGTCTGCGCACCGCCTTCTTCGCCACCGCCGTGCTCGGTGCCGGCCTGCTGACGACGGCGTGCGGCAGTGGTGACTCGTCGTCGGCGTCGGCCGACGTGGCCGCCACCCCGCACTCCTCGACGGCATCCGGCAAGGGAGGCACGACGGCGGCCAACGGCGGCGGGAGTGGGAGCACGAGCGGCACGAACAGCGGTTCCGGCGCCTCGAAGTCTTCCGGCACTTCGAAGTCCTCCGGCGGCGGGACCACGGGAAGCGGCTCCTCGGGCAAGTCCGGTACGGGCGGCACCGGCACGTCCGGAGGCAAGAGCGGCTACGGGCAGAGCTGCGGGACCAACGACATCTCCTGGAGCGTGAGCTCCGAGTCCCAGGCCGGTGGCTACTTCCTGATCAAGGCCAAGGCCAAGCCCGGCATCACCTGTGTCCTCAAGGCCGCACTGCCGGTCGTGGCCTTCGGGTCGGACGGAACGGAGGCCGCGCCCGCGGAGCAGTCGGCGGGCCAGGACATCACGCTCCGTGCCGGGGTCACCGCCTATGCCGGTGTGAACCCGAAGACCACCAAGGAGGACGGCGGCAAGGAGCTGAACAGCCTCATCGTCTCCGTCTCCGACACCGACCCGAACCCGGTGTCCCTGAAGGTCGGCTCGTTCGTCGTCGACAAGCCGATCGTCACCAGCTGGCACACGTCCGCCGCTGACGCCGTTCCCTTCTCGAGCTGAGGCAGACGGACAAGGCCCTTTGATCTACGGTCATCACGCACAGCGAAAAGGCCCGGGTCCTGGACCCTGGGCCTCGATCACGGAGCGGGTGACATGCTGAGGGTCGAAGAGTTGGAGGCCGTGCTTCCGTCGATGACACGGTGGCGTGTGCCCGGGGGGCGCCACGTGGACTGGGCCGCTCTGGAGGCGGGTCTCGGGACGGCGCTGCCCTCGGACTTCCGCTCTCTGGCGGAGGCGTATCCGGTCCTGATCGTCGACGGCTTCCTGAGCGTGTCCGTTCCCCGGCCCGGCACCGAGGTGTTGTGGGCGTCCGGGTGCAGGCAGGACGAGATCCTTCAGGATCTGTACGAGATGGGCGACACCGAGGGCTACGTTCCCTACCCGGAGCCGGGCGGACTGATCTCCTGGGCGGAGTCCGACTCGGGGGACTCCTTCTACTGGAGGACGAGCCCCGCGGACCCGGACGCATGGACGGTGGTCGTCCGCGGAGCCAACGGCGACTGGTCGGAGTTCCCGGTCGGTGCCGTCGAGTTCCTGGCCGGCGTGTACGGGCGCACCATCGACGTGCCCGGCATGCCCAGGGACTTCCCATGCGAGAACCCGCAGGTACTGGGCCTGAGCGACCGCATCGACTGATCGGCGACAGGCGACAGACGGCGGGAGCCCGCGTGACGTCCGCGATGCGGCCGCCGCCGGCGACCGCATCGCGTGGACGCCGGGGCCGGCTACCAGACGAGGGCGTCCGCCGCGTTGTCCTGCCAGTAGGTGACGGCGGCGAGGCTGTTGAAGAAGACACCGCCGTTCGGCAGCTTCAGGGTCTTCTCCTTGTCGGTCGCGTTGCCCTTCCTGTCAGCGAAGATCACGCCCAGGGTCTTCTCGGTGCCGCCCCCTTCGCCGTCGGGGGTGGACGTCAGGATGCCCGCGTAGGCGGACTGACCGGGCTTGAGCACCACCACGGCCTGCGGCGTGCTCTCCTGGTTCCACGCCACCGGGGCCTGGGCGTCGGCGCCGGCCCTCAGGTAGGGGGCGCTGTAGGCGTAGCAGGGCTTGGTGCCGGTGTTGGTGGCCTTGAGCAGCAGGTGGTTGATCGGGCGGGTCACCTCGGTGACGGTCAGCTCGGTGTTCGCCGCGGTGCAGGTGACGACCGAGGAGGCCTGCGTCGTGGCGGCGGCGGTCTGCCCGGCGGCCTGGATGCCGACGAGCGCGAGGGTGGCGGCGACGACCATGGAGGAGGCGGCGGTGCGGGAGGCGAGACGAGTGGCGATACGCATGAATGGACTGCTTTCTCTGAACAACGAGTAGCTGGTGGGCAGCAGGCGATGGGCGCGCCGGAAACGTGTTCCGTGGAAGGGGAGTTGAGCGGGGCCGAGCACCGTGTCCGGCGAGGCGCCGTGCTTGGATGGCCCAAGCCTGTGCCATGCGGCGTCCCCTCGGCCATTCCATCGGGAATTTTGGGACGCTGGGATGCGAGACCGGCTCTGACCAGGGGAAACGTGACCTTCCTGGGATGCCGAACGGAATGGAGGACTGGTGGGGGCGGCTGAGGAGATCGCTGAGTTCGCGGCGCTGCTGCGCGAGTTGAAGCAGCGGTCCGGGCTGAGCTACGAGGCGCTGGCGAAGCGGGCGCACATGAGCACCTCGACGCTGCACCGGTACTGCAAGGGGGAAGGAGTACCGGCCGACAACGCGGCCGTCTCCCGCTTCGGCCGGGTGTGCAGAGCGACCCCGGAGGAACTGGTCGAGTTACACCGGCGCTGGGTCCTGGCCGACGCGGCACGGGAGCGCGCCCGGCGGGCCGGGGCGGATCGTGCCGCAGCGGAGTCGGAACCGGCCTCCGCCCAGCCGGAGGCCGGGTCGGACACCCCGCCGCCACCCCCGCCCGAGGCGGCTGTCCCCGCTCGCCGCACGCCGAGGCTCGTTCGGACCGCCCGCGGACGGTGGGCCCTGATCGCGGCGGGCACCGCCGTCGTCGTCGCCGTGTCCACCGCGTTCGCGGTCGACCTGAAGGGCGGGGGCACGGACCTGGCGGAGCACGGCCGGCCGACCGGCACCGTGACCTCCTCCGGACCGCCGGCCTCCACCGCCTCCACGCCGCACCCGTCGGCGTCCACGTCCCCCTCCGTACGTCCGAGCCACTCCCCGGCCCCGGTCCGCACAACGCCCGACGCCGAGCCGTCGGCACACGACACCGACCCGGGTCCCGCCCGGGACAGCGCCGCGGTCCCGCTCACGGTGAGCACCCGCACCTATGCCTGGGACGACCCGCAGTGCGAGGGGAAGTACCTGATCGACCGGCCTCCCGGCGAAGTCTCGCCGCCGGTGATGGGGCAGGACGTCCCGGGCTGGGTGAAGGCGCACGGCGCCATCGCCGCCGACGGTCAGCGGGTGGCGCTGACCGTCCAGGGCGCCGGGGACGAAACGGTCGTCATCGAGTCCCTGCACGTCCGTGTGGTCGACTCGGGCGCGCCCCCGGCCTGGAACGCGTACGAGGGGTCGTCGGGCTGCGGCGGAGGCGTCGAGACGAGGTCGTTCGACACGAACCTCGACGCCGCTCACCCCACCATCGTGCCGAAGGCCGGCCAGCGCGGTGTCCCCTACAAGGTCAGCCAGTCCGATCCCGAGGTGCTGTACATCACCGCCCACGCCGACGCCCACGACGTGCGCTGGTACGTGGAGCTCCAGTGGTCCAGCGGCGGCCGTCAGGGAACCACCCGGATCGATGACCACGGAAAACCGTTCCGCACCAGCGGCAGCCGGGGCCGTCCCCTCTTCGAGTACCCGGTCGGCGGCCCCAAATGGTACAGAGTGACGGAGAACTGATCTCCCGTAGGTCGGCCCGCGCTTCAACGGGAATCGCGGCACGAGCCGTGAAGCACGCGTGAGCCTCCGCAGCCGCTCGTCGCGGCCGGACGGAAGCTGCGGCTGAAGTTCAGGGCGATGTCCAGCGCGAAGAAGTTCTTTCCTCTGCCCGTCCGGGCGCGCAGCAGGATGCGGTGCTCGGCCACCGGCACCGCCTCGGGAAGTTGAAGGTTCCACGTCTGTCGCCACGGACCGGCGGGCGGCCTGGGGTCACCCGACAGCCTCGCGCCCACGCCCTTCAACAGGTCGGGCAGCTCGTAGTTCCTGTCGAGCATCTTCACCGGACCGAACTTCATGATCACATTGCAGGTGACCCGGGTCAGGTCGACCGGCTCCTTGAGGTGGCCGTTCATCTCCCACGAGACTTGGTGCCCCAGCCACGGCAGGGCCGGGGTCAGTGTGATGTCGAGGCCGTCCAGGACATAGGTGCCGTCGCTCACGTCCTCCACCAGGCGGATACTCATGTCACTCCTCACCCGTTCGCTGGACGGGGAAGGCCGGAAGACGGCCGGGGCACCGGGTGCCGCGCGCCTGGTGCCCGGCTCGCGGGGTGCACACAGGGCGTGGCTGTCGGAGAATGGTCCAGACTGGGGACCCCGGCCCGATTCCGGCGGGCCGGGGCTCCACAGTGTGCGGTCGGCGTACTACTAGTAGTCCTCGCGGCCTAGTAGTCGTCGCCGTGGTCGCCGCGGTCGCCGCGGTCCTCGTGGTGGTTCCTGATCACCCGGAAGCTGGCCACGACGCCCTTGTCGATGTCGATGCCGTCGACCCATCCCGGGCGCACGCCGTCGCTGGAGCTGTGGGGTCCGACGGTGGCGATGGGAGCGCCGTTGTCGCAGACCGCCCCACGGAAGACCTCGACGGTCTTGCGGGTGTCGTTGCGGACGTTCAGGCTCTTCGCGCCCAGGCCGCTGATCACGGTGATGCAGTCGCCGGGGTTGGCGTGGTACGACCGCTCGTTGATCTCGATACGGCCCTCTTCCCGGCCGTGGTGGTCGTTGTCCTCGTTGCCCTCGTTGCCCTTGCTGTTGTTGCCTTCGTTGCCCTTGCTGTTGTTGTTGCCGTTGTTGTTGTTTCCGTTGCCGCCACCGGCGGGTGCGACGGCGGGCGCGGCGGCAACGGCCGGGGCCTCCTGGGCCGCCGGGGCGGAAGCGGCCGAGGCGTAGGTGATGCCAGTCGCGGCCAGAGCCGCAGCGGCCGAAACAGCGGCGGTGACCACCGTGGAACGAAGCTTCATGTCGCGATCTCCTGTCTCAGAGCTGCCGGCCCGTCAGCCGGCTCGTGAACGAACTTACCCACGGCTGGCATGTCGGTCATATCGGAAGATCGGCAGTAGAGCGCCAATCGAGGCATTTATAACGGCACTTCTGAAACTGATGGAGAATCACATCACTATGATGAAAAGCGGATTGACATACTATTAGTCCTTTCGGGGGATCTTCTGATGCCTGCTCACCCCTTGGCGTCAGCGTGTCGCTGCGGATGCGGTGCGGCGGGTCGTGTTAGGCGGGGACTGATCGCACCGAAACCCGCTGGTCAAGGTCATGCCTGACCGACCGTCGCGGTGGGCGGTCATGTGGTTGAACATGAGGTGTGCGATTCGATTCCGTTCCCATGCCGGCGACCGTCGAGGCCAGGCCTCGTGACAGCCGTGGCTACCCCGTACCTGCCATCACCCCGTGGGAGGGCGACGAGCCCCAGTTCGCGCTCACCGACTACGGCCGCAGCGCCGAGTGCGCACGACGGCGTCTGTGTTCCGTCTGCGACACGCTGATGCCCAAGGGTCCGGTGTGGCGGGTGGTCGGCGCCGCGGAGAGCTCCGCGATCCGCGAGGCGCTCGCCGCCGGGCGGCCGTACCGGAACATGGCGGCGACGCTGGAAGCGCCGGGGCACCGCGCGTGCATGCTCTACGCCTCGATGGTCTGCCCGTATCTGGCTCGCCCCAACGCGCGGCGGGGGCTGACGGCGGAAAGCCCGGACGACATGACCGCGCATGTCGTCCGGGGAGCCGTCCGTGGTGAGCTGGGTGCCGTGGTGGGATTCGGCGACTACGAGTTCGCCGTCACCAAGACCCAGGTCCTGTTCCGCTTTCTCGATGTGGTCGAGTACCTGCCGCATGACACGGCCGACCAGCACCTGCCGGAGCTCCAGGCCGAACTCGCCCGCTCCGGTGGGCGGTTGGGCGGCGGTCAGCCGCGGTAGGCAGGCAGGCCGGTGTGCTTGGAGACCTTGACGGGCTTGCCGAAGCCGTGGGCGGTCTTCGTGATGGTGTACGTACCGGTCGGGGCGCGGAAGGCGATGGTCTTGCCGTTGGGCGACCAGGTGGGCTCGGTGTAGTCGGTGGTGGCGCTGGGGGTGACGTCCTTGACGACGTGGGTGGAGCCGCCGAAGTCCTCGACGAAGAGGTGGTCGTGCCCGTGGACGGAGCGGACGAAGACGACCTCCTCGTTGTCGGGGGAGAGAGCGGGCTCGGACCCCTTGGTCAGCGCGCCGCCCTGCTGCCGCAGGTAGTCGTCGCGGATGTAGACCTCGCCGGTGTGGGTGTTCTCGTAGACGGCCGTGCCGTAGCCGCCGCCGACGTTCGGCCAGGTGTTGTCGGTCTGGGGGAGGGCGCCGTCGCCCGGGTCGCCGTTGAGGCTGATCTTCGCCGGCTTGCCGTGGTCGGCGGTGGCCTTGATGCCCTCCAGGACGGTGTGGCCGTGGACCTTGGCCGAGAAGATGAGGTTGTTCTTCGCGGGGATCCGGTTCGCCCGGTCGGCGGCGGTCACCTGCCAGGTGGGGTGGGACCAGGTCTGCCCGCCCGGGTTGGCGGCGACGGTGACGCGGTGGCTGCCGTCGGGGCTGGAGACGACGAGGTCGCCGTGCCCGTCGATGAAGGCGGCCTTGCTGCCGCTGGGGTTCCAGGCCAGGTCACGGACGGTGGTGCCGAAGTCGATCGACCTCCCGTTGACCACGACGTGGCGGGTGCCGTCGCTGAGGGTGAGTCCCCTGGGCACGGTGAGTGTGTGGGCGGACGCGGCCGCGGCGACGGCCGTGCCGCACAGGGTGAGCAGTGTGGCGGCGCCCGCGGTGACGGCGGCTGCGGTGCTCCGGCGGTTACGAGTGGACATCGAGGTTCCCCCAGGGATGTGGATGACGCTGCGACGAGACTTCCGCGGGAACCGCCCGCCGTCCCTGGGACCTGAACCGGTCCTTTCGGCTTGCCGCCCTTCGCGATGAGAGGAGTCTCCCAACAGAGAGTGCCGGAGCTGTGCGCTCACCGTCACAGCTGTGCAATAACGGGTCAGATGGGATGAAGAAACGTCAGGAACGGACGAGAGGGCGTCGCAGGTGCCAGACGTGGGCGGGCGGCAGATCCAGCGGAGGGAGTGGAGCGGGAGCCTTTCTAGGATTGCCACGGTGAACAGGAGTACGGTCGCAAGGTGGTCGGCAGCCTTCGCGCGGGCCGGAATCGTGGCGCTCTTCGTGCTGATCACCGCAATGAACGCCCTGACCGTCAGCGACGGTCGGTACCTGGTCCCGGCCACGGCCTCGGCGGTGGTCTGCGGCGTGGCCCTGCTGGTGCCGCGGTTGCGGTGGCCCGTCGCGCCGTTCCTTGTCACCGTGGTCACCGCGTGGTGGGGATGGCTCACGCTGATACTGCTGGCCGTCGTCATGTTCGACCTGGCCGCAGCCCGTCGGTTGCGGGTGGCGGCGGGCTGCGCCGTCGTCGCGCTGACCGCCAACCTGCTCGGCTTCCCGGCATCCCGCATCTGGGACGAACTACGGTAT
This sequence comes from Streptomyces sp. NPDC046915, assembly GCF_040644935.1. NCBI lineage: Bacteria > Bacillati > Actinomycetota > Actinomycetes > Kitasatosporales > Streptomycetaceae > Streptomyces > Streptomyces sp. NPDC046915. The sequence continues at coordinate 257,531 of NZ_JBEYXB010000003.1, read as the reverse complement.
GTGTCCGCGGTGTTCGTGCTGCTGTTCGGCCTCGTCGTCGGCCTGTGGGTCGGCAGCCGCCGTCGACTGGTGCAGGCGCTGGCCGCCGACGTGGAGCACCTGCGTGTCGAGGCACAGTTGCGTGAGGAGGCCGCGCGCGTCGCGGAACGATCCCGTATCGCCGCTGAGATGCACGATGTCCTCGCGCACCGCCTCAGCCTGATCGCCCTGCACACCGGTGTGCTGGCCACGAGGAGCGACACGCTGCCCGCGACGGTCGCCGAACGGCTCGGTCTGCTGCGCACCGCGTCCACCGCAGCACTGGCCGACCTGCGCGACGTACTCGGCGCCCTGCGCGAGCCCGACACCACGCGGGCGCCTGCCGCACTGGCCCCTGCCGTGAGGGATGCACAGGAACTGGCCGACGAAGCCCGCGCCGCCGGCCAGCGCGTCGGGATGACGATCCAGGGCCACCCGGAACAGGCCCCCACCACCCATCGCCTCGCGGTGTACCGCATTGTCCAGGAAGCACTGACCAACACCCGCAAGCACGCCGCCGGCGCCCTGGTGACCGTACGCGTCGACTACGGGCCACCGGCCACACTGGTCGAGGTCACCAACACGGCCGGCACTCCCGGGGAAATCAGCTCCGTCGACTCCGGCTACGGACTCATCGGCCTACAGGAACGTGTGGCCGCCCTCGGCGGCCAACTGAACGCCGGACCAGCCGGCGCGGGCGCCTGGCGGCTCGCCGCCCGCATCCCCCACCCTGCCGGCATCGAACAGAACGGCACCCGCACATGATCCGCGCCATGCGCGTGCACAGGGCTTGCCGTGAAGCCCCGTGTCACTTGCCGGCTTCGGGGCCGTACCACTGGAGCGCCTGGCCGGTGACGGCGGCGATGCACTCGAAGTCCCGGTCGCGGTGTAGCAGCGTCAGTCCCTGCAACTCGGCCGTGGCGGCCGCCACGAGGTCGACGGCCCCGGCGCTGCGGTGCTGTCCGCGCTGGGTGAGGACCTCATGGACCCGTCAGGCGCGGTCGTAGGCACGGTCGTCAACGGGCACCCAGCCGGAGAGCAGGCGCATGTCCTCGATGCCCCGGGTGCGGTCGGCGGCGGAACGCGCTGGTGTCGATCAGGTATTCGCGGCGTTCACCGGCGGTAGTTCCCCTTCCTTCTTGGTGCTGGTACCGAGAGCTTTGGCCACGTCCGCGACCAGCTGATCGTCGAGGTCGATCACGGTCCGGCTCATCGAGTACACCTCCGTTGATATCAACAGTGCCATTGATTGCATCCCGTCATGCACACGGTGCGCGGCGATCGACTCGGCCGGTCAGGTGGGCCCGTCCGGGCTCCGGGAGAAGGCCGTGTCACCGGCCATCGCCACGATCGCGTCCTTGACGAGCAGTACGCGCGGCGGGTAGCCCTGCGCTTTGTCCCCGGGGTCGGCCAGTGCGGAGGTGCGCCAGACCTCCGCTCCGGTGCGGCTGTCCAGTGCCAGCAGACGGCCGAAGCGGTTGGAGAAGTAGACCCGCCCGTACGTCGCTGACACCGCGGGCACGGACAGACTCTCCACGTCCGTCACCTTCTGCCAGAGCTGTCTGCCGCTGTCCGCCGATACCGCGGTGACCGACCCGTCGAACCGGACGAAGTAGACGACGCCGTTCACAAGGGTGGCCGTGCCGGTCAGCGGATGTGCCAGCGGTATCCGTCTGACCTGCCCCGTTTCCGGGGCCACCCGCAGCAGCGCGTTGTACGGCCGTTCGTACCCGGCCTCGTACACGTCCTTCGCGGTCTGGGGGGCGAGGAACAGGGGCTGCCCGCCGACGGCGCCGAGTGCCTGCGCCTTCTGCGGCAGTGTGGCGGTTTCGCTCAGGCTGCCGGGTCCGAGCCTCATCAGTTCGACCGGGGCCTGGCCGGGCTCGGTGCCCTGCGAGCACAGGGCGTAGGGGACGCCTCCGAGCGCCGACGGAGTGCAGTACTCGTCCAGCGAGGGCGCCCGCCACAGTTCCTTGCCGGAGGGCCCGTAGGCCACGAACGACGAGTAGTCGGGAGACAGGGTCAGCAGTCCGCCGTCGTACAGGACCGCGTTCTCGGACCGGTTGACGTCGCGTTGCCACCGCCGGTGCCCGGTGCCGGCGTCGAGGGCCACCACGCGCCTGGTCTTGGCGTCCGGTTCCTCGTACATGTAGACCAGCCCGTCGCGAACGCCGATCGGCTGCGCTCCCTGCGGGCGGGTGCCGGACCGCCACAGGGTGCGGCCGGAGGCCGCGTCGATCCTGGCGGTCGTGAAGCCCGTACCGCCACAGAACAGGGCGCTGCCCTCCGTCACGCATCCGGGGCTGTCGTAGTCGAGAGGGACACCCTTCACGTCGTACCGCAGCTCCGTCCGCCACGGCCGCCAGCCGTCGGGCAGTGACGCGGCACGGGTGGGGGCTTTCGTGTCCGGACCGGACACGAAAGCCCCCACCCCGATACCCAGCCCCGTGACGGCCAGCACCGCTCCGAGGCCGGTGAGCAGCATCCGGACCCGGCGTCGCTTGCCGGTGCCGGTGCCGGTGCCGGTGCGGGTCGAGGCGCTCGCGGGGGTGGCGGCCGCAGTGCGGGAAGCGGGGCGGCGCAGGGGTTTCGCGGACTGCCCGGTCTCCGGGGACCCGGTGGCGTCGGACTCCGGCAGCGCCTGGAGCATGTGGTGCAGGTCCGTCAGTTCCGGCCGTGCGGCCGGGTCCTTGTCCAGGCAGCGCTCGACTATGCCCAGGAGCGGTTCGGGCACCCCGCCGAGGTCCGGGGTCCCGAACACCACCTGATAGCCGGTTATGTACGGGCTGTCGGCGTCGAACGGTCCCGTGCCGACCGCCGCGAACACCAGCAGCGACCCCAGCGAGAACACGTCCGAGGCCGGGGTGACGTCCCGGGGAGAGGCCAGTTGCTCCGGCGACATGAAGGGCGGAGTGCCGATCATCCGCCCGGTCGTGGTGCGGCTCTGGTGGTCGGAAGCGCGCGATATGCCGAAGTCGATGACGCGCGGCCCGTCCTCGGTCATCAGGACGTTGCCCGGTTTGAGGTCCCGGTGCACCAGGCCTGCCCGGTGGATGTCGCGCAGCGCCTCGGTGAGCCCCAGCCCCAGCGCGCGCAGTTCCCGCCGGCTCAGCGGGCCGTCCTTCTCCACGACCTCGGCGAGGGTGAGCCCCGGCACGTAGAGCGTCGCCATCCACGGCCGGTCGGCGTCCGGGTCGGCGTCCACGACCGGCGCGGTGAAGGCGCCGCTCACTCTGCGCGCCGCCGCGATCTCCTGCCGGAAGCGCGTGCGGAACTCCTCCTCCTGGGCATACGGCCCGTGCACGAGCTTGACCGCGACCTGCCGTCCCGAGGCGGAGACTCCCAGATAGACGGCTCCCATGCCGCCCGCACCGAGCCGGCCGAGAAGGGTGTACCCGCCTACGGACTCCGGGTCCCCGCTGTTCAGGGGCGTCATCGCCGATCGTCCTTCCCAGCGCTCGCCTGCCTCACGGGGATCAGAGTAGGGCCTCGAACAGACCGCCTCGGTCGGCATCTGTTCGAGGACCGGTTCGTAGTGTGATCGTCGCCACAGGGATGGCAAGTGCCGAGCGGACAGGGGTGGTTGTGGAACCTTCCCTGCGTGACCGGATCCGCGCCGGCGATCCGGAAGCCTTCGCCGAACTCTTCGGCGCGCACGCCTCGGCCGTCTACGGTCACGCCGCCCGCCTGTCGGCGGACCGGAGCACCGCGGAGGACGTGGTGTCCCTGACCTTCCTGGAGGCCTGGCGGCTCAGGGACAAGCTGAGACCCGAAGCCGCGGCCCTGGAAGAAGACGTCGGCGTGCCCGAAGGCGACGGACTGCGCCCCTGGCTGTACGGCATCGCCACCAACGTGCTGCGCAACACCCGCCGCGCCGCCCGTCGGCACAGTGCCGCGCTCGCCCGGCTCCCCGGCCGCCCGGCGGACCGTGACACCCTGCCGGACTTCGCCGACGATCTCGTCGGCCGCATGGAGAACGCCGAGCGGCTCGCTGCCGCGCGCACCGCGCTCGGAAGGCTGCGCAGGGCCGAGCGTGAGGTGTTCGCCCTGTGCGTCTGGTCGGGACTGAGCTACGCGGCCGCGGGCGAGGCCCTCGGCGTGCCGACGAGCACCGTACGGTCGCGGCTCGCCCGCGCACGGCAGCGGCTGCGGACGTTGTCGGAGGCGGAGTTGGCCCGGCGCACCTCCGCCGGGCGGCGAGCCGAGTACCCGGCGCAGCGGAGTACCGCCGCGACACCGGACCCTCCCCCTCAGCCGGAAAGGCCGGGACTCGGCCGGCGCACCGGACAGGTACCGGGTGGCCGTCCCGCAACGGCCCGGTCGACACAGGAGAAGCACGGATGAACCCCGAAGAGCGCGAGGAACTGGCCAGGCTGCTGCCGAGCCCGGGTGACCCGGTCCTGACGAGCGACCGCCACGACCTGCTGAAGGACCATCTGATGACAGAGCTCACCGAGCAAGCCGCGGAACGCCCCGAGATCGCGACGGCGCCCGGCCGACGAGCACGTGCCCCCCGCCGCCGGTTCGCCGCCATCGCCGTACCCCTCGTGGCGGCGGTCGTCGCCACTGTCCTCGCCGGCACCGTCGGGTCCGGGACCACCACGACCGATGCGGACGCGGCCGACCTCCTCAATCGCATCGCCGAGGTCGCCGCCGCGAAGAAGACCGTGCCCGTCAGGGACGACCAGTACATCTATGTCCGCACCCAGGGATCCATGAAGTTCTCGGACGACGACGTCCGGATCCTGCGCGAAGCGAGCTGGACCGCCGTCGACGGCGAGCGCGCGGGACTGCGCCGGGTCACGGTGCTGGTGGGGCCGCCGTTCCGGACCCGGGACCCGTTCTCCTCGTACTCCAAGGGCACGCACGACATGAGGCTGAGCCCCGACCCGAACGCCACCACGTTCCGTGAGCTCCAGGCACTGCCCACGGACCCCGACGCGCTGCTGGAGAAGATCTACGCAGGTACGAAGGGCGACGGGCGGACCCGGCAGAGCGCGGCACTGGAGAAGATCGGCGACATGCTGCCCGACGCCACGCTCCTGCCCGAACTGGACGCCGCGCTCTACCGCGCGGCCGCGAAGATCCCGGGCGTCTCGGTCGTGACCGACGCCGAGGACTACACCGGCCGCCCCGGCATCGGCCTGAGTTTCGAGGAGAGCGACGGTCACACGGTCTGGGTCTTCGACGACAAGTCCCTCGACTTCCTGGGCTCGTCCCACGAGGCACTGCTGGACGTCGGGGTCGCGGACAAGCCGGGCGAGACGCCGGCCGTATGAACGCTCCGACGAGAACTGAGAGGGCGGTCATGTCTACGCTGACGGCGTGACACTGGTGTGGGTGACGGGCAACTCAGGGACTGGTAAGTCCACGGTCTGCGGGGTGTTGCGAGAGCGGGGCCACGTCGCGTTCGACGCCGACGAGGACGGCTTCAGTCGCTGGGTCGACCGAGCTGAGGGCGTGGTCGTGATGGATCCTCCGTATCCGGTTCCCCAAGGCTGGCTCGATCGATACGGGTGGGCGATCGTCCGCGAGCGCGTCGAGACCCTCGCCGAGGAGTCCCGTTCCCGCATCGCGTTCTTGTGCGGGTCGGCGGAGAACGAGGCAGACGTCCGCGATCTCTTCGACCACACCGTCTGCCTGGTGATCGACGAGGACACCCTCCGCCACCGGCTCGCGACCCGCACCACGAACACCTTCGGCCGACATCCCGAAGAGCTCGCGGCGGCCCTGAAGTGGAACCCTCGGATGCGAGCGATCCACGAAAGCCGTGGCGCGACGATCATCGATGCGTCCAAGCCGGTGACCGAGGTGGTGGACAGCGTGATCGACGCGGTTGTCAGCTGGGAAACATTCCGGCGGTCGCGTTGACCCACGTGCCGGTGATGGCGGCACCGGCATCGGAGGCGAGGAACGTCGCCAGCGCGGCGATGTCCGCGATCCGCGGCGAGCGCTTCGTCATCCGCAGACTGTCCAGGTGGGAGCGGACGCCCTGTACCGCGGCCTCGTCCATGCCCGGGGCACCGGCGGCAGCCAGCTTCTCGGGGGTGAGGCTGTCGGTGACACCGGCGGTCCAGATCCCGCAGACGCGTACGCCCGCCGGGCCGACCTCCTGGGCGAACTGGCGGATCAGCGCGTCGATCGCGCCGTCGGCCGCGGCGGTGCCCCCCATCATCGGGCTGCCGTTGCCGGACGCGCTGTCCAGGGAGAGGATCACCCCCGAGCCCTGTGCGGTCATCCGGCGTGCCGCGGCCCGGGCGGTGATGAACTGGCAGGCGATGCCCTGCACGACCGGCCGCGTGTAGTCCCCGACCGACATCTCGGTCAGCGGTACGCCCTGGAAGTCCCCTCGCGGCACGAGGTTGAGCGAGATGTCGATCCGTCCCGCCCGCTCGACGACCGATGCCGCGTGGGCCTCGACGGCGTCCTCGGCACGAGCGTCGAGCACGTCGTACTCGGCACCCGTCTCGGCGGCGACCTTCCGTAGCGTGGCCTCCGTACGGCCGACGAGGAACACCCGCGCCCCCGCCTGCGTGTACGCCCTCGCGACTCCCGCACCGAGGGAACCCGCTCCACCGTAGACGATCGCGATCTTGTCCTTCAGCATGGCTCTTCGGCTCCTTGGGTCGAGGGCGCCGTGTGCGCCCGTCACCCATGAGACGTGCCTGCCGGGCAGACTCATCGCTCCCCGGCGGCATCAGAGCGTCATCGGCAGCCCGAACGCGGCGAACAGGTGGGGTTCGAAGGTGGTGATCTCAGCGATCCGGCCCTCCTCCACCCGCAGTACGTCGATGAGTTGGGCCCTGAAGACGCTGGTCCCCGGCCGCTTCAGATAGCCGGCGACCGCCAGCTGGCCATTGGCGTGCACGGGCAGGTGCCGCCAGTGCCCGGCGAACATCGGCGACGCCGGATCGAGGTTCGGCCGTACGAACGCGAAGAGCGCGTCACGCGAGGTGAACCAGAACGGGTTCGGCGGCATGGTGAGCACCGCGTCCTCCCGTACGAGCTCGATCATGGCGTCCGTGTCGGCCCGTGCCGCCGCGTCCATGTAGCGCTGAAGCAGGGCCAGGTCCTCGGCACTGGGCGGCGCGGCCGACCAGTCCTCGCGCCGGTCCGGCAGTGCCTGTCGGAGAGCCGATCTGCCGCGCTGGACGGCGCTGTTGGCCGAGGCCAGGCTGGAACCCAGCAGATCGGCGGTCTCCTGGGCCGACCACCCCGCGACATCGCGCAGGATCACCGCCGCGCGCTGGCGGGGCGGGAGCTGCTGGATGGCGGTCAGGAAGACCAGCTCCAGCGTCTCGCCTGCCACGGCCTGTTCGTCGGGCTCGTGCTGAACCGCGGGGATCTCGGGCAACTGGTCGTCGGGAAACGGCTGAAGCCAGGGCAGACGCGGGGGCGCCGGCCCGTCTCCGGAGTCCATGCCCGGAACCGGGTCATAGGGAGCCGGGCGCCGGTTGTGCTTGCGCAGGAAGTCGAGACACAGATTGGTGGCGACCTTGTAGAGCCAGGCGCGCGCGTTGTCCACGCCCTCCAAGGTCTCCCGCGCCCGCCAGGCCCGCAGGAAGGCCTCCTGGGTGAGGTCCTCGGCCTCGTCGTACGAGCCGAGCAGCCGATAGCAGTGCACCCGCAGCTCCCGCCGGTGCCCTTCGACGAGAGTGGTGAAGGCGTCCTCACGGGAATTCGGCACATCGGAATTCGTCACACCGGCAGGTGTGACGAATTCCGTGACGTCGGTGACGGCTGCCGTGGCGCCCACCGACCGAGCAGGGTCCTGACGTGCTTCACGTGCTTCACGTGCTTCACGTGCGAGGCGCCGCAGCTGCGCGAAACGCGTCGAGAGGGCCTCGACATCGGCATGGAACGCGAGCCCGGGTTCCAGCCGCAGCCGCCCCAGCCGATCCCCGATGTCGGATATCAGCTCCCTGACGGGCACGCCGCCCGGCCGCCGCCGCTCCCGATAGGCGCGCTGACGGCAGGCCTGCGAGCAGTACGACGCCACCCGCCCCGGCCCGCCACCACCCTCGATCGGACCCCCACAGGCTTGGCATCTCGCTGTCATGCCTCACACGCTAGAGCAGGCGGCGCCTCACCTCTGGGGGGCGCAGTCGTAGAGAACGAAGCTGCCGTGGGTGCGGAGGCCGTAGGCGGTGGGCCGGATGCGGGTGCAGTGGGACTTCACCCAGGTGGTGGCGGGAGTGGTGGGGCGCCGGGTGGTGAGCAGCGCATAGCGCAACTGGTGGGCGGTGACCAGGCTGCCGAGCTGCCGGGCGGTCGGGAAGGGGGTGTTGCCGGTGAAGCCGCCCATGACGAGGATGGGCTCGGACTTCGCGCGGAGCAGGGGCTCGGCGGTGTAGGCGGCCTGGGTGGCGACAAGGTACTTCTCGCCGTGGCGGTGTTTGGTGAGGTAGTCGAGCAGGGCGGTGTCGCGGGCGTTGGGCCGGTCGAGGCCTATCCTCCGCGGCGCGTGATGGGGATGCTCGTTGTACGACTTGCCGACCGGACCGGTCATCGGCGAGGTGGTCGCGCCCGCGTAGAGCGGGTCGAGGCCGGAGACGGCCCAGCCGGCCGGTACGACCAGGGTGGCCGCGATCCCGGCGGCGAGGGCGGCGTGGATCATCCGCGGGGAGGTGCGCGCCCCGCGGCTCCACAGTGCCACCACGCCGCACAGCGCGAGCATCACCGCGACCGGCAGCAGCCAGGAGACGAACCGGGTCGGCCAGTCGAGCATCAGCGCCCACGCCACCGTCAGCGCGATCGCCGCCGGCAGCACCAGGTGCCGCCGGCCGGCCGACGCCTGCTCCGTCTCCGGCTCCGTCTCGTGCTCTGCCTCCCGCTCCGGCGTGTACGTCGTGTCCAGCTCCGGCGCGTACGTCGTCGGCAGCCTCAGCGCGTACGTCGTCTCCAGCTCCGTCTCGTGCTCCGCCTCCCGCTGCCTCTCGTGCTTTGCCTCCCGCTCCCCCTCGTGCTCCGTCGCCGGCTCCGGCGTGAGCTCCGCCTCCCGCTCCGGCGCGTACTTCGCCTCGTACTCCGAGCGGAAGAGCGCGAGACCGCCGCCGGCCAGTGCGGCGAGCGCCGGGGCGATGACGGCCGTGTAGTAGGCGTGGTTGCCGTTGGAGACGCTGAACACCAGGGCGTGCACGGCCAGCCAGCCACCCCACAGCAGGAATCCCGCGCGCGGCAGGTCGGTTCGCGGGCGCCCGGCGCGCCGGGTGACGCCCAGGACCGCGGCGAGCACGGCGAGCGGCAGGAACCAGGCGATCTGCGGGCCGACCGTTTCGTTGATCAGCATGTCCCAGCCGGTGTTGCCGGTGGTGCGGCTGGCGGCGGTGCCCGCGACGGCGCCGAACGCGGTGGGATCGCTGCTGAAGCGGCTCAGGCCGTTGTAGCCGAAGACCAGGGCGAACGGATCGTTGTCGGACGTTCCGTCGAGGTACGGGCGGTCGGCGGCCGATGTCGCCGAGGCGATCAGCATCCAGGAGCAGGAGACCGCCAGCGCGACCGCTCCGCCCACCAGGACGCGCACGGCTCGATGCAACGGCCTTCCGGGCGCGACGAGTTGGTACACGGCGGCGAAGACCGGCAGTACCAGCCACGCCTGAAGCATCTTCGTCTGGAACGCGAGCCCGACCCAGATCCCGCAGGTGATCAGCGGCAGCAGCCGTTCGGTGCGCACCGCCTTCTGCAGCGCTCCGGCCGCCGCCACCAGGAGCAGCGTGAGCGCGGTGTCCGGGATGGTGGCCCGGGTGAGCACCACGGTGACCGGGGTGAGGGTGAGCGCCAGCGCGGCGATCAGCGCCGCGAACGGACCGGCCCAGGCCCGTACGATCCGGTGCAACAGCCATACGGTGAGCACGCCCTCGACGACCTGCGGAAGCGCGGCCGCCCAGGTGTGCGGGCCGAACAGCCAGACGGAGACGGCGTCGGGCCAGAAGGCGCCGGGCAGCTTGTCGATGCTGATCGAGCCGGAGGTGTCGAGCCCGCCGAAGAAGAACGCCCGCCAGCTGCCGGCCATCGAGCGTATCGCCGCACCGTAGAAGGGGTGGAGCGCGGCGTGCCCGATGCCCCAGGAGTACAGCCCCGTGGCGACGACCAGCACCGCGGCGAGTGCCGGGCGCTCCCAGCGCGGGGCGTCCTTTGGCCCCTCGGAGCGGCTGTTCGCCACCGGACGGCCTTGCTGCGCTCCGGTGGGCTGGGCGGCGGGGATGGCGGTCATGGCAGTGGTCCTCGGATCAGCAGGTCAGGTGAAGCGGCGGTGCACACGCGGCGGAGTCACGAGCGGCGACATCACACGCGGCTCAGTCACAGGCGGCGGGCCGCCCGGAAGCCGCGGGCGTAGAAGTCGGTGCCGTCCAGCAGCGCGTGGCCCGACAGGTCACCCAGGGTGGGGCCGTTGGCGGCGGAGCGGCTGGAGTAGAAGCGGTGTCGGCCCTGGTCGTCGAGGCCCATGTACATGCCGACGTGGTCGATGAAGTCCGGCTTGTCCTTGATGATGGCGAAGAAGACCAGATCGCCGGGTTGCAGGGCGTCGAGGTCGGTGGCCTGCTTCGTGCCGGTGTGCGGGATCACCGTGCGGCCGGGACCGTAGGCGGCGATGGCGAAGGCGCGGCGCGGCAGACCGGTGCCCTTGGTGTTGGTGTTGTGCAGGGGGATGCCCATGCGGTAGCCCCACACCAGACGCTGGAAGCCGGAGCAGTCGACATCGCCGTAGCGGGCCTGTTCCGGCTGCACGCGCGTGCCGTCCGGGAAGGTCCATTCGGTTCCCAGATAGTCGTAGAAGTCGGACTGCTCGTCGTAGTAGGCGAAGTCCAGCGGGTTCTTGACCGCGGAGTTGCGCGGGCCGAAGTGCGCGGTGCCCGCGTAGCGCACGCCCTTGGCGTTGTGCTTGTCGCGCGCCCCGGCGCTGCTGTACTGGAACGCCACGGCGAAGACGTCCGGGCTGCTGTCGACGAGCGCCTTCTTGAACCAGCCCTTGAACCAGGCGGACTTCTCCATGCCCTTCTGCCACGCGTGCGGCAGCACCCGCACCCAGGCGTCCGTGGTCACCTTGGCCTCGGTGGTGCGCGGCTCGCTGAAGGTGCGGCTGGGCCCGGTGAGTACGGCCGTGCGGGCGCCGTCGGTGAACGTGGCGAGCGTGCCGCCGTCGCCGGCCCGGACCACGGTGCGGTCGGGGGCGGACAGCCGCTCGAAGGTGTGGGGCCCGGTGGCCCGGGCGCTCGGGTCGGAGCCCGTGCCGTCGGCGGCCGTACCGCCGGAGTCGTCGCTGCCGTGCCCGAAGCGGTCCCAGGCGAACCCGCCCGCGGCACCGGCGGCCGCCACGCCCGCGATCGTCCGGAACACGGCGCGGCGCGTCGGGCCGCTTCGCCTGCCGTCATGTGCGGAGTGCATGGCCGGATCCTCCTGGGACTGTGAGAAGAGAGAGTGGTGAGCGGGTCAGCCGGTGGGCAGGGCCCCGATCAACAGACCGGCGACCAGCACCACGTACGTGGCCAGGGTCACCGCCGTGGTCGAGATGACCGTGGCCGCCAGCGGCTGGCGGGCCATCTGGTAGGAGACCAGGCCGGGGACGATGAAGCCAAGGGTCTGTGACGTGTAAAGCAGCGGAAACTCGTGGCTGAGGGCGAGCATCACGGTGGTCTGCATCAGCACCGCGCACAGCACGACGGCGGCGAACAGCCGCTTGCCGTAGAGAATCACCGTGCGCTGCACCAGCTTCGTCAGGAAGTACGTTCCCGCCGCCACGGCGACCATCAGCCCGGCCATCCGCACGTCGGTGACGAGCGTGAGGGCGATCCAGCCGGGGGTGATCATCCCCCCGGGGGAGAGGTTGGTGGTCAGATAGCACACGAGCGAGAAGATCAGCCCGAGGGCGATCCCGAGCGCGGCGGTCTGTGCGTTGAGATTGGCGGGGATCACGGGTTCCTCGTGGACTGGGACGGGTCGTAGGAGTGGTGCTGGTCGTCCGCGGTGTGCCGGTCGTCGGACCGGCCCTGACGGGCGGCGGCCCGGCGGGCGAGGTCGCGCTGATCCGGGATGCGGATGGCTTGCGTCGGTGAATCCAGCGGTGCCACCCAGCTGTACGGCTCCGGCTCGGGCGGCCGGGCCACCGAGACCCGCGGCCGGGGTATGGCGAACTGCATGGTCTCCTGGTCCAGGCCGTCGCCGTCGGGGACGACGTCGAGCGGGTCCTCGGATTCGTCCAGCGGCAGCTCGGCGAGGCACTCCAGGAACAGCTCGCCCTGGCCGTGGATGTTGCCGATCGCCACCAGCGAGGAGTCCGGGCCGAGTTCCGCGAGGATCGCCGCGGTCAGCTCCTCGGGGTCCCGGCGGTCGCCGCCGAGATCCACCACCCGCCCGGTGAAGCCGGCCGGAATCGCGTCGGCGGCGCTCTTGGTCGGGTGGCCGATCAGGAACACCGTCTCGGCGGCGAGGTCGGGGACGATCGTGCCCATCTGGCCGTTGCGCTCCACCCGGTCGGGGCGGCAGTTGATGACCACGCCGATCGGCCGTCTGATCGCGCCCAGATCCTCCAGCTGCTTGACGTTCATCAGCGTCGACTCGGGGTCGTTGGCCGCGAAGACGTTGGCGAACCGCAGCCGCTTGCCCTCGGGGGTGACATAGCGCTCCACGGACAGCACGCCCGGGTCGGGCGGCGCGTCCCACATGCCCTGCATCGCGGTCTGCCGCTCCACGCCGAGCAGTTCGGCCACGGCGAGTGCGATCGCCACGTTCTCCTTGAAGGTGAACCAGCTGAAGCCGCGCAGTTCGGCGTCGGTCACCGTCTCCGGATCGACCGCGATCAGCCGGCAGTTCCGCTTGTCGGCCTCCTCCTGGAGGATGTGCAGCCGGTCCTTCTCCGCCGTCACGCACACCCCGCCCACCGGCATCGAGCGGGAGAGCGAGCGGGCGACGTCGTCCAGTGTCGGCCCCATCTCCTCCAGATGGTCCTCGCGGACGTTGCACAGCACGCCGATCGTGGAGCGGATCAGCTTCTCCTGGTTGATCTCCTGGAGCGCGGGCATCACCGCCATGCACTCGATCACCAGCGCGTCCGGCCGGTAGGTCGCCGCCCGCCGCACGATGCCGATCTGCTCGACGATGTTGGAGATGTTGAACTTGCGGTAGATCGGCTCCTCGGTGGCATCCGGATGGATGAACCGGGCCGCGGTGCCGGTGGTCTTGGCCACCGTGACCAGGCCGCCGCCGCGCAGCGCGCCCGCGCACAGCCGGGTGATCGAACTCTTGCCGCGGATGCCGTTGACCAGCACCCGCGTGGGTATCTGCTCCAGCGAGTCGAAGTGCCGCCGCTGCTCCAGGGCGCCGGCGATCCACAGTCCGGCGCAGCACAGCAGGACGATGACATAGAGGAAGAGCACGCCGATTCCGTCCTTCTACCGCTGGAGGGTGTTCTCGCGCAGGGACCGCGAGGGCCCGGCGGCGGGGCCGGACCTGGCCGCCCGGTCGCGTTCCGCCAGGGTCTGGCGCACCAGCTCCAGGCCGCGGGTGACCGAGCCGATCTCGTCGTGGTTGACCGGATGCAGCACGGTGCGGCGGTCTCCGCCCGCGAGCCGTTCGACGAGCACGGCGACCGCGCGCAGCGGCCGGATCACCACGACATGCAGCCAGCCCAGGCAGGCCGCGCTCACGGCGAGGCCCAGGATGCCGGCGAGCATGGTGCGCTGCTCGGCCTGCACGGCGGGGATCTGGAGCGCCGCCGCGGGCTCCGCGGTCACCACGTGCCAGCCGAGGCGGGCCGTCGGGCCGCTCTGCGCCAGCGGCGCGGCGGCGTCGACCGATGGTCCGGAGGAGGTGCGGTGCACCGCCGAGGCGGCGGTGCCCGTGGTGCCCGGGGCGCCCTGGGTGGTGCGGACGAGACGGGTCAGGCCGGAGTCGGGCAGTGACTGGAAGGCGCGGTAGCCCACGCTCGCCGCCAGCACCTTGTCGTGGCTGTCCGTCACCCAGACGCTGCTCAGCTTCGGCCTGGACAGAATGGAGTTGAGCGCCTTCACGTCGATCTCGCCGAACAGCACCACCCCGGCCGCCGGGGCCTTGCCCTTGACGGCCCGGACCTGGGCGTAGGCGGCGATCGCCGGGATCCGGCCCGAGGTGTTGACGGTGGTGATCCCGCCGCCGTGGGGCACGTGGACGAGGGTCCGCAGCGGTGTGCCGCCCACCCTCAGCGTGATGCCCCCCGAGCGGTCCAGGAGATACAGCGAGCGGTACTGCCGGTGGTCGGCGAGGGACTGCCGCAGGACCTCGGTCTGGGCGGCCCGGCTCCTGCCCGCCAGACTCGTGGCCGCCTCGCTCAGGTCGGTGTACGACTGGTCGAGGGACTGCCGGATCCGATGCGTCGCGATCTCGGTGCGCGCCTGCTGGTCGGCGAGGACCGTGGCCGGAACCGCGGTCGCGGTGTCCGCCCGGTTCAGCATGAAGATCATCGGAACTGCCCAGCAGGCCACGACCACCACGCAGACCACGGCCAGCGCCCGGTAGCCCGGCCCGCGCCGGGCCGGGAACTCCTGGGGGCCGCTCTCGCCGAGCAGTTGCCCGCGCAGCGACTCCAGTGCCCGCCCGATCCGGGCCAGTTCTCCGAAGCCGTGCACCGGAACCGGCCTGGACAGCTCCTCCGACGCGATCGGCCCGTCCCCGGTCGCGCCCCGGGCCAGGCGGCCGGCGGACAGATACAGCCGCAGCAGTGGCTGCTGCACGGAGAAGTGCAGCGCCAGCGCGAGCAGCAGCGCGACCACGGCCAGCGTCCCGGCTGCCTCGAGCGCGAAACGCGAGTAGTCGGCGGCGGTGGTCGTGGGGGGCACCGCGCGGGAGGTGAGCACCACCAGGCCGAGGTCGTCGGTCTCGCCCCGGCCCGTCGCCGAGGCGACCTGGGCCCAGCCGGCCACGGTGCGCCGGCCGCCGGTGGTGGCGCCCAGCAGGCTTCCCGAGGCGTCGGTGTCGCTCCCCGACCCCTTCGCCGCGCGGGTCGCCGCCGCGGACAGACCGCTGCGAGCGGCGGCCGGCGAGGCCTTGCCGTGGACCGCGGTGGCGAGCACCGTGCCGCTCGCGTCCAGCGCTTCGGCGGTGCGTCCGTCGCCGTACGCCGCGAGGGCGGGGAGCGCCTCGGAGACCACCAGCAGCCACTGCCGCTCGGTCCCGTTCGGAGCCTGGTACTGGTCCTGGTCGGGGTCGTCCTGTTGCGCGGGCAGCGTGACCCTGGCGAAGTACAGGATTTCCCGCGTGCCGCCCGACGTCACCAGCCGGGGCGGGACCTCCCCGTGCCCGGATGCCGTCCTGGCGACGTCCACCCCGGCCAGCGGCACGGTCTTGCCGCCGGTCGCCAGCAGTTTGCCGGTGTGCGCGTCGAGCAGCGCACGGCCGAGGAACGCCTTGTTGGCAGAGGTCAGCGCTTTGAGCGTGGTCGTGGGGGTCGATGTGCTCGTCGCCGGGTACGCGTGGGCCTTACGTCGTACCGTGCCCGCCTCGGCTTCGATCGCGGTGCGCATCGACACCGCGGTGTCCGCGGCGATCTGCTGCTCCCCGTTCAGCACGGCCTGCGGGATGCCCGCGGTGTGGACGCCGGTGAGACCGATCACGGTCAGGGCGGCGACCACCAGCAGGAGTATGACAAGGGAGGCTATCGGCGGGCGCACCCCGCCGAGCATCGGCATATCGGCGCGGCGGCGAGTGCGGTGCCGTCGCGGCGCCCGGGATGCGGAGGACAGGGGAGCGGATCCTTCCTCAGTTGGCGCCGAGCGCCCAAATGTTCGACAATACGAACATTCTAGCCCCCTGCGATCACATAACCATCACAGCTTCGCTCCATGTGTCGTACGCGACAACGGAACTCTGCGCGGCGGCGACACCTGGGGGACCCCCTCCCACGCGCCGAAGGGCGGACCCGCGAACGGGCCCGGCCCTTCGGATGCTGGTCATCGGACGAAAGAGATCTCCGGGTACTTGCTGGAGGTCCCGTCGAGCAGGGTGCTGTGCTGCTTGCGCAGCTCCTGGTCGAAGAAGGCGGCGAGGTAGACGCGCTGGACCTGGACCGCCCGGTTCGGGTCGATCGTGCCGTACTGCTTCTGGATCTGATCCTGGGAGATCCCGAGCAGGCGCGCCCACTGCGGCACCAGCCACTCGTTGTCGCTGAACGAAAGGTGCGCCGCGCCCTTGAGCTTGATGTCGACCCGGTACCCCTTCAGATGCGACCACAGCGTGCGCCACGACGAGTCGTTGTTGCGGTTGTGGGAGCCGGAGCTGAACAGCATGAAGGGGCGGCTCAGGTCCTTGCTCGGCGCCGTCCCGAAGAACTGGCCGTCCAGGTTGGCACCGGCGTCGATCCGCTTGTCGAGCTGCATGGCGGTGTCGACCGCCGCGCCGCCCAGCGACCAGCCGAACATCCCGATACGGGAGGTGTCCACCGACTTCGCCAGCCCGGAGGGGAGCGTCGCGTGGCCGGCGTCCGGATTGCCGCCGCTGCTGATCTTGCCGAGCGCGTCGATGACGAACTTGATGTCGGCCGCGCGCACCTTGAGCGTGTCGGAGGAGTGCGCGCCCGACGGCATCTTGTTGAGCTCGAGCCGGTTGGCGGGGAACTGCACCTCGTTGGCGTCGTGGGTGTGGTCGACGGTGACGACGAGGTAGCCGCGGCTGGCGAGGTCCTGGGCGAGCGCGGTGCCCATCGCGCGGTCCGAGTGCAGCCCGGTCGAGTACAGCAGGACGGGCAGCTTGCCGAGCGAGGTCTTCACCGGGGCGAGGACATGGCCCGCGGTGGTCGGCAGGGTCACCTGCTGCGGCGACAGCCCGCGCGTGCCGAGGAAGTGGGAGCCGGAGATCGACGGCATCCACGGCGCCTGATAGTGCCCGGACGTCGAGGTGGCCGGATACCAGAGCGACACCATCAACTCGCGCTTG
This sequence comes from Streptomyces sp. NPDC046915, assembly GCF_040644935.1. Lineage (NCBI taxonomy): Bacteria > Bacillati > Actinomycetota > Actinomycetes > Kitasatosporales > Streptomycetaceae > Streptomyces > Streptomyces sp. NPDC046915. Next base: position 240,611 of record NZ_JBEYXB010000003.1, on the reverse strand, counting down.
CCGCCCACGTACGGATCCGTACGGGACGAGTCGACGAGGTGCAGGCCGACCATGCCCACGCTGTTCTGCCCGGTCGGCGCGGGCATCTTGAGCTGTAGACCGGACCCGGCCGTGCGGGCGGACGAGAGTGCCTCGGGATGTACGGGCTTGTGGTGCAGCGGCAACTCGTCGTTCTCAGGCGCCCAGGGCGTCTTCGGGTCGGGCCGGCCGGCCGAAGCCCCGGTGGCCGCATGCCTCTCGGACGTCTTCCCGGCGGCCATCGCCGGTGTCGTCCCCACGCCCAGCGCGAGGGCCAGCACACCCGCCGAGCCGATCGCCCTGGCGATCGCTCTGCGAAGGTGGCGCGGGCGGCGATGTCTCATGAAACCCCCTTGGTGGTCAGCGATCGTAGAACGCGCGATCGACTGCCGCATACGGTACCGCCGCGGCGACGGGCGGACTCACGCGCCCCGGATACCGCCATGGCGACCTCACGTACCGGATGCCGAGCGCTGCCACGGCACTTGGGGAAGGCAAGCTCGCGTCCGGGTGACGTTTGAGCAGGCAGGTGCGCTGGACATGGCGGACAGTCTGTGTGACGGCTGTGTCTGGGCTGTGTCAATGGAACTGGGGGATCAGAGTGGCATCGCGTGGTCTTCCACACGGCCGTCCGCTCGCGTCGGATGGCCGGGTGCCCCAGGTCGACGCCCGCCCGAGCTCCCGGTTCACGGTGATCTCGCAGCAGGAGACCTTCCCGTGCACGAGCACGTCCGTCACCGGACCCTGACCGGCACCAACTGCCCCGCCGTGCTCCGTTCGGCGGTTCCCAGTCATCGCTCCGTGAAGGAGATACATGCGCAAGCGCGCTGCCATTGCCGTACTCACCGCCGTCGCCGGACTGGCAGGCTTCGCCGTCCCCGGCGCCTACGCGGACGACAACGTGGGCGACATCCAGGTCGACAGCGTCGTCGTCAACGGCGGTAAGAACATCGTGGTCGACACGGCCGACAAGACGATCACGGTCTCGGTGACCGCCACCGACCCGTCGGGCATCTGGGACGCGGACTTCTACCTGTGGCGGGGCCCGGACGGCACCGACCCCTACTTCAGCGCCGACAGCTTCGTCGAGCCCAACGAGAACACCACCCCGGCGGACTGCGTCGCCTCCAGCAGTACGACGTCGACCTGCTCGAAGACCTTCACCTTCGAACCGGACTGGTGGCTCAAGAACGCCGACGCCGGTACCTGGAAGACCGAAGTCCAGGTGTCGGCCAACGACGGCAGCTACACCGATCGGTGGGCCTACTCCACCACCCGCCTCCAGCGGCACTCCAAGCTGACCGCCAACGCGAGTCCCGAGCCGATCGCCAAGGGCAGGACGCTCACCATCACCGGCAAGCTCACCCGCGCCAACTGGGACACCCTCGACTACCGGGGCTACGCCAGCCAGCCGGTCAAGCTCCAGTTCCGCAAGGCCGGTACGACGACCTACACCACCGTCAAGACCGTGAACACCTCCAGCACCGGCAACCTGACGACCACGGCCCCCGCGTCCGAGGACGGCTACTGGCGCTGGAACTTCGCAGGCACCTCCACCACCCCGGCCGTAACGGCAGCCGGTGACTTCGTGGACGTGCAATAACCCGAACGCCGCATAGAAGTGCCCTCGCTCCCCGGCAGGAGAGCGAGGGCACTCTCAGCTGGCACCCGGTTGATATCCCGCTGCGACCACGGTTGACTTCAGTGCCGCAACCCTGTTGGAGCAGGCGCTGAATGCATGTGTCGCATCCGTGTATTCGCCGCGTACGATCTCGGCATAGTATGCCGACATTTGCTCAAGGGTCTCTTTGCGCTCTCCTGGCGCTTCCAGCTGGTACTGCTCGTGGTAGATCTGCGAGAGCCGGACTGACGCATCCACGGCTTTCTTCATTTCTGGAGCCGCCAGGTGGAATGAGCGGAGCAGGTGACCCAACCGGACAGAATCCAGCTCCGGAAGAACCTCCTGCGCCAGCACCAGGGTCTTTTGGCAATGATCGCGGGCGATCTCCGCTGCCGCCCGAAAGGAGATGCTCAGTGTGTAGACCCGCCGCCCTCCCATGCATAGGAAACGCATGTGCGGTGAAGGTCGACGACCTTTGACAACTGGTCGATCAAGTCCCGGCACTCATGGCGCACTTGTGCCGCCAACGCGTCTTTGCCGGTGCCGACCGGGGACGCGGCCCCCCTCGGAGTTTGGGAAATGGCCTGGCAAATTGCGCCACGCCCTGCTAGCGGAGCTGCGAGAACGGCGCCCACTCAACTCGTCGGGTTCCCTTTTCCTGAACCTTCGCTTCGGATCCCTGAGTTTCCAGGATGATCACCTCGACTTCGCGGGAACCGGGAGGCGTCCAGCGGGCATGGTCTCCTTGACGAAAAGACATAGCTCCCCCAAATGTGAAGTCAGTGTGAACAATTTGTGAAGTGGATGCATCTTGCATGCATCCTTGATCGCTTGTCAAGCAGTCCTTGATCGGGTCCTGACCTGATCACCACGCACAGCAGGTCGGCGTGGGGTTGCCTACGCGGTGGCCCTGGCGTCGTGCTGAGCGCGTGCGTCACGGATGTCGTCGCGGTGTGCCACGGCCCATTCGTGCAGCGCGGTGATGGGGGTGAGCAGGGTGCGGCCGATGTCGGTGAGTTCATAGTCGACGCGTGGTGGCACGGTCGCGTAGACGGTGCGGGTGACCAGGCCGTCGCGTTCGAGTGCCCGCAGGGTGAGAGTCAGCATGCGCTGACTGATTCCGTCGATCTCACGGTGGAGTTCGTTGAACCGGCGGGTGCCCTTGCCGAGTCTGAGCACGATCAGGGTGCTCCACTTGTCGCCGACCCGGTCGAGGACCTCGCGGATCGGGCAGTCCTGGTCGCCGGCGCCCTCGGCAGGCACATCGGTGTGCGTGGCTGACATGAAAGTGCCTCCTTACGTCCCTTCCCATGGTCACCAAAGATGGGGTTACGCACAAGAAGTAACTATGGAGGGAGGTTCGGCATGTCCGCCGAGAACAAGGAGATCGTGCTCCGCTTCTACGACGAGTTGTTCAGCCACGGCAACCTCGAGGTGGTCGACAAGTACGTCGGCAGCACGTACACCAACCACAACCCGCAGGGCGTCGACGGCCCCGAGGGGCTGCGCCGCTTCGTGACCTTCTTCAGGGGCGCTCACCCACACCTGCACCACACCGTCGAGCGGGTCGTCGCCGAGGACGACCTGGTCCTGCTGCACACTCGCTCCGTGCTGGAGCCGGGCGCAAATGACCAGGTGGTCGTGGACATCTTCCGGGTGCGGGAGGGCAAGATCGTCGAACACTGGGACGTCATCCAGCCGGTCCCGGACGACTCGGCCGGCGGCAACGACATGTTCACCACGCTCAGCGCCCCGGCTCGTAACTCCCCGGACGCGGGAGCGTCCACCGCCGAGAGCAGGCGGGTCGCCACCGCTCTGTTCGACGAGCTGGCCGTCGAGCGGGACCTGACCGCCCTCGACCGGTACGCCGTCGACCCGTACTACGAGCACAACCCGCAGCACTCCAACGGCATCGCGGCCGCCAAGGAAGTGCTCGCCGCAACGTTCGCCGCGCTCCCGGAGGTGACCTTCACCGTCAAGCGGGTGATCGCCGAAGGTGACTACGTCGCGGTCCACCACCACTTCAAGGCCACCCCCGACGACCGTGGGGCCGCCGTGATCGATTTCTTCCGGGTCCGGGACGGCAAGGTCGTCGAGCACTGGGACGTCATCCAGCCGGTCCCGGCGACATCGGCCAACGACAACACCATGTTCTAGCCGGTGGACGAGCCGGCCCGGACGCTCATGGACGGATCCGGGTCGCCGGGGCCAGGGCACGACGACCGGCGACGGTTCAGTGCTGGGTGCGGGCGGACCAGAGGGTGGTGCCCTGGCGGACCACGCTGACGCCGCCGTCGGTACCGAAGTACAGACAGGCGCCGTCGTGCCCGGAGGTGACGGAGCTCCAGACACCCCAGGTGTCCTTGTTGTAGACGACGAGGTTGCCGTCGGCCTGCATGATGGCGCGGTATCCGGTGCCCGAGGTGCCCGAGGACCAGCGCCGGTGGTGATTCTCGTCGTAGATGACGAGGTTGCCGTCGGTCTGCATCGTCATGGTCGTCCGGTTGGTCTGCCAGGACTCGCCGGGCATCAACTGCTGGTCATGTCGCACGGTCAACGTCGTCCACCGGGGCGAGGCCGATGCCGTCTCGCTCGGGTCCGGGTCCGCCGCCTTGCCCGTAGGAGCCGTCGTCTTCGTCGTCTCGGCGCCGCGTCCGGCCGAGGGGCTCGGTGACGGCGGTGCGGCGGTCCGTGTGGGTGAAGACGAAGAAGCCGCCGCGGCGGGTGCTCGGTGCGGGGACGGTGATGTCGAGGCCGCGGAGGACGCGTACGGCTCGGCGATCACTGTGCTGCCGGCCCCCGCGCGGGTCTTCGTGTCGACGGCGGAGTCCGCTTCGAAGGCCGCGCGGGTGGCCAACCCCGCGGTCACGAGGACGGCGGTCCCGGCGAGTACGGCCCCCACTCTCCGGGCGCCGGTGCCCTTGCCGGTCACGACGGTTCGGAACAGGCGGCTGCGGATGGTCGTGGCACCGGCGGCTTCGAGTGCGTCCGCGAACTCGGCGGCATCGGCCCAGCGCCCCTCCCGCTCGGGCTCCAGGGCACGTCGCGTCACGCGCCGGACCGCCGCCGGCACCTGGGGGCGCGGCGGCCCGGGCCAGTCGAGTTGTTCCGTCGAGCCCGGCAGCCTCCCGGTCAGCAGCTCGTAGGTGAGTACGCCCAGGCCGTAGACGTCGGCCCGCTCGTCGACATCGACCAAGCGGTCCTCCGGGACCTGCTCCGGAGCCATGTAGCCGGGTGATCCCACACCCTGCGTCAGCCCCGAGGCGTGCGCCAGACTCTTGGCCAGGCCGAGATCGGCCACCAGCAGCCGTTCACGGCCGCCCGACACCGTCTGGAGCAGAATGTTGGACGGCTTGATGTCACGGTGCACGATGCCGACCGCGTGCAGGTCGGCCACGCCCCGTGCGGCCTGCACCGCGAACCGCAGCGCCTGGCCGACGGCCAGGGGCCCCTGGGCCACCCGGTCGGCCAGCGTGCCGCCGTCGGCGTAGGTCATGACGAAGTACGGCCGCCCGTCCGGCAGTTCACCGATGTCGTACACCTGCACCACGCGGTCCGACGCGGCCTGGCGCAGCAGCCGGGCCTCGTCCAGGAAACGCTCCCGGAGGTCGGGCCGGTGAACCCACTTCTCCGCCATGACCTTCACCGCGATCGGGGCTTCGAGTATGTCGTCATGGGCGAGCCAGACCATGCCGAAACCTCCGCAGCCCAAAAGGCGCTGCAAGCGGTGACGTCCGACAGTGACGAGTGTTGACATGAGGACGGAACTCCAGCGCAGTTGCCGTTCGACATTCGACCGGACCAGGAGGCGGCGGACTCAGCACCTGCCCGCTGCGCCGCTCATGGGCGACATCCGGTACCGGTCACCTCCTCGCACCGCGGAGACGGTGAGGGCACCTTGCCGGGCGCCCTTCCGGCATGCCGGGTCCTGCGACCGCAGATGCCTGTGTGTCAGTGTCGACGCGTGACGCGGCCGCGCACAACGTGCACAGGACCAACGTGATCTACATTCTTTGGGCGCCGGCACAACGGCTCTGCCGGTGGCGCGATCCCCGATCACGGGCCCTGCGTGCAGGGGACGCCACGCATCACAATCGGCTGCCCGTACGGATGTCGGTCGGGCCGGACGGCGTGCCGAGTCCCTCCGCCGTGCCGTCGTTCAGCCCACGCCATGTCCGGGTCTCGACCTCGTCGTGGACACGGTGCTGCCGGGCGTCAGTCCGGGCCCGGGCCGAGCATGCGGCGCGAGAGTTCGGCGAACTGGAGCAGTTCGGGCATGGTCCGGTGCTTGGAGTAGGCCAGGGCGACCATGCGCGGTGCGACGCCCTCCAGCGTCAGGTAGACGACGTCGTCACGGCGGTAGAAGCCGGCCATGCCGGCCGGCATGACATAGCACCCGGACCCGAAGGCGACGGTCTGTAGGCATTCCTCGATCGTCGCCGGGAACCGTCCGGCGTCCCCCGGCGGCGCCACCGGATCGAGCGGGACACGTCCGCGCCATTCCGGTACGTCCCGCGGATCCTGGAGCAAGGCCATGTCCCGCAGGTCCTCGACGTGCACCGCCTTGAGTTCCGCGAGCGGGTGATCACTGGACAGCGCCACCACACGGGGCTCCGGGAAGAGCGGGACCACCTCGAACATGCCCTCGGGCAGGGGCAGTCGGACGTAGCAGACGTCGACCCGCCCGTCGAGCAGGAAGTCGACCTGATCGGTGATCGAGGTGTGGACGACATCGATGTCCAGTTGCGGCGCCATCCGGGCGAACTCCCGCACGATGGGAGTGACGATGACACCCGGCATGAAGCCGATGGTGAACTGGTTCACCTCCCGGCTCGCCGACCGCACCCGCTGCTGCACCGCCTGCGCCATCGCCAGCATCGGCCGGGCGTCCTCCAGCAACTGGTGACCCGCCCGCGTCAGTACGGTGCCCTGCCGGTCACGCAGGAAGAGGACCACGCCCAGATCCTCCTCCAGCGCCCGGATCTGACGGCTGAGCGCCGGCTGCGTCATGTAGAGGCGGCTCGCCGCCCGCACGAAGCTGCACTCCTCGGCCACGGCCACGAAGTAGCGCACCCGGCGTATGTCGAGGTCCATGCGGCTCATCGTAGCCACGCCCATCACGGCATATGCCGAAACGGCCTCAGAATCGAACAGATAGGCATTGGCGCGGCCCCCCTCGACCGGTCCACCATGGTCGGACCGAGGGGGAAAGCCACAACGTCCGCCGCTGTCACAGCAGTTGTGCAGGAGGCCGGGCTCGCGAGGACAGCCGGCCACCGTCGTGGGCCGGGGGCGCACACACCGCCGAGCGGGAGCGTGCCCGCGCCTTCGGACATCGGCCCCACATCCGGCCCGCGGGGCCGATGTGCCCCAGGAAAGGAATCACCATGGGTCTACGCCGGTACCGCGCCGCGGCATACGACGGCACGGCATGGCGCTCGCTTCTCTCCCTGGTTCGTGCCCGTCCGTCATGACCGGCAGATCCGAGCGTGCCGCCGCCGCGACAGCGGCTCTGCGCGACGTCCTGGAACGCATCGACGCCGATGCCGTGGTCCAGCGTATGGAACCCGTACTTCGCCATACGCCCGAATACGTGCGCTCGGCGCGCGACTGCGGGGCCTCCGCTCTTCGTGCCTCGCTGCGCCGGCACGCCGGCCTGCTCCTGAACTGGATGGTGAGGGGCACGCCCCCGGACTCGTACGTCCTGTCCGAGATGTACGAGCAGGCGCGGCAGTGCGCCGCCGCCGGACAGCCGTTGGACGGCGGCCTGCTCCTCCATCACCGGGTTGCGACCGTCTTCTGGGACGCCGCGCTCGGCCTGGCCACCGAGGAGACACGCGGACACCTGGCGGACTGGACCGACCAGGCGCGGCGTCATCTCGACAGCTACCTCGACATGGTCACCCGGATGTTCGCGCAGGCATACGCGGACCAGGCCGACCTGCCGTCCGCACAGGGCGAACGCCGGGCGCACACCCTCTTCGACCGCCTCTGCGCCCACCTTCCCATCACGGTGGAGGACCAGGAGCGTGCCGCTCGGCTCGGCTTCGAGCTGACGCCTCCGTACGCGCCCTTCGTCGTGCTGCTCGACAGGTCCGCCCCCGCCGAACGCGCCGACCTGGCGGCCCGACTGCGCACCGCAGGAGCCCTGGCCTTCGTCGAGGACGTCCGCGTCACCGGACTCACCGGGCCCGCGTTCGACTGGTCCTCGTTCTTGGCCGACCGACGCCTGCTCCTGGCACAGGACCTGCCGACCGGGCCGCCCGGCCTTCAGACCGCCGTCGACAAGCTGCGTCTGCTGGTCGCCGTCGCATCGCGGTCCCATCGGCGTGGACGTGTCCGGGTCGAGGATTTCCTGCCCCAGCTGCTCCTGGCGCACTCTCCCGAACTCGCCGACGCGGTGGCCCACCGGGTTTTCGGCCCGCTGACAGGCGGGGACCACGGCGAACTGACCGCGACTCTCGCCTGCCTGGCCGAGAACCAGTTCGACAGCGCCTCCACCACGGCCGCCCTTCACATGCACCGCAACACCCTGCTGTACCGGATCAAGCAGATCGAGAAGCTCACCGGCCTCGACCTGCAGAGGCACGGCGACCGCGCGCTGGTGTGGCTCGCGGTCATCTGGGCGCAGGTCTCCTCCAGACCGGCTGTCGGCCGCGTCCAACGGCGCTGACCCAACAGGCACGTTCAATTCAGAAAGCGAGCAGCGATGAGAAGCCATCCGACGGAAGTTCCGGCACGACTGGTGCCGGTGCAGCGCCAGGTCGAATCGGACCGGCGTCTTCCGACCGGTCCGGCAGCCAGACCGGGCCTGCGGCCGCACGCCGACGTCACAAGACGGCTCCCCACGGCCTCGGTATCGGTGGCCGTGGACGCCGCGGACCCGGTGACACACGCCGGGCTGGCGGCCGGGCTGAGTCGCGGACCGAGAGTGGCGCTCACCACGGTGAGGGAGGCGGACGTCGTGGTGGCCGCGATCCAGACCGCCGACAACTCCACGCTGGAAGCACTGCGTAGTCTGCCCATGCCGCCTCCGGCACGGATGGTGCTCGTCGTCAGTGACGGCTGGTACGCCGACTTGACGGTGGCGGCCCACAGCGGAATACGGGCCGTGCTCTGGCGGGCCGAGGCGCAGCCGCAGTCCCTGGTCCGTGCCGTGCTGGCGGTCGCCGCCGGCGATGCGCTGCTGCCGTCCGCGGTACAGGGTGAACTGCTCGACCAGGCAGACCGCCTCCAGCGCAACGTGCTGGTACCCAAGGGCCTGACGCCGTCCGGCTTGAGCACACGTGAGATCGACGTGCTCCGGCTGGTCGCGCAGGGCCTGGACCTCGCCGAGATAGCCGACACGATGTGCTATTCCGAACGCAACATCAAGAAGATCCTCTACGGAGTCATCAACCGCCTCGGACTGCGCAACCGCGTCCACGCCGTCTCCTACGCCATCCGCAACAAACTCATATGAGCCTGCCCGGTGGGCCGGGTACATCGTGAATGTGCAGGTCGCGGATCTGGGGCGCGGGCTGCCTCAGTGCGAGGGAGCGGTGGCACTTTCCGGCTGCCCGGACGGGTCGTCCTGGCCGCGGAACGACAGCAGGCGTGAGGGAAGAAGCCAGAGGCAGGCAAGGGTTCCGCCGATCGCGCCGACCCACAGTGCCACGGGGATTCCCGCTGTCGCCGCGATGAGGGCACCGGCGACCGAGCCCAGCGGCCGGAGGCCGAAACTCACGGTCTGGTACGCACCCCGGGTCTGTGACCGGAGGTGAGGTGGCACCACCAGCGCGAACACTGAGCCGACCGAGATGTCCTGAACGGACTCACCGATGCCGCCCAGCAGTGTCGAGGCCAGGACCAGGGCGAAGACGAGGCCGCCGGTGGCGCCGACGGCGGGGATCACGAGGAGTGGAGCGTGCGACAGCACGCAACCGACCAGGAGCATCCGCCCCAGACCGATGCGGCGGGCGAGCCGGGAAGCCAGGGCCGCGCCGATGAGCCCGCCGATGGCCTGCACGCTGAACACGAACCCGATCTGGGCGCCGGTCAGGGACAGCTTGTGGACGTAGTACCAGACGAGCACCGACAAGAAGAGCATGTTGAAGAAGTTGCCGGTGGCGGTGACCGACAGGGCCGTCCTGATCAGCGGATTTCGTCGGATGAAGGCCAAGCCCGGCCGACGGTCGCGGCTCTCCGGGGAGCCGGGTTCGTGGCGGCGCTCCACCGGGCGCAGTCGGAGGAGGAACAGGGCGGCCGTGACGGCGGTGGCCGCGTCCACGCCGACCGCCGCTGGTACACCGGCGAGTTGGACCAGGAGTCCACCGATGGAAGGTCCGGCCAGGATCGCGGCGGTCTGGCCCGTGTAGGAGGCCGCCTGCCCGGCCACGTAGAGCTCGGACGGCAGGGTGGTGGCGAACAGACCACTCTCGCTGACGTTCGACAGCACCGAGCACAGACCGATGACGGCCAGGATGACGGCCAGCTGGATGAGCGAGAGCAGGCCGAAGGCCGTTGCGATCGGCACGCTGCTCAGGGCGGCGACCCGCAGGAGATTGGCGCCGGCCAGGAGCCTGCGGTGGTGTCCCGTACGGTCGGCGAAGGAGCCGGCCGGTATGGCCAGGAACAGGCTCGGGAGCCAGATCACGGCCGACAGGACGGCACTTTGCACGGCGTCGGCTCCCAGGACCTCGATCGCGGCCAGCGGCAGGGCCACCGAGGAGATGGCATCGCCCAGGGCGGCCAGAGTGGTGGCGGACCAGAGCTTTCTGAACGCGGAATGGCGCAGCGGCGCCGGCACCGAAGGACGTGGGGCCCGCAAGGTGATGGATCCTGTTTCTCGCGATGACGGATATTGCGCGGAACATGCGGCCGCTCCGGACCCGAACAAGTAACCGGAGCGGCCGATGAATTCACCAGGAGTGCTGCTTCTTCATCTTTCACCTCCACTGCTCATGAACTCCCCTCCATAAGGGAGTCGCTGGGAAAATCATCGAGGAAATCGCCGCATATTGCTAATGCCGATATTGTCGTCGGCCATACCGAATCGGCATCGACGGGTGCGCTGCGTTTCAGAGGATCAGGTAGAGCGTGAGCAGAGTGGCGCCCGTGGCCACGATGTAGACCTCGAAGGCGCCGCGGAGGGCCGCCGGGGCGTTGCGCAACTCCATGAAGTGCAGGCCGACCAGGCGTACCTTGATCAGCGCGATCGCCACGACCGCGCAGCCGATCAGGGTCGACGTGCTGCCTTCGATGCCCAGCAGCCAGCTCGACAGCGTGGCCAGGACGAGTACCGGAAAGACCCACATGTGTCACGCCACCAGGTAGAAGAGCGGGAAGAGGACGAGCCAGAGCAGGTCCACCATGTGCCAGTACGCGGCCGCCCCCTCGGCGACCAGCAGTTGGCCCCGGCTCAGCGCCGGCCGACGGGACAGGACCATGAGGACCGTCAGCGCGCCTGTCCCGATCGCCAGGTGGGCCAGGTGGATGCCGGTGAACACGAAGTAGTACATGAAGAAGGCGTTGCTGCTCGGTGTATGTCCGTCGTGGATCACGAGCGCGTATTCGGAGCCTTTGATGGCGGCGAATCCGAGCGCGCACAGGAGCGCCCATGGCAGTGTCCGTGCGGGCCCGCCGGATCGCAGCTGCCGCAGCCCGCGAGCCACCAGCGCTGACGCGATCAGCAGGAGCAGTGTGTTCACGAGTCCCAGGTCTGGATGAAGGGCCTGCTGAGAAGCCCGGAACATCCTCGGATACCGGCCGTGCAGTACCGCGATGAAACCGAAGAACACCGAGAACATGATCATGTCGCCGAGGAGGAAGACCCAGAGACCGGGCTCGCCGGGGATGTGGCGGTGGCGCTGGGGCGCCGAGTGCCCGGTCCGGGCTGCCGTGGCGGTCATACCGCGGGTTCCAGGACGGCCGGGGCCCGGTCGTCGTCCACCCGGTTCGCGGCCCGCACCATGAGGGGCGTCATGACGAGGAACCAGGCGCCGAAGGCGCCGGCCGCGACCCAGAACGAGAGGATGCCGTTCCAGGCGAAGGGGCCGGTCTTGAAGAAGGTCAGCAGGATGCTGGGCAGGAAGAGGAAGGCCATCCAGAAGTTCAGGTACGCGGCCCAGCGGGGCAGGAGCGGCGTGGGGCGCTTGTCGGCCAGGATCGCCACTCCGACCACGGTGGCTTGTCCGATGGCCGGGAAGGCGTTCATGACCAGGGTGATCCAGGCGGTGTCGTTGAGTGCCATCGTGATGTCGGGCGAGCGGTCCGGCCGGTAGGCCGTCGCGGTGAAGATCAGGACCGGTACGAAGATCGCGGCCACGTTCGCGGCACCGCAGACGAGTTGTGTGGCGGCCAGCGGCGCCAGCCGCGAGTCGATACGCCGGATCAGGCTCGACAGCGCCGCGACGAAAGGTGCGGTCACCACGGCGCCGACGAGCATGACCACGAGTCCGGCACGGATCGAGTTGGCGTGGTCCGTATAGAAGGCCGCCACCCGCTCCGCCGACCAGCTCGGCGCCATCGGCGGTATCCAGTGGGCGATCAGCAGAGCGGCGAAGAACAGCGCGATGAACAGGTAACCGAAGCTCGCGCAGACGATCAGGATTCGGCGGGACATGGTGGAATCTCCTGGTTCCGGAGGGGACGGGTACGGAGCGGGCTTCGCTGCACGGACCTGAGGACGTAGGGGTGGGACTGTCGTCCTGGCGGTGTCAGGCCGGTGCGCTCAGATACGGGAACACGGCGCGCAGCGTCCCGGTGGCGTGGCCGGCGTCCAGGCCCATGGGGACGGGAGCGTTCAGCACGATCTCGAACATTGCCTCGGGAGCGGACTCGGTGAGCCCTCTGCCGTTGCGGGCCTTCGCGCCGAAGTCGGCTTCGGTGCCCACCTGGTAGCGCAGGAGGTCCGGGAAGATGACGTCCCGTGTCGCAGCGCCGTAGCCCTGCGGGTCGGAGTGCGTGTCGTTGGCGGACACGAGACCCGCGACCTTCCGGCGTACGAGGTCTCCGTAGTCGTCGAGGTCGGCATGTGGATCAGTGGCGTTGTAGTCGTCGAAGCCGGCCTCGGTGACATCGAACAACGTGCTGACGAGAGGATTCGCGCACCGGTTGATCTGCACCCAGCCGCCGTGGTGGTCGTTCAGCGCGGTGGTGGCCCAGAGGCCGATCGTCTCCGATCCGATGAGCCCGTCCGGTACTTCGAGGACGATGGCGGTGACGTTGGTGCCGGCGAACAGGTTCGAGGCTCGCTTCGGGTCGAACGCGGAGAGGTCCACCGCCGCGCCGTTCCGGAGCGCGGTCAGGACCGCCGTGACGACGGTGCCGTCGAGGTAGAACGGGTCTCCGGCCCGGCCGACGAAGACGTTGACGCCGTCCGGCGTGGTGACGATCTCCTGCGTCCTGCCGCTTGCGACGAGGGCTCCCGAGGCGTTGCGGTCGGGGGCCTCGGCACCGGCGAGCCGGTCGAGCACCCATGCCTGCCGGCCGTCCGGTTCGGTGGCGAGGAATCTGAACCGGAACGTCAGATCCTGCACCGCGTCGTCGTCGGTGTCGATGTGGAACTCGTACAGTGCCTCCGGGTGGAAGCCCTTGTCGGCCGACACCGGGTTGGTGTTCATGACGAAGACCGTGCCGGTCCGACCCTGGAACAGGTAGACATCGCTGATGTCCAGGCGGGGGTCCTGTTTCGCGGCAGCTGAATCCTGGTGGTGGGACATCGATGGGCCTTCTGTGAGGGCAATAAGAGGTTCGGTTCTGCGAACCCAGGTGGCCGCGGCCTGACGATCGCCGCGCTCAGGTGCTCAAGGCCGTCGCCAAGCAGTGCGTTACCACCGCTGCGCCGGGCACCCCGAGGTCGAAGTGGGCCACGTCGAACATCCTGACCCGGCGCGGTCATTCGTCGCCAATGCCTATCCGCTGGTTCGGCATGCCGGTTCGGCATCAGTCCACTTGGGTGCACGTGATGCGGCTGACGAGGTTCGCGAATTCGGGATGGATCACACGGGACCGCGCCGCGTCGCACGCGTGACGTCCGTTCGAGGCAAGCTGCGGGGCAGCCTGCACGTGAGTGCGTAGATCACCGCGCCGACGAGGGTTTCATCCACCAGGCGCCACAAGAACTTCACGGTTACCGCTCCTTCGTATTCAGGGGCCGTCGTGCATCGCGTCGGATGTTGTCGGCAGCCCGTTCGGCGACGGCCAGGACAGTCGCGTTGACTCCGGTGTTGGGAATGGACGGCATCACCGAGGCGTCCGCGACACGCAGACCGTCGACGCCGTGCACTCTCAGGTCCGGGTCGACGACGGCGAGGTCGTCCATCCCGATCCGGCAGGTGCCGACGGGGTCGTAGAAGGTCGCCGCGTTCCTGCGGATGTAGGTGACGAGGTCGTCTCCCTTTCCCGGAGCGGTCTCCCGGGCACCCCACTGACCCCAGGCGGGCATGCCGCCGATCGCTCGCGCGATGCCGAGGGCCGCGAGCATGGCGGACACGTCAGCGCTGTCGGCGAGGTAGTTCGGGTCGATCAACGGCAGCCGGCCCGGGTTCGAGCTCCTGAGCCGAACCGTTCCCCGGCTCGCGGGCGCCGTGTGGGCGAAGGCGACCGTGTGTCCGCACTCGGGCGTCCCGACGTCCGCGATGTCCGCCGGAGCGTCGAGCAGCATCAGCTGAACGTCCGGAACGGCTGTCGCACCGCTGTGCACCAGGGCACCGACCGCACTGAAACCATGGCTGGTGGTCAGTTGCCGCCCCGCCTCGAAGACCACAGGGCACTGGAGGTGATCGTGCAGATTGGCGCCGACCCCGGGGAGATCGGCCAGCACCGGAATCCCGACATCACGCAGATGCGCCGCGGGGCCGATACCGGAGAGCAGCAGCAGGTGGGCGGAGCCCACCGTCCCGGCCGCCACTATCACCTCGCCGCGCACCTCGGCACGTTCCACGGGGCCGGAGGACGTGTATTCCACGCCGGTGCAGCGTCCGCGCTCGATCACCAGGCGGCTGACGTCCGCCTCCGTGGCCAGGTGCAGATTGGGCCGGTCGAGCACCGGGACCAGATAGGCGTCCGCGGCGCTCTGCCTACGGCCACCCGCCCCCGCCAGGTCACACCAGAAGGCTCCGTGCTGCCGTGCGCCGTTGATGTCGTCGGTGAGATCGTGACCGGCCTGGGTGAGTGCGTCGAGGAAGGTCAGCGACCCGTCGTCGAGCTGGGTCGTCGGCGCCGCCCACACCGGCCCGATGACGCCGCGCAGGGCGGGGTTGCGGCCTATCGCCGTCTCCGTCCGGCGGAAGTACGGCAGCAGCTCGGTGTAGCTCCAGCCCTTCGCACCGCTGTCCGCCCATCCGTCGTAGACGGCGCGGTGCCCGCGGACGTGCATCATCGCGTTGATCGAACTCGATCCTCCGAGGACCCGTCCGCTGGGCCAGTGGTGACTGCGCGACAGCGTCCCGGGCTGCGGTGTCGTCCAGCGTGACCAGAGGATCTCCTTGGCCGGGATGAGCGGGAACCCGACCGGAAGGTGCATGGCCGGCGGCCCGAGCGCCGAGCCGGTCTCCACGAGAAGCACCTCCGCCGCCGCGTCTTCGGACAGACGCGCCGCGAGAACACAGCCGGCCGTTCCGCCACCGACGACCACATAGTCGTACGCAGTCATCTCGTGCCCGGCACGAGTAAGCCGCGATGCCACATCGTCAAAACCTTTTCTGTCAGCTCAATTTCCTTCCGCCAATGAGCTTTGCGGGAACACGGCTCGTCGCGCCAATGCCGATTACCCGAATCGTCATGCCGATCGGACATGGCGACAGGACAGCGCGGTTCTGCTCGGCGCGTGGGCACAGAGGTCATGCGCGCGTCTCTATGCCGAACCGAGCGCCGCAATCACGATCCTGGCGAACTGGTCGATGGACGGCATCTTCCGGTTCCTGGCGTACGCCAGCGCCACCATGCGCGGGGCAACCCCCGTGAGCTGGACGTAGCGGATATCGGGGCGACGGTAGAAATCGGCGAGGCCGGCCGGGACGACGATGAACCCGGTGCCGGACGCGACGGCTTCCAGGCTCTCCTCGATCGAGGTGGGCCGTTCGGCTTCCGGACGGTTGCGCGCCGCTGCCGCGTCGACATCGGTGCCGTGCCACTCCGGTACGTCGGCGGAGTCCTGGAGCAAGCGGTACGGCGTCAGCTCCGCGATGTGGACGGTCCGCGCCTGTGCCAGCGGATGTTCGTCGGACAGAGCCGCAACCCGCGGCTCCGGGAACAGAGGAACGATCTCGAAGGTATCGACCGGCAGCGGCAGCCGGACGAAGCAGACATCGACGCGACCGTCCAGCAGATAGTCGACCTGGTCGGTGGGTGCCGTGTGCAGCACCTGCACATTGACCTCCGGCGCCAGCGCCCGGAACTGCCTGACGATCGGCGTGACTATGACACCCGGCATGAAGCCGATGGTGAAGTGGTGCCCCTCACGGCTGGCGAGCCGGACTCGCCGCTGTAAAGCCAGCGATGCCGCGAGCAGCGGCCGTGCGTCCTCCAGCAGCTGACCGCCCGCCCGTGTGAGCGCCGTACCCAGCGGGCCTCGCTGGAGCAGCGACGCTCCGAGATCGTCTTCAAGGGCGCGGATCTGTCGGCTCAGTGCGGGCTGCGTCATCTTCAGTCGTTCGGCGCCACGCACAAAACTGAGCTCTTCGGCAACCGTCACGAAATAGCGGAGACGCCGGAGGTCGATATCCATGACGCCATATTAGCCACGCCGATTTTCCTGTCGAACTGCGATCCGGAAAAGCGCCTTGGGCTTTAGCGATGCCCAATCGGCATGACTTCTGCGCGAATCGGCATTGGCGCCACCGGGCATCCATGACCATGATTGACTGACATAAAGTGGCCCCCATCGGCGGATGGTCGCCCTGCCATGCACGCAGCCCGGCGTCGCCCCACGCATTCAACCGGACTCCTCCGGCGTGAAATAATTCCACTCCGCCTCGGCGCGACAATCGGCAAACCCCCGAGTTTTATGGCCGAGGTGTCCCGGACGGGGCGGTCCGGCTCGTTTCACCTGAGCCTGGTGGTCCGCCGCAGCGCCGCCTGAAGCAGACGATCCACCAGCTCCCCGTACCCGATGCCACTGGCCTGCCACATCTGCGGGTACATCGAGACGGGGGTGAAGCCGGGCATGGTGTTGATCTCGTTGATCACGAATCGTCCCTCCTCGGTGAGGAAGAAGTCCGCACGGACCAGCCCCTCGCAAGAAGCCGCCTCGAACGCCTTGAGGGCCAGTCGGCGCACCTCACCGGTCTGGCTCTCGGTCAGCGCCGCGGGGACCACTCCGGGGGTCGATTCGAGGTACTTCGCCTCGAAGTCGTAGTACGCGCGTGCGTCGGGCGCCGGGATCTCGGCCGGCACGCTGGCCCTGGGCCCCTCGGGGAACTCGAGTACGCCGCACTCGATCTCGCGGCCCCGCACCAGGGCCTCCACGATGATCTTCGCGTCATGCCGGTGCGCCTCCGCGATCGCGTCCTCCAGCCCCGGCGGCCCGTCGACCCTGGTGATACCGATCGAAGAGCCGGCGCGTGCCGGTTTCACGAACAGCGGCCAGCCGTACACGTCGGCGAAGCGGCTGATTCTCGCGCGGGAACCTGCCGAGTCGGACTGCCACTCCCGGGGCCTGATCACCAGGTACGGCCCGACCGCCAGGCCGAACGAGCTGAACACCCTCTTCATGTACTCCTTGTCCTGGCCGACCGCCGAGGCGAGAACGCCCGCTCCGACGTAGGGGATTCCCGCCAGCTCCAGCAGGCCCTGCACAGTGCCGTCCTCGCCGTACGGTCCGTGCAGTACGGGAAAGACCACGTCCACTTCGCCGAGGACCTTGGGCTCCGTGCCGCGTTCGCCGCGGACGACAGTCCGGTCGGTCGGGTCGACGGAGACGATGATGTTGCCCCGGTCCGAATCCGTGAGCTGCTCGACCACGGGCTGCCGCCGGTCGACCATCGCCATGCGCTCGGGATCGTCCGCCGTCAGGACCCAGCGCCCGTCCCGGGTGATGCCGACCGGCAGGACGTCGTACTTCGTCCGGTCGATGGCTCGCAGCACGGCCCCCGCGGTCACGACGGAAATGCCGTGCTCCGAGCTCCGGCCGCCGAAGAGGAGCAGCACCAGCGGCCTGCGGCGCGATCCGGACGGAGGGGTGGTGGATTGTTCGGTCATGGTTTCTGCTTCCTTCGCTGTGCGGTCAGCCGGTCAGCCGGTCAGCGAGGACCGGGAGACGGGGAAGTCGAAATAGGTGGACGGGTAGGGCTCGGCGGCGAAGGTGAAGTGCCACCATTCCTCGGCGAGGTTCACGAATCCGAGAGACTCGAGCTCGTTCTTGAGCAGCAGTCTGTTGCTGTGCTGGACTCCCACGATCCGCGGGTCGAGCGTGTGCGCGAGCGTGTCGAAGCAGTCGTACCCGGTGCCCATGTCGATCGAGTTGTCCGGGAACCTCCGCGCCGCCGGGGCGTAGCACGGCTCAAGCCTTTCCCCGGGAACGTAAGGGCGCGTCGGGTGGACCGGCAGCTTCACGAGCGTGAGGTCGATCGTGCTGCCACGGCTGTGCCCCGACTTCGCCGCGATGTACCCGTCGGCGAAGAGGTCGGCCTTGTCCACCTGCGGGTAGAACTCGTCCTTCATCTTCAGGTCGGTCAGGTCCTGTGCCCAGTCGACGAACTGGTCCACCGCGCGCTGCGGCCGGTAGCAGTCGTACACCTTCAGCGTGTAGCCCTGCGTCAGGAAGTAGCGCTCGGCCTTCGCCAGGGCCTGTGCCGTCGGGGCGGTGACGATGCACAGCGGTTCGGCATAGCCGTTTATCGGCGTGCCGATGAAATTGTGGGGCGTGGCGTAGCGGATTTCCTGCAGAATCGCCGGGGCCACATCGTGGAGCGCGACGAAATCAGCGGGTGCCTTGCTTTCCGTGTCGGCGGCCTGCGCGGTGACGGACGCGCTCGTCACCGTGACAAGGACGGCCGCCAGAAATGCCAGCAGCATGGGGACGCGCATGCGCGCATTGTTGATTTTCACTATGCCGTACCCTTACTTGATATATGGGTGGAGAGTTTCCCCAGACCCGCGAACGGCGTCAGCGAGAGCACCATGACGAAAACACCGAAGAACAAGGTGCAGTGCAGGAGACCGTATTCGCCGACGAGTAAACCCGTGACCAGTACCGGAACGCACATCGACGTATAAGTGATGGTGTAGATGGCGGCCATCAGGCCCGCCCGTTCCGTCGCGAGGACGTTCGCAGTCACCAGACGGACGCCGCCCTGGAACGCGGGGCCGAATCCCGCGCCGGCCACCGCGGTCCCCACGTACAAGGCTGTGGCGGAATCGCGGTGCGCGGCCAGCAGCGTGACAGCCACTCCCGTCGTCAGAAGCAGGGAGCCGACCAAAGCCGTTCGTCCGGCGTCGGCATGCCGGGTCAGCAGCACTGCGGGGACCGCACTGGCGGTCAGCAGGGACACGATCAGGCCGTCGGCGGTCGACGACGCCGATCCTGTGATGCCCTGGACCAGATCGGGCCCGAGGGACAGATAGAAACCGCCCAGAGCCCAGACAGCCACGAACACGGGTGCGGTGACGAGGAGGGCTCGGCGACTCGACCGGGGAGCGCGGATCCGTGGTCGCAGGGAAGGCCAGGCTCCCGGCCTCGGCGACCTCGACTCCGGAAGGAAGGCCAGACCCAGCGTCTGCACGGCCAGCGCGCTGAACAGCAGTGTGTACACGCTGCCGAGGTGAGCCGGGATCAGGTCCATGAGCAGGCTCGTGCCGATCGTCCCCAACGCCATGCCGATGAGCGGTGCGAGGCTGACGAACAGAGGGCCCCACCGCCTGGTCACGTCGAGCAGGGCAGCACCCACCGCACTCGTCGCGGCACCCGTGGCCAGCCCCTGGAGCGTCCGGGCGAGGATCAGCGAGGTCACGCCGCCGGCTTGCAGGAAGAGCAGCATGGACAGTGCTTCGAGGGCGAGAGCGGCGCCGATGACCGGCCGTCGGCCGACATGGTCGGAGAGCGCACCGACGGTCAGGAGCGCGACCAGGACGCTCAGGCAGTACACGCCGTAGACCACGGTGACCGTGCCGGAGGAGAGGTGCCAGCTCGCCTGGTAGACGCGGTAGAGCGGAGTGGGCGCACTGGAGGCGACGAGGAACGTGGTGAGGACGGTGGACAAGAAGACAGCCGACCTCCGGCGAGTGACCGCGTCATCGGCCCACCCGCTGGGCGGCCTGGCCCTTGCCTCGGACTTGGCATGAAGCTCTTCGAGCATCGCTGTTCGGCTCTCTGTACGGGAAGGACGGAGTGGGACACGCGAGCGGCACCCGCAGGGCCCAGGTCACTTGGTCTGTCGGCGCGTTCCGGAGTCGTCGCCCCCGCGACGCGCCACGGCCGCCCGCGGAGCGCGGTACGCACCGACGGGGCCGGGCTCTCCATGACTCCGACGCCGCAGGCGACTCGACGGGCATCAGGCCGGCCTCCCGCCGAGGGGGACCGGGGGAGGCCGACGGGGATCACCGTAGGGCTCCGGGTGATGTGCTCACGGCTGCCGTAGTGCATCGGGTACCAACGGGACCTCGGCAGGGGCCGAACGGACACTTCGGCGCGGCAGGTGTGGCGGACGAGGCGTCGGCGAGCTGGTGACATGCCGATGCGGCATCAGAACGGCCCGAGTCGGTATCGGCGGCACCGGCTGGGCCTGACCGAGAATCGGCGGGCGGGTCAGGTCTGCCTCTGGCGCCCGGCGACCCGCCGACGTCCGGGAGAGCCGGCCTTCGCCAACGCCTCCAGGCCCAGGTCCGGGCGCTGCAACCCCGGAGGACGAACACCGAACATGACTGACCTCAGCATCGCCCAAGGTCCCATCGGCCTCGTGGAAGAGGAGGACGTCACCTATCCGGTGAGCATCGTGCTCACGCTTCAGCGCGAGCAGACGGCGTCACTGCTCCGCACCATGCGCAGTCAGCGGGTGCTGCCCGCCCAGACGCACACCTGGGGCTCCGAGCGGGCCTACGGCGTCCTGCTGCACGAGGCCGGCCCTCGCCTCACCGTCCTGGACGTACCCGGTTCGCAGTGGAGCGACGGTCTCGAGCACCGCGTGCGCGCGCTCAGCAACATCTCGTCCGTGGTCGTACTCATACCGGATCACACGGATTCCGTACGGCTTCTGCTGGCGGGTGCCGCCAATGTCCTCCCCCGTGACTCGCCGCCCAGGGAACTCGCCGGCAGAATCGCCGCCGAGCGGCGATGGCTGGACATGCGGTGCTCACCGCGGCGGCGGGCCGCGGATTCGCCACCGTTTCGTGCCGTCCGCGCCCGGCAGCACTCCCAGCAGGTGCTGTTCGACATCCTCTGTTCCGCCTCGCGGCCCTGGTGCTGCCACGATCTGTGCCTACTGCTCGGCGCAGCCGGGGAACCGATGAGCCGCCGAGCGCTCCAGGGCAGAGTCGTACGGCTCAACGAGCGGCTCGCGCGTGACGGGCTGTCGGTCGACCGCACGACCCAATGGGGGCGCACGACGTTCCGGGGCCTCGTCGAGGAGTCCGGGGGAAAGCCTGGGCCATCGGAGCGGCACTGAAGGGACGACTGAACGGCCCGAGACCCTGCTCAAGGCCATCGCCACGTGTGGCTGTGTACCTCGGAGATGAACAGACCAACGGAGAGATGAACCAGTGGACGAGCGAGCGGCGACATCAGGCGAAGCGTCGGAACCGGAGGAGTCGGAGGAAGAGGTGCGGGCCGCGCTTCTGGACGCTTGGGCGGCAGGGGGTGGCGCAGGGGACGGACGTGAGGCGGGAGCCTCGTCGCGTTCGGTGTCATGGAGCATCGCCCGCCCTGGTCCGAGCGAGGCCGGCCCCCGTCGGAGGCCGTGCCCCCGTCATGGACGGCCATGCACTTGCGCTCAACCGCGATCGTGCCGTGCGAGTTCGTGCCGTGCGAGTTCGTGTCGTTGCACCAAGCGGCCCAGCCGCCGCCGTAGGACGTCTGGTACTTGAGTCCCACGGTCTGGAACACCGCACCCTTGGACTCCGCGCAGTACTGGCCCTCACCGGTGGTGGAGTCGTAGTTCGTGTAGCCCCTCCATAGAAATTCGGTGCTGGAAATAGTGAAGAACAGTGGAGGTGTCCACTGGCTCATGCCGGATCGACATGGAAAGAAGCAGAATTGGCATTAGCCTTCCGCCGATACAGCGGCCATAGTCGATTCCGCGAAGCGCCGCCGGCCGCAACAAATACGGTTTCCGTGTCCTTGCGGACCACGCCGCTTCCTCTGCCGATTCGGCTGGACGACTCGAGAGGAACAACACCACATGAAGTCCACCGTTCGATTCAAAGCGCTGGCGGCTGCCGGGCTTGTGAGTGGCGCGGTCGTGGCCTCGCTGGCCGTGACGAACGCGAGCGCCGTCACGACCAGCGCGAACGATCACGCCGTCACCTCGCGGACGGCGCACCACGCGAAGCCGACGGTGGTCCTGGTCCACGGGGCGTTCGCCGACTCCTCCAGCTGGAACAGCGAGATCGGCTACCTGCGACGCCACGGCTACCCGGTCCTCGCGATCGACACCCCGCTGCGCGGCCTGGCCTTCGACAGCACCTATGTCGAGGCACAGCTCAAGACCGTCAAGGGCCCCGTCGTACTGGTCGGCCACTCCTACGCGGGAGAGGTCGTCAGCCAGGTCGCCGCAAAGACGTCGAAGGTCAAGGCCCTCGTGTATGTGGCGGCTCTCATCCCGAAGGCGGGAGACACCGCCGGCTCCCTCATCGGACAGTTCCCCGGATCGCAGCTCACTCCGGAGAACTTCCGCACCGTTCCCCTGCCCGGCGGTGACACCGACGTGTACCTCAAGGCCGACAAGTTCGGGACCGTCTACGGAAACGGGCTGTCGAAGTCGGACATACAGGTCGCCTCGGTGACTCAGGAGCCGGTCGCCCTTTCGGCGTTCACCGACAAGGCCACGGTGAATCCACCGGCGAATACGCCGAAGTGGGCGGTCATCTCGACCGAGGACCACGCCGTGCCGACGGCCGCCCAGAAGTTCGAGGCCAACCGAGTGGGTGCCCACATCATCTACACCCGCTCCGGCCATGATGTTCCTTCGATCAGCCCGGGAGCGGTCGACCGTGCCATCGTCGCCGCCGCCAACTCCGTGCACTGATCGACCTCTTCATCGGGGCGCCCGTTTGATCGACGCGGGGCTTCCGGCGGCCGGATCATGGGCTTCCTCGCCGCTGTACAGGCACTCGCGGTGACTCTCTACTGCCGCCAGGACGGCTCCCGCAGGCCCGATGTCTGCGGGAGCTCTCCCGTTCTCTCAGCGGTGACCTCGTCGTGTCCGAGTGCCCGCATTGCGGAATCTCGCGCTTGGGCGGCTGCGGCATGGACGGGCAAGGAGCACCTCCGCTTCCTCGGCCGCGTCGACATCGTTGGCTTCACCGGCCCGCTTGGTGAGGTTCTTCAGCGCCCAGGCGGCATCGCGCTCCGCCTCCTGCTGAGCCTGTTCCGCCTGAGGGCACGCCCGGTCCGGTTGCGCTGCTGAACTCGACGCGTAGAAGGGGCCGAGTCCGGTCGACATCCTGGCGCCGCCACTGCTCACGCTGAGCCTCGCCGCACGTGGCCCAGAAGCACCGGATACATCAATCCGGTACATGGACTACTCTTGGTACATGTCCATGAAGCGCACGAACGTCTACGCGGACCCCGAGGACCTGGCGATCATCAAGGAGGCCGCCAAGCGCCGAGGCATAAGCGAGGCCGAGATCATCCGCCAGGGCATCCACCTTGCAGCCATGGCGAACCGGGTCTGGGACGAGCCGCTGTTCTCGCGCACGTTTGAGGGGCCGGGGCGCACGCTGTCCGAGTCGGAGGTCCGCGACACGGTCGCCGAGGCCGTCCGGCCTGAGACCAGCTCGGGCTCCGGATCAGCCGCGTGATCATTGTCATCGCCGATACGTCCGGCCTTCTGGCAGCCCTGGACTCGGCTCACCCGGAACACCGGGCGGCGAACGAGGCCATCATGGCGGCGGGCCTGCTGGTCATGTCCCCGCTCCTGCTGGCCGCACTGGATCACGTGGCGACGCGTGAGCTCGGCAGGGAGGCTGCCCTCAGCGCGGTCGACGACCTGCGGCGCTGGATGAGCCGGGGGCGTGTCGTCATACCGGAGATCACGGAGGTCCACCTGGGTGCCGCCCAGTCCGTCCGTGTCCGCTACCGCGCGCTGGACCTCGACCTCGACCTCGCCGACGCGGTGAACGTGGCGCTCGCCGCCGACTACGACACGGACGCGATTCTCACCCTCGACCGACGAGACTTCCGGGCCGTACGCCCGTTGGGCCGTTACAAGGCGTTCCGGGTACTCCCCGACGACCTCCCGCTCTGACGCAGGATCCTCGGCGGTCAAGTGCCCGGCCTGGACCATCCGCCATGCGTCCACGGCAGTACGCTACGGGACTCCAGCGCAGGTCTTGCCAGGTTTCACGCGCACCACGGCCGTCCATGGCAAGGAGACTTTGCCGTCCGCCTCGGAGCTGATCTCCACGTGATGCCGGTCTGCCAGGATCAACTCGCCGCGCTCCACACCCGTGTTCGTCCGCACCATGACCGGTTGTGCGCCGGGATCACGGGTCGTCACCCATGCGACCATGAGCGCGCCGATTACGAGGATTGCTCCGAGGGCGCATGCGAAGCGCCACAAGAACGAGAGATGTGGTGCGCAGCTCGCCCACTGGTCTAGACAACAAAGAACCCCCGGGTCCCTGACCTGGGGGTTTCGCGTGGAGCGGGTGACGAGAATCGAACTCGCGCTCTCAGCTTGGGAAGCTGATGTTCTACCATTAAACTACACCCGCGTAAGACGGTCGGACCTCGGCGGAACCGGTGGCCGAACGCTCGCTCACTGTACCTCATCGCAGGCCCTGGGTGCTCGGGACCCGGGGCCTGAGTGCGTTTCAGGGCGTGGGATCGGTGTGCGGGGGAACTGAGTTGGGGCGTACCGTGGGGGGTCGGGGTGCCGCCTGGAGGGTCGTCTCTTTGATCCCGTAACGTGGCTTTTGTCGTCAGGGAAGTCAGCCAGACGCGGCTCTTGGGGAAGGGACTCTTGGACTTGATGGAACGCACCGTCGTCCGCTGTGCCGATGGGCACGTGTTCAGCACCGCTTCGTTCCCGATGCAGCAGGCCGAGCGGCTCGGCCCCGGCCGGCTCGTCCGGTGTCCACGGTGTGCCCGGCTGCGCAGTGTCGTGCCGGTGGCGCTTGAGAAGCGGTAGCCGGCAGTAGCGGGCGGTAGCCAGCGGTAAGCGCGACAGCAGTATCCCGGCGCGTGGAGTCGTCACGATTGTTACGGCTCCGCGCGCCTTGCGTATCCTCGGGACGTGCTTCTCTCAGACAAGGACATCCGGGCCGAGATCGACGCCGGGCGGGTGCGGATCGATCCCTACGACGAATTCATGGTGCAGCCGTCGAGCATCGACGTGCGGCTGGACCGCTACTTCCGGGTGTTCGAGAATCACCGGTACCCGCACATCGACCCCTCCGTCGAGCAGGTGGATCTCACCCGGCTCGTGGAGCCCGACGGCGACGAGCCGTTCATCCTCCACCCCGGGGAGTTCGTCCTCGCCTCGACGTACGAGGTCGTCACGCTGCCCGACGATCTCGCCTCGCGCCTCGAGGGGAAGAGCTCCCTCGGACGGCTCGGGCTCGTCACGCACTCCACGGCCGGGTTCATCGACCCGGGGTTCAGCGGGCACGTCACCCTCGAGCTGTCCAATCTCGCCACGCTCCCCATCAAGCTCTGGCCCGGCATGAAGATCGGCCAGCTGTGCATGTTCCGGCTCAGCTCGCCGGCCGAGCACCCGTACGGCAGCGAGCGGTACGGATCCCGGTACCAGGGGCAGCGCGGGCCCACCGCCTCGCGCTCCTTCCTCAACTTCCACCGGACGCAGGTCTGAGGGCGGCGCCATGGGTGACCGGAGAGAGAACCTGAGCTACGAGCGGTTCGGCGCCGCCGTGCGCGAACTCGCGCAGACCATCGCCGACGACGGGTTCGAGCCCGACATAGTGCTGAGCATCGCGCGCGGCGGGGTCTTCGTGGCCGGCGGGCTCGCCTATGCCCTCGACTGCAAGAACATCCATCTGGTGAACGTCGAGTTCTACACAGGTGTGGGGACCACTCTTCCCATGCCCGTCATGCTCGCTCCCGTCCCGAACGCGATCGACTTCTCCGACAAGAAGGTGCTCATCACCGATGACGTCGCCGACACGGGGAAGACGCTGAAGCTCGTGCGTGACTTCTGCGTCGACACGGTGGCCGAGGTGCGGTCCGCCGTGATCTATGAGAAGTCCCACTCCCTCGTGAAGTGCGACTACGTGTGGCAGCGGACCGATGACTGGATCAACTTCCCGTGGAGTGTCGAGCCCCCGGTCGTCAGGCGGGCCGGGCAGGTTCTCGACGCCTGAGACCTGCGTCCCTGAGACCTGCGTCCCTGAGACCTGCGTCCCTGAGACCTGCGTCCCTGAGATCCGCGTCCCGTGAGAAAGGGCCCCCGGCTGTCGTGCCGGGGGCCCTTCTCGCGTGCGTGTGCTGCTAGAACGTCCCCAGCTTCACGATCGACAGCAACGCGATCAACTGGATCGCCGACGCGCCCAGTGCCTTCGGCCAGGGCAGGTCGTGGGAGCGGCTGACCATCAGGGTCAGCAGGGCGCCCGCGGCGACCCAGGTGGCCCAGCCCAGGAGCTGGACGAAGCCGGCGTCGCCGCCGAAGAACATGGCGAAGACGAGGCGGGGCGCGTCCGTGATGGACATGATCAGCATGGAGAGGCCGACCGTGGGCTGCCAGGCGCCGTCGCCGCCGAGCTGGCGGGCCAGGGTGTGGGTGACCACGCCCAGGATGAAGGCCGACAGGACCAGCGCGACGGCCGTCGTCAGGACGATCGGGACCGCGTTGGAGAGCGTGGCGCCGATCGCGTCCTTGCGGGCGCCGTCGAAGCCGAAGACGGCGAGGAGGCCGTAGAGGAAGGTCACGATGAGGGCGGGGCCCCACATCGTGTAGTCCCGCATCCGCAGGAAGGTCTGGTTGGGGGCGAGGACGATGCCCCGCAGCAGTTCCTTCCAGTGCAGGGGCGGGCCGATCGGGCCGGCCGGGGCCGCCGCGCCCGCGTGGTAGGTCTCGCCCTGGGTGTAGGACGCGGCCTCGTCGACCGAGAAGGCCTGGGTGTGGCCCGGACTGTTCGCCGCGTACGGGTCCGGGGCGCCGCCTCTGTCGCCGTAGCCGTCGCCGAAGTACTCCGGGCCGTCGCCACCGGAGTAGCCGCCGCCCGCCTGCGGCCACTGGCCGCCCCCGCCCGCGGCACCGCCGTACTGCGGCCGCTGCTGCTGCGCCGACGGGTAACCGTACGACGGCCCCTGTCCCTGCGGCGCCTGACGGCCGTACGACGGTCCCTGCGGGGCCTGCCGTCCCTGCGGAGCCTGCTGTCCCCGCGGGGCCTGCTGTCCTTGCGGGGCACGGCCGTTCCGGCCCCCGCGTCCGATCCTGAATCCAGCCACGTCATCGAACGTACCTGGTCCCCGGGAGTGACGTGCCGGGCCCGGCCTTCCGGCCCGGCTTTGCTGCCGACCTGTGACATCCCCTAAGGGGTTCTCCAGGGATCCCCCAGGGGTCTCCCGGGGAGGTCACCGGGCGATCACCAAGCCGAAGTTCATGGCGGACGAGAGGGAGACGTCGGACGCGGTGAAGGACTTGGCGCCGGTCGTGGTGGTGCCGCCGGCGGTGCCGCGCAGGGTCCAGACGCCGCCCGTGCCGTTCTCGCCGTCGGCGCCCGCGACGAGTTCGGCCCTGCCGTCCTTGTTCAGGTCGACGAGCCGGACCGCGGAGCCGAAGTCGTCCCACTTCTCGGCGGTGCCGGGCACGCCCGCGGTGTCCTGGCTGTACGTCTTGACGCCCTTGGTGGTCAGTCCGGAGGCCGAGCCGTACAGGACGGTCACCGTGCCCGCGTCGCGCGCCGCGCCGAGGTCCTCGAACGGGGCGCCCACGGCCACGTCGGCGTAGCCGTCGCCGTTGACGTCACCGGTGCTCAGCGTGGCGCCGAAGCGGTCGCCGGTCTCGCCGCCGCCGGGCACGCCCGCGGTGTCCTGGTGGACGACGGTCGGGGTCTGCGCGGGGTCGGGGCCGTCCGGGCCGCCGTACCAGACGGTGATCCGGCCGCCCTCGTGACCGTGCGGGGAGTTGCCGGTGCTCGGGTCCTCGTAGTCGCCGAGGACCAGGTCGCCGTAGCCGTCGCCGTTGACGTCGGCGATCGAGCCGGTGGTGCCGTCGGCGTCGGGCAGCAGGGTCGTCGTGTCCTTGGTGCCGTTCCAGTGGTGGTAGCGGACGACGCCGCCCTTGTCGGAGCTGGTGGAGTAGGTGTAGATGCGCTCGGGGACGCCGTCGCCGGTGAGGTCGCCCGTGACGATCTCGGAGGTGGCGCCCTCGTCGATCGAGCCGTGGGACTTCGGGGTGCCGGTGCGGGTGAACGGGCCGCGGTGGAAGTGGGTGGCCGTCTGCCCCGAGAGGGTCACGTCGAGCGCGCCGTCGCCGTCGAAGTCGCCGACCGCGACGCCCTGGGAGTAGCCGCCGTACCGGCCGAGGGAGGAGGCGGACGGCTGGGGCAGGGAGGCGCCCCCGGACAGCCCGGACCTGCCGCCCCAGACGACGGTGGCGGCGCCGACGCCGTTCTCGCCCGGGGCACCTACGACGAGGTCCGCGTAGCCGTCGCGGTCCAGGTCGCCGACGGCGAGGCTGCCGCCGAAGGTGTCGCCGGCCTCGGCGGTGCCCGGGATGCCCGCCGAGTTCTGGGTGACGAGCGTCTTCTTCGCCGCCGACACCCCCGACGACGACCCGTACATCACGACCACGGCGCCGGCGCAGGACGCCGAGCCGACGTCGGTGCAGGGCGCGCCGATCGCGAGGTCGCGGTAGCCGTCGCCGTTGAAGTCGTACGTGACCTTCGCGGGCGCGGCCTGGGCGGCGGGCGCGGGCAGGGCGGTGAGCAGGCCGGTGGTGAGGGCGGCGACGAGCAGAGGGGTGCGCTGGCGCAAGGCGGGGGCTCCGGAGGGGACGGTGAGGAGTTGGGTGGGCGGGCCCGCGTGCGACTGTGGGCCCGCCCATGACGGTGGTGCGGTGGTGCGGTGGTGCGGCGGTGCGGTCGGGCGTCCGCTCAGTCGGCGAAGAGGGAGCCGAACTGCGGCGTGCCCGTCGTCGACACGCCGGCCGAGCTCGCGGAGATGGCGCGGGAGCCGGTCGTGGTGATCTTCGTGCCGTTGGACGGCAGGTAGGTCAGCGCGCCGTCGCCGCCGTTCTCGTACGAGCCCACGACCAGGTCGGCCTTGCCGTCGCCGGTGATGTCGTCGAGCTTG
The DNA here is from genome assembly GCF_040644935.1 of Streptomyces sp. NPDC046915. Taxonomy (NCBI): domain Bacteria; kingdom Bacillati; phylum Actinomycetota; class Actinomycetes; order Kitasatosporales; family Streptomycetaceae; genus Streptomyces; species Streptomyces sp. NPDC046915. The sequence goes on along the minus strand of NZ_JBEYXB010000003.1, from coordinate 211,581 downwards.
ACGTCGACGCCGAAGAGGTCCTTCTTCTCGTCGTTGTCGGGCACGCCCGCGGTGCTCTGGGCGAAGGACTGGGTGCCGGAGGTGGTGTTGATGCCGGTGGCGGAGCCGTACAGGACGGTGACCTGGCCGGCGTCGGTGACGCTGCCCATGTCCTCCAGCGGGGAGCTGACGACGAGGTCCTGGTAGCCGTCGTGGTTGATGTCGCCGAGGTCGAGGTCCCAGCCGAAGTTGTCGCCGGTCTCCGAGGTGCCGGGCACGTTGCCGGTGTCCTGGTTGACGGACTTGGTCGTACCGGGGCCGGAGGCCGTGCCGTAGGTGATGGCCACCCGGCCGCCCTTGGCGCTGTCGGGGACGGTTCTGCCGTCGTTGTCCTTGGTGTCCCAGGAGGCGCCGCTGACGATGTCGCCGAAGCCGTCGCCGTTGATGTCGCCGACTCCCGTGACGACGCCCGACTTGAGGACCTTGGCGGAGGACACGCTCAGGCCGTTGGCCGTGCCGGGCAGCCAGTAGTTGGTGTTCCAGCCGACCCCCGTCCTCGTCTCGAACCCGTCGACGATCAGGTCGGTGCGGCCGTCGCCGTTGACGTCACCGGCGGTCAGGTTGAGCGGACCGTTCGGGAAGTCGTTGGTGCCGTTCTGGATGGGCGGCTTGACGGTGGTACGGCCGCCGGGCGTGCCGGAGCCGCTGAAACCGCCCTTGTAGACGTAGATCGTGTTGGAGGAGTTGCCGACGGCCAGGTCCGCCTTGCCGTCGCCGTCGAAGTCGCCGGCGGCGAGGTTCTTGCCCCAGTAGTCGTGGGAGCCGACGGCCGGGTCGGGGACGTCGACGCTCTTGCCGGTGAGGCCGTTCGCGGAGCCCCAGAGGATGGCGAGGGCACCGCCGTTGGTGTCGGTGCCGACCTTCTCCTGCGGGGAGCCGACGGCGAGGTCGTCGTAGCCGTCGCCGTTGAAGTCGGCGTACGCCAGCGCCTTGCCGAACTTGTCGCCGGCCTCGGCGGTGCCCGGGACGCCGGCGGTGTTCTGGCTGATGGTGGTGCGCTTGGCGGAGGTCACGCCGGAGGCGGAGCCGTAGAGGGCGACGATCTGGCCGGCGTCCTTGTGGCCGCTGACGTAGGCGGTGGCGGCGGAGGTCACCACGTCGCCGATGCCGTCGCCGTTGAAGTCGGCCTTCGCGACCCTCGTCGAGTCCGCGGCCGAGGCGGTCGTCGTCGCGAAGGTGAGCAGACCGCCCGTCAGCGCGGCAGCGGTGGCCGTCGCGAGGGCGAGTCGCAGGGGTTTGTGCATGCTGGGGTCTCCTGCTGCATGCGGGGATGCCGGGTCAGGGCATCCGCAGTCGATGGCTTGTGACCGTTCGGGGCGCGGCTTTCGTGCTCCGCACGGGAGCGGTCGGCGATCAGGAGACCTGTGGCGGGACGTAAGGGTTGTATGTGGGTTCGGTGATTCTTTGAGGTTGCTGTGGGGTGGGAAGAACGCCCCCATCGCCCCACCCCACAGCACCCGGACCTGTCACCTGCGGGTCGCCTCCCACAGCGTGACCGCGAGTGCCGTGCAGGAGGTCAGCGCGGCCAGGGAGGGCAGCGGCCAGCGGGTGCGTTCGAGGGCGTCCAGGCGGTCCTCGTGCTCGCTCAGGGTCTTGTCGGTCTGGTCGGCGCGCTGGAGGAGCAGGGCGAGGTCGCCCCGGGTGGTGGCGAAGCCGACGTCGACCGAGCGGCGCAGGCGTTCCAGTTCCAGGGCGACTCCTTCCGCCTCGCGGGTCGTCATGGTGAGCCCCCCTTGCGCGGCGTCCGGAACGTGCGGCGCGGGGCATCGGTCATCGCGGGGCCTCCTCAGCCGGTGCGCGGTACGTGCAGCAGGTCCCAACTGGTGCGCCCGGGGACGCCGTCGGCGTCCGGGCCGCTGTAGCCGAGTCTGCGCTGCCAGGCGGCGTACGAGCGGACGTCGGCCTCGCCCCACACCGGGCCGGGGCCGACGGTGTACCGGCCGCAGCCCTCGGCGACGAGGCGCCGGCCGATCGCCGTGATCAGGGGACCGCGGCGGCCGGTGACGAAGTAGCCGGCGCCGGGGAAGGGTTCGTACGGCGTAGGGCCGGGGGCCGGCCGGAGGCCGAGGCGGGCGTCGATCCTGGTGCGCATGCCCGGCATCGAGAAGGACGGGTCGATCTTGCGGCGCGTCCACTCCTTGTGGCCGATCACGCTGGCCGCGTTCCAGCCGTGGGCGCGGCACAGGGCGGCCGACAGGCGTTCCACGGCGTCGAGTTGGGCCGTCGGGTACGGGTCGCGGCCGGTGCCGAGGTTCTCGATCTCGAAGCCGTAGAAGTGGGTGTTGCCGTCGACCGTGTCCGGGCCGGGTGCGGGCGGCGGGGTCTTCTCGGCGACCACGGCGGACAGCACGGCGGTGGAGCCGGAACCGGCGTGGTTGGTACGGCCGTAGCCCACCAGGTGCACGGTGCCGTCCTTGGTGACCAGGCCGATGCAGAGCGGGCCGGGCAGCGCCGCGGTGCCGTCGAGGCAGAAGCGGAGGCTGTCCGAGCCGGCGGTGTGGTGGAGCATCACGCCGTTGACGGGGCCCCAGGGGCCCTTGTGGTTGCGGTTGTGCGTCCGCCAGTCGCCGTGCTCGCGGACGACGACGCCCTCGGCGCGCAGCGCGCGCACGAAGGCGTCCGAAGTGAGGGGAGTGGCCATGGCGTCCTCAGGTGACGGGGGTGACGGTGACGAAACGGTTGGTGAAGGTCGCGGTGCTGGTGGTGGCCGCGGATTTGTAGGCGAGGGTGGCGGTGTACGAGCTGTTCACCGTCAGGCCGGTCACCTGGAACTGGGTGCTGGCGGAGCACAGGTTGGTGCCGTAGGAGACCGCCGCCCGGGTGTCCGCGGCGGCGAGCGTGACGGTCGTGCCGAGACGGACGTTCGCGGAGACGTAACAGGCCGTCGCGGCGCTGCTGTTGGTCCGGGCGCCCACCGTGACCAGGACGGCGCCGGAGGCCGGGGCGGTGAAGGTGACGGCGGTCGGGTCGCCGGTGGAGCCGGTGAGGGTCTCCGCGTACGAGGTGGAAGTGGTCGTGCCGGTGGTGGTGTTGGCCTTGTGGACCGGGCCGGGGGCGAGCTGCGCCCAGGCGCTGCCCGTGTAGTACCAGTACTGCTTGGGTGTGCTGAGCCAGACGAGCATGCCGGCCACCGGGGACGTCACCTTGGTGTCGCGGGTGGCGGCGTCGGCGAACCGCAGCACGGTGCGGCCGTCGACGGCCTCGGCGAGGGACTGGATGTGCTGCGGGACGTTCGCGGCGTCGGCGGGCTGCGGGTAGGGGAGACTGCCGAGCGGGGTGAGCAGGGCCATGACGGCTCCTCCTTGCGGTGTGCGGGCAGGGGCGGGGGCGGTCAGGTGCCGAGGGCCGGCGGGAGCGTGTCGAAGGGGCTGCCGTCGTCTCCCGAGCGGGCGGTGGCGCTGTCCACGGGCACGGGCGTGGCGGTGTCGCCGTCCTGAGCCGGGTCGTCCTGAGCCGGGTCGTCCTGTGTGGAGCCGTCCTGTGTGGAGCCGTCCGGCGCGAGTACGGCCGTGCCGTCGTCCTCGGTCACCGGTGCGGGCTGGTCGCTCATGCGGCGCCTCCCGGCGGCTGGAGCAGCTCGCGGTAGCTGAGCTTGCTCTGTGTGAGGTCGTCCAGGGTCGGGAACTGCGCGGCGACCAGGGCGTAGCTGCGCCGGGTGCCGTACTGCGGGTCCACCGGCGGGTCGGGCGTCAGGCCGGAGTCCAGGGGGACGCCGTTGTAGGAGGTCCCGCGCAGGGTCAGTGTCTGCTGGGGCACCGAGCCCGCCTGGCAGGTGGTGCGGATGCCGACGACCCAGGCGAGGGTGTCCAGCGCGGCGCCGGTGCTGTCCACCACCCGTACGACGTCGCCGAGTTGGATGCGCGGGTCGTGCAGGACGTCCACCTCGCCGAGCACGGGGACCGGGTAGCGGCCGGCGTCGAGCATGGCGTGGGAGAGGTCGGAGGCCACCTGGAGCTGCTGCACCCAGTCGCTCGCGGGAGCCTGGTAGACCTGCTTGCCGTAGTACCTCTGGCTCGTGGTGTTGTACCAGAGGGCCGTGCGCTGGGCCGGGTCCGCGGTCCGCTTCTGCGGCACGATCTGCACCGACGGCTTGCCGTCCTTGGTGACCGTCCACACGCTCGCCGTGCCGTGGTTGATGAACCGGACGATGTAGTTCGGGCCGTCGCGCCGGGCGCTGACCGTGACGCTTCCCTTGACCGAGGTGCCGCCGGCGGCCGCGCTGCCGAAGCGGACCTTGTGCCCGGCCGTCGACGACGCGTCGTCCTCGATCTGGAGCGGGCCGATGTCGAGCTCGTCGTCGGCCATGGCGTACGCCACCTCCACCGCCGTGCCCGGCTTGATCTCCCGTACGGCGGTGTCGGTGGTCGTGTCGGCGTAGGTGCTGCGGACCGCGGTGTAGTCCTGGTAGGGCTGTTCGCAGTGGTTGCGGCAGGCGTCGATCTCCTCGGAGACGGTGATCGAGGCGATGTCCCGCCGGGTCGTGACGGTCACGTCCGGCTGCGCGGGCACCTTCTGGAACCGCCCGGGGCCGCGCCAGCGGAAGACGCCCTGCTCGTCGAACTCGGCCGTGGACATGGTCGCCCGCGCGATCTCGGTGATCGCGTCCCACTGGGAGCCGGAGACCTTCGGCACGTCGAAGAGGGGGACCGTGACGTCGTCCAGTTCGGCGGCCTTGGCCCAGCGGCCCCGCTGCTCCCACTCGTCGGCGGTGTAGGAGGTGAGGTCGGGCCAGACCCGGTCGGTGACCTGGAGGCACTCCACGGCCACGTCCGTCTTCAGGTCGATCCGGAAGAGCTCGGACGGCGGCTGGGTGGAGGTGGCGTCGCTGAACGTGCCGGGCGCGGTGGACGGCACGACGTACTCGCCGTCGGGTGCGGTCAGCCGCGGGTACACGGTCGCCGGTGTGGCGGCGGACGTGGTCCCGGCCCGGGTGTCCACCGTGAAGCCCAGGTGCCAGGAGCCCTTGAGGGACGCCAGCTTCGGCACGGTCCAGCTGAAGACCTGGCCGCTGCCGCCGACCGTCCCGGAGGTGATCTTCACGGTGCCGGCCGCGAAGTCGACGTTCATCGCGTAGTTGCCGTAGGCGCCCGCGCTGCGGTCGAAGACCAGCTTCAGCTCCAGGGTGCTGCCCACGGCACGGGCCGTGTTGACGTGCAGCTCGGCCTGGAACACCTTGCCGGCCACGACGAACCGGGACCGCGGCATCCAGGACACCGTCAGCCCCGCGGCGGCCGGCATCAGGGCCATCTCGTGCGGCGCGCCGTCCCGGATCCAGGAGTACGACGCCGGGTCGGGCAGCGTCTCCGGCTGGCCGTGGGTGGCGTTGAAGCCGCCGTGCAGCGAGGCGTACAGCGCGGTGAAGGGCGCGGTGACGTCGGTGCTCGCCGCGGGTGCGCGGGGCGGCGGGCAGGTGTGGATGCCGCCCTGGCGCAGCAGTTCGTCCGCGCACCAGGTGGCGCTCGCCACGGGCTTGGCGTACATCAGGCCGTGGTACGGCCGGGGCAGCAGGGCCGCTCCGCGCAGCCGCTCGGCGCCGTCCAGCGCCTGGACGGTGACGGTGTCGGTGCCGGAGGCCGCGGTGCGGGAGCGGACGGTGCCGCGGAAGGCGGGCAGGGTCGAGCCGAGCAGGCCCGTCTCGTGCACGACGGACTGGCCGGGGCGTACGGCGTCGCCCGTGTACCGCCCGGCCCACGCCGAGTACAGCTGGGGCGCCGGCGACCCGCTCGCGCCGCCGAGCTGCATCTCCAGCTGGGCGGAGGCGCTGCCGGAGAAGGCGCGCAGCGCCTCGGGCAGGTCGGTGCTGTAGGCGCGTTCGGCCTTCCAGGACTGCACCTGGGCGCCGAGTTCACGGCCGCCGCAGCGGGTGGCGTGCGCCGGGGTGCGGTCGGGGGCGGCGAGCGCGTCGTCCAGTGCCGGGTCAGAGCTGAGCACCGCGCACCTCCACCAGGTCGAGGCTGACGTTGCGGTACGGCAGCGGGGAGGCGGGCACGTCGGTGTAGCCGGTGACGCTCATGGCCGGGCAGCCGTCGCCGAGCGCGAACGCGCTCGTCGGCTCGCCGACGGTGAGGCACGCTCCGGCGAGCCCGAAGAGGCCGGTGGCGCCCGGTCCGCCGACCGGGGTGACGAAGGCGGCGTCGGCCGGGGCGGTCCCGGTGACGTCGGTGTCGTTCGCGGAGGTGGAGGCGAGGTACGTCCCGTCCACGGTCTTCCAGTCGAGCTGGGCGGTGGCGGTCGCCGGGTTCCAGTCGGGCGGCAGCTGCCACGACACCTGCATGCCGGGCATCACCGGCCACCCGGTCCACACGCCGTGCCGCCAGCCGAGGCGGCTCGCCGCGTCCTGGCAGTCGGCGACGACGGTGCCCGCGACGGACGGGCTGATGACGACCGTGCCCTGCACGGTGAACCAGTGGTCGGTCCCGCTGGACTGGCTGCTCTGGGCTGTCGCCTGGTACGGGTCGAGCAGGTTCACGGACGCCGGGTCGAGCAGGGCGAGCGGCCCGTACGGAGGCTGCGGGGCGCCCTGGAAGCCGGGCTCGTTGACCCGGCGGGCCAGGCGGGTGAGGTGTTGGGCGTCGCCCGGGGACAGGGCGTCCCAGGACAGTTTGATACGGCGCACGGTGCGCGCGGTCGCGACGGTGGTGATGTTCCCTTCGAGGGACTTGAACTCGGTGACGTTCAGATCGGCGGTGCGGTCCCAGCTCTTCGCGGCCTGGGCGATCTCCCGCATGAATCCGGGCCGTCCGATCCACAGGTTCCTGGCCATGGTCTCTTCCTCACCTCCGGGCGAGCTGGCGCTGTCCGACGAGGACGGCGCGGGCGATGACTTGCGAGTCCACCTCGACGTGCACGGGCCGCTCGGCGAGCTTCTCGACGGCGGCGGCGAGCCGGTGCATCCCGCCGCCCGAGCCGAGCACCCGCTCCAGCTTCGACAGCGGGATCACGGCCTCGGGCTCGCCGGCCTCGGCGAGCAGCGCCAGGGTGCCGCCGCGGCGGGCGGGCACGACACCGCCCTGGGCGAGGGTGGGGATGTTGGGCAGCATCGGCAGATGGATGCCGAACTCCCGGCCGCCGAAGTGGGGCACCCAGTCGGGGATCTTGACGTGGATCCGGTTCAGGGCGCCGATCATGGCGTTGAGGCCGCCGATGTAGGCGCGGGGCAGCGCGGTGAAGGCGTTGATGATGCCCTTCAGCACCGACTTGATGGGCCCCGCGTGGTTCTTGATCGCGCCGTAGATGGCGTTCCAGGCCCACTTCACGCCCTTGGCGAGGGCGGCGGAGACCTTGTCCATGTTGATGAACTTCGAGATGAGCGGGGCGAGCAGCGCCATGATCAATCCGAAGGCGTTGGCCTTCATGGCGGTGTTGAGCCCCTTCTGCGCGAGCGACGCTCCTTTCAGTCCCGACCCGAACCCCTTCATGGAGGTCCCGCTCGCCGTCGCCTTCTTCCCGGCGTTCCCGACGGACTTCTCCACGGCGTCGGACTGGCGCTTGACGTCGCGGAGGGCGTTCTTGGTGCCGCCGGAGGAGGTTTTGAGGTGGTCGAGGGAGGTCTTGAACTTCCCGGTCGCGGCATTCGACTTGGTGATGCCGCTGCTCGCCTGGGCGGTGGAGTCCTTCAACTGCCGCACGGAACCGTGGGCGGTGCGGGAGGCGGACGAGAACTGACGGATCGCGCTGGTGGCGCTTCTCAGACTCTGTACGAGTGACATCGGTAGTGCCTCCTCAACGTCCTACTTGCGTTTCCAGGTCCGTCATCAGCTCCAGGAGGGCGTCCATCTCGGTGATCGTGTGCCGGGCGCCGGTCCTGAGCGAGTCGACTTCGCGTTCCGTTTTCTCGACCTGTTCGGCCTGCCTGATCATGTGGACCTCGATGCCATCGAGTTTCTGGGTCATGGTCCGGTGGAGGCGCTGTACGGAGCCGTCGGCTTCGTGGGCCTTGCGGAAGGCACTCGAGGCCGATTCCTTCGCGGAGGTGGCCTTGACGGCCAGTGCGTCGAGGTCCTTCTTGGAGGCTTTGGGCTCTTCGATCTTCAGCAATTTCAGACGTTGGAGCATCGGCTCCACGACGGGCTTCATAAAGCTCTGGACGGAAGGGACTCCTTTGACGGTCAGGCCGGCAATGGTCAGGCCCTTTTCGTCGTACTTGATCACCGAGGGGTCGAACTTGAAGGCCTGGCCGGACGCGGCGGTGGCCTGGACTCCGCCTGCCTTGTGCAGTTGGAAGTCCTTGAAGACGTTCTTTGATACCTCCCTGGCGATACTCTTTGCCTGCTCCAGGACCTTGCTGACGTCTTCGGCGCGTATCTGCGCGGTCGTGATGTTGGGCATGGGCTGCCTCCTGGTTGGACGCCTGGCTGGTGCGTATCGATCGGAGGGGTGGGGTGTGACCGCCTGGGTACTGTTTTCTCTTTTCGTCTGGTGGGCGCTGTGGGCCCGGGGCAGAGTCCGCCGGGTCTACTGGCTCAACGAGCACGGCGTGCTGGCCGAAGCGGTGTGCGAGTGGGTCAGCTGGACGGACGGGGAAGCGGAGTCCTTCTGCTATTTCCAGCTCGATGACGGAAGACGGATCAGGGTGAGGTCGTCGAAACGTCCGCAAGCCCCCATGTTCGAGGTGGGGGAGGTGGCACAGGTCCTCTACGATCCGGACCAGCCGACCCATGCCGTCCTGGTGGAGGACCGAGTGGAGTCGGCGGGGGGGTACCGCGCCGCGATGTACGTGTTCGTCGCAGGTGCCTCGATCGCCGCGATCGCGGGCGTGATCAAGGCGCTGGTGTGACGCGTACGGCGTCCCTCGCGCCCTCCCACTCCGGTCAGGCGAGGAACCGGGCCATCTCCTCCGGACTCGGCAGGGTGTCCGCCTCCTGAGCCGACCCAGGGCGCGGCAGCGGCTCCGGAGGATCCAGGGGCTCCGTGTCCTCGTCCTGGTTGACGGTGGCGAACATCCAGTTGGCCTGGGCGAGTTGATCGACCACGGCGGCGAGCAGATGGTCGGTCACCGACCACTCGGCGGCCTCACCCTGCACTGCTCGCAGCAGCGCGCTGTCCCGTGGCAGATGCCGGACCAGCACCGCGAGCCGGCGGGAGGAGAGCCGGCCGCGGTGCCAGTCCAGGAGGTCGACGCCGTAGTGGCGGAGCAGATCCGCCTCCAGGGCCCCGGCGTGCTCTTCGACGAGCTCGCCGAGGCTCAGTCTTCCCCCAGGCCCAGCCCCGTCTCCTTGCCGTAGGCCTCCAGGATCGCGGCGATGTCCTGCATGGTGACGTCGTGCTGCTCGAAGCGGGCGAACTGCTGCTCGCCGAGGAGGAGTCGGAGCAGCCCGTCCACGTCGTTGTCGTCGAGGTCGCGCAGCTTGCGCGCGGTGGTGCGGGTCAGCTCGGTCGGCAGGGCGAAGGTGTCGCCGTCCAGCGCGAAGGTCCAGTCGCGGCCGAGGGCCTCCAGGCGCTGGGCGCGGGCGGCGTTGACGTTGAAAGTGGTCATCTCGGGCTCCATTCCATGGGGTTGGCCGGGCCCGGCGTGCGCGCGCACGCCGGGCCCGATGGGGGGGAGGGATGATCAGGCCAGCGCGGCCGGGTCGTTGACCAGCCAGGTCGCCATCGGCTTGGTCGGGTCGTCGCCGGACAGCGCGGTGAAGGTGACGCCCAGCTTGACCGCGCCGGTGCGGGACAGCGACAGCTCCTCCACCTCGGAGACGGCGCCGTACGGGACCACCAGCCGGTAGCGCAGGTCCTTGGTGCCGTTGTTGTCCGCGAAGTCGATGGCGAGGGCCCGCTGGTCCTGGCCGCCCGGCGTGCCGCCGATGTCGATCTTCTGCGCGGTGGTCTCCGTCTGCGAACCGGCCGTGACGACCGAGGCCGACGGCAGCCCCAGGTAGAACGGGAACGTGTCCTTGTTGATCTGGAGCAGCTGGAACTTCAGGGTCAGGTCCCGGTCGGAGAGCATGAAGCGCGCCGGGGCCATCGACTGCCAGGTGTCGACCGGGTCGTTCTTGTCCTTCTTGTTGAACTTGACCCCGTCGGACGAGGTGAAGCCCAGGTTGACCCACGGGGAGGCCAGCGCGGTGGTGTCCTTGGCGGTGGTGCCGGCCGGGGCCCACCAGACGTTGCCGGCGCCGGCGATGCGGATCTCGGTGTTCTTGAAGCCTGCCATGTGTGCTCCTCGGGAAAGTGATGAAGTGGCTTACGCCGGGCGGATCGACAGCCGCAGGGTGGCCAGGTAGCGGTTGCCGGCCGGGCGGTTGTAGTCCGGCAGCCAGCGGGGTCCGTCCGCCTCGTCGACGTCGGTGACCAGCGCGGTTCCGTACCGGGTGCCTTGGAGTTCCAGGGCGCAGGCGCGGGCCGCGTTGGCCGTGACGAGTGCGGTGGTCTTGTCCGGGCCGTACACCTCGAGGTCGACCAGCGGCCGGTCGAGGTTGAGGTCGTCGATCCAGGCGCCGCCGGCGCGGGAGACGAGTACGACCTGCTGGGTGCCGTCGAACCCGGCGGGCGGCCGGTTGTCCACCGTGGTACCGGCCAGCTCGGTCCGGTTCTTCAGGAAGTCGACGACGAGCCGCTCCACGTCGGGGAAGTTCAGGATCGCCACATGGACGCTCCCTTCGGGAAGAGGAGGCGAAGAGGGGGCCCGGTTTCCGGGCAGCAGAAAGCGGCAGGCCCGCCGCCCGGGATCCGGGCGCAGCTCTGCCGCTGCTTCGAGTGTGACGGCAACCCTGGGATCGCGCAACTGAGCTTGTTCCCGGGGGAGTTGAGGGCTGGGAATGCCGAAGGGGTCCCGTCGCGGTGAGCGACGGGACCCCGGTGGTGCGGATGCGGATCAGCGGTTGTCGGCGGTTGTCGGCGGTTGTCAGCGGTCGCCGCGTAAACGGTTCGTCGCGCGTTCGGCGGCGAACACGTCCTCCAGCCGGTACAGCTGCCGGCGGCCCTGTGTGCCGGCGGGCCGCAGATGCCCGCGCTGCACCCACTTGCGGATGGTGGCGGGGGTGACGCCGGCCTCGGTGGCGGCCAGCTCGGACGTGACCATGGGGAAGTTCACGGGCTCTCCTTGCCTCCCGACTCGACGACATGCCCGCAGGGCGGATTCACGCACCGCACCTCGGCCCGCTCCGGGAACGCCCGCAGCGACACCGAGTCGCAGGCCGGGCAGCGGCCGGCCAGGCGGACCATCTGCTCAGGGTCGCCGAGGGCGCGGGCGCAGCGCGCGGCCATGCGCCGGGCCTCGTCCTCGACGTGGGCGGCCAGTACCGGGTCGGCGGCGACCCGCTCCAGCAGCCCGGCGATCCGGCGCAGCCGGACCGGAACGGGGGCGGCGGGTACGGGGCGCAGGCCGAGCCGTTCCCGTACGGCCTCCTCCAGTTCGACGACGCCGTCGTTGATGTCGCGCAGGGCGTCGGAGACATGCAGCCGTACGGGCAGGGTGGTGCCGCCGACGGGCCCGCCGCCGCGCCGTTCCCGCAGCCCCCCGTGGGCCGCGGGCGCCAGCTCGGCGACCAGTTCGGGGTATCGGCGCAGCAGGGACGAGATCCAGACGGCCGGGTTCATACGGCCACCTCGCGCCCGTTGCGCCACAGCCGCCCGCCGCTGACGCCGTCGAACCAGGTGTGCGCGGGGTCGACGACGGTCTCGCACTGACGTCGGATCGGGCATTGGTTGCACGCGCGCAACGTATGCTTGGCGTCGGAGGGATTACGGGTGAACACGTAGCGTTGCGGAAGGTTTGCGCAGGCTGCGGCCCTGCGCCAGTCGAGTTCGCTGCTCACAGGCGGCACCTCCCCGTGGATGGGAATATTTGTTCGACACATGCGAGCGACGGCCAGCGTGACACCGTGCGAGCGCGAGCGCAAGTGACTTGAGGGGTCGTGGGGGTGGCCGGGACGGGTGCGGCCAACTGTCAGGCATGCGAACATTAGTTCGAAAGAATCTGGGAAGCCGTCCTAGGTGAGGTGGAGAAAAGTGCGTTCCCTTACGCGCGTGCGCGCGCACTCCCAGTGCGTGCGCGATCGGTACGCTGCTCCCGAAACGAGGGGAGAGCGGGAACATGGAGCCCAGCCCACGCGCCGCACGCACGGAACGAACAGAACGAGCGGAACGTACGGAACGCACCGACGCGCTGGAGGAGTTCGCCGCCTGGGTCGAGGACCTGATGCGGGAGCGCGGCTATGTGATCGACGGCCCGCGCGGCGGCGGCAAGTCCCGGCTGGCCGACGACTCCGGTGTGCACCGGGCCGCGGTGACCCGGCTGTTGCAGCGGCAGAGCATGCCGGACCTCGAGACCATGCGGCGGCTGGCCGTGGTGCTCGGCGTACCGCTGCGGGACATGCTGATCCGCTCCGGACGGCTGTCCGAGGACGATCTGCCGCTCGGCCCCGGCCCGGCCGCGGACCCGGCGGCGGCCCCGACGGCGGGCCGGCGGCTGAGCCCGGAGGAGGCGGCGCGGCGCATGGGCGTACCGGAGGACCTGCGTTGCCTGTTCGTGAAGGTGGCCCGGCAGTTTCTGACGGAGGGGCGTTAGGGAAAGAGACGCGGGACGGGGGCGCGCGGGAGTGCGAGGAGTGCACACATGGGTGACGGGGGACGCCGGGAAAACGACAGGGGCGGTACCGACGGTGAGGGGCCGTCCGCCGAGGTGTCGCCCGCCGAGACGGAGCGGGTCACCCGGCTGCTGGGCGGCCTGCTGATCGCACTGGGTGAGAAGGTCCGGGACGTGGGACCGGAAGGGGTCCGCATCCTCACCGACGAGGAGGTGCAGCGGGCCAACCTCCAGTGGTACCGGATGGGCTGGGAAGAACACGCGCGAGCGGTCCGCCCGTCCGACGAGCCCGAGCCCCCCGGCCACGTGGCCGCCGACCCGTCCCGCCCGGCGGAGCACCCGGCCGACCCCGACCCGCTGTCCGCCATGGGCCGGCTGCTCGACTTCCCCGGCCGCATCGCCCCGGCCGCCGCCCACGGCGACGAGCGCGCCCGCGCTGAGCCGCGACACCGGCACGACGAACCCGCCCGCGGACGGCACGAGCGCGTCCGGGAACGCGGTGAGGGGGCCGATACGGTGCGGCGGCCCGACGCGGACGGATGAAGGGGCAGGATGGGGTCATGAGCGTAGTCAAGATCAACGTACTGGCCGTGCCGACCGAGCAGCGGGAGACCCTCGAAAAGCGGTTCGCCTCGCGGGCGCACGCCGTGGAGAACTCCGACGGCTTCGAGTGGTTCGAGCTGCTGCGCCCCGTCGAGGGCACCGACACCTACCTCGTCTACACGCGCTGGCGTGACGAGGAGTCCTTCCAGGCGTGGATGGAGGGCCCGATGAAGTCCGCGCACCAGGGCGGCGGCGAGGCCGGCGAGCGGCCCAGGCCCGCGGCCAGCGGCTCCACGCTCTGGTCCTTCGAGGTCGTGCAGCAGGCGGGGCCGAAGGGCGAGTAGGCCGCGGCGACGGGGAAGCCGACGCCCTCTTGCGCCAGAGAGCCATGGAGGCGTCGGCGTGACCCCGTAGCACCTGGTGCTACACCGCGCTACCATGAAGACCATGACCGCACAGCCCGAGATCACTCAGCGTGACCTCCGCATGAGGTCGAAGGAGATCATGGACGCCGTCCAGGGCGGGCAGGCGTTCACCGTCACCCGGGACGGGCACCGCATCGGTGAGCTGGTCCCGCTGCGCCGCCGTCGGCGCTTCGTTCCGCGCGGGGAGTTCGCCGCCATGTCCCGCACGGCCCCCGACATGTCTCTGGACGCCTTCCGGCACGACCAGGAGGCCACCGCCGAGCAGGAGCTGGACGACCCGTATGCCCGTTGAGCACCAGCAGGGGCTCCTCGACACCAACATCGTGATCCTTCGCCGCTGGATCGACCCCGAGGAACTTCCTGCCGAAGTGGCCATCAGCGCGGTCACCCTGGCCGAACTCTCCGCAGGCCCCCATGAGGTCCGCAGCAATGCGGAACAGGACGACTACGACGAGCATGTCGAACGCGCTCGCCGTACGGACGTTCTCCAGCGCGCGGAGAACGAGTTCGACCCCATCCCCCTCGACGCCGAAGCCGCTCGGATCTACGGCCGGATCTGCGCCGCCGTCATCAGCGCGGGTCGCAAACCGCGGCGGCGGGTTGCCGATCTGATGATCGCTTCCATCGCCGTCGCCGAGGGTCTCCCGCTCTTCACCACCAACCCGGACGACTTTCAGGGACTGGACGACCTCCTCACCGTCGTCCCTGTGACCCGCCCGAAGGTCCTGCACGACCGGTAACGGACCGGCGGAGCGCCCGTCTCTAGAACGGCAGTGACAGCAGCTCGATCACCCAGAGAACCGCCGGGATGCCGAAGACGACGCCCCAGAAGCCGGTGACCATGAACGCGACCAGGGCGATCCCCAGCCAGGCCACGCGGGTCGGCGCGAGCACGCGTGAGGGGTCCTGGGGGTCGTAGCGGATCTCGTCCCGGCGTCCTCGGAATTCCGGGTGCGCCGTGATCTTCTCGCCGTCGAGTGTGCGGAAGTGGACGATGTAGTCATGGGTGGCTTCGCTGTACGGGTCCACCTCGTATCTCGCCCGTACGGTGATGCCCCGCCGCCACATCACCCACCGCGTGTCCAGCCCGGCCATGTCCACCCACAGGCGCAGCAGCGCGACGCTCGCCGGCAGCAACAGCCAGGCGATGGGCCCCAACCAGTAGCGGGGTTCCACGGGCACCCCCACGGCCGTCGGAAGTCCCAGAACCACGTACCAGAGAGCGCGCCGCCACCACGGGTTGCCGTGCCGTATCCGGTCCCGGAGACCGGTCAGCATCCGCAGGGGCCATGCGCGTACCCGCTCCCGCCGCAGCGGCTGCCGGTCACCCGAGGGGCCCGCGTCGCCCATGATCGCTTCGATCTCGGCGCCGAGCGCGGCGACCAGCGTCTCGTTGCGGTGCCGGACCGTCTTGGCCGCGTCGGCTTCCTGGTCCTCGAAGAGGGCCACCGTCAGCGACTTTCCGGCGACTTCGACCCGGCGGATCCGCGCGCCCGGAACGGTGACCGTCGTACGCCCCCGCGTCCAGTGCAGCGCACCCCGCTCCACCCACACCCGCGTACGGCCACGCACCAGGACGACCCCTGCCGCGGGCACCGTGTTCGGCTCCCCCATGGAACGAGCCTAGCGGTGTCGGGCCGCGCCTAGCCGCAGACGACGTCCCGCCTCGGCCGCTTGCCTGTCGCCAGGAAGCGGGAGACCGTGCGGTCGCCGCAGGCGTTGCCGTTGGCGAGGTAGGCATCGTGGCCGGTGGAGTTCACGGTCACCATGACGGTGCGCCGGCCGAGGGCCTCGCGGAGTTTGCGGGCGCCGCTGAGGGGGGTGGCCACGTCACGCCGGTTCTGGACCATGAGGACGGTGGAGGGGCCACGGTCGGTGATCCTCACCGCGGGCTCCGCCGGCGGGTACGGCCAGGCGGCGCACATCGACGCGTTCCTCGGCATCCCCGCGGTCAGCGGGAACTTGGCGCGGCTCTCGGCGACCTCCTTCTCGTACCCGGCCGCGGACCTGGGCCAGGCGACGTCGTTGCAGAGGGTCGCGGCGCTGACCGCGGTGACGTTCTGGAGGGCCGGCTCGGGCGGTGCCTGGGGCGCGGGCGGCACGGTGCCCTGCTGGGCGGCCAGGATCAGCTTGGCCAGGGCGGGATAGTTGTCGGGGTCGTAGAAGCTGTCCAGCATCGTCTGGCGGAGCACGTCGCCGTTGAGCTCTTCCGGGTTGGCGCCGGGCCACGGGAGGGGCGCACGGTCGAGGCGTGCGGCGAGACGGAGAAAGAGCCGGCGCACCTCGGCCGGGGTCCCGGCCAGTCGCTGGGGGTTGTCCGGCCGCGACGCCCACTTGGCGAACTCGGGGAAGTTGTCCTCGGCGCCCACCTCGTACGCGGCGAGCCAGGCCCGCTCCACCCGCTCGTGGTCGGGGTTGTCGTTGCTGTCCAGCACGAAGCGGTCGGTGCGGTGCGGGAACAGCTCGTTGTAGACGGCGCCGACGTACGTGCCGTACGAGACGCCCCAGGCGGAGATCTTCCGCTCGCCGAGCGCCGCCCGGATGCGGTCGAGGTCGCGGGCCTCGTTGGCGGTGCTGATGTGCCGTATCAACTGGCCGCCGTTGCGTGCGCAGGCTTCCGACATCCGCCGCGCGGTGGCCATGTTCTGGGTGACGGAGCCGTCGGGGGCGGGCCAGGGAAGGAGCTTCGTCCGGGCGAGGTCGCCTTGTTCCATGCCGCAGCTCACCGGGGTGGAGCGGCCGTACCCGCGGGGATCGAACCCGATCAGGTCGTAGGTGTCCCGTACCTCCTGCGGCAGCTTCTGCCCCTTGCCCGAGGGCTGGTCGAGGCTGCCGCCGCCGGGTCCGCCGGGGATCATGAACAGGGCGCCGCGGCGTGTCTTCGGGTTCTCGGCAGGGATGCGGGAGAACGCGAGGGTGATCTTCTTGCCGTGCGGGTCGGCGTAGTCCATCGGCACCTCGATGCTCGCGCACTCCTGCCGCGGATCGAGACCTGTTCCCTCGCACTTCGCCCAGTCGAGCGACGGTGGCCTGGCGTCGCCGGCCGTCGAGGCGGAGGCCGTGGTGAGGGGTACGGCGAGGCTCAGGAGGGCGGCGGAGGCGGCGAGCAGGGCCGCGTTTCGCTTGATCTTCGTCATACGGACGAGCTTCGCCTGCCCCGTCCATCCCCGACATCCCGCCAACAGGCCTCTGCGCACGGGGGTTTACCCCATAGGCCCCCTCAACACCGCCCGTTTCCCGTGCCGTTCGCCCTGTTGAGGAACCAGGCCAGCACAGCCACGCCCACGGGTGCGGCGAGGAGGTAGCCGACGAGGAGGCCGACGTCCGGGCCGGTCAGCGTCGGGAAGGCCCAGTTCGCCGCCGCGTCCAAGAGCAGGGCGACCGTTGCCGGCGCGAGGAGGGCGGCGACGACGGCAAGGCGACGCGGCGGCCCCGCCCGGTACGACTCGACCGCGGGACCGAACGCGCACATGGTCGTCACGAGGGCGACGAGACCGGGGTCGGGCAGCCACCCGAACGGCCACGCCAACAGGGTGAGGATCCCGGCGAAGGCGAGGCCGACGAGTTCCAGCATGACGGTGGAGACCACCAGGTCCCACGGACGGCCCCGGACCGAGCCGTTCCCGCTGTCCTCCTCATCGGCCACATCGGCAGAGTAGCCACCGGCAGGGCGAATGGTGCCTGTCACGGCACCAGGACTCCGCCGAGCCCGGTACGACCGACGCCCCGCACCGGACAGGTGCGGGGCGTCGGTCGTACCGAGCAGGGTGGTTACTTCACCGGCTCCGGCTCCGGCTCGTTCTCCGTCTCCGCCTCGCCCGCCGGGTCGACCGGGGTCTTCACGGAGTCGAGGAGGAGCTGGGCGACGTCCACGACCTGGATGGACTCCTTGGCCTTGCCATCGTTCTTCTTGCCGTTGACCGAGTCGGTCAGCATGACGAGGCAGAACGGGCAAGCCGTCGAGACGATGTCCGGGTTGAGGGAGAGGGCCTCGTCGACGCGCTCGTTGTTGATGCGCTTGCCGATCCGCTCCTCCATCCACATCCGGGCGCCGCCGGCGCCGCAGCAGAAGCCGCGCTCCTTGTGGCGGTGCATCTCCTCGTTGCGCAGGCCCGGGACGCTGGCGATGATCTCGCGCGGGGGCGTGTAGATCTTGTTGTGGCGGCCCAGGTAGCAGGGGTCGTGGTAGGTGATGATGCCCTCGACCGGGGTGACCGGGATCAGCTTGCCCTCGTCCACCAGGTGCTGGAGCAGCTGGGTGTGGTGGATGACCTCGTAGTCGCCGCCGAGCTGCGGGTACTCGTTGCCGAGCGTGTTCAGGCAGTGCGGGCAGGTGGCGACGATCTTCTTCGCCGACTTCGGCTTCGCGGACTCCGGTGTGACCTTGCCGTCGTCGTCCAGCTCCTCGCCGAACGCCGTGTTCAGGGCCATCACGTTCTCCATGCCGAGCTCCTGGAACAGGGGCTCGTTGCCGAGGCGGCGGGCGGAGTCGCCGGTGCACTTCTCGTCGCCGCCCATGATCGCGAACTTGACGCCCGCGATGTGGAGGAGTTCGGCGAAGGCCTTCGTGGTCTTCTTGGCGCGGTCCTCCAGGGCGCCGGCGCAGCCGACCCAGTACAGGTACTCGACCTCGGAGAGGTCCTCGATGTCCTTGCCGACGACCGGGATCTCGAAGTCGACCTCCTTGAGCCACTCCAGGCGCTGCTTCTTCGCCAGGCCCCAGGGGTTGCCCTTCTTCTCCAGGTTCTTGAGCATCGTGCCCGCCTCGGAGGGGAAGGCCGATTCGATCATGACCTGGTAGCGGCGCATGTCGACGATGTGGTCGACGTGCTCGATGTCCACCGGGCACTGCTCGACGCACGCGCCGCAGGTCGTGCAGGACCACAGCACGTCCGGGTCGATGACGCCGTTCTCTTCCGCGGTGCCGATGAGCGGGCGCTCGGCCTCCGCCAGGGCGGTGGCGGGGACGTCCTTCAGCTGCTCCTCGGACGCCTTCTCCTCGCCCTCCATGGTCTTGCCGCCACCCGCGAGCAGGTACGGCGCCTTGGCGTGGGCGTGGTCCCTCAGGGACATGATCAGGAGCTTGGGGGAGAGGGGCTTGCCGGTGTTCCAGGCGGGGCACTGCGACTGGCAGCGGCCGCACTCGGTGCAGGTGGAGAAGTCGAGCAGGCCCTTCCAGGAGAACTGCTCGACCTGCGAGACGCCGAAGACGTCGTCGTCGCCCGGGTCCTCGAAGTTGATCGGCCTGCCGCCGCTCGTCATCGGCTGGAGGCCGCCCAGGGCCGTCTCACCGGTCGCGTTGCGCTTGAACCAGATGTTCGGGAACGCCAGGAAGCGGTGCCAGGCCACGCCCATGTTGGTGTTGAGCGAGACCGTGATCATCCAGATCATGGTCGTGCCCAGCTTGATCATGGCGAACAGGTAGGTGAGGTTCTGGAGCGTGGAGACGCTCAGCCCCTTCAGCGCCAGGATCACCGGGTAGGAGGCGAAGTAGCCGGCCTCGTAGTGGTCCACGTGGTGCAGGGCGCCCTCGAGGCCACGCAGCATGTAGATGGCGAGGCCGATGATGAGGATGACGTACTCGACGAAGTACGCCTGGCCCATCTTCGAGCCCGCGAAGCGCGACTTGCGGCCCGGCCGCGACGGCAGGTTCAGCAGTCGGATGACGATCAGCGTCGCGATGCCGAGCGTGGTCATCACGCCGATGAACTCGATGTACATCTCGTACGGCACGAAGTCGCCGAGCACCGGCAGCGACCAGTCGGCCTGGAAGAGCTGGCCGTAGGCGTTGATGATCGTGGGCGGCAGCGTCAGGAAGCCGATGGCCACGAACCAGTGGGCGAAGCCGATGATCCCCCAGCGGTTCATCCGGGTGTGGCCGAGGAACTCCCGGACCAGGGTCACGCTGCGCTGGTACGGGTTGTCGGTCCGGCTGCCGGCGGGGACGGGCTGGCCCAGCTTGAAGTACCGGACGAACTGGCCGATGGCACGGGCGAGCAGGGCAACGCCGACCACGGTCAGGACCAGCGACACGATGATCGCGGCGAGTTGCATTGGGGGCTCCTGAGGCGGCCTCGAATTAACTGAGCAACATTACTAAGCGGTAACTTATGCAGTCCGTCTGAGACTACCCCCATCTTCCGTCGGGATGCAGCCGGGTGCGGGGTGATCTGGATCGCTGAGGCGTGCCTGAGTGCAGGTTAGGGGTGGGGCAGGAGGGGATCCAGCACGAGGTGGCGGACCGGGTGGGTGAGGGCGTTCTTGCGGTCCCTCAGGGCGCTCGCGGCGAGCGCGGCCGCGCCCGAGTAGGTCACGACCGCGGCGGCGGCACAGGTCGCGACCGGATTGCCCCAGACCCGCTCGACGGCGTGGAAGGCGTAGTAGGAGACGGTGAACAGCGCGGCCACGGCGGTGAACAGCGTGGCCCCGACGACGAACACGCGGTCGCTCCGCCCCCTGTACCGGGCGAAGGTGACGACTGCCGCCCACCCGGCGACGATGACGGCCGTCGCCACCCAGCCCAGCCATGCCGGTCCCCAGGGCTGGCCGCCCGCCGTGGGGGGCAGTGCCCGCCACCCGGCGAGGCCGCTGATCGCGAGCCAGAGCAGCAGCGTGAGGCCGGTGGACCAGTGCCGGAGGAAGCCGTACCCGGGTGTCCCGGGGTCGGCCTGGGCGGTGACCCACGTCTGCGGGTCGGCGTACCAGCCCTGGGTGAGCAGTGCGACGGCGGCGCGGAGACGGAGGGCGGGAGGCAGGCGGTCGAGCAGCGCCCGCCGCCGGGCCGGCAGCCCGGCCTGCCCGAGCACGGCGAGACAGACGTCCAGCGTGCGGCTCCGTGCCTGGTCGGCGTCGATCGGCGGGGACCCGTCGTCGTCGAGGAGCGACTCCATCTGGTGGCCGAAGGCGCGCACGTCGATCAGGTACTCGCCCGCCCTCTCCTGCCTGAGGGCGCCGCTGGACGTGCTCAGATCTGTCACGGCGGCGGCCAGGCCGGTCGGGATCCGCACGGTCAGCTCCAGCTCTTGCCGGGGGCCGTGCTCGTGGAGGAGGGCCACCGCCGCGACGATCCGGGGATCGGGATCAGGCAGGTCGGAGCGCCGCAGCTCGTCCTCCTCGCTGTCGCGCAGGACCTGCCCGATCCTTCCGGCGATCTCCGCCCGAGCGTCGTGGTACCCCTCGGTGAAGGGCCGCCAGACCCAGGTGGGGACGGTGCCCCGGTCCGTCGGCGCGGTCCGCAGTTCGGCCGCGATCTCCGGCACCGTCAGGAGTTCCCCGAGGTAGAAGTACCGGTCGACGGAGGCCCTCGAGGGCACCTCCCACATCAGCCTGTTCAACGCCAGCGCGGCCTTCGGCGTACGGATCGCCCACAGCATCCGGTACGCCTCCGGCCGCACCGGAGCCATCTCCTCGAACGCCGGCACCGCCAGGTCCCCCATCTGCCCCAGCGCCGCCCATGCCGGGCCGTTCGGTGACACGGCCAGCTCCGCCAGGGCCTCCACCGCCTGCGGCAGATGCGTCGCCGCCAGGGCCCGGGTGGCCGCGCGGGTGCGACGGGAGTCGTGGGACGTCGCCGCGATCTCCCGCAGGAATTCGAAAACCCTCTCTCCCCGCGTCCGCCGGTCCCCCGCCACCAGCCCGAACGCCGCGATCTCCGTGTCCCCGGCGTGCGCCAGCCGTCGGCGGAAGCCGTCCAGGATGGACTCCGCCAGGTCGTCGTCGACGGTGTGCGCGTCCGCCAGGCACTGGAAGGCGAGCACGGCGTCGTGATCGCGGACGGCCCGGACGACCTCCGTGCAGTCCCGCGCCTCCGCCCCGCACCACAGTCGTACCGCCTCGCGCCAGGCGGGCGGGTCCGCGCGGTAGCGGTCCAGCAGGCCCCCGGGGTCGGCCGCCAGGAATTCCGCCGCCAGGTACTCCTGAAGAGTGAGGTGGGCGAACTGGTACCGCTCGCCGTTGTCCACGGCCAGCAGCAGTCCGCTGCGCTCGACGATCTCCGTCAGGACCTCCTCGGCCTGGGAGGTGTCCCTGCCGTGCTGTTCCAGCACCGCCCCGATCCGGCCGAGCACCGTCTCCGCGGGCATCGCCAGCCGGTCGTGCGCCTGGGACGGCACGTCCTGGGCGACCAGTGCGAGATGACGCAGCACGGCCTTCTTCAGCGGATACGGGAAGACGGACCGGCGCCGGCGGTCGATCAGCAGGTTGTCGGTGACCTGCTTGTAGAAGTCGGCCCGGGTGTGCGGGAGGACCTGGTCGGTGCCGGCGTACACGAAGTCGTAGAGGTAGGCGATCATCGTCAGCAGGAGCGGGTTGCGGGCCAGCGACATGATCTGCGGGGTGTCCCGCAGGGCACCGAGGAGCTGGTCCACGCTGCTGGTCGCCTCCGCCGTGCCCGCCTGCCAGGGCCAGCCGCCCAGGAAGCGGCGGATGAGGTGCTCGTCGAAGTCCTTCACGCGCAGGGTCTGGTGGAACTCGGCGAACTGCCCCTCGTAGACCGCCACCCGGCAGGTGACCACGATCCGGCACTCGGGGTACGTCTCCGCGAAGTCCTTGATCATCCCGACCACCCGCTCGCGCAGGTCGGTCGACACCTCGTCCAGGCCGTCGAAGTAGAGGGCGAGATCGCCCCGGGCCAGCGCGCTCGCCACCCACTTGTCCGCGCGGGGGAAGCCGTGGCGCTTGAAGTGGTCGCTCAGGTGGCCTTCCAGGCCGCTTCCCTCGCCCTTGTTCAGCCGGTGGAGCTCGAAGAGGACCGGGATGTCCTTCAGGTCGCCGAGATCGACCCGGCGGCGTCCCGCGCGGATCCGGCGTTTCGCCCACATCAGCGTCTCGTGGCGCAGCAGCATGGTCTTGCCGGCGCCGGGGACGCCCAGCACGACCGTACGCCTCTTCCGCCGCAGCGCGGCCTCCAGCCGGTCGACCGAGCCGTTGCCGTGGCCGTTGCCGCCGCGCAGCGGTACGTACACCGACTCCATGGGCAGCCTGAACGACTCGTCGACCTGGAACGAGACGGGAAACTCCTTGTGGCGGCGGTAGAGCTCACGCGTGTACTTCGCGAGCGCGGCGCGGCGCAGCAGCCGGCTCCCCGCGAACTGGCCGTACAGGAACTCGAGCAGCACTTTGAGCTTGCCGCCGAGCCAGTCCTTCAGGGCGAGGACGGCGACGCCGAGCAGGAAGCCGCCCGCGCCCACCGCCCAGACTTCGAGCCTGTCCCCCACCGAGTCGCCCCCCGAGCCCCTTCGACCCCCAGTGCTCCAGATTCCCACAGGGGACGGCCCGCGGGTCCTTCCTGCGGTGGAGCTGCCCACTCGCCAGGCAATCGGATCGTGTTATTCATCCAAAATTGCTACTTTCATGCCTAATTTATTGCCGTGCTCTACGGGATCCTCGCCGCCACCGCCGCCCTCCTCCTGACCGCCGTGCTCGCGGCGCTGCTGAGGGGGCCGGTCCTGCGGGCCGGGATCGTCGACCGGCGGCGGCAGCGGCCCATGCCGCTGTTCGGGGGACTGGCCGTGGTGGCCGTCACCTGCCTGGTCGCCGGCACGGGGCAGTGGACGCGGGTCGCGCCGCTGGGGGACGGGGTGGGGGACCTGCTGGTCGCCGGGGCCGGGGTCGCCGCGCTCGGGCTGGTCGCGGATGTGTGGCGGCTGCGGGCGCGGGTACTGGTCGCCGGTGCGGCGGTGGCGGCCGCCTGTGTCGTGCCGTACGAGGAGACGGGGCTGCTCGCCGGGCTGCTGGCGGTGCTCTGGATCGTCTTCGTCACGCTCGCCTTCCGGGCGCTGGACCATGCCGACGGGCTCGCGGGAACGGTCGGCGTGGTCACGGCGTTCGGGGCGGGGGCGTGCGCGGCGGCCGAGGTGATGGACGGGCTGGCGGTGCTGCTGAGCGTGCTGGCCGCCGCCCTCACCGGGTTCCTCATGCACAACTGGCCGCCCGCGCGGATCGGGCTCGGGGCCTGCGGGTCGCTGTTCACCGGGTTCCTGCTCGCCTCCGCCGCGGTGTTCGCGCGCGCGGGGTACCCGCTCGGGTCCAGCGTGCGGGTGCTGTTCCCGCTCACCGCCGTCGCCACCGCGGACGTGGTCCTCGTGGTCCTCTCCCGGCTCATGGCCCGGCGGCCGCTGCTGCGCGGCGGGCCGGACCATCTCGCGCACCGGCTGCGGCGGCTCGGGCTCACCCCGCCGGGGGTCACCGTGCTGCTGGGTGCCGGGGCCTTCGCGGCGGTGGCCGTCGGGGTGCTCGTGCACAGCGGCTGGGCGGGGGAGCCGGCCGTGCTGTGGGTGGTCGGCGGGGCGTCCGTGGTCGTGCTCGGGCTGCTTCGGGTACCCGCCTACGGGCGCCGCCGGACGGCCGCGCAGACATCCACGCAGTCGTCCACGCAGACATCCATGCGGACGGGTACGCAGACGGGCATGCGGGCGCCCGCGCAGACGTCCATGCGGGTGTCCACACAAACGTCCAGGCACACGTCCACGCGGACATCCGCGCAGGTCACCGGCACATTGCGTGTAAGGAACGGATAAGACTTGAGCCTGCTCGACTCAGGTCTGTTGACCGGGCGGCCCCCCTCATGCACACTTGAGCCTGTTCCACTCAAGTCAGCTGGAGGAATTCACCATGGCACGTGCGGTCGGCATCGACCTGGGCACGACTAACTCCGTCGTCAGCGTTCTCGAAGGCGGCGAGCCCACCGTCATCACCAACGCAGAGGGCGCCAGGACCACGCCGTCCGTCGTCGCCTTCGCCAAGAACGGCGAGGTGCTCGTCGGCGAGGTCGCCAAGCGTCAGGCGGTCACCAACGTGGACCGGACCATCCGGTCCGTCAAGCGTCACATGGGCACCGACTGGAAGATGGAGCTGGACGGGAAGCCCTTCAACCCGCAGCAGATCTCCGCCTTCATCCTCCAGAAGCTGAAGCGCGACGCCGAGTCCTACCTGGGCGAGAAGGTGACCGACGCGGTCATCACCGTCCCGGCGTACTTCAACGACTCCGAGCGCCAGGCGACGAAGGAGGCCGGCGAGATCGCCGGTCTGAACGTCCTGCGCATCGTCAACGAGCCGACCGCGGCCGCGCTCGCCTACGGCCTCGACAAGGACGACCAGACGATCCTCGTCTTCGACCTCGGTGGCGGCACCTTCGACGTGTCCCTGCTGGAGATCGGCGACGGCGTCGTCGAGGTGAAGGCCACCAACGGTGACAACCACCTCGGCGGTGACGACTGGGACCAGCGCGTCGTCGACTACCTGGTGCAGCAGTTCAAGTCCGGTCACGGCGTGGACCTGGCCAAGGACAAGATGGCCCTCCAGCGCCTCCGCGAGGCCGCCGAGAAGGCCAAGATCGAGCTGTCCTCGTCCAGCGAGACCTCGATCAACCTGCCCTACATCACCGCGTCCGCCGAGGGCCCGCTGCACCTGGACGAGAAGCTCACCCGGGCTCAGTTCCAGCAGCTGACGGCCGACCTGCTGGAGCGCTGCAAGACGCCGTTCCACAACGTCATCAAGGACGCCGGCATCGCCCTCGGCGAGATCGACCACGTCGTCCTCGTCGGCGGCTCCACCCGTATGCCCGCCGTGGCCGAGCTCGTCAAGGAGCTCACCGGCGGCAAGGAGGCCAACAAGGGCGTCAACCCGGACGAGGTCGTCGCCATCGGCGCCTCGCTCCAGGCCGGTGTCCTCAAGGGCGAGGTCAAGGACGTCCTGCTCCTCGACGTCACCCCGCTGTCCCTCGGTATCGAGACCAAGGGCGGCATCATGACCAAGCTCATCGAGCGCAACACGACCATCCCGACCAAGCGGTCGGAGATCTTCACGACGGCCGAGGACAACCAGCCGTCCGTGCAGATCCAGGTCTACCAGGGCGAGCGCGAGATCGCGGCCTACAACAAGAAGCTCGGCATGTTCGAGCTGACCGGTCTGCCGCCGGCGCCGCGTGGCGTCCCGCAGATCGAGGTCTCCTTCGACATCGACGCCAACGGCATCATGCACGTCACGGCGAAGGACCTCGGCACCGGCAAGGAGCAGAAGATGACCGTCACCGGCGGCTCCTCGCTGCCGAAGGACGAGGTCGACCGCATGCGCCAGGAGGCCGAGAAGTACGCGGAGGAGGACCACGCCCGCCGCGAGGCCGCCGAGAGCCGCAACCAGGGCGAGCAGCTCGTCTACCAGACCGAGAAGTTCCTCAAGGACAACGAGGACAAGGTCCCGGGCGAGATCAAGACCGAGGTCGAGGCCGCGATCGGCGAGCTGAAGGAAGCCCTCAAGGGCGAGGACACCGCCGAGATCCGCACCGCCACGGAGAAGGTCGCGGCGGTCTCCCAGAAGCTCGGCCAGGCCATGTACGCCGACGCCCAGGCTTCGCAGGCCGCCGGTGGCGAGTCCGCCGGAGCCGGTGAGGCCAAGGCCGACGACGACGTCGTCGACGCGGAGATCGTCGACGACGAGCGCAAGGACGGTGCCGCGTGACGGAGGAGACCCCGGGCTTCGACGAGAAGCCCGACGTCCCCTCCGGCGCCACCCCTGACGACGCCGAGCCGAAGGCCGCCTCCTCCCCCAAGGAGCAGGCGGCCCCGGCCGGGGACGCGAACCAGACAGCGGGCCTGGTGGCCCAGCTGGACCAGGTGCGCACCGCGCTCGGTGAGCGCACCGCGGACCTCCAGCGACTCCAGGCCGAGTACCAGAACTACCGCCGCCGCGTGGAGCGCGACCGGATCACGGTCAAGGAGATCGCCATCGCGAACCTCCTGACCGAGCTCCTGCCCGTGCTGGACGACATCGGCCGCGCGCGGGAACACGGCGAACTGGTCGGCGGCTTCAAGTCGGTGGCCGAGTCGCTGGAGACCGTCGCGGCCAAGATGGGCCTCCAGCAGTTCGGCAAGGAGGGCGAGCCCTTCGACCCGACGATCCACGAGGCCCTGATGCACAGCTACGCGCCGGACGTCACCGAGACGACGTGCGTGGCGATTCTCCAGCCCGGGTATCGCATCGGCGAGCGCACCATCCGCCCCGCGCGGGTGGCCGTGGCCGAGCCGCAGCCCGGCGCGCAGACGGTCAAGGCCGAGGGGTCCGAGGAGACCACCGGGGCCGACGCCGCCGACGACAAGGAGAGCGGTGGCCCGGAGGAGGGCTGACGTCGACACGAACCAAGCAGGGAAGGAGGGGCGTCGGGGATGAGCACCAAGGACTTCATCGAGAAGGACTACTACAAGGTCCTCGGCGTCCCCAAGGACGCCACCGAGGCCGAGATCAAGAAGGCGTACCGGAAGCTCGCCCGCGAGTTCCACCCGGACGCCAACAAGGGCAACGCCAAGGCCGAGGAACGCTTCAAGGAGATCTCCGAGGCGAACGACATCCTCGGTGACCCGAAGAAGCGCAAGGAGTACGACGAGGCACGCACCCTCTTCGGCAACGGAGCCCTCTTTGACAGGCAGGGTCGTCCGGGGCCGGGTGCGGGCGGAGGATCGTTCAACTTCGACCTGGGCGACCTCTTCGGAGGCGGCGGCGCAGGCGCTCCCCAGGGCGGGAGCGGCGGCTTCGGCGGCGGAATCGGTGACGTCTTCGGGGGCCTGTTCAACCGGGGCGGCGGTGCGGGCACCACGCGCACCCAGCCCCGGCGCGGCCAGGACATCGAGTCCGAGGTCACGCTGAGCTTCACGGAGGCCATCGAGGGGGCCACGGTCCCCCTCAGGATGTCCTCGCAGGCACCGTGCAAGGCCTGTTCGGGCACCGGCGACAAGAACGGCACGCCACGCGTGTGCCCGACCTGCGTCGGCACCGGCCAGGTGGCCCGGGGCTCCGGGGGAGGGTTCTCCCTCACCGACCCCTGCCCCGACTGCAAGGGCCGCGGCCTGATGGCCGAGCACCCCTGCCTGGAGTGCAAGGGCAGCGGCCGGGCCAAGTCGTCCCGCACCATGCAGGTCCGCATCCCGGCCGGCGTGACCGACGGGCAGCGCATCCGGCTGCGCGGCAAGGGCGCGCCCGGCGAGCGGGGCGGACCGGCGGGCGACCTGTACGTGGTCGTGCACGTCGGCGAGCACCCGGTGTTCGGCCGCAGGGGCGACAACCTCACGGTGACCGTCCCGGTGACGTTCGCCGAGGCGGCCCTCGGCGGCGAGGTCCGGGTCCCGACCCTCGGCGGCCCCGCCGTCACGCTGAAGCTGCCGCCCGGCACGCCCAACGGCCGCACCATGCGGGCGCGGGGCAAGGGCGCGGTCCGCAAGGACGGCACCCGCGGCGACCTGTTGGTCACCGTCGAGGTGAGTGTGCCCAAGGACGTGACGGGGAAGGCTCGTGACGCGCTCGAGGCGTATCGCGAGGCGACCGCGGGCGAGGACCCGCGCGCGGAGCTGTTCGAGGCTGCGAAGGGAGCTTGAGTGGGATGGACGGCCGTCGACGCAGTGACAATTTCCGTGGGCCGTATGAACTGACCGAGGAAACCCCGGTCTACGTCATCTCGGTGGCGGCCCAGCTCTCCGGCCTGCACCCGCAGACGCTGCGCCAGTACGACCGCCTGGGCCTGGTCTCGCCCGACCGCACTCCCGGCCGGGGCCGCCGCTACTCGGCCCGCGACATCGAACTGCTGCGCACCGTCCAGCAGTTGTCGCAGGACGAGGGCATCAACCTGGCCGGCATCAAGCGCATCATCGAACTGGAGAACCAGGTCGCCGCCCTCCAGTCCCGCGTAGCGGAACTGCAAGCGGCCCTGGACGGCGCCGCGGCCACGATGCGCCAGCGCGAGGCCGCCGTGCACGCCTCCTACCGGCGGGACCTGGTCCCGTACCAGGAGGTCCAGCAGACCAGCGCCCTGGTGGTGTGGCGGCCGAAGCGGCAGCAGCAGAGCGACTGAACCACCCATGCGTGACAGAGGGCCCGGAGGCGACTCCGGGCCCTTTCCCGTGCGGGCCGTCGGCGGGCCGTCAGCGCGGGCCGTCCGCGGGCCCTCGGCGGGCCGCTAGCGGGCCACCATGAACTCCAGGGCGGAACTCTGCCCTCCCGTGCGCCCGTAGGCGTCCACGGCGTACACGGTGACCGTGCAGGGGCCGTTGTAGGGCGGGGTCCAGGAGATGGCGCCGGTCGTGGACCGCTGGACGCCGCTGTCGCCGCAGGCGCCCTCGATCTCCCAGGAGTAGCCCTTCAGCACCCGCTGCTCGTCACCCGCGCCGGGCACGGCCGTGACCCGGATGGGGAACCGCGTGCCGCCCGCGGACTCCAGGGTCAGCTTCGGCGCGGCGGGCCCGGTCGCGGTGGCCGGTGAGAGCCGGTCGACGGCGGCCTGGCCGGAGGGCACGGACTCGGCGCCCGCGCCGTCGACGGCGGCGACGTAGTAGTAGGCCTTCCCCTTCGGCGCGGACGTGTCCTCGTACGAGGCCGACGAGGTGCCGCCCAGCAGGGACCAGGCCTCGGACTCGTGGGTGCGGCGGTAGACGCGGTACCCGGTGACGTCGGCGCCGCCGGCGGTCCACGTCAGGGTGGTGGCGGCGTCGGCGGGCGTGCCCTTCAGGGCGGCCGGGGCGGGCACGCCGGACGCGGCGGGGCGGGTCGCGTTCGCCGGGGCGGAGACCGGGGAGACGTTGCCGGCGGCGTCCACCGCGTGCACGGTGTACGCGTACGGCGCGCCGACCTCGGCGTGGGCGTCGGTGTACGACGTGCCCGCCAGGAACTCGGGGCCGTCCGGGTCCGGTTCCCCCTTCCGCGAGCTCCACAGCTCGTAGTGGTCGACGTCCCGTGACGAGGACGGCCGCCAGGTGACGGAGACGCCCGCGGTGGTGCCGGTGGCGGACACCCCGGTGACCTGTGCGGGAGCGGTGCGGTCGGCGGTGGTGACCGCCTGGTCGGCGGAGCCCGACGAGGTGTTGCCGGCCTTGTCGAGGGCGCGGACCTCGTAGTAGTAGGTCTCGCCGGTCGCCGGGACGGTGCTGTCGGTGTACGAGCCGGCGGTGGTCGTGGCGAGTGGGGCGGAGCCGAACGAGGTGCCCTTCAGGCGCCGGTGGACCTGGTAGCCCGCGAGGTCCAGCTCCTTGTTCTTCGACCAGGTCAGCTTGGCCCTGCCGGTCGCCGGGTCGTAGGAGACGGAGGTCCCCGCCGGCGCCAGCGGCTCGACCTTGTCGACGTCGGCGGTGGTGCGGGGCAGGTAGCCGAAGGAGACGAGGGCCTTGCCGGTCCAATTGACGAAGTCGACGCGCAGGGTGTGCTTCCCGGCGGGGACGGTGACGTCGACGGTCTTCTTCCGGGTCGTGGAGACGTTCTTCCAGAGGTCGACCTCGCGGGTGCCGTCCAGGTAGACGCGGATGCCGTCCTGGGCGGCGACGGGCAGCGCGAAGGGGCCGCCGGAGCCGAAGTCCCGTGTGACGCTCCAGCGGACGCCGAAGTTGTCCTTCGGCAGGCCGGAGGCGGGGGCGCCGGTGCCCCAGTCCTGGTCGATCGCGCTGTCGCAGTCGGTCTTCTTCGGAGTGCCCGAGAACGTGGTGTTGGCGAAGAACTGCCGGGTGTAGACCGGTGACGCACAGCCGGCGGCGGCAGCGGGTGCGGCGCCGGCGCCGAGCAGGCCCCCGGCGGTGGCGAGCACGACGGCTGTCGCGGCGACGGCTGTCGTGCGTCTGGCTGGCTTCATTCGATCCTCTGCTCGGTCGGTACGACGACCCGGCAGGCGTCCGGGTCGTCGACGATCACGACTCGGGAGGAATGGAGTTGGTTGTACTGATCTTTGCCCGCACATGAACTCCCGTTGGGTGGAGGGTCCGTAAAGGGTGTTTGAAGGCGATTCCGCTGACCCTTCACAGATGCAGCGGAGCGTGGCGTTGCGCACTCGTTAAGTGATTCCGCTTGACGCCGGTGGTGGCCTCCGCGTTGTCTTTTCAGACATCTGGGTGGCATAGGAGCCGCCACGTCCCGAACGCACCTGAAGTGAGCCCTCGAATGCGTCGTATCGCCATATCCGTGGCCGCCACCACGATGACCCTCTCGCTCGCCGGCTGCGGCATGCTGAACGCGACAGGGGGCTCGAGCGACGCAAGCCCGAAGAAGGGCAACGACATCACCGTCGGCGTGCTGATGCCGGAGAAGACGAACACGCGGTACGCGGACTTCGACTACCCCATCATCAGGGACAAGGTCGCCGATCTCACCAAGAAGCAGGGCAAGACGGAGTACCAGAACGCGGGTGCCGACGCGAAGGTGCAGACCACCCAGATGGAGAAGATGATCGACGACAAGGTCGACGTCATCATCCTCGACGCCGTCGACTCGCACGCCATCGCGCCCACCGTGAAGAAGGCCAAGGACGCGGGCATCCCGGTCATCGCCTACGACCGGCTGGCCGAGGGCCCGATCGACGCGTACGCCTCCTTCGACAACGAGCTCGTCGGCGAGGTGCAGGCCCGCACCCTGCTCGAGGCGCTGGGCTCGGGCGCCGACACCTCCGACAAGGTCGTCATGATCAACGGCTCGCCCACCGACCCGAACGCCAAGCAGTTCAAGCAGGGCGCGCTCTCCGAGCTCAACGGCAAGGTGACCATCGCCGCGAGCTACGACACCGACAAGTGGGACCCGGCCATCGCCCAGGCCGAGATGACCAAGGCGATCAACTCGATCGGCAAGGACAACATCGCCGCCGTCTACTCCGCCAACGACGCCATGGCCGGGGGCATCGTCAAGGCGTTCACCAACGCGGGCGTCACCACCGTGCCGCCCGTCACCGGTCAGGACGCGGAGCTGACGGCGGTGCAGCGGGTCGTCTCCGGCGAGCAGTACATGAGCGTCTACAAGCCCTACCCGGACCTGGCCGAGGCCGCCGCCGAGATGGCCGTCGCCCGGGTCCAGGGCCGGGACATCCAGTTCGACGCCCTCACCCGCGACAAGGTCGACAGCCCCAGCAACAAGGACATTCCCGCCCAGCTGGTCACGGTGAACGCCCTGACGCGGAAGACCATCAAGAGCACCGTCCTCGCGGACGGCATCTACAAGGTGGGCGACATCTGCACGGCCAAGTACAAGTCGGCCTGTGCGTCCATCGGCCTGAAGTAGCCCACCTCCCCGGTCAACGCGACACGGTGCAAGGCGTTCACCCGCGCGGGTGGGCGCCTTGCCGCGTTCGGTCCGCGGGCGCGCCGGCCCGGGGCGCGGTGACGGCGTTCGAGCCACCGCCATCAGCTTGTTGCGACGCGACAGGCTGAGCCCGGGGGATAGCGGGTCATTCCGGTGGTTTACGACGGTCGTGGCCCGGAGAGCCGTGTTGCGGACCCGGTCGGGGCCGCGCATAGTTGCGCTGCGGATGTGGCAGCAAACCGGGGGTGGAATGGGCGATGGCCGGGCACGGGACGGAGGAGCATCCCCACGGTGCCGACCGACTGTGCGAGGCCGGGGATCGCGTGTATTCCCGGGCCGTACGGCGCGGCCGGGTGACGCGCGCGGACGCCGAGGCGGTGCCCTGCCTGCTGGACCTGGCGCTGCTGCACCCTGACCCCGACGACATGGACTGGCTGGTGCCGACCTCTCCGCAGGAGGTCATGACCCGGCTGCTGCGCGGGGTGTACGACGAGGTCAGGGAGAGCCAGCGGCGGGTGGGCTCGGCGGTGACCGCCTTCGAGCGCTACGCGGGCCTGGGACGGCAGTTGCAGGCCTCCGCGGCGGCCTCGGCGGAGGGCACCGCCATCCGCGTCCTGGACGGGCTGTCGCGGATCCAGGCCGCCATGGACGAGGCGACCGAGGCGTGCACCACCGAGGTGCTGACCGTGCAGCCCGGCGGCATCCGGCGGGAGGCCGAGCTCACCGAGGGCCTGCACCGGGCGCTGGCGCTGCGCGGCCGGGGCGTGCGCATGCGGGACCTGTACACGCATGTGGCCCGGCACGGGCAGGGGCTGCTGAACTACCTGGAGCTGATGGGTGACGCGGTCGAGGCCCGCACCCTGGACGAGGTCATCGACCGGCTGATCCTCTTCGACCGCACGGTGGCGTTCATCCCCGCCAACGCCGACCGCACGATGGCGCTGGAGCTGCGCCACCCCGCGCTGGTCGAATACCTCGTGACGGTTTTCGAAAGGTTGTGGAGGCTGGCGATCCCGCTGACCGCACCGCTGCCCGACACCGGCATCGAGGGCATCTCCCACCGCGAACAGTCCATCGCGGCGCTGCTCGCGGAGGGCCACCAGGACGCGGTGATCGCCGAGCGGCTCGGCATCAGCGTCCGCACCTGCCGGGCCCACATCGCCCGGCTGTCGGAGACCCTGGGAGCGGCCAGCCGCACCCAACTGGGCGTGCGCATAGCCCAGGTGGGCCTGGACGGCCCGCCCCGCACGGCGGCACCGGCCGTGCTCAGGCTCCCCGGCCAGGAATCCCCGACCGTGCGCTGAGCCGGCCGGGCCGGCCGGCGGCGCGGTGCCTCACCGGTGGTCGACCGGGCCCGGCAGTGGGCTGTTCTTGGTCAGGATGCCCGACTGGGCGACGAGGTAGCCGAGTTGGGCGCGGCTGCCGCTGCCCAGCGCCTGGGCGAGCTTGGCGATGTGGGCGCGGCAGGTCCGTACGTTCATGCCCAGGCGGCGCGCGATGGCCTCGTCGACGTGGCCCTCCACCAGGAGCTTGGCGATGGAGTGCTGGATCTCGGTGATGCCGTCGGTGTCGGTCGCGTACGGGCCGCCGGCGCTCATCGGGACGGCCCGGTCCCACAGGTACTCGAAGACCTTCATGAGATAGCGGACCAGGCCGGGGTGGCGCAGTTCCAGCGCGATCTTCTGGTCGTCGCGGGCCGGGATGAAGGCGATGGCCTCGTCGACGATGATCAGGCGCTCGACCAGTTCGTCGATGGTGCGGTACTCGAACTTGCCGTCCGAGAGCTGGGCCGCGTAGGCGAGCTTCTCCGGGTTGTAGCGCGCGGTGTGCTGATAGAGGCTACGGACCTTCACGCCGCGTTCGATCAGCTGCCGGTCCCGCTCCAGCCCGCGCAGCAGGCTGTGCTCCGAGATGCGGTCCGACGGTTGTACGGTGAGGATCTCGGACTGGGACTGGGACGTGGCGAGGTTGAGCGCCGCGTTGATCCGCTCGCCGCCCTCCAGGACGGTGATGGAGTCGCCGGACGTGCTCACCTCCGTGCCGATCGCCATGAACGGCTCGAAGACCTGGGCGAGTTCGACCGACAGCTGCCTGCGTTCGGTGATCTCGCGTTCGATCGGGTTGACCCGCCGGGCCAGGGCGACGGCCGGCGGGACCGGGCGGAACCAGGAGGGGTCGTCGGGATCCGGGTGGAGCAGGGCGAACTCCATCAGACAGGGAGCGGTCTCCGCGTCCGCGCGGGCGACGCGTCCCGAGCGCAGGGCGGTGGCGTAAAGGCGGTTGCCTTCCTCACATAGTTCGGTCACCGCATGAGGATGTGTTCCTTTCGCCTGATTTGTTGTCAAATCTCCACCCCCCAGGGTCCTGAACATGCAGGAACATGATGCACTGATTGTGTGGCCATCACGTGCCCGAATGAGCCATCGTCGTACCTGACGGGGGAAAAGGGGACCTTCAAGTGAGGATGAAGCCGACTATGCGTAACAGACTGCTTCGCTCGGTGGTCGCCGCCGCGCTCGCAGCCCTCGTTGCCTTGGGGGTGGCGAGCGGAGTCTCCGGGGCGAAGGGCGACACCCTGGCGGTCACCGAGTGGCCCACTGTCGCCGTGGACGCCGGCGCGGCAGGCGGAACCGGGAGCTGACGTGACGACTCCGCCCGACGACCGTTCCTTCCGCCGCGAGATGGCCACCGCCTATCGCTCCGGCTGGCACTTCATCGACCTGGTCACCGCCATCCCCCACAGCGGCGACTCGCTGATGGTGACCGTCTTCGGAGAGCCGGTCGTCGTCACGCGGGACGAGGACGAGGATGTGCGGGCGTATCGGTGCCTGCGGAAGCCCCGAGGGGCGCCACAGCCCGTGCGATGTGCCGTCCGATACGGAATGATCTTTGTGAACCTGGACCGACGAGACCACCGGCTGGCAGACCCGGAGATCTCGGATGTGAGGACCATCTCGGCCACCCCCCGCAGTGCCTGACGCGATTCCCCCGTCGTAAAAGATCGCTCAGGTGCTTCCCCCCGCAGCGGCGTCACCGTGACCTGAACACGGTGACGCCGCTGTCGTTTGTGGGGACATTTCTCCGTATGGGCATATTCGGCCAGGCCGTCATGGTGGCCGAAACACGCTCAACCTCGCCCCAGGGCCCGCTCCACCCGGATCTCGATCACTACGCGTGACGGGTTGGGGGACGGGGTCCGCTCGTAGCGCTCGGCGTAGCGCCGCTCCGCCTCCGCCACCCGCTCCGGTTCGCCGCGGACGTACGCGCGGCCCTCCAGCGTCGCCCACCGGCGCCCGTCCACCTGGCACACGGCGACCCGGGCGCCCTCCGGCCCCGCGGCCAGGACGTGGGCCGCCTTCGCGCTCGCCTTGTTCGTGATCACCCGAGCCAGCCGCGCCCCGGGCTCGTATGTCACTCCGACGGGTACGACATGCGGGCTGCCGTCCGGGCGCAGGGTGGTCAGCGTGCACAGATGTCGCTCACGCCAGAAGCGGAGATACGGCTCGTCCGGGGCACCCGGATCCACTGAGTACGTGCTCATGGGACCGGAAGCTAGCCCGGAACGGCTCCAGGCTCCACCTCGGGCGGACCGCCGGACCGCCCGGACCGCCTTGAGGAAAGGATTGAGTGGAATAGACTCAACTTTGTGTACATTGGCTAAGTCAGCAGTGGGAGACGCAGCAGTGGGAGACCCGGCCGACGGGCCGGCGCCGAGGAGGAGAACGGACACGTGGACGCCGAGCTGACCAACAGGAGCCGGGAAGCGATCAACGCGGCCGGCAACCGAGCCGTGACCGAGGGGCACCCGGACCTCACCCCTGCCCATCTGCTGCTGGCTCTGCTCCAGGGGCAGGAGAACGAGAACATCACCGACCTGCTCGCCGCCGTCGACGCCGACCAGGCCGCCGTGCGCTCCGGCGCCGAGCGCGTCCTCTCCGGGCTGCCCAGCGTGACCGGGTCCACCGTCGCGCCCCCGCAGCCCAACCGTGAGCTGCTCGCCGTCATCGCGGACGCGACCGAGCGCGCCAAGGACCTCGGCGACGAGTACCTTTCCACCGAGCACCTGCTCATCGGCATCGCCGCGAAGGGCGGCGCGGCCGGCGAGGTGCTGGAGCGGCAGGGCGCGACCGCGAAGAAGCTCCAGGAGGCCTTCCAGAAGGCGAGGGGAGGGCGCCGCGTGACCACCGCGGACCCCGAGGGCCAGTACAAGGCCCTGGAGAAGTTCGGCACCGACTTCACGGCCGCCGCGCGCGACGGCAAGCTCGACCCGGTCATCGGGCGCGACCAGGAGATCCGCCGGGTCGTGCAGGTGCTGTCGCGCCGCACCAAGAACAACCCCGTGCTCATCGGCGAGCCCGGCGTCGGCAAGACCGCCGTCGTCGAGGGCCTCGCCCAGCGGATCGTGAAGGGGGACGTGCCCGAGTCCCTCAAGGACAAGCGGCTGGTCGCGCTCGACCTGGGCGCGATGGTCGCGGGCGCCAAGTACCGCGGCGAGTTCGAGGAGCGCCTGAAGACCGTCCTGGCCGAGATCAAGGACTCCGACGGGCAGATCATCACCTTCATCGACGAGCTGCACACGGTCGTGGGCGCGGGCGCCGGCGGCGACTCCGCCATGGACGCCGGCAACATGCTCAAGCCCATGCTCGCCCGCGGTGAGCTGCGCATGGTCGGCGCGACCACCCTGGACGAGTACCGGGAGCGGATCGAGAAGGACCCCGCGCTGGAGCGGCGCTTCCAGCAGGTGATGGTCGCCGAGCCGACCGTCGAGGACACCATCGCGATCCTGCGCGGCCTCAAGGGCCGGTACGAGGCCCACCACAAGGTGCAGATCGCGGACAGCGCGCTGGTCGCCGCGGCCACCCTCTCCGACCGCTACATCACCTCCCGCTTCCTGCCCGACAAGGCCATCGACCTCGTCGACGAGGCCGCCTCCCGGCTGCGCATGGAGATCGACTCGTCCCCGGTAGAGATCGACGAACTCCAGCGGGCCGTCGACCGGCTCCGGATGGAGGAACTCGCCCTCGACAAGGAGACCGACCCGGCCTCCCGTGAACGCCTGGAGAAGCTGCGCCGCGACCTCGCCGACAAGGAGGAGGAACTGCGGGGCCTCACCGCCCGCTGGGAGAAGGAGAAGCAGTCCCTCAACCGGGTCGGCGAGCTGAAGGAACGCCTCGACGACCTGCGCGGGCAGGCCGAACGCGCCCAGCGCGACGGCGACTTCGACAGCGCCTCCAAGCTGCTGTACGGCGAGATCCCCGGCCTGGAGAAGGAGCTGGAGGCCGCCTCCGAGGCCGAGGAGGAGGCCGCCAGGGACACGATGGTCAAGGACGAGGTCGGCTCCGACGACATCGCCGACGTCGTGGGCTCCTGGACCGGCATTCCGGCCGGGCGGCTGCTGGAGGGCGAGACGCAGAAGCTGCTGCGCATGGAGGACGAGCTCGGCAAGCGGCTCATCGGCCAGACCGAGGCCGTACAGGCCGTGTCCGACGCCGTGCGCCGCAGCCGCGCCGGGATCGCCGACCCCGACCGGCCCACCGGCTCCTTCCTCTTCCTCGGCCCGACCGGCGTCGGCAAGACCGAACTGGCCAAGGCGCTCGCCGACTTCCTCTTCGACGACGAGCGGGCCATGGTCCGCATCGACATGTCCGAGTACAGCGAGAAGCACAGCGTGGCCCGGCTGGTCGGCGCGCCTCCCGGCTACGTCGGCTACGAGGAGGGCGGCCAGCTGACGGAGGCGGTGCGCCGCCGCCCGTACAGCGTGATCCTGCTCGACGAGGTCGAGAAGGCCCACCCCGAGGTCTTCGACATCCTGCTCCAGGTGCTGGACGACGGCCGCCTGACGGACGGTCAGGGCCGCACGGTCGACTTCCGCAACACCATCCTGGTCCTCACCTCCAACCTGGGCAGCCAGTACCTGGTCGACCCGGTGCTCGGCGAGGCGGAGAAGAAGGAGCAGGTGCTGGAGACGGTACGGACCTCTTTCAAGCCGGAGTTCCTCAACCGGCTGGACGACCTGGTGGTCTTCTCCGCGCTCAGCAAGGAGGAGCTGGCCCGTATCGCCCGCCTCCAGATCGACCGGCTCGCGAGGCGGCTCGCCGAGCGGCGGCTCACCCTGGAGATCACCGACGAGGCCCTGGCCTGGCTCGCCGACGAGGGCAACGACCCGGCGTACGGCGCCCGTCCGCTGCGCCGCCTCGTCCAGACCGCCATCGGCGACCGTCTCGCCAAGGAGATCCTCTCCGGCGAGGTCAAGGACGGCGACACGGTCCGCGTGGACACGTTCGGGGACGGTCTGATCGTGGGCGCGGCCACCGGCAAGACGCTGTAGCCGGCGCCCGCCCGGCCCCCGCCCGGCCGCCGTTTCCCGGCGGCCGGGTCAGGTGTCCGTGGTGTAGACGACGTACACCATCCAGCAGAACCACACCGCGAACCCCAGGCAGGCCCACCAAAGGGCCCACAGCAGCCACCGCACCTCTCTCCGCATGCGCATGCCGAAATCATCACCCACGCGGGCGTCGTTTCCCGTGCCGTGCAGTGGTTACTTGGGTACAGGCCGGATCATGTCAGCCGACGGCTGACAGGCCCCGTCGGGGCTTGCCACCCCCCTCCCCGGATGAGGGAGGATGGCGGGATCCGTACGAAGGGAAAAACACGGTGACCATCGACCCGTCCTCGATTCCGAACTTCGGGGGCCAGCCCGACCCGCAGCCCCAAGGACCGGCGGGCCCCGTCGTCCCGGATCAGGATCTCGTGAAGCAGCTCCTCGACCAGATGGAGCTCAAGTACGTCGTCGACGACGAGGGCGACCTCGCGGCGCCGTGGGAGCAGTTCCGTACGTATTTCATGTTCCGCGGAGAGGCCGAGCAGGCCGTCTTCTCGGTGCGGACCTTCTACGACCGTCCCCACAAGATCGACGAGAAGCCGCAGCTGCTGGAGTCCATCGACGACTGGAACCGGCGGACCCTGTGGCCCAAGGTGTACAGCCACACCCACGACGACGGCACCGTCCGCCTCATCGGCGAGGCGCAGATGCTGATCGGCACCGGCGTCGACCTCAACCACTTCGTCTCCTCCACGGTCAGCTGGGTGCGGGCCGCGATCGAGTTCGACAAGTGGCTGGTCGAGCAGCTCGGCCTCGAGCAGGAGGTCAACGAAGCGGAGGAGTCCGAGGACGGCGACGACGACGAGGAGTAGTCCTCCCGCCCCACGCGTGAGAGCCCGGCCAGGGCACCGGCCAGTACGGCCGCGTGCCCACGGCCGGGCTCCTGTCGTATCACCGGCGTTACACAGAGGTTGACGCCTGAATTTCCACCTCCGCCCACACCGTCTTGCCCAGGGGAAGACGAGGCGTGGACCCCCAGCGCACGGCCAGGACATCCACCAGAAGCAGTCCTCGACCGGACTCGCCGTCGGGGCACGACAGGGGCGGGGCCGCGGGCAGCCGCTTCTCGGAGGCCGCGTCCGCGACCTCCACACGCACCAGACCCGCGGGCAGGGCGACCGCGCACGACGCGTCCGACGTCGGCGGGTAGCCCCACTCCCCCATGCGCCGGACGGCCAGCCGGCGGGCGAGCTGCGCACCTCGGGGCGAAGAGGCGAACTGTTCGGTGAAGCAGGGGAGTTCGCGTGGCCCGTATCCCGGGGTGGTCGTTCCTGTGGGCACGGCTTGTCCGTCCTTGTCTGCCGAGCTGAGTCATCTCGCAACGTGCGCGAGTCATCACGTTCCGTACCCAAGAGTCGTCCGATCGCCCTACGCTCGACAGGTGACACAGCATTACTTTTCCGGCTGTAAGGAACGGAAGTGACGCTTTGGCCAACGGAATTGACCCCAGCGCGTCGATGGCGGCCCTGTTCGGCGCACGGGTACGCAGACTCCGTACGGCGGCCGGCCTGACCCAGGCCGAACTCGGCGACCGGACGCACGTGGTGAGCACCCGGATCACACAGATCGAGCGCGCGTCCGGCGCGAAGCCGACGCTGGACCTGGCGCGTGCGCTGGACGCGGCCCTCGGCGCGGACGACCTGCTGGTGGAGTTGTGGCCGTACGTGTACCGGGAGGCGTTTCCGGACTGGTCGCGGAGGTTCATGGAGTACTCGGAGCGGGCGGTGGTCATCAGGCAGTACGCGGCCCATGTGGTGCCGGGTCTGTTGCAGACGGAGGACTATGCGCGGGCGGTGCTGAGGGTCGGTCGAACGCTGGGTAGCGCAGAGCAGTTGGAGGAGCGTGTCGCCCTTCGTATGGGACGACAGGAGCGGCTCGGCGCGGCTGATCGGCCCGAACTGTGGGTGGTCCTCGACGAAGCGGTGCTCAGGCGTCCCGTTGGCGGCCAGGCAGTGATGCGCGAGCAGTTGGCGCGGCTACTCAGGACCGCGGCGGAACCTCACGTCACCGTGCAGTTACTGCCGTTCGACCAGGGCGAGCACGATGTCATGGGCGGTTCGCTCACGGTGCTCACCATGCCGGACGGCTCGGAGATCGCCTACACCGAAGGCGCACACTACGGCCAACTCATCGAGGATCCGGACGAGGTCAGGAGTTTCGCGCTGGCCTACGATCGGCTGCGGGCGGCAGCTCTGCCCCCGCTCATGTCGCTCGACATGATCCGATCCGTGATGGAGGACAACCACCGTGGAGCGAAGGTCCCATCCCGATCTGAACGGCGCCGCGTGGCGCAAGAGCAGTTACAGCAATCAGGAGGGGGGCGACTGCGTGGAGGTGGCCGACGGGTTCCCCGGCGTCGTGCCCGTCCGTGACAGCAAGGTTCCGCACGGTCCCTCGCTGAGCTTCGAATCCTGCTCATGGGAAGCCTTCATAGGAGAGTTGAAGGCCGGTCGGCACCGCCTCTGAACGGAGGGCAACAACGGTGGAGCGAAGGTGGCGCAAGAGCAGTCACAGCAATCAGGAGGGCGGCAACTGCGTGGAGGTGGCCGACGGGTTCCCCGGGATCGTGCCCGTCCGTGACAGCAAGGTCCCGCACGGGCCCGCCCTGAGCTTCGCAACCCGCTCATGGGCTGCTTTCATCGGCCAGTTGAAGGCTGATTGATACCGTCTCTGAGTCGGCCGGGGCCGGCCACGGTCCGCCTTCCGGGTCCGCCGGGCCCTTGCCCACGAGGGTCCGGCGGGCCGCTGACCTCCTGAAAGAACCGGCGAAGAACTACCCGTCCGCCCCGCCCGGGAGGCCCGCCGCACTCGTCCGAGTGGTCGGGTTGACGGATCGTGAGGTCAATACGCCCGTGACAGAACGAGGACTTCGCGGTGGACCGGCTGTAACTCGGTGCGAGATACAAATACTTCAGACCGCAAACGCACCGCGTCAGTCCAGGGGGAACACCATGAAGTACACCCGCGTCACCGCTCTCGCCGCCATCAGCCTCGCCGCCACCCTCTCGCTCACCGCCTGTAGCGGCGACGGCTCCGGGAAGGACTCGTCCTCCAAGGGCTCCTCGTCCTCGTCCTCGGCCTCGTCTTCTTCGTCCTCGGACGGTGGCTCGACGGCTAACGGTGGCTCGAAGCCGGAGGGTGGCCCGACGGCGAACGGCGGCTCGAAGGCCGACAACGCGAAGTCGGGCTCCGGTGAGAACACCGCGGCAGGGACAGCCGCGAACGGCGCGACGGGGACCAGCGCCAAGGTCACGTTCTGCAAGACGGAGGACCTGGCCATCGATGCCGCGAACGCCGCGCCCGACAAGAACACCGGCAGGATCAACATCACCATGGTCAACCGGGGTGCGACCACCTGCTCGGCGACCGGCTTCGCGGGCGTCGACATCAAGGACGCCGACCACACCTCGAACCCCATCGAGCGCGGCCACGCCCAGCCGCGTGTCACCATCCTGAAGCCCGGCGACGCCGCTGTCTTCGACCTCGCCTACGACATCGACAGCACCGGCAAGAGCCTCGCGTCCCCGACCAACATCCTGGTGACGCCGCCGAACGAGACCCACACCGTGAGCCTGGACTGGCCCAAGGGCGCGGGTGCCATCAAGGGCGCCTACACCGACGTTCAGGTCTACCCCACGCACACGACCAAGTAAGGGCCCGTGGGCCGGCGCAGTCGCCGCCCGCGACTCCTCCTCGAAAGACATCGCGAACGCGCACCGATGTGACACTGTGTGATCAGTTGATCACGTCGTGGAGGAGTGGTGCCATGTCGAACGTCCCTGCCGATCTCAAATACACCGACGAGCACGAGTGGGTGCATGCCGATGGCGACGGAACACTTGTCGTCGGCATCACCGACCACGCCCAGAACACGCTCGGGGACATCGTGTTCCTCGAGCTGCCCCAGGTGGGCAAGCGGGTCAAGGCCGGGGACGCCATCGGCGTCGTGGAGTCGGTCAAGGCCGCCTCCGACATCTACAGCCCGCTCACCGGTGAAGTCGTAGCGATCAACACCGACGCCGCCGACGCGCCCGAGGAGGTGAACAGCGACGCCTACGGCGTCTGGCTGTTCAAGATCAAGCTGGCGGCCGGTGCCTCCACCGACCACCTCCTCGACGCCGCCGCCTACGAGAAGCTGATCGGCTGACCCCCCCGCTCCGCACCGGCCGGGGCGTTCAGGACGTCAGGCGCCGCAGCCGACCGGCGGCCTCGGTGAGGA
The DNA here is from genome assembly GCF_040644935.1 of Streptomyces sp. NPDC046915. NCBI lineage: Bacteria > Bacillati > Actinomycetota > Actinomycetes > Kitasatosporales > Streptomycetaceae > Streptomyces > Streptomyces sp. NPDC046915. Next base: position 169,423 of record NZ_JBEYXB010000003.1, on the reverse strand, counting down.
CGTCCTCCCGCTTGCAGAAGGCGAAGCGCACGAAGGGGGCCCCGGCCTCGCGGTCGTCGTAGAAGACGGCGTTGGGGACGGCGACGACACCCGCCCGCTCCGGCAGGGCGCGGCAGAAGGAGAGGCCGTCCTTCTCGCCGAGCGGGCGGATGTCGGTGGTGACGAAGTACGTGCCGGCGGGCCGGAACACCCGGAAGCCGGCGTCCGCCAGCCCCGCCGACAGCAGATCCCGCTTGGCCAGCATGTCCGCGCGGAAGGCGTCGAAGTACGAGTCGGGCAGGGCGAGCGCCTCGGCCACCGCGTACTGGAAGGGGCCCGACGCCACGTACGTCAGGAACTGCTTCGCCGAGCGCACCGCCGTCACCAGTCCGGGCGCCGCCGTCACCCAGCCGACCTTCCACCCGGTGAAGGAGAAGGTCTTCCCCGCCGACCCGATCGTCACCGTGCGCTCGCGCATGCCCGGGAACGCGGCCAGCGGCAGGTGCTCGGCCTCGTCGAACACCAGGTGCTCGTACACCTCGTCCGTGACCACCAGCAGATCGCGCTCCACCGCCAGCTCGGCGATCGCGGTGAGCTCCTCGCGGGTGAGCACCGTCCCCGTCGGGTTGTGCGGGGTGTTGATCAGCAGCAGTCGGGTGCGGTCGGTGACGGCCGCGCGCAGCTCGTCGAGGTCGAGCCGGAAGCCGGCGCCGCCCTCGGAGTGCGGCCGCAGGGTCACCGGTACCCGGGTACCGCCCGCCATCGCGATGCTCGCCGCGTAGGAGTCGTAGTACGGCTCGAACGCGATCACCTCGTCGCCGGGCTCCATCAGCGCCAGCAGCGACGCGGCGATGGCCTCCGTGGCACCGGCCGTGACCAGCACCTCGGTGTCGGGGTCGAAGGACAGTCCGTAGCGGCGCTCCTGGTGCGCGGCGATCGCGGTACGCAGCTCGGGGACGCCCGGCCCCGGCGGGTACTGGTTGCCACGCCCGTCACGCAGGGCGCGCACCGCCGCCTCCCGTACCTCCTCGGGGCCGTCCGTGTCCGGGAAGCCCTGGCCCAGGTTGATCGAGCCGGTCCGCACGGCGAGGGCCGACATCTCGGCGAAGATCGTCGTCCCGAACTCGGCGAGCCGGCGATTGAGGAGGGGGCGCGCACTGGAGGTCATGCCGGTCATCCTGCGCCCAAGCTCTGGACTTCCTCAACTCTGCTTTGGCTCGCGAGAGGGCCGGGCATCCCCCGTTCACCACACTCACGGGGGAACGGAAGGAGGGTGACGCCATGTTCATCGGCATCATCCTGGCGGTGATCGCGGTCATATTCGTCGTGGCCATGCGGAGCAGCGTGCGCAAGGGGCGGTCCTGCCGCAAAGGGAGCGGGAGCGGCGGCGGCAGCAGCTGGTGGGTGGCCGGGAGTTCGGGGGCGGCCTCGTCGTGCGGGTCGTCGTCCAGCGGTCACAGCGGTCACAGCGGGCACAGCGGGCACAGCGGTCACGGGGGTCACTCGTGCGGGGGTCACTCGTCGTGCGGCGGGTCGTCCTGCGGGGGCGGCTCGTCCTGCGGCGGCGGGGGCGGATGCGGCGGAGGCAGCTGACACGGGGCAGCTGAGTTCCTCCCCAGGCCCTGTTCGTCGGGGCCGCACACCGAGCGCCCGCCGGAAGAAGGCATCCGGCGGGCGCTCCGTCGTACGCGCGCCATGGTTGAACAGTTGAGCTGTTGAGCCCTCTAGGGGATGGAAACCCCACGAAGTTGGGTAAAAACGCTTGGGCGGCGCCACCGTTCATGATTCCCTCTAAACCGCCCTGGGCCGGCCGGGCCGAACGCGCTGACCTGGCCGATCTCCCGGCGCCTTCCCTTCCTTCCCTTCTTTCCCTGCCTTCTTCCTTTTCTTTGCGTGCTAGCGGAGCCGATCCATGCTCACGACCCTGAACACCGCCTACACCGATACGCGCGCCGCCGACCTAGCCTGGGCCCTGGGACGCGAGCCGCTCCCCGCCCTGGCCACGCTCGATCTCGAACTCACCGGATCAAAGTTGCAGTTGAGACTCCTCGGCGCGTCCCACCAGGTGCTGCTGGAGGAGGAGCGGGGCAACTGCTCGGAGACGGTGGCGTGCATCCCGGGATCCAGCACCCCGCTCCCGCTGGGCGTCGCCAAGCGGGTCGACGACTGGGAGTACGAGTTCGCGGCCCGGGTGGAGGTCCTCTCACCCGGCTCCTTCGCGGGCCGCGCACAGGAGTTGCTGGCCCTGGTCTCCGACCACCCCCACGGCCTGGCCGGCGTCTTCCCCGGCAGCCCGCACGCCTTCACCGCGCTGCTGGCCCAGCACCACGAGGGCCAGGTGCACTGGCGCACCTGGCACGCCTACCCGCAGGACGGCCAACTGGTGGCGACGCGGACGAGGGTGGGGGTGCGAACGCCGGCGAGTGGCGCCCGCGAGTGACGGAGTTCCACACGTGTGGGTGACGAAGAGTGCCCCGCCCGTGACGTAACGTCGCAGCGTGATCGAACCGCACGCGCCCGCCCCGCCCGGCACACCGCCGTCCTGGGGCGCCCCCGCGCGGCTGCCCGTCCGGCCGGGGACCGGACGCTTCCTGGTCCTCGCGGGTGTCTTCGTCTGTGCGGCCTGCGGACTCGTGTACGAACTCGAACTGGTCGCGCTCGCCTCCTACTTGATGGGCGACTCGGTCACCCAGGCCTCCGTGGTGCTGTCCGTGATGGTCTTCGCGATGGGCATCGGCTCGCTCGCCGCGAAGCGGCTGCGCCCGCTCGCCGCCGCCGGCTTCGGCGCCGTGGAGGCGACCCTCGCGCTGGTCGGCGGGTGCAGCGCGATGGCGCTGTACGCGGTCTTCGCCTGGACCGGCGACTGGGGCGGCATGTGGGCCTACGGCCCGCGCTGCCTCCTGGTCGCCTTCTCCCTCACCATCGGCCTGCTGATCGGCGTCGAGGTCCCGCTGCTGATGGAGCTGATCCAGCGCATCCGCCGCGAGGACGCGGGCGGCGCGGTGGCCGACCTGTTCGCGGCGGACTACGTCGGCGCCCTGGTCGGGGGCCTGGCCTTCCCCTTCCTCCTGCTGCCCCGGCTGGGCCAGTTGACCGGCACACTGCTCACCGGCACGGTCAACGTGGTGGCGGGCGGCGCCCTGGTCCTCGGCCTGTTCCGCCGCGACCTGACCCGCCGGGCCCGCTGGCTGCTGCTGCTCGCCAACCTCACCGTCCTCACCGTCCTCGCCTCCGCCGCCGTACTCGTCGACGACTTCGAACGGGCCGCCCGGCACGCGGTGTACGGCCCGGACGTCCGCGTCGCCGTCCAGACCGGCGTCCAGGAGGTCGTCCTCACCGGCGGCACCCGCGGCCGTCCGCTCGACCTCTTCCTGGACGGCCGGCTACGGGTGGGCGGCCAGGACGAACGCCGCTACCACGAGGCCCTCGTGGACCCGGCGATGACCGGCCCCCACGCGCGCGTGCTGATCCTCGGCGGCGGCGACGGGCTGGCCGCCCGCGAGGTGCTGCGCCACCGGGGCGTGCGCCGCGTGGACGTCGTCGAACTCGACGCCGGCCTGCTCCGCCTCGCCCGCCACGACCCCGCCCTGTCCCGTCTGAACGGGCATGTGTACGACGACACCCGCGTCCACACCACCGCCGCGGACGCCTTCGGCTGGCTGCGCGGGGCGTCCCCGGCGGCGTACGACGTGGTGATCGCGGACCTCCCCGACCCCGGCATCACGGCCAGCACCAAGCTGTACTCCCTGGAGTTCTACGGCCTGGCCCGCCGGGCCCTGGCACCGGGCGGCCGCCTGGCCGTGCACGCCGGCCCGGTCTCCGGCCGGGCACGGGTCTTCTGGACGGTGGCGTCGACCCTCCGCGCGGCCGGCCTCGCCGCCACCCCGTACCGCGTCCTGGGCCAGGACCCTGGCCTCGCCGCGGGCCCCGACCGCTCCGCCGGTGCCTTCCACGCCCCGCACGACTGGGGCTTCCTCCTGGCCGCGCCGGGCAGGGCCGCACCGCCGCTGCGCCTGGACCCGGCCCAGCCGCGCCCGCGCACCGTGACCCGGGCCGTACTCACCGCCGCCGCCCGCTCGGCGGACCGTACGCGCGTGCCGGGGCTGCCCGCGTCCACTTTGGTGCATCCGCGCTACTGACGCTTCGCCGAGGGGGGTACGCGGCGGTCACACCTGGGTAGGCTCAGCCGACATGGAGCACGAGGTCTTCCTTCCGGTTCCGGTCGAGCGGCTGAGGGAGGCGCTCGCCGACCCCGCGCGCGTCGCCCGGGCGATTCCCGGGCTCCAGCAGGACGCCGGTGCCGAGCCCGTCACCGGGCGGCTGAAGGTGCGCATCGGCAGCCACTCCATCACCTACCGCGGTTCGCTGCGGGTCTCGCCCGGACAGGACGGCGCGTACGTCGTCGAGGGCGACGCGACCGAGACCCGCGGCACGGGCACGGTCACCCTCGTCCTCACCCTCCGGCTGCGCGGCACCGACGGCGGCACCACCGTCACCGTCCACGGCACCGCCACCGGGGAGGGCCGCGTCGCCGAACTGCCGCGGGACGCGGTGGCCTCGGCGGCGCTGCGGCTGCTGAACCGCTGCCTGGAGGCGCTGGGCGCGGAGCCGGACTCCGAGGCGAAGCCGGAGGCAGCGGACACCGCCGCCGAGGCCTCCGTCCACGACACGGAGATCCCGCCGCCCTCCCTCGCCCCCGCGGCCGACGAGGGCCCCGGCACCGAGGGTTACGAGCCGGACGAGCCGCCCGCCGAGGCGGCACACGCACGGCGGACGATGATCGGCCGCAGCGCGGAGGAGGTCGACCACGCGCCGCCGCGCGGCCGGTACGCGCCCGTGCCGGCGCCGCAAGCCGTCGCCGTGAACTCCACGCTCCGCTGGGCCGCCCCGGCGGCGGCGCTGGTGCTGGCCTCGGCGATCGTGGTGGGCCGGGCCCTGCGCCGACGCCGCTGACCACCGCGGTCCGGATCTCGCACGCCCTCTTGATCGCCCCAGTAGGGTCGTCACGTGAGCAACAAGGACATCACTCTGACCGCGGGTGACGCGGAAGTGACCCTGCGGCCCGCCCACGGTGGCCGGGTCGGCGGACTGAGGATCGGCGGTCTCGAACTGCTCCGGCAGGGTGACCGGTTCGGGTGCTTCCCGATGGTCCCCTGGTGCGGCCGGATCCGGGAGGGCCGCTTCCTGGACGGCGCCACCGCCCACCGGATGCCGCTGAACTCCCCGCCGCACGCCATCCACGGCACCGCCCGCGACGGCGCCTGGCGCGTCGCCCGCGTCGGCGTCGACGAGGCGGTCCTCACCTACGACCTGGTCGAGCCGTGGCCCTTCCCGGCCCGGGTCACCCAGGCGGTGACGCTGGCCGAGGACGCGCTGACGCTCACCATGTCCGTGGAGACGTACGACTCGTCCTTCCCGGCGCAGATCGGCTGGCACCCGTGGTTCAACCGGAACCTGGGTGATCAGGACGTGCGCCTGGACTTCGACCCCGCCTGGCAGGAGGAGCGCGGCGACGACCACCTGCCCACCGGCAACCGTGTCGCGCCGAAGCCGGGCCCCTGGGACGACTGCTTCGGCATGCCGGGCGGGGTGGACGTCACGCTCACCTGGCCCGGTCAGCTGGAGCTGAAGGTGACCAGCCGCGAGGAGTGGGTCGTCGTCTACGACGAGCAGGAGGCCGCGGTCTGCGTGGAGCCCCAGACCGGCCCGCCCAACGGCCTGAACACCCTCCCTCGCCTGGTCACACCCCTGGAGCCGCTGGAGGCCACGACGACCTGGCGCTGGCGCCGCCCTTAAGCTGTCCGGCATGACGGACGTACGTGGCGAGCTGCTTCGCGAGATCAAGGACAAGGCCGTGGTGCACGGCAAGGTGACCCTGTCGTCGGGCAAGGAAGCCGACTACTACGTCGACCTTCGCCGGATCACCCTCGACGGAGTGGCCGCGCCGCTGGTCGGTCAGGTCATGCTCGACCTGACCGCCGACCTCGACTTCGAGGCGGTCGGCGGGCTCACGCTGGGCGCCGACCCGGTGGCCACGGCCATGCTGCACGCCTCCCACGCGCGCGGGAAGACGCTGGACGCCTTCGTGGTGCGCAAGGCGGGCAAGGCGCACGGCCTTCAGCGCCGTATCGAGGGCACCGAGGTCGAGGGCCGCCGGGTGCTGGCCGTCGAGGACACCTCCACCACGGGCGGCTCGGTGCTGACCGCGGTCGAGGCGCTGCGCGAGGCCGGCGCGGTGGTCGTGGCCGTGGCGACGATCGTGGACCGGGCCACGGGGGCCGCCGAGGCCATCGCCGAGCAGGCCGGGGTGCCGTACCTCTACGCCTACTCGAAGGACGACCTGGGGCTCGACTGAGCGGTTATCCACAGGCTGGACAGGGTGTCCGAAGGATCCCGTCGAGTCTGCGAAGATGGCCCCGACGATGACGTCACTCCCTAGGTCAGGGCCGTAATAGCAGAACGCAAACCCGCACATACAAGGAGCGGACAGATGCCCATCGCAACCCCCGAGGTCTACAACGAGATGCTCGACCGGGCGAAGGCAGGCAAGTTCGCCTACCCGGCCATCAACGTGACGTCGACCCAGACCCTGCACGCGGCCCTGCGCGGCTTCGCGGAGGCGGAGAGCGACGGCATCATCCAGATCTCCACGGGTGGCGCCGAGTTCCTGGGCGGCCAGTACGACAAGGACATGGTCACCGGCGCGGTGGCCCTGGCCGAGTTCGCGCACATCGTCGCCGAGAAGTACCCGGTCACCGTCGCCCTGCACACGGACCACTGCCCGAAGGACAAGCTCGACGGGTACGTACGTCCGCTGCTCGCGGTCTCCGAGGAGCGCGTCAAGGCCGGCCGCAACCCGCTCTTCCAGTCCCACATGTGGGACGGCTCGGCCGAGACCCTCGCCGACAACCTGGAGATCGCCCAGGAGCTGCTGGCCCGCGCCGCCGCCGCGCGGATCATCCTCGAGGTCGAGATCACCCCGACCGGTGGTGAGGAGGACGGCGTCTCGCACGAGATCAACGACTCCCTGTACACCACGGTCGAGGACGCGATCCGCACCGTGGAGGCGCTCGGTCTCGGCGACAAGGGCCGTTACCTGCTGGCCGCGTCCTTCGGCAACGTGCACGGCGTGTACAAGCCGGGCAACGTCGTCCTCCGCCCCGACCTGCTGAAGGAGCTGAACGACGGCGTCGCCGCCAAGTTCGGCCGCCCGTCCGGCAGCAAGCCGTTCGACTTCGTCTTCCACGGTGGCTCCGGCTCCACGGCGGAGGAGATCGCGACCGCGCTGGAGAACGGCGTCGTCAAGATGAACCTCGACACGGACACGCAGTACGCCTTCACGCGTCCCGTCGCCGACCACATGCTCAAGAACTACGACGGCGTCCTGAAGGTCGACGGCGAGGTCGGCAACAAGAAGGCCTACGACCCGCGCACCTGGGGCAAGCTGGCCGAGGCGAGCATGGCCAAGCGTGTCGTCGAGGCCACGCAGAACCTGCGGTCCGCCGGCAACAAGATCAAGTAACCGGCCGCGGTACTTCCGGCGGGCCCGGCGTCTGTCTACGGCGCCGGGCTCGCTGTATACCTGGGGGCATGCCCGACGTCCGGCTGTCCTCCCCGCAGGGCAAGTGGATCCTGCTCACCACCGTCCTCGGCTCCAGCATGGCGATGCTGGACTCGACCGTCGTCAACGTGGCACTCCCGACCATCGGCCGCGACCTCGACGCGAGCCTCGCCGCCCTCCAGTGGACGGTCAACGCGTACATGGTCACGCTGGCCGGGCTGATCCTGCTCGGCGGCTCCCTCGGCGACCGCTACGGCCGCCGCAAGATCTTCGTGCTCGGCGTGATCTGGTTCGCCCTGGCGTCCCTGCTGTGCGGGCTCGCCCCCACCCCGGTCATCCTGATCGCGGCCCGCGCCCTCCAGGGCATCGGCGGGGCCCTCCTGACCCCCGGCTCCCTCGCCCTGATCCAGGCGTCCTTCCACCCCGACGACCGGGGGAGGGCGATCGGCCTGTGGTCCGGCTTCGGCGGGGTCGGCGCGGCCGTCGGCCCGTTCCTCGGCGGCTGGCTGGTGTCGGGCCCCGGCTGGCGCTGGGTTTTCCTGCTGAACGTGCCGCTGGCGCTGCTGTGCGCGCCGGTCGCCCTGCGGCACGTCCCGGAGTCCTCTGGGGGTACCTCCCGCTCGAGCGCAGCCGAGAGTGGGGGAGCGCGTGCGCGAGGCCGCTTCGACGTGCTCGGCGCCGCGCTGGGCGCGCTGGCCCTGGCCCTGGTGACGTACGCGCTGATCGAGGCCCGCGGCGGCTCACTGGTCGTCACCCTCACGGCGGTGGCGGGCCTGCTGGCCGCGGTCGCCTTCGTGTACGTCGAGAAGCACAGCCCCGACCCGATGCTGCCGCTCGGCATCTTCGCCTCCCGCCAGTTCACCTCGGTCAACCTGGTGACCCTCTGCGTCTACGCGGCCTTCGGCGGCTTCTTCTTCCTCACCGCCCTCCAGCTCCAGGTCGTGTCCGGCTACTCGCCCCTCCAGGCCGGCGTGGCCCTGCTGCCGACGACCGTCCTGATGCTGCTGTTCTCGGCCCGCTCGGGCGCCCTCGCCGACCGGATCGGCCCGCGCATCCCGCTCACCGTCGGGCCCCTGCTGTGCGCGGCGGCGATGCTGCTGATGCTGCGGGTGGGCCGGGACGCGAACTACGTGACGGACGTACTCCCCGCCCTGCTGGTCATGGGCGCCGGCATGGTCACCCTGGTAGCCCCGCTCACCGCCTCCGTGCTGGCCTCCGTGGACACCGCGCGGGCGGGCCTGGCCAGCGGCATCAACAACGCGGCGGCCCGCGCGGCGGGACTGATCGCGGTGGCCGCGCTGCCGCTGCTGGCCGGGATGGGCCCGGAGGCCTACCGCTCGGCGGCCGCCTTCGACGCCGCCTTCCGCCGGGCGATGCCGATCTGCGCCGGTGTCCTGATCGCCGGATCGGCGCTGGCCTTCAGCTTCGTACGCCGCCCGCGGCCGGGCTGCATCCGCCCGGAATGCCACACGCACGGCTCGGTGACGGCACCGCCGCTGGAACGCGGGTCGGCGTAGCCCCGGCCCGTCCGGCGACCGTGGAGGCGGCCGTTCGGACCGCGGCGGCCCGCTCCACCGATCGGCCGAGCCCCGGAGATCATGCGCGAGACTGGACCCATGAGCATTCACGAGAACCTCCTCGGGGGCCCGCCCCCCACGCACCTCCCCGACGACCCGGAGCCCCGTGAGCTCCTGGCCCAGGGCACCGCGCCGGCGGACGTCGCCGCCAGGTACCCCACCTCGTCGCTCGCCTGGGCCCAGCTGGCCGACGACGCCTTCGAGCGGGGCTCGGTCGTCGAGTCGTACGCCTATGCCCGCACGGGCTACCACCGGGGCCTGGACGCCCTGCGCCGCAGCGGCTGGAAGGGCCACGGCCCCGTCCCCTGGGAGCACGAGCCGAACCGTGGCTTCCTGCGCGCCCTGCACGCCCTCGCCCGCGCCGCGCAGGCGATCGGCGAGCAGGAGGAGTACGAGCGCTGCACGCAGTTCCTGAAGGACTCCTCCCCGACGGCGGCCCAGACCCTCGGCTGACGCCTCGGGGACGTCGCGGTGTGGCCCGTCTGGCAGCAGGCGGGCCTTGCCGTATCCGGGGGGATTGCGGAGGATGCGCATAGGGGACCGGGGCCCCCGTGCCGGAATCGGCAGGGGCGGACCGCTACCCGGAGCAACAACAGGAGACAGCGATGTCCCAACAGGCTCACCCGACCCCTCAGCCCCATGAGGACCATGAGCCCGAGACCCCGCATCTCGACTTCGCGGGTACGACGCCGTACGAAGACTACGTCAAGGCGGACGTGCTCACCCACCTCCAGCACACCCTCTCCGACGACCCCGGAGAGATGGTCTTCCTGGTCACCACGCAGGTGATGGAGCTGTGGTTCACCGTCATCGTCCACGAGTGGGAGACCGCGGCCAGGGCGCTCCGCGAGGACCGGGTGCCGGTCGCGACCGACGCGCTGAAGCGTTCCGTACGCGAGCTGGAGGCGCTCAACGCCTCCTGGAAGCCGCTGGGCCAGCTCACCCCGGCGCAGTTCAACTCGTACCGCTCCGCTCTCGGCGAGGGCTCCGGTTTCCAGTCGGCGATGTACCGCCGCATGGAGTTCCTGCTCGGTGAGAAGTCCGCGTCGATGCTCGTCCCGCACCGGGGCGCGCCGCGCGTGCACGCCGAACTGGAGAAGGCCCTGCACGAGCCGAGCCTCTACGACGAGGTGCTGCGGCTGCTGGCCCGCCGCGGCCACGCGATCCCCGCGGCCGTCCTCGACCGTGACGTGTCCCTGCGCTACGACCCCTCGGACGCCGTCGAGTCGGCCTGGGCCGCGATCTACTCCGGCGACCAGAACGCCGAGCTCGCCCGGCTCGGGGAGGCGCTCAGCGACGTGGCCGAGCTGGTCTGGCGCTGGCGCAACGACCACCTGGTCGCCACCCGCCGCGCGATGGGCGCCAAGCCCGGCACCGGCGGCTCGGCGGGCGTGGCCTGGCTGGAGAAGCGCGCGCGGAAGAACGTCTTCCCGGAGCTGTGGACGGCGAGGTCCCATGTCTGAGTCCGAACTCATGGCGCGGGCGGAGAAGCTGGACGCGGCGGACGACCTCGCCCCCGTCAGGTCCCGTTTCCTGCTCGACGATGTGGTGTACCTGGACGGGAACTCACTGGGCGCGCTGCCCGCCCACGTCCCGGCCCGGCTGGACGACGTGATCCGGCGGGAGTGGGGCGAGCTGCGCATCCGCTCCTGGACGGAGAGCGGCTGGTGGACGGCGCCGGAGCGGATCGGTGACCGGATCGCCCCGCTGGTGGGCGCGGCGCCGGGCCAGATCGTGGTGGGCGACTCCACGAGCGTCAACGTCTTCAAGGCGCTCGTGGCGGCCGTACGCATGGCGGGCGAGGACCGCGACGAGATCCTGGTCGACGCGACGACCTTCCCCACGGACGGCTACATCGCCGAGTCGGCGGCCCGCCTGACCGGCCGCACGCTACGCCCGGTGACCCCGGCCGAGGTGCCGGCCGCGCTGACCGACCGTACGGCGGCGGTCCTGCTGAACCACGTGGACTACCGCACCGGCCGCCTGCACGACCTGCCCGCCCTCACGGCGGCGATCCACGCGTCCGGCGCGCTCGCGGTCTGGGACCTGTGCCACAGCGCGGGTGCGCTGGAGGTGGGGCTGGACGAGCACGGGGTGGACCTGGCGATCGGCTGCACCTACAAGTACCTGAACGGCGGCCCGGGTTCACCGGCGTTCCTGTATGTCCGCCGTGACCTCCAGTCCCGCTTCGACTCGCCCCTCCCCGGCTGGAACTCGCACGCCGAGCCCTTCGGCATGCGCCCGTCCTACGAACCGGCACCGGGCGCCCCGCGCGGCCGCGTCGGCACGCCGGACATCCTGTCCATGCTGGCCCTGGAGGCGGCTCTGGAGGTCTGGGAGGACGCGTCGGTGCGGGCCGTACGGGCCAAGTCCCTCGCCCTGACCGACTTCTTCCTGGAGTGCGTGACCGCGTACGTCCCGCCGGGCCGCGTCGAGTCCCTCACCCCTGTCCCCCACGAGCAGCGCGGCAGCCAGATCGCGTTGCGCTGCGACGACGCCGGGGAGGTGATGCGCCGCCTCATCGAACGCGGCGTAGTGGGCGACTTCCGCCACCCCGACGTCCTCCGCTTCGGCTTCACCCCGCTGTACGTCCGCTTCACGGACGTGGAACGGGCGGCGCGGGTACTGGGGGAGACGGTCACGGGGTGACAGGGCCTGCTCTTATCAGCCCGTCTGAGGGTGTCCCCTCTGGGGGAGTTTGAGGACGAGGCCGTTCAGGCCGATGGGGTCCGGGGCGGAGCCCCGGCGGGGTCGAAGGGGCGGAGCCCCTGGAGGACGGGAAGGGTAGGGGCGGCGGGGGCGAGGAACCCGCGGCCCCAACCCCCGCCCGCTACAGAACCGTTTATCCTCACCGAGAGTGACATGGCACGTCACCGGCCTGATACCGTCCCCGCCAACGGCCGATCTGCCACCTGGTCCGCCAAACCTTCCCCCAGAGCCGAAAGCCTGGGAGGTACCCCCATCACCGCTGAGAGGTTGGAGCATGCCGGACGACGCCGCAGCATCCCGCGCCGCTGCCGAGGAGGAGTCGGCCTTCTCCCACCCGTCCGTCGCTCCCGACGCCACCCGTGCCTACGGCGACCACCCCGACCAGGTGATCGACTTCTACGCGCCGCGAGGCGTGAGCGCCCCCGCCGACCCCGACCCCGTCCCCGTCCCCCTCGTCGTCGTCCTGCACGGCGGAGCCTGGCGCGCCCCCTACGACCGCCGCCACATCACCCCGTTCGCCGACTCCCTGGCCGCCAGGGGCTTCGCCGTCGCCAACGTCGAGTACCGGCGCGGCAGCGCGACCCCGGCACAGGGCGAGGGCACCCCGGTCGCCGGCCGCTGGCCGGACACCTTCGACGACGTCGCCGCGGCGCTCGACGCGCTCCCCGCCCTCGTCCGCGAGGCACTTCCCCAGGCCGACCCCCGCCGCACGGTGCTCACCGGCCACTCGGCGGGCGGTCACCTGGCCCTGTGGGCCGCGGCCCGTCACGTCCTGCCCGCCGACGCCCCCTGGCGCACCAACGGCCCCGCCCCGCTGCGCGGAGTGGTCGCCCTCGCCCCGATCGCCGACTTCGCGGTCGCCGGGAAACTGGAGGTCTGCGGCAACGCGGCCCTCCAACTCCTCGGCGGCGAGGAGAAGTTCGCCGAGCGTCAGCCGTACGCCGACCCCGCCCTGCTGCTGCCCACCGGCATCGCGACCACGCTCGTCCAGGGCCGAGCGGACCTGGTCGTCCCGGAGGCGGTCGCCGAGTCGTACGCGGACGCGGCGGCGAAGGCGGGCGAGATGGTGGGCCTGACCCTGCTGGAGGACGTCGGCCACTTCCCGCTGATCGACCCGGCGGCGGACGCCTGCGCGGTGGTGGCGGAGGAGATCGCCCAGCTGGCCTGGTGACGCGGCACCCGGTCATACCCGTAGTACCTGAGAGCTACCGCCGAGGACAGCTCTCCGGCGGGACGCCGGCTACGAGCCCCGCTCCGTAACTTCCCCTCCAGACCAGCCCGATGACCGGGCGGCATCGGGAGGGGAGGCCGGCATGGCGCTGGCACGGACGGCACGCGACAGCGGCGGAGAACGGCGCCGGGGCACCAGCCGTGGCACCAGCCGGGGCACCAGCTGGGTCCGCGCCCTCCTGGCCGCCTCGATCACCGCAGCCATAGTGGTCCCGCTCTCCGCCGCCGCCCGACCGGAGGTCCCCGCCCCGGCGCCCGCCGCCCTCGCCCCCCTGACGCCGTCCACCCTGGGCGAGGCCTACACGGCCAACCGGGCCAACGCCGAGAAGGCGTCCCGGATGGCCGCCGCCCACGGTGACCGGCGGCGCGCCGCGGCGGACCGCTCGCTCGCCGGACCGGCCCGCCGTCTCCTCGCCTTCGACGGTCGGGGCGCGGGCCTGGCCACGGAGGTCTTCGGCGACCTCGCCCATGCCGACCGGGTGGCCGTCGTGGTCCCGGGCTCCGACACCTCCCTCGACACCTACGCCCGCTTCCACACGGCCGCCGCCGCCCTGCACCGCGAACTCACCCGGCAGGCCCCGCCCGGCACCCGTACCGCGGTCGTGGCCTGGCTGGGCTACCGCACGCCCGGCACGGTCAGCACGACCGTCCTCACCGCGGGCCGCGCCGAGCAAGCCGCCCCGCACCTCAGGGACTTCGTCGGCGAGCTGCGCCGCGTCACCGGCCCGCACACCCGGCTCACCCTGGTCTGCCACTCGTACGGCTCGGTGGTGTGCGGCCGGGCCGCCGACCACCTCGCGGTGGACGACCTCGCGCTGATAGGCAGCCCCGGCACGGGCGCCGACAAGGCATCCGCCCTGCACACACCCGCCCGGGTCTGGGCGGCCCGGGGCAGCGAGGACTGGGTGGCCGAGGTGCCGCACGTCCGCGCGGATCTGCTCGTCACCACCGTCGGCTTCGGCACCGACCCGGTCTCACCGGCCTTCGGTGCCCGGGTCTTCGACGCCGGCGACGCCGACCACAGCGGCTACTTCACACCGGGCTCGACGGCCCTCACCAACCTGGCCCGGATCGTCCTGGGCGACACCTCGGAGGTCACCCATGACTGAGCGCACCCTCCGCACACCGCTTCTCCAAGGCATACGGCAGAGCGCCCGCCGCGTGGACGCCGCCACCCCCGCCTCCCGGGACCGCGCGGTCGACGCCCTGCGCGCCTTCGCGATCCTCGGTGTCGTCCTCGGCCACTGGCTGGTCACCGCCCTCGTCGTGGACGACGGCGCGCTGCACGCGGCGAGCCCGCTCCAGCACATGACCTGGCTGGCCCCCGTCTCCTGGGCCTTCCAGACCCTCGCGGTGTTCTTCCTGGTGGGCGGGCACGTGGCGACCCGCGGGTACGCCTCCGCGCGCGCCCGGGGGGTGTCGTACGGCGAGTGGCTGCGCGGCCGGCTGACCCGGCTGTTCCGTCCGGTGGCCGCCGTACTGGCCCTGTGGACGGTGGCGGCGACCGCCCTGCTCCTCGCCGGCGCCCCGTACGGCACGGTCCGCACCCTGGTCAAACTGGCCCTGTCGCCGATGTGGTTCCTGCTGGTGTTCGCCGTTCTGACGGCGGCGACCCCGCTGGTGACCCGGCTCAACCCGCTGTGGCCGCTGGCCGTCGTCCTCCATGTGGACCTCCTCCGATTCGGCCTCGGCTTCGCCCCGCCCTGGCTCGGCTGGGTGAACGTGGCGGCGGGCTGGCTGGTGCCCTACACCCTGGGCGCGGCCTGGACCCGGGGTGAGCTGGAGAGCCGCCGGGCGGGCTGGGTGCTGCTCGCCGGCGGGACGACGGCCACCGCGGGGCTGGTCGCGTGGGCGGGCTACCCGGCCTCGATGGTCGGCGTCCCCGGGACGGCCGTCTCCAACCTGGACCCGCCGACCCTGGCGGCCGTGACCTTCGGCCTCGCCCAGTGCGGGCTGGCCCTGCTGCTGCGGGCGCCGCTGCGCCGGGCGCTGCGCCGGCCTCTCGCCTGGGCCGCGGTGGCCCTGGTGAACCTCTCCGCGATGACGATCTTCCTCTGGCACCAGACCGCGATGATGGCCACCACGGCCCTCGCCCTCCCCGCGGGCCGGCTGACCGGACTGCACACCCCACCCGACGACCTGACCTGGGTCGCCGCCCGCCTGGCCTGGCTGCCGGTCCTCACCCTGGCCCTCGCCGTGTGCTGGACCGCGTTCCGCGGCCACGAGCGGCCCGGCCGTGCCCGCCGCCGGCGGTCACGCGTGATCCGGACCCACCGGCCGTCCGGCCGGGGAGCGACGGTGGACGGTCACCGTGTCTAGGGTGGAGCGCGTGACGGAACCGGGGGTCCAAGGCGCGTTCGGCCGCCGAGTCCTGGGCTGGCTGCGGGTGTTGCGGGACGACCTGTGCACCGTCGGGGCGGATCCGCTGCCCCCTTCCGTATGGGTGCGCTGGCTGCCGCACGGCGTGCTGTGGCTCGCCGCGTTCGGCATCGGCCTCGGCGGCACGGCCCATCTCGCGAACGACGGGAACCTGAACCTCACGGCCGCCCTGCTGATCGGCATCGCGCAGGGCGGCGCGGTGGTGCTCGCCATGCGGCGGCCGATTCCGGCGTGGTGGCTGTCCATGGCGGCCATGGTGGTGGGGGCCGTCGCGGTGCACGGCCGGCTGGCCGCGCACGAGGGGGTGACGTTCACCTGGCCCTGGACCCCGGCCGGGATCATCGCCCACCTGCTCGTACTGCTGCTGCTCGCGCTGCGGGTGCGCACCAGGATCTCCGGCGAGGCGCTGGCCCTGACCGTACTGGTCACCTATGTCTTCGAAGGGCTGTGGGGGGCGTCGAAGTACCAGCCCACCGGGGTGGTCACGATCGTCCTGTCGGCGGTCGTCGTGGTGCTCGGCATGGCGCTGCGCGGCCGCCGCGTGGCGCGCGCGGAACTCGGCCGGCAGACCACGCTCACCGCCGAGGAACGGGCCCGGCGCACCCTCCTGGAGGAGCGCAGCCGTATCGCGCGCGAGCTGCACGACGTGGTCGCCCACCACATGTCCGTGATCTCCATCCAGGCCCAGGTGGCCCCGCACCTCGTGGAGAACCCGTCCGAGGAGCTCAAGGAGAACCTGGCGGGCATCCGCGAGAACGCGCTGGAGGCGCTGACCGAGCTGCGCCGGGTGCTCGGCGTGCTGCGCTCGGAGCACCCCGAGACGGGCGACCCCCTCGGCGGGCCGGCCACCGGCGCCGCCCCGCACGCCCCGCAGCCCGGCCTGGACCGGCTCGACGCGCTCGTGGAGAACACCCGGGCCGCGGGGCTCACGGTGACCCTCGACGTCACGGGCGAGCGGCGAGTGCTGGCACCGGGCGTGCAGCTGTCCGCGTACCGGATCGTGCAGGAGGCGCTGAGCAACGTACTGCGGCACGCTCCCGGCGCGACCGCCCGCGTCGAACTGCACTACTCCCTCCTCAAGTTGAGCGTGGAGATAGTCAACTCGCCGCCGACGCGGCCCACGTCGCCGTCACCGGGCGCCGGGCACGGGCTGCTCGGCATGCGGGAGCGGATCGCGATGCTCGACGGCTCCCTGGCGGCGCACCCGCTGCCCGACGGCGGCTACCGGGTGAGCGCGATCCTCCCCACGTCCACGCTCGTCGCGGGCCCGGACCCCGCCATCGACCCGACCGACCCGAAGGACCACACCGCATGACGAGCAGCGCCATCCGCGTCCTCATCGCCGACGACCAGCAGATGGTCCGGCAGGGCTTCACCGTGCTGCTCAACACCCAGCCCGACATCGACGTCGTCGGCCAGGCGGTGGACGGCCTGGACGCGATCGGCCAGGTCGCCGAACTGGCCCCGGACGTCGTCCTGATGGACATCCGCATGCCCGAACTGGGCGGCATCGAGGCCACCGGCCGCATCACCGCCGAGCACCCGGACATACGGGTACTGGTCCTCACCACCTTCGACCTCGACGAGTACGTGTACGAGGCCCTGCGCGCCGGCGCCTCCGGCTTCCTGCTCAAGGACGCCTCCGCGGACCAGCTCGCCGAGGCGGTCCGGGTGGTGGCCGCCGGTGACGCGCTGCTCGCGCCCGGGATCACCCGTCGGCTGATCGCCGAGTTCTCCCGCCTGGACGGCAGCCGCCGGGCACCGCTGAAGCAGCGCGTGGGCGGCCTGACGGAACGCGAGACCGAGGTGCTCGCCCTGATCGCCCAGGGCCTGTCGAACGCGGAGATCGCCGAACGGCTCGTGGTCGCGGAACAGACCGTGAAGACCCATGTCGGCCGCATCCTGGTGAAGCTCGGCCTGCGCGACCGCACCCAGGCGGCGGTCTTCGCCTACGAGTCGGGCCTGGTCCGCCCGGGCGGCCGCTGAACCCTGCCGGGGATGCCCCGTAGTACCTGAGACGGATTCCCCAGGACCCCCCTCACTGGTGACGACCGGGCCCCCGGTTCCCGCCTACCTTCTTAACGTGACCGAGACAACGCACACGCAGACCACACCGCCGGGCGCGGGCGCCGGGCCGCGCAGCCTGGAGTACCGGCTCGCCGCGGACGCCCTGCGGAACCTGCGGCAGGACCTGTTCCAGGATGCCTTCGCCTACCGCCCGCTGCCCGGCATGGACGTCGACGGCCCGGTCACCGGCCGGTTCACGCCCCGCATGCGGCAGTACGCGCTGTGGACCCCGCACTGGGTGGTGGCCGCGGTCGCCGTGTTCGCCACGCTGGTGACCTGGTCCGGCGAGAGCGGTGGCGATCTGCCGGGGCTGCTGTCCGGCCCGATCGTCGCCGTCCCGGTCCTGCTCACCCTGATCCGCCCGATCGGCGCCTTCTGGCTGTCCTTCGTGACGACGACGATGGTGACCCTGCTGAGCGCCTCACCGCTCGACTGGCCGTGGCTGCCCGGCCCCGCCGTCTCCCACCTGGCGGTGCTCACGATCGTCGCGATACGCACCCGCCCGCGCACGGCGGCCTGGATGTGGGCGATCACCGCTGTCTACGGCTTCGTCGCCGAGTACCTCTTCGGCGGCGGCGACAACGGCGCCAGAACCTCCCCCATGCTGTTCATCGCCGCCATGGCCCTGCTGGCCGTCACCGTCTGGCACGTCCGCCGCGACGCCCGGCAGGAGGTGACCGCCCAGCAGACCGCGACCGAGCACGAGCGCTCCCGCCGCACCCTGCTGGAGGAGCGCACCACCATCGCCCGCGAGCTGCACGACGTCGTCGCCCACCACATGTCGGTGGTCGCCATCCAGGCGGAGGCGGCCCCCTACCGGGTGGAGAACCCGCCGCCGGAGCTGGAACGGGCCTTCGCCACCATCCGGGAGAACGCGGTGGCGGCGCTGACCGAGCTGCGCCGCGTCCTCGGTGTCGTCCGCGCCGAGGACTACGAGGTCCCGGACGCCCCGCAGCCCACCCTCGCCGACCTGGACGCCCTGCTCGCCAACGTGCGCGAGGCGGGCCTCGCCGTCGAGAAGGTGGTGACCGGCGCGGTGCGCGAACTGCCGCAGGGCGTCGAGCTGTCGGCGTACCGGATCGTCCAGGAGGCCCTGAGCAACACCCTGCGGCACGCTCCCGGCGCGAGCGCCCGCGTCGAGGTCGGATACGTCCTCGGCGGGCTCGGCCTGCGCGTGGTGAACGGCCCGCCGCCCGCCCCGTCCCTGATCAAGCCCTCACCCGGGGCCGGCCACGGCATCACCGGCATGCGGGAGCGCGTGTCCATGCTGAACGGCGAGATGACGGCCGGCCCGTCCGACGACGGCGGCTACGAGGTGACGGTGTTCCTGCCGGTCACCACGATGAACGAAGGATCCGCATGAGCATTCGGGTACTGATCGCGGACGACCAGATGATGGTGCGGGAGGGCTTCTCGGTGCTCCTCAACGCCATGCCGGACATCGAGGTCGTCGGCGAGGCGGTCAACGGCCGCGATGCGGTGGACCGCGTCCGCGAACTGTCCCCGGACGTCGTCCTGATGGACATCCGCATGCCCGAACTGAACGGCATCGAGGCCACCCGCGAGATCGTCGCGGCGGACGGCACGGCGAAGGTCCTCGTGCTCACCACCTTCGACCTCGACGAGTACGTCTACCAGGCCCTGCGGGCGGGCGCCTCCGGCTTCCTCCTCAAGGACGCCTCCGCACGGCAACTGGCCGACGGGGTCCGGGTGGTGGCCTCCGGCGAGGCCCTCCTGGCCCCCTCGGTCACCAGGCGGCTGATCACGGAGTTCTCCCGGCTCGCCGAGACCCCACGCCTGTCGGCCACGGCCCAGGCCGCCTACGGAGACCTCACGGAACGCGAGACGGAGGTGCTCGTCCTCATCGCCCAGGGCCTGTCCAACGCGGAGATCGCCGAACAGCTCGTGGTCGCCGAGTCCACGATCAAGACCCACGTCAGCCGGATCCTGGTGAAACTGGGGCTCAGGGACCGGACTCAGGCGGCGGTGTTCGCCTACGAGGCCCGACTGGTCACGCCGGGCTGAGAGGCACGCGTACCCCCCGACCGGCGGCAAGCTCACCCCCCCAACCCCCTGGTCAGGGCTACCGCTGCCGGGCTAGCGTCCGGGCATGGCAGTTGCTGATGACCTCGCGTTCGACCCCTGGGACCAGGCGTTCGTGGCCGACCCGTACCCGGCCTACGCCGAGCTGCGAAGGAGGGGCCGGGCGGTCTACTACGAGCGCACCGACCAGTGGCTGGTACCGCACCACGCGGACGTCTCGGCGCTGCTGCGGGACCGCCGGCTGGGGCGGACGTATCAGCACCGGTTCACGCACGAGGACTTCGGCCGTACCGCGCCCCCGCCGGAGCACGAGCCGTTCCGTGTCCTGAACGACCACGGCATGCTCGACCTCGAACCGCCGGACCACACCCGGATCCGGCGCCTGGTGTCGAAGGCGTTCACGCCGCGCACGGTGGAGGCGCTGAAGCCGTACGTCCAGAACCTGGCGAACGACCTCGTGGCCGCCCTGGTCGACGCGGGCGGCGGCGATCTGCTGACGGACGTGGCCGAACCGCTGCCGGTCGCGGTGATCGCCGAGATGCTGGGCATCCCGGAGTCCGACCGGGCCCCGCTGCGGCCCTGGTCGGCGGACATCTGCGGGATGTATGAGCTGAATCCGTCCCAGGAGACGGCGGCGAGGGCCGTACGCGCCTCCGTCGAGTTCTCCGAGTACCTCCGCGAGCTGATCGCCGCCCGCCGCAAGGAGCCGGGTGACGACCTCGTCTCCGGCCTGATCGCCGCGCACGACGAGGGCGACCGGCTGACCGAGCAGGAGATGATCTCGACTGCCGTACTCCTCCTCAACGCCGGTCATGAGGCCACCGTCAACGCCACAGTGAACGGCTGGTGGGCCCTCTTCCGCAACCCTGACCAGCTGGCCGCCCTGCGCGCCGATCACTCCCTGATCCCCTCCGCGATCGAGGAG
Source organism: Streptomyces sp. NPDC046915 (assembly GCF_040644935.1). NCBI lineage: Bacteria > Bacillati > Actinomycetota > Actinomycetes > Kitasatosporales > Streptomycetaceae > Streptomyces > Streptomyces sp. NPDC046915. The sequence continues at coordinate 148,953 of NZ_JBEYXB010000003.1, read as the reverse complement.
CTCATGCGCTACGACACCCCGCTCCAGCTCTTCGAACGCTGGGTCCTGGACGAGATCGAGATCGACGGCACGACGATCCCGAGGGGCGCCGAGATCGCCATGCTCTTCGGCTCCGCCAACCACGACCCGGCGGTCTTCACCGACCCCGGGCGGCTGGACCTGACCCGCAAGGACAACCCGCACATCTCCTTCAGCGCGGGCATCCACTACTGCATCGGCGCGCCCCTCGCCCGTATCGAGCTCGCCGCCTCGATGACGGCCCTGCTGGAGAAGGCCCCGGCCCTGACCCTGGCCGCCGAGCCGAAGCGGAAGCCGAACTTCGTGATCCGGGGGCTGGAAGGGCTGGGCGTGGAGGTGGGGTGACGCGGACGGCGGTTCAGGTGGTCAGGTCCCGACGCCGCAGGCCCGTCAGCCCCCCACCGACGAGCACCACCGCCAGCCCCAGCAGGACCAGCACCGGCCCCCACTCCATCCCTCCGCCCGGCAGCTTCGGCAGGTGCCCGAACGGGGACAGGTCCAGGACCACGCGGGGTGCGTCCAGGGCCGGCCCCACCCAGCCGATCAGCAACACCGCCACGGCCACGCCCCACGCCGCCGTCGCCGCCCTCGGCACCACCCCGTACAGCAGCACCGCCACCCCGCCGATCACCCACACCGCCGGCAGCTGGAGCAGGCACGCGCCGAGGATCGGGCCGGTCTCCTTGCCGTAGCCGGCCGCGAAGCCCGCCCCCGCCAGCAGCATGAGCAGCGCGGCTCCGCCGAAGGCGGGCGCGAGGTGGCCGGCGGCCCAGCGGAGCCGGCCCACCGCGCAGGCCAGCACCGGTTCGGCGCGGCCCGATGTCTCCTCGGCGTGCAGCCGTAGCACCGACGCCACGATGTAGAGGGCGGCGATCATTCCGAGCATGCCGATCATCGCGGCGAGGAACGCGTCCGTGAGGCCGCTCCGCCCGCCCATCCGCTCGAAGATCTCCCGCGCCTTGTCGTTGCCGCGGACCAGGTCGGCCGCGCCGTCCGTCAGCCCGCCGTACACCACCCCGGCGAGGAAGAAGCCGAGGGACCAGCCGAGCACGCCGCCCCGCTGAAGCCGCCAGGCCAGGGCGCCCGCGGACGCGAGACGGCCGGCGGGCGGTCCGGGGCGGGTGGGCACGAAGCTCATGCCCAGGTCGCGGCGCCCGGCGAGGGCGTACGCCACCGCGCACTGCACGGCCACCGCCGCGGCGAACAGCAGCAGCACCCACCAGCGCTCGCCGGCGAAGGGCCGCAGGTTCTCCAGCCAGCCCAGCGGCGACAGCCAGGTGAGTACCGAGGTGCCCCCGTCCGTCGCCGAGTCGCCCGCCGCGCGCAGGACGAAGGCGGCCCCCAGCACCGCAGCCGTCAGGCCCCGCGCCAGGCGGGCGCTCTCCGTCAGCTGGGCGACGATCGCGGCCATGGTGGCGAAGAGCATCCCGACGGCCGCGAGGCCGAGCCCGAACGCCAGGGCCCCCGGCCCGCCCCGGCCGGCCAGGCCCGCCGTCACCAGCAGCGCCAGTACGGCGTTCCCGACCGCCGCCGTGAGCAGCGCCGCCGTCAGGGGGGCCCGGCGGCCCACCATGCCCGACGCCACCAGTTCCTGACGGCCGCTCTCCTCCTCGTCCCGGGTGTGGCGTACGACGACGAGCAGGCTCGTCACGGCGGCCAGCGCCCCCGCGTACACGCCGACGCGCCAGGCGGTCAGCGCGCCGATCGAGGTGTCGAAGACCGGGCCGATCAGCGCGCGCAGGGAGGCGTTGGTCGCCAACTGCCTTACCAGGTCGGCACGTTCGGCCGGGGTGCCGTACAGGCCCTCAAGGGTGTTCGGCATGGAGAGGACCATCAGGGCGTTCACCGCGATCCAGACCGGGAGCATCACCCGGTCGCGGCGCAGGGCGAAGCGCGTGAGGGTGCCGGTGCCGGTGAGGCCCGCTCGCAGCACGGTCATCGGGCCACCTCGCCCAGGCCGGCCGCCTCGTCCTGGTAGTGGCGCAGGAAGAGTTCCTCCAGCGTCGGTGGCGTCGACGTCAGCGACCGTACGCCCGACTCGGTCAGCGAGCGCAGCACGGCGTCGAGTTTGTCCGTGTCGACCTGCAACCGCACCCGCCGTCCCCGGACGTCGAGGTCGTGCACGCCCGGCAGGCGCGCCAGGCCGTTGGGCGGGCCGGCGAGTTCGGCGGTGACGCTGGTGCGGGTGAGGTGGCGCAGGTCGGCGAGCGAGCCGGTCTCGACCGTGCGGCCCTTGCGGACGATGCTCACCCGGTCGCAGAGTTCCTCGACCTCGCTGAGGATGTGCGAGGAGAGGAGGACCGTGCGGCCCCTGTCCCGTTCCTCCGTCACGCAGCGCCGGAAGACCTCCTCCATCAGCGGGTCGAGCCCGGAGGTCGGTTCGTCGAGGATCAGCAGGTCGACGTCCGAGGCGAAGGCGGCGACCAGGGCGACCTTCTGCCGGTTGCCCTTGGAGTAGGTGCGGCCCTTGCGGGTGGGGTCGAGTTCGAAGCGGTCGACCAGCTCCGCCCGGCGCCGTGGGTCCAGTCCTCCGCGCAGCCGGCCGTACAGGTCGATGACCTCGCCGCCGGAGAGGTTGCGCCACAGGGTCACGTCCCCGGGCACGTAGGCGATCCGGCGGTGCGCCTCGACCGCGTCGGTCCACGGGTCGCGGCCCAGTATCCGCGCGGCGCCGGAGTCGGCGCGCAGCAGGCCGAGCAGGACCCGGATGGTGGTGGACTTGCCGGAGCCGTTGGGGCCGAGGAAGCCGTGCACCTCGCCGGTCTCGACGTCCAGGTCGAGGCCGTCCAGGGCGTGCGTACGGCCGAAGGACTTGTGCAGCCCGGAGACCGTGATTGCCTTCGTCATGGCACCGAACGTACGCTTCTTTCAGAAATTTGTGAAGTTACCGAAGTCCCGAATGGTTGGTTAGGGTGGTGGGATGACGGAAGAGGTGGGGCGGGACCCCGAGTCGGTCTCCAGGTTCGTGGAGCACTTTGCGGCGCAGCTCGTCGAGGCCGGCGTGCCCCGCATGCCCGCCCGGGTCTTCGCAGCGCTCCTGGCCTCCGACACCGGCACCCTGACCTCCGCCGAGCTCGGCGAGCAGCTGAAGATCAGCCCCGCGGCCGTCTCCGGCGCCGTGCGCTACCTCTCCCAGGTGCACCTGGTCTCCCGGGAGCGGGAGCCCGGTTCGCGCCGGGAGCGGTACCGGGTGCACAGCGACCAGTGGTACGAGGCGCTCACCAGCCGCGAGGCGATCATCAAGCGCTGGGAGGAGGCGCTGCGGGAGGGGGTGGCCGGCCTGGGCCCGGACACTCCGGCGGGGCGCAGGCTGGCCGAGACGCTGGCCTTCTTCGAGTTCATCGAGAAGGACGTCGCCGGGATGATGGAGCGCTGGCGCGCGTACCGCGAGCGGACCTTCGGCCGCTGACGCCGGTCAGCGTGCGACGGTCTCCGCCGGCGGCACCGTGAGCCCCCAGGCCCCCTCCATCACCCGCCACGTCCGCCTGCGTACCGGCCCCGACACCCCCGCGTCCGCGCGGTAGCGGAAGTCCGCGCCGGTCACGGTCACCGTGCGGCCGGACGCCAGCAGGGGCGACGCCTCCGCGCCCACCGACACCGGCCGCACCTCCACGTCCGCCACACCACAGGCGCCCGCGGTCACCGACACCGCCTCCACCGGCTGCTCCAGGCCGACGACCGTCTCCCCGTCGACCTCCACCCGCAGCCGGGACGGGCCGGGGCCGGGGACGGTCGTGGTGAGCCGGGCGGGGCGGGCCGCCAGGGTCCGTACGAGCGACCGGTACCGCGTACGCAGCCACGGGTGCCCGGAAGTCGACGCCACCCGCTCCACCGTCGCGGCCTCCCGCGCGGGAACCGGCGGGATCCGCAGCGCGCCCAGCACCACCCCGTCGCTGTCGTCGACGAGCAGGTCCATCCGGCGCTCGGTGCCGTCCAGCACCGCCCGCGCCGCCGCCACGGCCCCCGTCGGCACGCCCAGCGTCTCCGCCAGGGCGAGGGAACCCCCTACGGGCACCATCGACAGCACGCATCCGGCCAGCTCCCGCTGGCGGTGCAGCAGGGTCACCGCGCGGACCAGCGCCCGGTCGTCGCCCACGACCACCGGCCGCCGCGAGCCCCGCCGGGTGAGCGCCCGCGCGAATTCCTCGGGGTCGTCCGGCAGGCACACCTTGGTCGCCGCACCCGCGCTGAGCACGTCTTTCGCGATCCGTACCGCCTCCCCGTCCGCCTGCCGGGCGACGGGATCGATGATCACCAGCAGCTGATCGGACGTCGCGAAAGTCGCCACCTCGGTCCTGCCTCGCTTCCTCGGGTAGCATCTTTGTGCAAGAGCCCCTTGCGCTATTGCGCCAGGGGCTTCGTCTATTCCGGGGCATCCGGTCCGACGGTTGTGCGACCAATGACGGTCGCGGTGGTACGCGGCGGTGAAGCCTACGCGTGCGCCCCTGACCTTGGACATGCCCCGCCCGGAAGGGGTGTACGCGCGTGCCCGCACTTGTGCTGCTCGGTGCTCAGTGGGGTGACGAAGGCAAGGGAAAGGCGACCGACCTGCTCGGTGGCTCGGTGGATTATGTGGTGCGCTACCAGGGCGGCAACAACGCCGGCCACACGGTGGTCGTCGGCGACCAGAAGTATGCACTCCACCTCCTCCCTTCCGGAATCCTCTCGCCCGGTTGTACGCCGGTCATCGGTAACGGCGTCGTCGTCGACCCGTCGGTCCTGCTCTCCGAGCTGAGCGGTCTGAACGAGCGAGGCGTTGACACGTCCAAGCTCCTCATCAGCGGAAACGCGCACATCATCACGCCGTACAACGTCACCGTCGACAAGGTGACGGAGCGTTTCCTCGGCAAGCGGAAGATCGGGACCACCGGGCGCGGGATCGGCCCGACGTACGCGGACAAGATCAACCGTGTGGGCATCCGCGTGCAGGACCTGTACGACGAGTCGATCCTGACCCAGAAGGTCGAGGCGGCCCTCGACATCAAGAACCAGGTCCTCACCAAGCTCTTCAACCGGCGCGCGATCGCCGTCGACCAGGTGGTCGAGGAGCTGCTGGGCTACGCCGACAAGCTCGCGCCGTACGTCACCGACACGGTGCTGGTCCTGAACCAGGCCCTGGAGGAGAACAAGGTCGTCCTCTTCGAGGGCGGCCAGGGCACGCTGCTGGACATCGACCACGGCACGTATCCGTTCGTCACCTCCAGCAACCCCACCGCCGGCGGCGCCTGCACCGGCGCCGGTGTCGGCCCGACGAAGATCAGCCGGGTCATCGGCATCCTCAAGGCGTACACCACGCGCGTCGGCGCCGGTCCCTTCCCGACCGAGCTGTTCGACGAGGACGGCGAGGCGCTGCGCCGCATCGGCGGCGAGCGGGGTGTGACCACGGGCCGTGACCGGCGCTGCGGCTGGTTCGACGCGGTCATCGCCCGCTACGCGACCCGCGTGAACGGCCTGACCGACTTCTTCCTCACCAAGCTGGACGTGCTGACCGGCTGGGAGCAGATCCCGGTCTGCGTGGCGTACGAGATCGACGGCAAGCGGGTGGAGGAACTGCCCTACTCGCAGACCGACTTCCACCACGCCAAGCCGGTCTACGAGACCCTGCCGGGCTGGTCCGAGGACATCACCAAGGCGAAGTCCTTCTCCGACCTGCCGAAGAACGCCCAGAACTACGTCAAGGCGCTGGAGGAGATGTCCGGCGCCCCGATCTCCGCGATCGGCGTGGGTCCGGGCCGTGACGAGACGATCGAGATCAACTCGTTCCTGTAAGTCCGCTGTCTCCGTCTCCCGTTGGGCCGGTCATGGACATGAGCATCCTTGACCGGCCCTTGGGCTGTTCGTGGTTCCGCACGGAAGTGGCCGAGAGCAAGCATCTACGCGGGTAGTTGCCTGTCTTCCTCCTCCCTCCCCCTCCAGGAGTTCCGAATGCCCGTCAGTCCCATGAACCGCCGTGAGTTCGTGCAGAAGTCGGCCGTCACCGGTGCGGCGGTGGCCGTCGCGGGAGCGGCCGGCACCGGCACCGCCGAGGCCGCCGGGCACAAGCCCGACTGCAAGCCCCGCACCTGGACCTTCTCCATCCTGGGCACCACGGACCTGCACAGCCACGTCTTCGACTGGGACTACTACAAGGACGCGGCCTACAGCGACAAGGCCGGCAACTCCGTGGGCGTCGCCCGCGTCGCCACGCTCGTCAAGCAGCAGCGGGAGGCGAAGGGCGAGGACCACGTCCTCCTGGTCGACGCCGGCGACATCATCCAGGGCACCTCCCTCGCCTACTACTTCGCGCGCGTGGACCCCATCACCGACGGCGTCCAGCACCCGATGGCCGTCGCCATGAACCACATGCGCTACGACGCCGCCGCGCTCGGCAACCACGAGTTCAACTACGGCATCGACGTGCTGCGCAGGTTCGAGAAGCAGTGCCGCTTCCCGCTGCTCGGCGCGAACGCGCTGGACGCGAAGACCCTGCGCCCGGCGTTCGCCCCGTACACCGTGAAGAAGATCCGCGTCCCCGGCGCCCCCGACATCAAGGTCGGCATCCTCGGCCTCACCAACCCGGGCATCGCGATCTGGGACAAGGACAACGTCAGCGGGAAGATGGTGTTCCCCGGCCTGGTGGAGCAGGCGAAGAAGTACGTGCCCCGGCTGCGGGCGCTGGGCTGTGACGTCGTCTTCCTCACCGACCACTCCGGCCTCGACGGCTCCACCTCCTACGGTGACGCACTGCCGTACGTCGAGAACGCCTCGAACCTCGTCGCCGAGCAGGTCCCGGGCATCGACGCGATCCTGGTGGGCCACACCCACGTCGACGTCCCGTCGTACACGGTGAAGAACGAGCAGACCGGCGAGGACGTCCTCCTCTCCGAGCCGTACTGCTGGGGCTACCGCCTCAGCGTCTTCGACTTCGAGCTCGAACTGCGCCACGGCCAGTGGAAGGTGACGGGCAAGAAGGCGCAGACCCTCAACGCCAACACGGTGGACGAGGACCCGGAGATCAAGAAGCTCCTGGCGGCCGACCACGAACTGGTCGTGAAGTACGTCAACACGGCGGTGGGCACCTGCACCGAGGACCTCTCGGCGGCGGAGTCCTGCTGGAAGGACGTGCCCATCATGGACTTCATCCACAAGGTCCAGGCGGACACGGTCAAGGCGGGCCTGTCCACGGCGGACGCGGCCCTGCCGCTGATCTCGGTCGCCGCGCCCTTCAGCCGCACGGCGGACATCCCCGCCGGGAACGTGACCATCAAGGACATCGCCGGGCTCTACATCTACGACAACACCCTGTACGGCAAGAAGCTCACCGGCGCCCAGCTCAAGGACTACCTGGAGTACGCGGCGAAGTACTACCACCAGGTCCCGTCGGGCACGGCGGTGGACACCGCCACCCTCACCGGCGCCAACAGCTTCCTGGACTACATGTACGACACCGCGGCGGGCGTCGACTACGAGATCGACATCGCGCAGGCGGACGGCTCGCGGATCAAGAACCTGACGTACGCCGGCGCGCCGGTCACCGACGACCAGGTCTTCGTCGTCGCCGTCAACAACTACCGGGCCAACGGCGGTTCGGGGTACCCGCACATCTCTTCCGCGGAGATCGCCTACAGCTCCACGAACGAGATCCGCCAGCTGATGATCGACTACGTGACGGCGAAGAAGACCCTCGACCCGAAGGACTTCGCGGCCGTCAACTGGAAGCTCACCCAGGCCGGCACGCCGGTGTTCTAGGGCTTCAGGCCGATCGCGGCGCAGTCCGCCGCGTACTTCTGGGTGCAGAGCTGCTTGACGGTGTACACGCCGTCCGCGATCACCGTGTCCTTGATGTTGTCCTTCGTGAGGGAGACCACCGGAACCAGCGCGGCGGGGATCTTCTTTTCGGTCGGGCTGTCCGCCGTGTCCTTGGCCAGCGCGTCGAACTGGATGTCGTGGCCCTGCACCTTGTACACCGCCATCTCCGCCGCGTTGGTGGCCTCCTCCAGGAACGACTTGTACACCGTCATGTACTGCTCGCCGGAGATGACCCGCTGCACCGCGTCCAGGTTCGCGTCCTGTCCGGTCACCGGCGGGATCTTGGCGGCGCCCGCCTCCTTCAGCGCCTCGATCACGGCGCCCGCCATACCGTCGTTGGCCGAGTAGACGGCGGCGATGTTGTCGAGGCCGATGGCCTGGATCGCCTTCTCCATGTTCGCCTTGGCGGCGTCCGGCGCCCACTTGTCCGTGTTGTACACCTTGGCGAGCCGGACCTTGTTCTTGAGCTCGCTGAGGGCGCCTTCCTTGAACTTCCCGGTGTTCGGGTCCGCGGGGTCGCCGTTCATCATGACGACCTCGCTGGTCGCCGCCTTGCCGCCGAGGGCTTCGAGGATGGCGCGGCCCTGGACCTCACCGACGAGTTCGTTGTCGTGCGAGACGTACGCGTCGATCGGGCCCTGGGCGAGCCGGTCGTAGGCGATGACGGGGATGCCGGCGGCCTTCGCCTTCCGGACGTCCGGCGCGATGGCCTTGGAGTCCAGCGCGTCCACCACGATGATGTCGACCTTCCTGGACACCATCTCCTGGAACTGCCGGCTCTGTCTGTCCTGGCTCGCCTCGGCGTTGGCGTAGTCGACCTTGCCCTTGCCGTGCGTGAGGGAGGCGACCTCCTTCTTGAAGATGGGGTGGTCGAAGGCCTCGAAACGAGCCGTGTCCTTGTCGGGCAGGAGCAGCCCCACCGTGATGTCGTCGCCCTTCTTGGGGGTCGCGGTGCTGTCGCTCCCGCCGATGCTGTCGACGGCACCGCAGGCGGCGAGCGTGAGGGCCGAGGCGGAGGCGGTCAGGGCCATGGCGATACGGCGTACGAGGGTCCTACGGGTGCTGCACACAGCGGTGCCTTCCGAGGGGGGCATCATGCGTGAACCGATGATGTGCAAGGAAGGAAACGCAGAGAAACCAAGTGACGTCAAGACGTAAGGACAACCAGGCGAGGGGCTCGTGTCGCGATCGTGACACGAGCCCGTCAACTACCGGTGGGTAGGCCGAGAATGGTTCAACTGAACACGATCATCGAGCCCTGCGCCAGGCTCCGCGTCGCCGCCGCGTGCAACCCCAGCCAGACGTGCCGTTCGCGCGCGAACGGGCTGGGGTCGTACGGGGCGGCGACGGCCGGCTCCTCCAGCTCCGTCGGCGCCCGGGGCGGCTCCGGCGGCGCCGGCGGATTGGCCGGGTCGATGCCGATCGACGGGGCCACGAACTCCAGCTCCCTGAGCAGGCTCTGGGCGGAGCCCAGCGGTCCGCCGCCGGCCAGCAGATCGTCGTTGGAGAGCGGGTTCGGGAAGTCCACCGGGACGTAGGCGCCCGCGTGGTCGTAGTGCCAGACCAGGTGGGACTGCTGCGCCGTCGACTCGAACATCTCCAGCAACTGCTCGTAGTCCCCGCCCAGTTCGTCGACCGGGGCCACCGGCAGGCCGCACATCTGGAGCAGGTAGACGCGGCGCAGGAAATGCAGCGCGTCGTAGTCGAAGCCGGCCACCGGGGCGACCTCGCCGGACAGGCCCGGCATGTACTGGTAGACGGGCACCGGTGGGAGCCCGGCCTCGGTGAGCACCTTGTTGTATTGCGCGAGTTCCTCGGCGAACGGGTTGTCCGGGGTGTGGCACAACACATCGACGAGCGGGACCAGCCACAGGTCACAAGCCAATGAGGGCTCCTCGCATCAGCACGCGTACAGCATGGCAGGGTGGACAGGGAAGCGTAGTCGGTGCGGTACCCGGTCGACTCCCCTCGTGCACGTCCCATACCCATGCCCCGGGCCTCATTCGCCAGGCCGCTCGATCCGCCGCTCGATCAGCGCCAGGGAGTGCGCGTTGTACGCGGCGACGATCGACCGGGCGGTCGCGTCGTCCCGGCGGGCCAGGGCGTCGACCAGTTCGGTGTGCCGGGACCACAGGTGGCCGCGCAGGTCGGTGAGGCGGCGCAGGTGCTGCACCGTGCACACCCAGGACTGCACGCGCAGCCGGTGCAGGAAGTCCGCCAGGTAGGGGTTGCCGAACATGGCGCTGAGCTCGCGCCAGAAGCGCAGGTCGTAGCCGATCAGCACGGAGAGGTCACCGGCCGCGGCGGCGCGCCGCGCCTCCTCGCCGCGGCGGCGCACCACGGCGAGGGCGGCCGCCGTACGGGAGTCCTCCGGGTTCCGGAAGTCGTCGTGGCCCTCGGCGAGGGCCTGGAACATGCCGTCGGTGACCAGGCTGCGGGCCTCGATCATGTTCCGGTGGTCGGCCGCCGTGTACTGAGGGACCCGGAAGCCGCGGTGCTGGTCGGCCTCCAGGAGCCCCTGGGCGGACAGGTCGACCAGCGCCTCGCGGACCGGCGTCGCGGAGACCCCGTACTGCTCCGCTATCTCCTTCACGGTGAATTCCCGCCCCGGCAGCAGCCGCCCGGCCAGTACCTCGTCACGTAGCGCGTCCGCTATCTGCTGTCGCAGGGTGCTGCGGGTCACGGCGCCGGTGCCGGGCATCGTCGGGGGGATCTCCTCACACGTGCGGGTGGTTGCTCGCTTATGTCTACGAGCACGCCACCTTACGCGTTCGGAGCATTCGCGTACGTAGCTGTGACAACCGCTACTCGGTCACCCCGTGTACTCGTCCGCCACGCTCAGTGCGGCGTCGAGTGCCGCCAGCCCCTCCTTCAGCTCCGCCTCGCTCGCGTTGCACGGCGGCACCACGTGCGTCCGGTTCATGTTCACGAAGGGCCACAGGCCCCGCTCCTTCGCCGCCCCGGCGAACGCCGCCATGGGCGCGTTGTCCTGACCGGCCGCGTTGTACGGCACGAGCGGCTCCCGGGTCTCGCGGTTCCGCACCAGTTCGAGCGCCCAGAACATGCCGACGCCCCGCACCTCGCCCACGCTCGGGTGCCGCTCGGCCAGCGCCCGCAGCCCCGGCTCAAGCACCGACGCGCCCAGCGCGGCGGCGTTGGCGACGATGCCCTCCTCGGCCATCACGTTGATCGTGGCGACGGCCGCCGCACAGGCCAGCGGGTGCCCCGAGTACGTCAGGCCGCCGGGGTAGGGCCGCCGGGCGAAGGTCTCCGCGATCTTCCCGGAGATCGCGACGCCGCCGAGCGGCACGTATCCGGAGTTCACGCCCTTGGCGAAGGTCATCAGGTCGGGCACCACGTCCAGCAGGCCGGCCGCGAACCACTCGCCGGTCCGCCCGAACCCGGCCATGACCTCGTCCAGGACGAACACGATCCCGTACTTGTCGCACAGCTCACGCACCCCGGCGAGATAACCGGGCGGCGGGACCATGATCCCGGCCGTGCCCGGGATCGTCTCCAGGATGATCGCGGCGATCGTCGCGGGCCCCTCGAAGGCGATGGTCGTCTCCAGGTGCTCCAGCGCCCGCGCGCACTCCTGCTCCTCGGTCTCGGCGTAGAACCGGGAGCGGTAGAGGAAGGGGGCCCAGAAGTGCACGACCCCGGCCGCGGCGCCGTCGGAGGCCCAGCGGCGCGGGTCGCCGGTGATGTTCACCGCCTGCTGGGTGCCGCCGTGGTACGAGCGGTACGCGGACAGCACCTTCGGGCGGCCCGTGTGCAGCCGGGCCATGCGCACCGCGTGCTCGACGGCGTCGGCCCCGCCGTTGGTGAAGAAGATCTTGTCCAGGTCGCCGGGCGTCCGCTCGGCGATCAGCCGGGCCGCCTCCGAGCGCGCCTCGACGGCGAACGCGGGCGCGAAGGTCGTCATCGTCGCGGCCTGCTCCTGGATGGCGGCGACGACCTTGGGGTGCTGGTAGCCGATGTTGGTGAAGACGAGCCCGCTGGAGAAGTCCAGGTACCGCCTGCCGTCGTAGTCCCAGAAGTACGACCCTTCGGCGCCGGCGACGGCGAGCGGGTCGATGAGCTCCTGCGCGGACCAGGAGTGGAAGACGTGCGCACGGTCCGCGGCCTTCACGGCGGCGCCGGCCTGAGGGTTGGGCTGAGGGGTCATGGCGGTGAGCGTAGATGTCCGCGATGCGCAGCCGGTATCGGCGTCCTGTTCCCTGGGTGGAGGGTTTCCGCGACAGGGTGTCGAGAGCTGTTACGGAACCGTAGAGCCCGCTCGGTGCGGAGGGGATCAGTGCCGCACTATTCTCGGTTTGTTGCACACGCGCAGATTTCGGGCCTATCGGGGGAGGCGGCGCGGCGATGGAGAAGCTGGGGCCGGGGGATCCGCAACGCATCGGGGCGTATCGGCTGCTGGCGCGGCTGGGCGCGGGCGGCATGGGGCAGGTGTATCTCGCCCGGTCGGACCGGGGCCGTACCGTCGCCGTGAAGCTGGTGCGCGAGGAGCTCGCCGAACAGGAGGAGTTCCGGGCGCGGTTCCGGCAGGAGGTGCAGGCCGCGCGCCGGGTCGGCGGCCACTGGACGGCGCCCGTGCTGGACGCGGACACCGAGGCCGTCGTGCCCTGGGTGGCCACCGGGTACGTCGCCGGGCCAAGCCTCCAGCAGGTCGTCGGGCACGACCACGGGGCGCTGCCCGAGCGGTCGGTACGGATCCTCGCGGCCGGGCTCGCGCACGCGCTGAAGGACATCCACGCCGCCGGGATCGTCCACCGCGACCTCAAGCCGTCCAACGTGCTGGTCACCATCGACGGGCCCCGGGTCATCGACTTCGGCATCGCGCGGGCGCTGGAGACCCTGGCCGGGGACGGGCTCACCCGCACCGGCTCACTGGTCGGCTCGCCCGGGTTCATGGCGCCCGAGCAGGTGCGCGGCGACCGGATCACGCCCGCCTGCGACGTCTTCTGCCTCGGCTCGGTCCTCGCGTACGCCGCGACCGGCGCGCTGCCCTTCGGGACCTCCAACAGCGGGGTCCACGCGATGATGTTCCGCATCGCCCAGGAGGAACCCGACCTGGAGGGCGTGCCCGAGGGCATCGCCGACCTCGTCCGCGACTGCCTGAAGAAGGACCCGGCCGCACGCCCGACGCTGGACACGATCCTGGAGCTCACGGGCGCGGAGGACACCGTCGCCGGGGGCCGCTCCCGGGACCCCTGGCTGCCGGGGGCACTCGTTGCCCAGCTGGGGCGGCACGCGGTGCGGCTGCTGGACACGGAGGATCCGGAGGGGACCTCGGGGGCCGGCGGGGCTCGCGGGACTGGGGGGACTGGGGGGACTGGAGGGGTCAACGGGACCGGGGGAGCCGGTGGGGCAGGCGAGGTGGCGGCGGCGTCCGTCCCCGCGCCCGGTCCGGTGGCCGGCCCGCCGGCCGTCCCCGGGGGAGACCGGATGCCCGACCCCGTCCCCGCGTGGCTCGAGGACAAGGACCGGCGGCAGGAACCCGGGCCCGGCCAGGACCGTATGCCCGACCGCACGCCTGACCCCACGCCCGACCACGCGCCCGGCCAGGACCGTATGCCGGACCGTCCGCCGGCCCCCGCACCCGCCGCCTCCCCCGAGCACGCCCCCGCCTCCGACGACGCCTCCGCGCCGCCCCCGCCCGGGGACCCGCGCCCGCAGGGACAGCAGGGCGGCGGCGCGCCCCTGAACCACCTCCCGACGATGATCGCCGGTCAGGGTCAGACGCCCCCGCCCGGCGCGCCCCCGGCGCACCCCGCGTACGGCTATCCCCAGCAGCACCCCCAGCACCCGCAGCCCGTCGCCTACGGCTACCCGCAACAGCCCGGCCCCCAGGCGCCGTACAACCCGTACGCGGGCGGCTACGGCTCGACCCCGCCGTACGGGCCGCCGCCCATCGGTCTCGGACCCCAGCAGCCCGCGCAGGGAAACCGGCGGTCCACCGCGCTGCTCGTCGTGGTCGCGCTGGTCGTCGCGCTCGCCGCGGGCGGCTCGGTGTACGCGCTGATGAGGGACGGCGGCGACGACACCGGCGGGGGCACGGTCAGTCCGTCCCCGACCGCCACCGGCGCGCCCACCACCCCCGGGCCCACCCCGACCACCACGGAGCCGGAGTCCCCGATCCCGTCGGCGTCGGACGGCGCGGTCCCGGCCGCGTACCTGGGCACGTGGTCGGGAACGATCGACAACTCCCTCGGCCACCACACCCGCGAACTGACCCTCCAGCAGGGCGAGGTGGGGGACACGGTCCTCACGGTGGTCGCCGACGGCCCCACCAGGGACGGCGGGACGTACCACTGCGTCTTCGAGGCGAAGCTCGCCCAACAGCCTGGCGCCGACGGCCCGTTGGAGATCGGGTCGTCCAGCGTCACCGAAGGCCCGAGTTCGGACTGCAAGCCGGGCGACCCCAGCGAGGTCACCCTGCTGTCGGACGGCAGGCTGCGGCGCGAGATGCAGGGCAGCGTGGAGAGCCTGACCTACACCAAGGAATGAGGTCGTTGAACGTCCGGCGAACTTCAGCGGGCGTGACCGGATTGTCCTCGCCGAGACACATACCGTGACCCCACCATTCGACTCCGGGGAGTGGCGGGGGCACCCACATGGAGTGGCTGAGCGCGGAGAACGTCGTGGCCGTCGGCACCGCGGTGCTGGGCATCGTGGCCTCGGCGGGCATGGTCTGGTACGAGCGGCGGGTGCCGCGTCGCAAACGGATCGGCTACCGCGTGCAGATGGACAACCCGATCGGCGACGACGTCCGTTCCGGCCGGGCCAACCGCCGCCTCGGCCTGTTCGACGAGGCCCCGGTCATGGCCGACGCGACCCTGGTGCTGCTGCGCGTCGAGAACGACGGCTCGATCGGCATCGACCGCGACGACTACACCAGCCCCGAACCGCACGGCCTCACCGCGGTGTTCGCCGACCGCACCGTCCGGGGCGTCTCGGTCACCCAGCCGACCGACACCGACCACCTCATGGACCACTTCACCGCCGCGCGGGGGTTCGGCTACGAGGGCAACACCCTGCGCATACCGCGCGTCCCGCTCAACCGGGGTGACCACTTCAAGCTCCTCGTGCTGCTGTCCGGCGGGGACGTGGGCCGCGAGATACGGCTCATCGGCGGGATCCGCGAGGGCGAGGTCCACCCCAACCGCAGCGCCACCCCGGACGACAAGCCGCCGCTGTTCAGCAGGGCGTCCCGGCTGATCACCCTCACACTGACCGTCTGCGTGGTCACGCTCGCCGCGATCGTGGTGGTCCGGGACGACACCCCGCCGCCGATCGGCTGCGAGAAGGGCACGCTGCGGGTGATCGGCTCGACGGCGTTCGCGCCCGTGCTGCGGGAGGCGGCGCGCAAGTACGAAGGGGACTGCGAGGGCTCGGCGATCACGGTGGACCCGCACGGCTCGACGGCGGGCGTACGGGAGCTGGACGCGCTCGGCAAGGGGGAGAAGAGCTCCCCGCCGGTCGTGGCCCTCTCCGACGGGCCCAAGCCGAGCGACATGCCCCAGCTGCGGGAGAACCGGGTGGCGGTGTCCGTGTTCGCGCTCGTCGTGAACGACGACGTGGGCCTGAAGAACCTCTCCACGGCCGACGTACGCCGCCTGTACCGCGGCGAGATCACCGACTGGCGGCAGCTGGGCGGCCCGCACCTCCCCGTGCGCCTGGTCAGCCGGGACGCCAACTCCGGGACGCGGCAGGTGTTCCAGCGGCGGGTGCTGGGCCGGGGCGAGATCGCCAACTCCTCCGTCGACTGCGTCCACAAGGACGACGCCACGGCCCCGGTGACCCGCTGCGAGCTGGACTCCACCGACCAGGTCCTGACCGAGGTCGCGGGGCTGCCCGGCGCGGTCGGGTACAGCGAGCTGAACCTGGCCGCCGCCGCGAAGGGGCTGCGCGTGCTGGACCTCGACGGCGACGCGCCGTCGGTGGACGCCATCGAGCACGGCCGCAGCGCGTACCCGTACCGGGAGATCGAGTACGCCTACACCTACGGCCGGCCGCCCGCCGACTCCCTCGCCTCGAGCTTCCTCACCTACCTCTCCCGAGGCAACGGCCAGGACATCATCCGCACCCACGGCCACGTCCCGTGCTGGACACCGGAGGGCATGAAGCTCTGCGGGTGACTCGGTCGGTATGGCCGCGGAGCGGGTCAGCGAGGTTCCGGTGGCCGCTGCCGGGGCATGTTCGGGCGGGCCGGGCCCGGCGGGAGGGGAAACCGGCCCGGCCCGGTGGACGCGCTCTCCGGCCGCGCCCCGGAAGCCACCGCCGTCTGGATGCCCAGCGGCGCCGCCCCGGTGCGGAACTCCACCATCCAGTCCGCCGTCTCCACCCGCACCAGCTCCGTCACGTCCTCGGAGAACCTCCGCAGCACCCCGAGACACCGCTCCGCGGCCTCCCCGGCCGTCCCCTCCGTCGGTCCGAGCACCTCCCGCACGCTCTCCGACGCCCAGTCGAACTGGAACACCTGTAGCCGTCGCTGCACGGCCTGCGCGGTGGCCACGTCCCTCACCCACCCGGACGTGATCCCGAAGAACCGGTCCACGGCCACGCACGCCACCGCCAGCACGAACGCCAGATACCCCCAGGCGGCGGCCCCGCCGACCACCCCGGTGAGGTCCAGCAGGGGCAGCGCGGCCCCGCACACCGCCCCGGCCGCCGCTCCGCCCCGCAGCGCCCGCGCGCCGCGACGTTTCCACACCCGGTCCGCGAGGTACCAGGCCGCGGTGTCCAGTGCTCCCCGTTCCACCCACCGGTACAGCTCGTCGAGCCGCTCCGCCGGCTCGCCCCAGTCCCCGAGCGGAAACGGCCGCCCGGTCAGATCGCCCGGCCGCAGCCCGGCCGCCCCCTCGCCCCGCCCGTCCTGAGGCGGACCCTCGGGCTGCATCTCCGGCTGACCCACCCGGCACTCCCTACTGATTGCGACCCTACTGATGCCGACCCGTCACTCCGCGTGATAGCGCATGTCGATGTGCGGACCCTTCCTACCGCCCAACGGGTGGCGAGGGCGTGGTTTCGGTCGGTTTTCCGCCCGTAAGGGGGCCTTGGTCAGGTATAGGGCCGGCGCATATGTCACTCGAAAGAGTGCTGGGGCGACGGCTGAGTGGACCACGTAGGCTCGTGCACAACGGAGGAAACGACAAGACCAGGAGCTGATCGTGATTCCCGGTGGTGGCCAGCCCAACATGCAGCAGCTGCTCCAGCAGGCCCAGAAGATGCAGCAGGATCTGGCGCGGGCGCAGGAGGAGCTCGCGGCCACGGAGGTCGACGGGCAGGCGGGCGGCGGCCTGGTGCGGGCCACGGTGACCGGCTCGGGCGAGCTCCGCGCGCTGCGGATCGACCCCAAGGCGGTGGACCCCGACGACACCGAGACCCTCGCGGACCTGATCGTCGCGGCCGTCCAGGCGGCCAACGAGAACGCCCAGGCGTTGCAGCAGCAGAAGCTGGGTCCGCTGGCCCAGGGCCTGGGCGGCGGCAGCGGCATTCCCGGCCTGCCTTTCTAAGACCGGCCACCGCCAACTACGGTACGTACCGTAAGACTCCAGGAAGGGCAGTCCGTTGTACGAAGGCGTGGTCCAGGACCTCATCGACGAGCTGGGTCGCCTGCCCGGCGTCGGTCCCAAGAGCGCGCAGCGGATCGCCTTCCACATCCTCCAGGCGGAGCCGACGGACGTACGGCGGCTCGCACAGGCCCTCCTGGAGGTGAAGGCGAAGGTCCGCTTCTGCGCGACCTGCGGCAACGTCGCGCAGGAGGAGCTGTGCGGCATCTGCCGTGACGCGCGCCGCGACCCGGCCGTCATCTGCGTGGTGGAGGAGCCGAAGGACGTCGTGGCGATCGAGCGCACCCGCGAGTTCCGCGGCCGCTACCACGTGCTCGGCGGCGCGATCAGCCCGATCGAGGGCGTCGGCCCCGACGACCTGCGTATACGAGAACTTCTCGCGCGGTTGGCCGACGGGACGGTCACGGAGCTGATCCTTGCCACGGATCCGAACCTGGAGGGCGAGGCCACGGCCACGTACCTCGCCCGGATGATCAAACCCATGGGCCTGAAGGTCACCCGCCTGGCCAGCGGCCTCCCGGTGGGTGGCGACCTGGAATACGCGGACGAGGTCACACTCGGCCGCGCCTTCGAGGGGAGACGACTCCTAGATGTCTGACGCCACGCTGCACGACACGACGCAGAACCCGGACGACTTCGCGGTCCAGATCGCGGACCAGGTGGAGAGTTTCCTGGTGGCCGTCACGGAGGTGGCGAAGGGCGACGAGCCGGACTCGGCGGTGCCCTTCCTCCTCCTGGAGGTCTCCCAGCTGCTGCTGGCCGGCGGCCGGCTGGGCGCCCACGAGGACATCGTCCCCGACGAGCGCTACGAGCCGGACCCGGGCCCGGAGCCCGACGCCGACGGGCTACGCGAGAACCTCGTACGGCTCCTGGACCCGATCGACGTCTACTCGGAGGTCTTCGACCCCTACGAGCCCCGTAAGGCGCCGGTGCCGGCCCGGATCTCCGACGACCTGGCCGACGTCATCACCGACCTGCGCCACGGCATGGTCCACTACCGGGCCGGCCGCACCACGGAGGCCCTGTGGTGGTGGCAGTTCTCCTACTTCTCCAACTGGGGCCCCACGGCCTCCGCCGTGCTGCGCGCCCTCCAGTCGGTGCTCATCCACGTCCGCCTGAACCAGCCCCTGGAAGAACTCGACGGCCTCGACACCGACCAGCCCGCCATGGGCGACGAGACCCTGGAGTTCGAGGCGGGCCGCGTCATGGCGGAGGAGATCGCCGACCCGCTGGGGATGCGCGAAGCCAGGTAGCCGCCGCGCGGTGGTCTTTGTGACCCCGGGCACTTTCCGAGTGGGCTCCCCCGGGCTGGGCATGTGCTGTTCCGGACGGGTGGCCGGGATCTCACGATGCGATATCGCGGAGGGGAATTCCGGGCGCTCGTTAGACTGAGCCGACCGATACATACCGGAGCGAGGAGCGCACGTGGGCCTTGTCGTGCAGAAGTACGGAGGCTCCTCCGTAGCCGATGCCGAGGGCATCAAGCGCGTCGCCAAGCGGATCGTGGAAGCCAAGAAGAACGGCAACCAGGTGGTTGTCGTGGTTTCCGCGATGGGCGACACGACGGACGAGCTGATCGATCTCGCCGAGCAGGTGTCCCCGATGCCTGCCGGGCGCGAGTTCGACATGCTGCTGACCGCCGGAGAGCGGATCTCCATGGCCCTGCTGGCCATGGCGATCAAAAACCTGGGTCACGAGGCCCAGTCGTTCACCGGCAGCCAGGCAGGTGTCATCACCGACTCGGTCCACAACAAAGCCCGGATCATCGACGTCACGCCAGGCCGCATCCGCACCGCGCTGGACGAGGGCAACATCGCCATCGTCGCCGGGTTCCAGGGTGTCAGCCAGGACAAGAAGGACATCACGACCCTGGGCCGGGGTGGCTCGGACACCACGGCCGTGGCCCTCGCGGCCGCGCTGGACGCCGAGGTCTGTGAGATCTACACCGACGTCGACGGCGTCTTCACCGCCGACCCGCGCGTGGTGAAGAAGGCGAAGAAGATCGACTGGATCTCCTTCGAGGACATGCTGGAGCTCGCGGCCTCCGGCTCCAAGGTGCTGCTCCACCGCTGTGTGGAGTACGCCCGCCGTTACAACATCCCGATCCACGTCCGGTCCAGCTTCAGCGGACTCCAGGGCACATGGGTCAGCAGCGAGCCGATCGAGCAAGGGGACAAGAAGGTGGAGCAGGCCATCATCTCCGGTGTCGCGCACGACACCTCCGAGGCCAAGATCACGGTCGTCGGTGTGCCGGACAAGCCGGGCGAGGCCGCCTCGATCTTCCGCGCGATCGCGGATGCCGCGGTCAACATCGACATGGTCGTGCAGAACGTGTCCGCCGCCTCCACCGGCCTGACGGACATCTCCTTCACGCTGCCCAAGACCGAGGGCCGCAAGGCCATCGACGCGCTGGAGCGGAACAAGTCCGGCATCGGCTTCGACTCGCTGCGCTACGACGACCAGATCGGCAAGATCTCCCTGGTCGGCGCGGGCATGAAGACCAACCCGGGTGTCACCGCGTCCTTCTTCGAGGCGCTGTCCGACGCGGGCGTGAACATCGAGCTGATCTCGACCTCCGAGATCCGCATCTCGGTCGTCACCCGCGCCGACGACGTGCCGGAGGCCGTGCGGGCCGTGCACACCGCCTTCGGACTCGACTCCGACACCGACGAGGCCGTCGTGTACGGAGGCACCGGGCGATGACCCGCCGACCGACGCTCGCGGTCGTGGGAGCGACCGGAGCCGTCGGCACGGTCATGCTCCGGATCCTGTCCGAGCGCGCGGACGTCTGGGGCGAGATCCGACTGATCGCCTCCCCGCGCTCGGCCGGCCGCAAGCTGGCCGTGCGCGGCGAGGAGGTCGAGGTGGCCGCCCTCACGGAGGAGGCCTTCGCCGGGGTCGACGTCGCCATGTTCGACGTTCCCGACGAGGTCTCCGCACGGTGGGCGCCGATCGCCGCCGCGCGCGGTGCCGTCGTCGTGGACAACTCGGGCGCCTTCCGGATGGACCCGGACGTGCCCCTGGTCGTCCCCGAGGTCAATCCGCACACGGCCCGGGTCCGCCCGCGCGGCATCATCGCCAACCCCAACTGCACGACCCTGACGATGATCGTCGCCCTGGGCGCGCTGCACGCCGAGTTCGGGCTGCGCGAGCTGGTGGTCTCCTCGTACCAGGCGGTGAGCGGGGCCGGGCGGGCCGGCGTGGACACGCTGCGCGCCCAGCTGGACCTGGTCGCCGGTACGGAGCTCGGGACCAGCCCCGGTGACGTGCGGCGGGCCGTCGGGGACCACACCGGGCCGTTCCCGGAGCCGGTCGCGCTGAACGTCGTACCGTGGGCCGGGTCGCTGCGGGAGGACGGCTGGTCGTCGGAGGAGATGAAGGTGCGGGACGAGTCCCGCAAGATCCTCGGACTGCCGAAGCTGCCCGTCGCGGTGACCTGCGTGCGCGTGCCGGTCGTCACCACGCACTCCCTCACCGTCCACGCCCGCTTCCAGGGCGAGGTGTCCGTCGACGGAGCCCGGGAGATCCTCGCCACGGCGCCCGGTGTCGTGCTCTGCGACAACCCCGCCGCCGGGGAGTTCCCCACGCCCGCCGACGTGGTGGGCACCGACCCGACCTGGGTGGGGCGGGTGCGGCGGGCGCTCGACGATCCCACCGCGCTCGAACTCTTCGTATGCGGGGACAATCTGCGCAAAGGTGCCGCTCTGAACACCGCGCAGATCGCCGAGCTGGTGGCGGCAGAGTTCTCGTGAGGCCCCCGGGCCCGCCGGAAGACCGGCGGTGGGAGCGCACCCATTCGTAGGTTCTGCGCAAAAAAGTGTGGTCAGGAGCATGGTCCGGACCACTTGAATCGACCCCCTTCGGCGTCCGAAGATTTTCCTCCCCGCCCTCCGCAACCACGCGGAGGGCGGGGAGCGTCTTTGCGGTCGCCCTTTCGGGGCGTGGGGACGCATGATCCTGGCGTGGGGACGCCGTGATCGGGGCGTGGGGACGCCCGTTCATATGGGATATAAGGGAAGAGCGGGACGCATGACGGCATTTGAGGCCTCGTCGGGTGTGCTGTCGGTCACGGCGACGCCGTCGGCCGCACAGGCGCGGATCACCCCGGCGGCACTCCGCGCGAAAGTGATGCCCGGCACGTACAACCCCGACGGGGGGAAGCGTGTCCAACTGGCGTGGCAGAGGTACTCGACTTCACGGTTGCGCCCCGCGGCACGGCTCTCCGGCCCCGCGCGTCGCTTCGACCCCGCATGCCCGGCACGCCCGGCGGCATGCCGGTGATCGCGCCCATGCCCGCAGCGCGGCCCACCCGCATCCCGAACCAGCGCGACGGCGTACCGACTCCGCGCGAGAGCGCCGAGGGCACCGAGGACACCGAGGCGGCCGGTACCACCGTCGACCACCTCACCGAGACCTACCGGGCCCACTACCGCTCGCTGCTCGGCCTGGCCGCGCTCCTCCTCGACGACACCGCCTCCTGCGAGGACGTCGTCCAGGAGGCCTTCATCCGCGTCCACTCGGCCCGCAAACGCGTCCGGGACCCGGAGAAGACGCTCGCCTACCTCCGCCAGACCGTCGTCAACCTCTCCCGGTCCGCGCTGCGCCGCCGCATACTCGGCCTGAAGCTGCTGTCGAAGCCGATGCCCGACATGGCGAGCGCGGAGGAGGGCGCGTACGACTCGCTGGAGCGCCGGGACCTCATCAAGGCGATGAAGGGCCTTCAGCGCCGCCAGCGCGAGGTCCTCGTCCTGCGCTACTTCGCCGACATGACGGAGGCCCAGGTCGCCGAGACGCTCGGGATATCGCTGGGCTCCGTGAAGGCGTACGGCTCGCGCGGCATCGCGGCCCTCCGGGTCTCCATGGAGGCGTCGGCATCATGAGCGACCGCGTCGAAGAGGGCGGCTCACATGACCGCCACGAACCCTATGCCTGGCACGAACCGACCACGCAGGACGAGCAAGAGCACACGCCGACGCACGCTGGGAACGCAACTGTGAACCACGGCCCCGCCGACCAGAGCCCCGACGGGCTCGACTCGGACGAGCTGGACCTGCGCCGGCTGCTGCACTCGGCCGTCGACGACATCGAGCCGAGTGACGGCACGCTCGATCACCTGCGGCGCGCGGTGCCCGCCCGGCGGGCGCGCAAGCGGCAGGCCGTCGTCGGCATGGCCGCCGCGGCGCTCTTCATCGGCACCGCCATCCCGGCCCTGGTACACGTCTCCAACTCCACCGGCTCCGACCCCAACACCTCCATGGCCGGCCAGGCCTCCCAGGCCCAGAGCGGCGGCTCGGGCAAGAACCCGGACGGCGGGGCCGGCACCTCGGGCGGCACCGGCGGCAAGACCGGCGGCAAGGACAAGGGCGGCACGAAGCCCTCCGGCAAGGACAAGGGCACGGGCAACGGCACCGGTTCCACCGGCGGCGCGAACCCCTCGGCCACCGCGGGCACCGCCACCTCGGTGTGCACGGCGGCCCAGCTGGGTTCGGCCACGGGAACCGCCAACGCGCCCGACGCGACCGGTGTGGTCTACGGCACCTTCCGCGTCGTCAACGTCTCCTCCACCAGCTGTACCGTCGGCGGTCCGGGCAGCGTGGGCGCCGCCGCGCAGGGCGCCGCGGACCCGACCAAGATCGTCACGGCCCGGCACGTCTCCGGCGACGCGGCGGCGGGCCTGCCCGACCCCTCGTTGGAGGCCTCCGGCCTGGTGCTGCTGCCCGGCGCGGCCTACGAGGAGAAGTTCGCCTTCGTCCCGTCCGAGACCTGCCCCACCACCGGCGGCGGCACGGAAACCGGCGGCGGCTCGGACACCGGGGGCGCGACGCCCGACCCGACGCCCACGCAGACCGGTGAGACCGGCAGCGCGGACACCTCCGGTACGACGTCCTCCGGGACCACGACCCAGCTCTTCACGGCGGACGGCACGGCGGACGGCAGCGTCGTGGTGTCCCACACCGCGGAGGGCGGCTCCCCTGCGGCGTCCGTGACGGTCCCCAACGCCTGCGCCGGAACGGTCTACTGGACCGGGGTGCTCTCCGGTTCGTAGCTACCAGGGGGCTCCGCCCCCTGGGCCCCCGTTCGGCCTGAACGGCCTCGTCCTCAAACGCCGGACAGGCTGAATGATCCGCACCCTCGATCAACCGGGAAACGGGGGTCACACCCCAGCGGTCTCCTGATCCGGCACCAAGCCCAGCGCAGCGTCCCGTGCGAACTCGACCTCGCGGCGCAGCAGCCGGAACCACATGAAGACGACGAAGCCGGCGAAGACGAACCACTCGCCGGTGTAGCCGAGGTTCTGGAAGGCCTTGAGGTCCAGCCCCGAGCCGGCGGGCGCGGTCGCCGGGACGGCCTTCATCCCCGAGTCGCCCTTGTCGAGGGTGACCCAGGCGTCGTACATCCGGTACGGCACCAGGTTCACCAGCGACGCGGAGCTGATCGCCGCCGTCTGCCCGGCCGGCAGCCCGCTCGCCGAGCTGACGCCGTTGTCCCCCGGCGTCTCGGAGGCCTGGAGCGCCCCGGTGACGGTGACCCGGCCGGCCGGCGCGGCGGGCGCCTCGGCCGGATTCGCGGTGCCGGGCAGCCAGCCGCGTACGACCGGCAGGGCCCGCCCGGAGTCGGTGCGCAGCAGCGTCAGCACGTAGAAGCCGTTCTTGCCGTCCAGCTCCCGGCCGGGCACGAGGAGCTGCTTGCCGTACCGCCCGGTCGCGGTGACCTGCTTGCCCGAGGTGTTCTGGTCCACGGGGAGCAGCTCGGCCAGCGGCCGGGCCGCCTCGTGCCGGTCGGACACGGCCCGCTCGCTCGCGTCGCGGTGGTCCTGCACCCGCGCCTCGAACCGGCTCAGCTGCCAGGACCCCATGAAGACGCAGAACGGGATGGCGAGCAGCACGAAGACGTTGATGCCCCACCAGCGGGGTGTCAGCAGAAAGCGGTACACGCCGTCAACGGTACGGGGGCCCGCTCGCGTGCCCGGACCCGGGAGGCCTTCGGAGGCGCATGATCGCAAAAGTTATCCACAGGCTGCGCATACCCACCAGCTATTTGTCGTCGCGGACGGGCAGTATGGGCGCATGACTGGGGCCATGAGTGAGAGCAACATGCCGGACTGGGAGAAGCGCTTTCGGGCGCCGCGGGTGTCACTGCCCGACTGGGCGGAGGACGCGCCGCACCGCTCCCTGTTCGTGTCGAACGCGACGGGGACGTACGAGCTGTACGCCTGGGACCGCACGAGTGGAGAGCAGCGCCAGGTGACGTCCCGGCCGAACGGCACGACGGACGGCGTGCTCTCCCCGGACGGCGCCTGGATCTGGTGGTTCGACGACAAGGACGGCGACGAGTTCGGGGTGTGGCGCCGCCAGCGGTTCACGGGCGGCGAGGACGAACTGGCCACCCCGGGCCTGGAGCCCTCCTACCCGGCGGGACTGGCCCTGTCCCGGGACGGGCGTACGGCGGTCGTCGGCCGCTCCACGGACGACGAGGGTTCGACCATCCACGTGGCGAGAGAGGGCGAGGCGCCCTTCGAGCTGTACCGCCACCGGGAGTCGGCGGGCGTCGGCGACCTCTCCCACGACGGCTCCCTGATCGCCGTCGAGCACACGGAGCACGGCGACGCGATGCACTCGGCGCTGCGCGTGCTGCGCCCGGACGGCACGGCGGTCGCCGAGCTGGACGACACCAAGGGCGGCACGGAAGAGCTGGGCCTGGAGGTGCTGGGCTTCGCCCCGCTCGACGGCGACACGCGTCTGCTCATCGGGCACCAGCGGCGCGGCCGGTGGGAGCCGCTGGTCTGGGACATCGCCTCGGGCACGGAGACGGACCTGGCGCTGGACCTGCCGGGCGACGTGAGCGCCGAGTGGTACCCGGACGGCACGGCACTGCTCGTCGCCCACAGCTTCAAGGCCCGCAGCGAGGTGTTCCGCTACGACCTGGGCAGCCGCGAGCTGACCAGGATCCCCACCCCGCCGGGCACGGTCTCCGGCGCGACGGCCCGCCCCGACGGCAGCGTGGAGTACCTCTGGTCCTCGGCCGCCGAGCCGTCGTCGGTCCGTTCGACGACGGGCCGGGTGGTCCTGGACCCGCCCGGCCTGAAGTGTCCCGGCTCGGTCCCGGTGGAGGACGTGTGGGTCGAGGGTCCCGGTGGCCGTATCCACGCCCTGATCCAGAAGCCGGCCGGCGTGACGGGCCCCCTGCCCACCGTCTTCGACCTGCACGGCGGCCCGACCTGGCACGACAGCGACGCCTTCGCCGCGGGCCCGGCGGCCTGGGTGGACCACGGCTACGCGGTGGTCAGGATCAACTACCGGGGTTCCACGGGCTACGGCCGGGCCTGGACGGACGCGCTCAAGCACCGGGTCGGTCTGATCGAGCTGGAGGACGTGGCCGCGGTCCGCGAGTGGGCGGTCTCCTCCGGGCTCGCCGACCCCGAGCGGCTGATCCTTACCGGTGCCTCCTGGGGCGGCTACCTCACCCTGCTCGGCATCGGCACCCAGCCGGACGTCTGGACCCTGGGCATCGCCGTCGTCCCGGTCGCGGACTACGTCACCGCGTACCACGACGAGATGGAAGCCCTGAAGGCCATGGACCGCACCCTCCTGGGCGGCACCCCGGAAGAGGTCCCCGACCGCTTCGAGGCCTCCTCCCCGCTCACCTACGTCGAGCAGGTCACGGCGCCCGTCCACATCTCCGCCGGCGTCAACGACCCCCGCTGTCCGATCCGCCAGATCGACAACTACGTCAAGCGCCTGGAGTCCCGTGGGGCCGTCCACGAGGTGTACCGCTATGACGCGGGGCACGGATCGCTGGTGGTGGACGAGCGGATCAAGCAGGTGCGGCTGGAGCTGGACTTCGCGGCGAGGCATCTGAAGCCGTCGGCGTGACGTACGGGGCCGTGCGCGTCCGCGCGGCACGGCCCCGGCCCGGTGGACTGTCTGCAATGCGACTTAGTGCAATGCGACTTACGTTTCTTTTTCAGTCTGGTTATCCGCGCTACTTCAGATCCGGAAGAAACGAGGGTTATTTAAAGCGTTTTTCCGTGTGGTTGTTCACCCGATCGCCGCGCATCCAAGTGAAAAGGGCCGACGTTAGTCGGGCATGGCTAATGCAAGCGATCCTGGCGAGTCGGCCGGCCTGTACGGGGTGACGGTGGGACCGTACGTCTATACTCCCGGAATCCTCAGTAAGGATGGTGTGCCTGTCGTACTCCAGGTCACCGACCCGCTGCTGCAGAATTTCCTCACCGCTGTCCGGAAGCAGGAATCCGACCTCGCCGGTCGCTGGGCCTGCGCACTGTCATTCTCATGAATGACGAGCGCTATAGCCGTATGTGGCACGGCAGCACCGACTACCTGGACGAGTTCGACGAATCGTCGCCGGATCCGGCCTGGGACCCGGCCGAGGAACTCGCTTACCTGCTACAGAAGGCCAGCCAGGAGGAAGCCGCGAGGTCCGTGCCGCCCCCTCGTGACGAGGCGTCGGTCACCGCTCCTCCGGCCGGCAGTCCCATGCGGCACCTTCAGGACATCACGGCCGAGCTGCCGCCGGTGCGCGGGCCCCGCCGGGGGCATCGCAGAATTCCGGCGCACCGGCGTGTCGGCGGTCTGCGCATCGCCAGCTGCCTCATCGCCGCACTGGCCGCGATCATCGTGTCGATGGTGAGCGTCTTCAGCGGCCTGGCCACGTACGAGCCGTTGCTCGTCGTCACCTCGCACGACCACGGTGGCACCGACGACTGGTGGCCCATGCTGGTCTACGGGCCCTGGATGGCGGGATCGCTGTCCATCCTGCGGGCGGCGCTGCACCAGCGGCGCGCCGTGCACTCGTGGTTCGTCGTGCTGCTCTTCTCCTCCGTAGCGGTACTGCTCTGCGTGGTCCAGGCACCCCGGACCATCGAGGACACGGCGGCGGCGGCCCTGCCCGGGGTCGCGGCACTGGCCTGCTTCCAGCAGCTCGTCCGGCAGATCACCCTGACCCGACCGCCCCGCCGGGCCACCCCGCGGCACCGCTCGCGGGCCTCCCAGGAGCACCTCGCGACGCCGCCCGCCCCCGGCGCCGGGGAATCACTCTGACCCAGAACCCGCCCGGCAGCCCCTCACCGGCGCCCGCTCAGTTCACCGGTCCCGGTCTCTGGGCGGGCGCTCCGCGTCGGCCCGGAGGCTGCGCGAGTCGGCGGGGCGGGGGCCTTGAGCAGTGCTCGGTCCGCCCGCGGCCCTTCGCGTCGCCGTCCGTCCCGGTGGCGGGGAACCACTCCGACTGCCCCAGGGCCTGCCCGGCGGGCCCGGCTCGGCGCCGGCTCAGTCCACCGGTCCCGGTGTCCGGGCGGGCGCTCCGCGTCGGCCCGGAGGCTGCGCGAGTCGGCGGGGCGGGGGCCTTGAGCAGTGCTCGGTCCGCCCGCGGCCCTTCGCGTCGCCGTCCGTCCCGGTGGCGGGGAACCACTCCGACTGCCCCAGGGCCTGCCCGGCGGGCCCGGATCGGCGCCGGCTCAGTCCACCGGTCCCGGTGTCCGGGCGGGCGCCCCGCGCCGGCCCAGGAGTTCCGCGAGGCCCCGGCGGGTGGCCGCGAGCAGCACTCGGTCCTCGGCCCGCAGCACGTATCCCTCGTCCGCTTCCGGGTGGCCCTCCAGCGCCAGGACCCGCCAGGCCCCGGCCCGGAACGCCGCCCGGACCGTGCGGCCCTCCAGCTGCGGATGCCCGCCCACGTCCACCACCGCGAACAGCAGCACCCGCCGTTCCACGGGAATCGCCCCGAGGATCTGACGCCCCAGCATCGCCCCGGCGAAGGCGGGCGCGGCCAGATGGGTCACGCTGCGGCTCCGGGTCTGGGC
This sequence comes from Streptomyces sp. NPDC046915, assembly GCF_040644935.1. Lineage (NCBI taxonomy): Bacteria > Bacillati > Actinomycetota > Actinomycetes > Kitasatosporales > Streptomycetaceae > Streptomyces > Streptomyces sp. NPDC046915. Next base: position 120,756 of record NZ_JBEYXB010000003.1, on the reverse strand, counting down.
CTGCGGGTGCGCGGCCCGCAGGGTGCGGTACACGGCGGTCGCGAAGTCGTCGTCGTACAGCCGCAGCACCACCCGCAGATCCGGCCGCACGGACCGCGCGTACAGCACCGCCTCCAGGTTGGTCGTGTCCGCGCTGGTCACCGCCAGCAGGGCGTGCGCGCGGTGGATCTTGGCGGCCTCCAGGACCCCTTCCTGCGTCACATCGCCCAGCACCACCGGCACCCGCAGCCGCCGGGCCGTGGCCAGCCCGCGCGCCTCGGGGTCGGACTCCACGCACACCACCGGGATGTGCAGCTCCCGCAGCCGCGTCAGCACCCGCGTGCCGATCTTGCCCAGGCCCAGCAGCACCACGTGCCCGCCCAGCCCGCGCGGCGGCTTGCGCAGCGCGGACGCGGTCCGGAAGGTGCCCAGCGCCTCCAGGACCGCCGCCAGCAGCACCGGTAGCAGCAGCAACCCCACCAGTCCGGACAGCAGTTGCAGGATCTGCCGCCCGAGGGACTTGCCGATGGCCGGGTCGTCGATCGCGAACATGTCCAGCAGCGTCAGATAGAAGGCGCTGAGCGGATGGATCCCGGTCACCACCGACAGGGCGACCGCCAGCGCCACCACGCACCCCACCATCCCGGCCAGCGACCACCGCAGCCGCCGCGAGAACAGCGAGGCGAACGGCGGTACGACGCCGACCCCGCGCCCCGCCGTCAGCGACGCCCCGGCGGAGTACGACACCTGCTCCAGCACCACCGACCCGCGCCCGCCGGCGTCCCGCACCTCGGCCGCGTCGGGCAGCAGCCGAGGCCCGTGCTCTCCGCTGCCCTCGGCCCCGTCCGCCCCGGCCGGATCGCTGCTGGACAGCAGCGCCAGGGTGCACAGCCCCGGGTCGGTGACCTGTCCCGGCCGCGGCGGCGGACGCTCCACCGCGCGCAGCAGCAGCCCGTCGGTCTGTACGACCTTGCTGGTGCCGGCGACCGCGGTGGCGGCCAGCGCGGGCGCGGCGGTGTCGGCGTCGGACAGCACGACCGTGGACGCGTCCCCGGCGGCGTCGTCGTTCCCGGCCAACGTGGCCGCCTGGTCGAGGAGTTCCTCGATGTGCTGGCCCAACCGCCGGTTGTAGAGCCTGAGGACGAGCCGCAGCCGCGGATTGAGGCGCCGGGCGGTGAGCGCGGCACGGATGTTGGTCTCGTCGTCCTCGTACACGAGCGCCAGCGCGACCGCCTGCTCGGCCCCCGCCTCGGCGAGCACCGCCTCGCTGGGTTCGGCGGCCTCCAACAGCCGCTCGCCCCGGGGAGGTTCACTGCCGCCGGCACTGCCGCCGTTGCCGCCCGGAGCCCCGGGCCCGCGCCCCACCGCGGCGTTCACCACCCGGTCGAGCAGCGCCGCCGACGCGGCCCGTGCCCGCCCGACGACCGGTGGGCGCGCCGTGCGTTCGTTCGGCGGTACGACGAGCGTCACCTGCTCCCCGTACACCCCGCGCAACTCGGCGGCCAGCCGATGCGCGAGCCCGTCGTCCCCGCACACCACCATGTGCGCGGGCGCACCACCGTGCCCACCACTGTGCCCACCTTGATACGGAACGCTCGCCACGAGGGAAAAGACTGCCCCAACGGGACGGGTGGTTCCAGCAATCAGCTGAACGCCGGGCGCCCGCGTGCCGTACTGAAGGGGAGGGAGAAGACGCACCCAGATCGCGGACCAGCGCCCGCACGCGGAGGTACCCCACCCGTGGCCATCACCGAAGAAGCCCCGCCCGGGCGGGCCCCCGACGACGCCGGCGCGCCGCCCGGCGCCGGGAAGCGGCCGGAGCAGGACGGCTGGCACCTCAACTCCCCGCTGGCCCTGACCCTTCTGCTGGTCCTGGTCGTGGTCCTCCAGGGCCCGATCCGCGGGGCGCTGTCGGCCCCGGTGATGCAGAGCTGGATGACGGTGTTCGTGGCGGTGGTCGTGCAGGCCCTGCCGTTCCTCGCCTTCGGTGTCCTGCTCTCGGCGGGGATCGCGGTGTTCGTGCCGCCGTCGTTCTTCGCCCGCGCGCTGCCCGGCCGGCCCGCTCTCGCCGTGCCGGTCGCCGGGCTCGCGGGCGCGGTGCTGCCGGGCTGCGAGTGCGCGTCGGTGCCCGTGGCCGGGGCGCTGGTCCGGCGCGGGGTCACCCCCGCCGCGGCGATCGCGTTCCTGCTCTCCGCCCCGGCGATCAACCCGATCGTGCTGACCGCCACCGCCGTCGCCTTCCCGCGGAACCCCGAGATGGTGCTCGGCCGGTTCGCCGCGAGCCTGCTGGTGGCGTGCGCGATGGGCTGGCTGTGGCAGCGGATCGGCCGTACCGACTGGATCCGGCAGCCCGAGCACGCCGGGCACGAGGGGCAGAGCAAGGGCGAGGCGTTCTGGGGCTCGGTCCGGCACGACCTGATGCACGCCGGCGGCTTCCTGGTGCTCGGCGCGATGGCCGCCGCGACGCTCAAGGCGGTGGCCCCGGCGAGCTGGCTGCGTACCGCGGCCGGCAACCCGGCGGTCTCGGTCCTGGCCCTGGCGGTCCTCGCCGTACTGCTGTCGATCTGTTCGGAGGCGGACGCGTTCGTGGCGGCCTCGCTCACCCAGTTCTCGCTCACGGCCAAGCTGGCGTTCCTGGTCGTCGGCCCGATGATCGACCTGAAGCTGTTCGCGATGCAGGCCGGCACCTTCGGCCGGGGCTTCGCCCTGCGCTTCGCCCCCGCCACCTTCGCCCTGGCCATCGTGGGCGCGGTGCTGACCGGGGCGGTGCTGCTGTGAACCGGCAGGCCCAGGCGGCGGTCCTGTTCCTGACCGGCGCGGCCCTCCTGCACGCGGGCCTCACCGGCCTCTACCTGCGCTATGTGAAGGCGGGGCTGCAACCGCTGCTGCTGCTGGCCGGCGCGCTGCTGATCGTGACCGCGCTGGCGACGGCCTGGTACGAGTGGAAGCGCACCCGCCGGGGGCCGCACACCGGCGAGGCCACGCCCGAGAGCGCACCCGAGGCCGACGGCCACGGCCACGCGGAGGACCACGGCCACGCGCACCCCGAGCCCCGTATCTCCTGGCTGCTGATCCTCCCCCTCCTCGCCCTCATCCTGGTCGCCCCGCCCGCCCTGGGCTCCTACAGCGCCATGCGCACCGGCACCGCCCTGCAACATCCGTACGGCTACACGTCCCTGCCCGCGAAGAACCCGGTGCCGCTCGGCCTGGTCGACTACGCGGGCCGCGCGGTCTACGACCACGGCCGCTCCCTCGGCGGCCGCCAGGTCCGCATCACCGGGTTCATCGCCCTGGACCGCACGGGCGCCCCGTACCTGGTCCGGATGGCCCTCAACTGCTGCGCCGCCGACGCCCAGCCGGTGAAGATCGGCCTCATGGGGAAGGTCCCGCCGGTCCTGCAACCGGACAGCTGGCTGGAGGTGACCGGCACCTACACGTCGAAGCAGGTCAAGGACCCGGTCAACAACGGACCGATCCCGTTCCTGAAGGTGACCGCCGCCCGCCCGGTGCCCACACCGCACGACCCGTACGACGAGACGTGGAACACCTGATACTGCCCGTACGTCGTCGCCGGACAGGCCCTAGTCCCGCACGTGGAGCCCGAACCCCGTGCGGCCCTCGGGCTCCAGTCCCTCCTTCAGTTGCAGCGAGGGGATCTCGTAGTCGCCGAAGTTCTGCCGCCGGAACGCGAGCGGCTCGGTCGACTCCAGGGTGAGCAGGCGCTGCTCCCACGCCTTGGCGACGTCCGGGTAGTCCTCGCCGGTCATCCGGTCGGCGCCGTACAGCACGAAGGGCGGCAGCACCTCGATGCCCGGGTAGTAGAGGATGCCGTGCTGGATCGGGAACAGCAGGTCGTCGATGGGGCCGTTGATCCCGCGAGCGGCGTAATGCGACTCCGGGCCGCCGGTGGTCACCGACAGCAGAGCCCTCCTGCCCGCGAGGGTGCCCTCACCGAAGCGCTCGCCGTACCTGGTGTCGCTGTGCTCGCCGACGCCGTACGCGAAGTGGTAGGTGAACACCCGGTCCACCCAGCCTTTGAGGATCGCGGGCATCGTGTACCACCACAGCGGGAACTGGAAGATGACCGTGTCGGCCCACAGCAGCTTCTCCTGCTCGGCGCGGACGTCCGCGGTGAGCGTCCCGGCGTCGAAGGCCCGGCCCGAGTCACGGGCGACCTTCAGCGGACTCGAGGCGTCGGGGCCGTAGTCCGCGGCGTCCACGACCGCCTTCCAGTTCATCGCGTACAGATCGCTCACCCGTACCTCGTGCCCGGCGCTCTCCAGTGTGGACACCGCGAGGTCCTTCAGCGAGCTGTTGAGCGACTTCGGCTCCGGGTGGGCGTAGACGATCAGCGTCTTCACGGGAACTCCTTCGGATCGGATGCCTTCGATCCTGCGCGCCGCGGCGCCCGGCGTTCAGGGGCTCCTCTTCCGTCGGACCCGGCTTCCTGGTATTGGCAGGGCCACCTTCGCGGGCACCACCGAAGCCATACTGGGGGGCATGGACGACCTTGCGAGCTTCCTCCGGACCCGGCGTTCCCGGGTCGACCCGGCAGCCGCCGGCATCCCCACAGACAGCCGCCGCCGGGTCGAAGGGCTGCGCCGCGAAGAGGTCGCGCACCTGTCCGGAGTCAGCGTCGACTACTACGTACGCCTGGAGCAGGGCCGCGCGACCCAGCCCTCCGAGCAGGTCCTCGACGCGCTCGCCCGCGTCCTCGGCCTCGACGAGACCGAACGCGGCCATCTCTACCGGCTCGCGCGGCAGCGCCGCCGCCGCGCGAAGGCGCCGGGCGGGCGGGTCCGGCCGGAGCTGCTGCGCGTCCTCGGCCTGGTCGCCGACGCACCCGCGCTGATCGTGGACCACCGCCTGGACGTGCTCGCCGGGAACCGCCTCGCCGGGCTCCTCTACGGCCGTCCGATGCCGGGTCTGAACACCGCCCGGCACATCTTCCTGGAGGAGGCCGAGCGCGGTCTCTACGCGGACTGGGAGAAATGCACCCTCGACGTGGTCGGGCACCTGCGCCTGGCCGCCGGCAAGTATCCCGAGGACCCCCGACTGGCCTCGCTCATCGGCGAGCTGGCGATGGGCAGCGAGCGCTTCCGCCGCCTCTGGGCCCGCGCGGACGTGCGTGCCCGCACGCATGGACGCAAGGCGTACCGGCACCCGCTGGTCGGGCTGCTGGAACTGCACCAGGAGAACTTCGCGCTGCCGGACGAATCGGGCATGGAGCTGCTGGTGCTGTCCGCGGCCCCCGGCAGCCCCGCCGAGGACGGCCTGCGCCTGCTCGCGGGCCTGGCCGCGGACGGCGGTGACGCGCGCCCCACAGCGAACGCGCACGTCCGCGAGTGACGCGACGAGGCACCCGGACCAGCTGGGCCGGGCCCGGCGCTCACTGGTCCGCTTTCTCACCCCGGTCGGTGCCGCCGCCCTCGGTGCCGCCGCCCTTGCCGCCGCCGCCCTCGGCACCGCCGCCCTCGGCACCGCCGCCCTTGCCGCCGCCGCCCTCGGTGCCGCCGCCCTTGCCGCCGCCGCCCTCGGCGCCGCCGTTGAAGTCGTACGGCCCGCCACCGCGCCACTCGATCAGATCGGGATCGTCGACGGCCTGGTCCTCGGCGGGCAGCCCCGCACGGTGCACGAGGTCCAGCACGTCGAACAGGTCGTACGCCGTCCCCACGCGCTCACCGCGCACCGTCACCTGCCGCCCACCGTCCGCGGCCGGCGGCAGCACCACCACTGGAGGACCCGTACTCATGCCACCACCATGCGCCCGGCGCGCGCAAAACGCAGCACGTCACAGCTGCCTGGCCGGCCAGTCCAGCAGCCGGGCGCCGATCACCGCCGTCTGAAGCATGTAGCGGTGGGCGGGGTCGGACGGATCGGCGCCGGTGAGGCGGTGGATGCGTTCCAGCCGGTAGGTCAGGGCGCGCACGCTCAGTGAGAGCCGGCGGGCGGCCTCCGCTGCCACACAGCCGCAGTCGAAATAGGCCGTCAGGGTGTCCAGGAGCGGCTGGGCGCCGCCCCGGGCGGTGGTGAGCGGCCCCAGCGCGGCGCGCACGAGGTCGGCCATGGCCTGCCGGTCGCGGAAGAGGACGGGGTAGACGAGTAAGTCGGCGGCGCGCAGGACCGGGTCCGTCAGCTGGAGCCGCTCGGCCAGCTCCAGTGTGTTGAGGGCCTCCTCGTACGACTGGACGACCCCGCCGGCGCCGGGCTGCGGGCGGCCGATGGCGACCCGGCCGCCGTCCGTGGCCGCGTACACCTGCTTGGCGAAGTGGGTGAGGATCTCGTCCTGGTCGCCGGGCGCGACGCACAGCATGTGGCCGCCCTTGGTGGTGAGCAGGATGCTGCGGTCGCCGAACCGGGCGATGAGGGAGCGTTCCACCTGCCGGGGGACCGGGCCGCTCTCGTCGTACGCCGCCGGCCTCTGCGCGACGGCGACCGCGTGGGTCTGGGACAGGCGCAGCCCGAAGCGTTCGGCGCGTTCGGCGAGGCGGCCCAGGTCGCTGCGGCCGTACAGGAGGTCGTCGATGAACTCCCGGCGGGCGGCCTCCTCCTGGCGTACGGCGTGCCGCTGGGCGCGTTCGTAGCCCTCGGCGAAGGCGTCGACGACCTGCTGCACGGCGGCCAGGGCGCTGTCGGTCGAGCCGGGGTCGCCGGGCCAGGAGGCGCGGGTGGCGGCCAGATGGGCCCGGACCAGGGCGCGCAGTCCGTGGCCGGCTTCGGCGGCCTGTTCGCCCAGGGCGCGCCGGGCCTCGATCTCGTCCCGGGTCAGGCGCCGGCCGGTGGCGGAGACGTCCGCCAGAAGCTGGGCGTACCCCCGCAGATACTGGTCGGGTATCTCGTACTCCGTCACGTCGTCCCCCCGGATTTTGACGCGCCGGTGACGCTTTCTTAGCGCCTCCGGCACGCTGACCCTAATGAACACTGCCGGAAACCGGCAATGCGCCGGTGTGCGCGGGGCGTGCACCATGTGCCGCGGGGAGCACTGCGGATGGTCCCGATGCCGGAGCCCGGCAGATGGCGGGCGCCCGGCACCGGGACCTCGGTCCGCCGTCCCCGAACGTGCGGGGCCGTCGTACAGGGCGTACGACGGGAGAGAGCGGGGGGTCGGGGACCATGGGGGCGTTTCTCGCGGCCGCCGCGGGTTTTCCCACCATTCTGTTCACCTCCGCCCTGGTCGTGGTCGTCGTCTTCTGGCTGCTGGCCGCCGTCGGCGCGGCCGACGCGCACGGGGTGCATGCGCACGGCTTCCACGGGCACGGGCACGGCGACGCCTGGGGGATGGGCGGGGTGCCGGTGACGGTGTCCTTCTCGCTGCTGACCGCCATCGGCTGGTTCCTGAGCCTCAGCGCGACCGTGCTGCTGGCTCCGCTCACCCGCTCGGCGCTGGTCAAGGCGCCGGTGAGCGTGGCGGTGCTGGCGGGGTCGGTGCTGGTCGCCTGGCGGCTGACCCGGTTGCTCGTACGGCCCCTCCACCGGCTCTTCCCCGAGGAGCGCGGCCCGTCCCGGCAGGACTTCATCGGCCTGACCTGCACCATTCGCACCGGCTGGGTGGACGCCCGCTTCGGCCAGGCCGAGGTCAGGGCGGAGGACGGCTCCAGCGCACTGGTCCAGGTCCGCCAGACCGGCGAGGAATCCCTCTCCAAGGGCAGCAGCGGCCTGCTGTACGCCTACGACGAGCCCGGCGAGTTCTTCTGGGTGGCGGCCTCCCCGTCCCTGGACGCGCTCCTGATGCCGGACGCGGCAACCCCCGCCCCGCCGGACCCGCTCGGCTCGGCCACACCGGTGACGCCCGGCACGACCTCGCAGGCCCCGCCCGGCACGACCTTGCAGGTTCCGCCCGGCTCGGCTTCTGAGGTTCCGCCTGGTTCGGCCCCGCGGGCTCCGCTCGCCTCGATGGCGCCGGTGATGCCCGGCTCGGACTCGCAGGCTCCGCCCGGCTCGACCTCTCAGGCCTCGCCCGGCTCGACCTCTCAGGCCCCGCCCGGGTAGAGCTCCCGGGTCCCGCCCGGCCGAGCCCCGCAGGGGCCGCTCGGGTCGGCCCTGGCAGGGGGTCTGGTTCGGCTCCGCCAGAGGGGGCGGCTCAGGCCGTCAGGGACCCCTGGATGCCGCCGCCACGCTGCCGGCAGGCCCGCCCCTGCCCCTCCTCCCTTCCCTCACGCCCAACCCTTCTCATCCTTCGAGGACGTATGTCATGAACGCCATCACCATGGGCATCGGCGTGCTCGTCGCCGTCGTGTTGCTCATCGCGCTCACCCTGCTGCTGGTGGTCGGCCGGCTGTTCCGCAAGGTGGAGCAGGGCCGGGCGCTGATCATCTCCAAGACGAAGAAGGTCGACGTGACCTTCACCGGCGCGGTCGTCCTGCCGGTGCTGCACAAGGCCGAGTACATGGACATCTCGGTGAAGACCATCGAGATCCGCCGCACCGGCCGCGAGGGCCTGATCTGCCAGGACAACATCCGCGCCGACATCCACATCAGCTTCTTCGTACGGGTCAACAAGACCGTCGAGGACGTCATCAAGGTCGCCCAGGCGATCGGCACCCACACCGCGAGCGACCCGGCCGCGATCCAGGACTTCTTCGCGGCGAAGTTCTCCGAGGCCCTCAAGACCGTCGGCAAGCAGCTGGACTTCGTCGACCTCTACACCAAGCGCGAGGAGTTCCGGGACCGGATCATCCAGGTCATCGGCACCGACCTCAACGGCTACCACCTCGACGACGCGGCCATCGACTTCCTCGAGCAGACCCCGATGTCCCAGCTGGACGCGGCGAACATCCTCGACGCCCAGGGCATCCGCAAGATCACCGAGCTGACGACGGTCGAGCACGTCCGCACCAACGAGTACCAGCGCACCGAGCAGAAGGAGATCACCCGCCAGAACGTGGAGGCCCGGGAGACCATCCTGGAGCTCGAACGCCGCCAGGCCGAGGCGGAGATCAAGCAGCGCCGCGAGGTGGAGACGCTGCGGGCCCGCGAGGAGGCGGTCACCGCCCGGGTGCAGGAGGAGGAACGCCTGGGCGCGCAGACCGCGTTCATCCGTACCGAGGAACAGCTCGGCGTCCAGCGCGAGAACCAGGCCCGCGAGATCGCCGTCGCGCAGAAGAACCGCGAGCGGGTCATCGCCGTGGAGAACGAGCGGATCGAGAAGGACCGCCTGCTCGAAGTCATCGCGCGGGAGCGGGAGACCGCCCTGTCGGGGATCGCCCGGGACAAGGAGGTCGAGGCCGAGCGCCGCGAGGTCGCGGACGTCGTCCGGGAGCGGATCGCCGTGGACCGTACGGTCGCCGAGCAGGAGGAGGCCATCAAGAAGCTGCGGGTGGTGGAGGAGGCCGAGCGCGGCCGGCAGTCCGTGGTCATCGCCGCCGAGGCCGAGGCGCAGGAGAGGCTGGTCAAGGACATCAAGGCGGCCGAGGCCGCGGAGGCCGCCGCCAAGCACCGGGCGGCCGAGCAACTGACCCTGGCGGAGGCCCGGTTGAAGTCCGCCGACCTCGACGCCCAGGCCAAGCTGCGGCTCGCCGAGGGCGTGCAGGCCGAGGCCGCCGCCGAGGGCCTCGCGGCGGTGCGGGTCCGCGACAAGGAGGCCGAGGTCACCGAGAAGGCCGGCCGCGCGGAGGCGGTGGCCACCGAGGCCCGGATGCGGGCCGAGGCGGAGGGCACCGAGGCGCGGATGCGCGCGGAGGCCGAGGGCGCGCGGGCCAAGGTGCTCGCGGAGGCCACCGGTATCGGCGAGAAGCTGAAGGCGGAGGCGGAGGGCCTGAGCCAGAAGGCGGTCGCGATGGCGGCCCTGGACGACGCCTCCCGCGGGCACGAGGAGTACCGGCTGCGGCTCCAGGCGGAGAAGGAGATCCGGCTGGCGGGCCTCGACGTACAGCGGCAGGTCGCCGAGGCGCAGGCCACGGTCCTCGCGACCGGCCTGGAGAACGCCGACATCGACATCGTCGGCGGCGACTCCGTCTTCCTCGACCGCCTCGTCTCCTCGGTCACGCTCGGCAAGGGCGTCGACGGCTTCGTGGAGAACTCGCGGACGGCGCAGGCGCTCGCCAGGCCCTGGCTGGACGGCACCTCCAGCTTCACCGACGACCTGAGCCGCGTCCTCGGCTCGGTCTCCACGGCCGACGTGCAGAACCTGACCGTCTCCGCGCTGCTGCTGAAGCTCATGAACACGGGTGGTGGCGACTCCGACGCGATGCGCCAACTCCTCGACAAGGCAGGCGAGCTGGGCCTCGCCGACACACCGCTCGCCGCACTGAACGGCAGCGCCCGGCACTGACCTGCCGACGGGTCCGGAGCCGCCGCACAGGGGACGGCGGCTCCGGACCCCACCTCTGACGACTTCCTGCGAGGAACCATGACCACGGGCCCGACCACCGGCCTGGACGCCGGCACGTACGAGGTGCTCCGCGACCGGCTCGCCGCACAGGCCGCCGAACTCGCCCGCCGCGCCGAGGCGCTCAACACCCGCCGCGTCGAGGAGTTCGGCTCACTGCGGCTGGAGCTCACCGGAACCGGCAGCCTGCGCACCGAGCGCGGCCGCACGGCCCGCGACCTCGTCGCCGTCGGCGACGCCCTGCTCCTCGGCTGCGACGTCCCGCCGGGCTCCCGGCCGGAGGCCGACGTCCTCGCCCTGTACGACCGCGACCTGAACCGGCTGCCCCAGGACGCGGTGCCGGGCCTGCTCGACGACCCGGACTTCGAACGGGAACTGGCCGCCCTGCACCGCTACTACCGCGACGCCCGGCTGCTGCGCCTGCGCCATGTCGACGGCCGGCTGCTCGCCGTGTTCCGGACCGGCGAACGGGCCGGCGACATCCGGGTCCTGCGCTGGTCCCTGTCCGACGGCGGACACGCGGCCTTCCTCGACGCGCACGGCGAGCGCGACGACGTCTTCCCTCCGGCGCACGACTTCGCGTGGACCGGGGCGACCCGTGACGACCACGTCCTCGGCCGTCACCCGCACGTCCGCGTCCAGGGCGAGGTGTTCGTCTCCACGGCCGGCGGCCGCCTCACCGTCAAGACCGAGGACGACACCGAGTCGGGGGAGGGCATCCACTCCGAGCCGGTCGACGAACCGCTCCAGTCCCTGGCCGACGCGGACATCGCGTACGCGCGCGTGGGCGCCCTGATCCTGTTGCGGATCCGGCCGTACAAGGAGGACACCGACCGCCATCTGGTCTTCAACACCCTCACCCGGACCGTGGTACGCCTGGACGGCATCGGGCAGTCGTGCCGCCGGCTGCCCGAGGACCAGGGGATCGTGTTCCCCGGCGGTTACTGCCTCGCCACGGGCGCGTACAAGACCTTCGACACGGACACCGACGGGCTGGAGTTCGAGCGGGTGGTGCGCTCGCCCAACGGCGAGGACGTGCTGTTCGCGTACCGGGCCCGGGTGGACGGGCGCGGCCTGCTGCTGCCGTACAACCTGGTCCGGGGGGAGGTCGCGGCGCCGCTGACCTGCCAGGGCTGGGCGCTGTTCGACGACGGCACGCTGGTCGCGCTGCGCGCGGATCCCGCGGGAGCCGGCGCCGAGCCGGCCCGTGTGCATCCGGTGCGGCTGTGGAGCTCCCCGTACGTCTCCGACACCCACGCCGCCGGCCGGCCCGCAGGCCACGGCCCGCTCGCCCGCGTCGGCAACGCCGACCTCGTGCGGGGCATCTCCGACTGCCTGTCCCTGCGGGCCGCGGTCGCCGGGACGACGCCGACCACCGAGGTGTACGAGGCCCTCGTCGCCGCCTGCGTCCGCGCCGCCGACACCCACCACTGGCTCGGCGACCCCGGACTCGGCGATCTGCGCACCCCGCTGGACGCCGTCCGGGCCACCGCCGAGCAGGTGCTGACCGAGTTCGAGACGGTCCAGGCCCTCACCCGGCAGGCCGCCGACGCCCTCGACGAGACCGCCGAGCACATCACCGGCCTCGTCCGGCGACTGCGCGGCGAGACCCCCCGGGACGCCGCCGCCTGGGTCGGCGGACTGACCGAACTGCGCCGCGCACAGGGCCACTTGCTCACGCTGAAGGACCTGCGGTACGCGGACACCGCCCGCATCGACGCGCTCGCCGCCGACACCGAGGCGGACCTCGCCTCCTTCGGGCAGCGGGCCGTGGCCGCGCTGGCCCGCGAGGACGCCTTCGCCGGCTACCACCGGGACGTCGAGGCCCTCGACGCCGAGGCCGGCGCGCTGACCACGGCCGCCGGCACCGCGCCCCTCGCCGCCCGCCTCGACGACCTGACCGAGCAACTGCGCACGGTCACCGAGGTCGTCGCCGGACTCGACGTCGGCGACGCCACGGTCCGCACCTCCGTCCTGGAGCGCGTCGCCGAGGTGCTGGGCGGCATCAACCGCACCCGCGCCGGACTCGACGCCCGCCGCCGCGCCCTCCTCGACCACGAGGGCCGCGCCGAGTTCGCCGCCGAACTCGCCCTGCTCGCCCAGTCGGTCACGGGCGCGCTCGCGGCCTCGGTGGACCCGACGTCCTGCGAGGACCAACTCGCCCTGCTGCTCGTGCGGTTGGAGCGGCTGGACGCCCGCTTCGCCGAGTTCGACGACTTCCTCATCGAACTCGCGGACAAGCGCGCCGCGATCCACGACACCTTCGCCGCCCGCAAGCAGAGCCTCGCCGACGAGCGGGCCCGCCGCGCCGAACGGCTCGCCGCCTCCGCGCACCGCGTCCTCGCCACCGTGACCCGCCGGGCCACCGCGCTCGCCGACGCCGACGCGGTCAGCGCGTACTTCGCCGCCGACCCGATGGTCGCGAGGATCCGCCGCACGGCCGACGAGCTCGCGGACCTCGGTGACCCGGTACGGGCCGAGGAGCTGACCGGCCTGCTCACGGCCGCCCGCCAGGAGGCCGCCCGCGCCCTGCGCGACCGCACCGACCTGTACGCCGACGCCGGCCGCACCCTGCGCCTGGGCCGGCACCGCTTCGCCGTCAACACCGAGCCCTTCGAACTCACCCTGGTCCCGCACGGCGACGACGGCCTGGCCTTCGCCGTCACCGGCACCGACTACCGCTCCCCGGTGACCGACCCCGGCTTCGCCGACACCCGCCCCTACTGGAACCGCCCCCTGCCCTCGGAGTCCCCCGAGGTCTACCGCGCCGAGCACCTCGCGGCCCGCCTCCTCGACGAACCCGGCCCCGCCGCCCTCGCCGCGACGGACGACCTGGCCGCGCTGGTCCGCCGGGCGGCGCAGGAGTCGTACGACGAGGGCTACGAACGCGGCGTCCACGACCACGACGCCACCACCCTCCTCACCGCGCTGCTCCCCCTGCACGAGGCCGCAGGACCGCTCCGCCACCGGCCCGCCGCCCGCGCCGCCGCCCAGCTGTTCTGGGCGCACGGCACCACCGCCGAGGCCCGCGGGAACTGGACGCGGCGAGCGGTGTCGCTGGCCCGCGCCCGGGAGACCTTCGGGCTCGCCCCCGCCATCGCCGACCTGTGCGCCGAACTCGCCGCCGAGGTGGGCGCGCCCGCGGCGGCGTACCTCTTCGACGAGCTGACGACCGGCCCGGAGGGCTTCGTCGTCGCCGCGGCCACCCGCACCTTCCTGGACAAGTTCCGCCGTGCGGTGGGCACGTCCGCGTACGAGGACGACCTCGCCGCCCTCGCCGGCCCCGAGGACCTGCCCGCCCGCCGCCAGCTGGTCGAGACCTGGCTGTCGGCCTACGCCTCCACCACGGGTTCCGAGCTCGCCCCGGACGACCTGGCCGAGGCGGTGGCCGCCGAACTCTGCCCCGGCCTCACGCGGTACGAGTCGGACGCGCCGCTGACGGCGACGGCCGAGGGGCTGCTGGGCGGCCACCCGCGGGTCGCCGGCGGCCGGCTCACCGTGCGCATCGACGAATTCCTGGCCCGCACGGGGGAGTTCCGCGCCCGTTCCGTGCCCGGCCACCGCGCCTACCAGCGGCGGCGGACGGCACTGGTGGAGGCGCAGCGGTCCCGGCTCCGCCTGGACGACCACCGCCCGCGCGTGATGCCGGCGTTCGTCCGCAACCGCCTCATCGACGAGGTCTACCTCCCGCTGATCGGCGACAGCCTCGCCAAGCAGCTCGGCACCACGGGGGAGGGCGGGCAGCCGGGCTCCGGCGGCCTGCTGCTGCTCCTCTCCCCGCCCGGCTACGGCAAGACGACCCTCATGGAGTACGTCGCCGACCGCCTCGGCCTGGTCCTGGTCAAGGTCGACGGCCCGGCCCTCGGCCACGCGGTCACCTCCCTGGACCCGGCCGAGGCCCCCGACGCCACGGCCCGCCAGGAGGTGGAGAAGATCAACTTCGCGCTGGCGGCGGGCGGCAACACGCTGCTGTACCTGGACGACATCCAGCACACGTCCCCCGAACTCCTCCAGAGGTTCGTCCCGTTGTGCGACTCCACGCGCCGCGTGGAGGGTGTGCGGGACGGTCTGCCGCACACCTACGACCTGCGCGGCAAACGCTTCGCCGTCTGCATGGCGGGCAACCCGTACACCGAGTCCGGGACCCGTTTCCACGTCCCCGACATGCTGGCCAACCGCGCCGACGTGTGGAACCTGGGTGACGTCCTCACCGGCAAGGAGGACCACTTCGCGCTGAGCTTCGTCGAGAACGCCCTGACGGCCAACCCGGTCCTGACACCCCTGGCGGGCCGCGACCGGGCCGACCTCGATCTCCTCATCCGCCTCGCGGAGGGCGACGCCACGGCTCGGGCCGACCGGCTGGTCCACCCGTACCTCCCCGCCGAACTGGACCAGATCCTGGCGGTGCTGCGCCACTTGCTGACGGCCCGGGAGACGGTGCTGGCCGTGAACGCGGCGTACATCGCGTCCGCCACCCGGACCGACACGGGCCGCGGCGAGCCGCCCTTCCGGCTCCAGGGGTCGTACCGCAACATGAACAAGATCGCGCAGCGGGTGCGGCCGGTGATGAACGAGGCGGAGCTGGCCGCGGTGGTCGACGACCACTACCGGGCGGAGGCGCAGGCGCTCGCGTCCGGGGCCGAGGCCGGCCTGCTCCGGCTGGCGGAGATCCGGGGCCGGTTGAGTGCCGGACAGGCGGCTCGCTGGGCGGAGTTGAAGGCGGCGTACGCCCGAGCGGAGGCCGCCGGTACCCCGGACGGCGACCCCCTCACCCGAGCCGTCGCGACGCTCGGCCTGCTCGCGGACCGGGTGGCGGCCGTGGAGTCGGCGATCAGGGAGATGTTCGAGTGATCGAATTCAGGAGTTTCTCATTCACCGGAACGGCGAATTCAGCAACCGGCGCCAGTACGTTCGTCCGGACCCGGCAAGGATCATGCGACTCGTGAAAGCACTGACCATGCAAGGAGTGGCCATCCCCATGCGGACAAGGACCCTTTCACTGACGCGTCGACTCCCGGTGGCAGCGGCCTTGGCCGCCGCCGGAGTGTTGGCCCTGAGCCAGACGGCGAGCGCCAACACAGGACAGATCTACACCCAGACGAGCGGCGGCTACGGCGACTGGGCCGACGACACCGAGGCCCTCTCGGTCTGCGACATGGCCGCGGACGGATACGGCGTCCGCGCCTACGTGTACATCCCCTCCGCGAGCGACGAGACCCAGGGCACCGTCCTCCTCAAGGCCAGCGACCCGAAGTCGGGCGACGCCTGCGCACACGCCTCCAAGAACCTCAGCGGCTACACCCACATCTCCCTCAAGGTCTGCGAGTACGCCGGCTCCTGGGTCGGCGACTGCACGTCCTTCCGCGACCGCTAGCGGCCCGGGCCCACCATCCCGAACCAGTACTTCCCTCTGCTGGTCCTCGTTCCGCTCACCGCGACGGCGTACGCCATGCGCAACTGGCGTGCGCGGCTGAGGACCGGCAGACGAGGATGGCGGAACTCGAACGCGAGCGGAACTCGATCGCGAGCGGGACCCGAAGGCGAGCGGGACCCGAAGGCGGCCACCGGGTCACGGCCCGTATCCCCCTGCCGGCGATCGTCCCCGACGACCCGACGCGCGTGAACCGGCCGTAGCTGGTCTGATGGTTCAAGGGGTGTCCTCAAGCACCCGCACCCCGGGAGACCCCGATGAGTACGCATCGAGTCGCGCAGGTGACCGAGAGCGGTGGCCGTTTCGAGATCGTCGAGCGTGAGGTGCCGGAGCCGGGTCCGCGTCATGTACGGATCACCGTGGAGGCCTGCGGGGTCTGCCACAGCGATGCCCTGTTCGTGAACGCGGCCGTGCCGGGGATCCGCTTCCCGGTGGTCCCCGGCCACGAGATCGCCGGGCGCATCGACGAGCTGGGCGAGGGAACGGACGACATCTGGCAGGTGGGCGACCGGGTGGCGGTGGGCTGGTTCGGCGGCAGCTGCGGCCACTGCACGCCCTGCCGGCAGGGCGACTTCATCAGCTGCGTGAACCTGAAGGTCCCCGGCTGGGCGTACGACGGGGGCTTCGCCGAGAAGGTGATCGCCCCCGAGGACGCCCTGGCCCGCATCCCCGACGCCCTGGCGGCGCCCGACGCGGCACCCCTGGCCTGTGCCGGCATCACGGTGTTCAACGGGCTGCGGCGCAGCTCGGCACGCCCCGGCGACCTGGTCGCCGTACTGGGCATCGGCGGCCTGGGCCACCTGGGAGTGCGGTACGCGACGGCCATGGGCTTCGAGACCGTGGCCATCGCCCGCGGCGCCGACAAGGCCGACTTCGCCAAGCAGCTCGGCGCCCACCACTACATCGACAGCACCGCGGACACCTCCGTCGCGCAGGCCCTCCAGTCCCTCGGCGGCGCCCGGGTGGTCCTGGCCACCGCCGCCAACTCCGACGCGATCACGGCGACCCTGGAGGGGCTCGGCCACCGGGGCGAGCTGGTGGTCCTCGGCGCGGCCGCCGAACCCATGCGGATCAGCCCCGCCCAGCTCATCATGGGCGGCAGGGTCGTCCGCGGCCACGCGTCCGGCACCTCCCAGGACACCGAGGACACGATGGCCTTCAGCGCCCTGCACGGCATCCGCCCGATGATCGAGCCCGTCCCCCTGGACCAGGCCGACGCGGCCTACCGGCGCATGATGTCCGGCGCAGCCCGTTTCCGGATGGTGCTCACCATGCCGTGAGGGCATGGCCGAGACGCGGGAGGATGGAAGAGGCACATCCATACCGACTCGAACGAGAGGAGGAGACGGGATGACCACCGCAGCTCAGACCGTGCTCGAGCCCGCCGCGCGGGTACGGGCCCAGAAAGGGCAGCCGCATACCCGGAGCACCCCGAGCACGCGCATGACCACAGGGAGTCCGCAGGCTCGGCAGGAGCGTGAAGAGACGCACCCTGACGGCGCGGGTCTCCACCTGCGTACCCGAACGTTCCGCCCTCCGGTTCCGATCCCCTATCTCAACAGGGAGGAACTGCCCGCCCGGGACCTGGCCTTCTACGGCGGCCTCGGAGTACTCACCGTGGCCGGTGCTCTTGAATGGCCGGTCGCCCTGGCCATCGGCGGAGCCACCTGGCTGTTGCGCGGCAGGCGCAGGACAGAAGGCTGAGGCGCGACGCCGAGGCACGGCAGAACGGGCCCGGAGCGGCGCCCGGCGGCGGCAACGTCGCCGGGCGCCGTAGTAGTGCCGCCGTATCGCCGCAGCTGACGTCACATGACACGGACACGGGGGGGGCGGGCCCGCGGTATGGCTCAGGCCCGCCCCCGCGCCTCCGCGCCACGGTTCGCCAGCGAGTCCAGGACCACCGCGGCGAACAGCACCCCGCCGGTGATCATGAACTGGACGGACGACTCGACGCCCAGCAGCGCCATGCCCGACGCGATCGACTGGATGATGAGCACCCCCAGCAGCGCGGACCAGGTCGAGCCGCGCCCGCCGAACAGGCTGGTGCCCCCGATGGTCGCGGCGGCGATGGCGTTGACCAGCAGCATGCCCGAGCCCGGGACCTGACTGGCCGAGGTGAGCCGTGACGCGATGAACAGCCCGCCGATCGCGGCCAGGGCCCCCGACACCATGAACACCGCGATCCGCACCCGCACCACGTCGACGCCGGCCCGCCGGGCCGCCTCCACACCGCCGCCCAGTGCGAGGATCTGCCGGCCGTGGGGCGTGCGGCGCAGGAAGAGGTCCGAGGCGACGATGACGCCGAGGAAGAGCAGGAGAGCCAGCGGCAGGCCCGCGAACCGGCCCAGCACATAGACGGCGGCGAACGCGACCACCGCGAGGAGCGCCGTACGCGCCCAGATCTCCCCGAGCGGCCGGCACGGCATCCCGGCGGCGCCGCGGCGGCTGCGGTCGCGGCAGGCGGCGAGGAGGTACGCGGCGGTGCCGAGCGCCGCCAGGCCGTAGGTGGCGACGGCGGCGTCGAAGTAGCGGCTGGTCAGCTGGGCGACCAGCCCGTCCTCGCTGAAATTGATGCTGACGTCCGGCCCCAGCAGGTAGAGCATCAGGCCGTTCCAGCCCAGCAGGCCCGCGAGGGTGACCACGAACGCGGGTACGCCGATCCTGGCGAAGGAGAACCCCTGGACGGCCCCGGCTGCCGCACCGCTGCTCACCGCGATGATCACGGCGATCCATTCCGGCATGCCGAGGTTCACGTTCAGCGTCGCGAACACGGCGCCCGCCAGGCCGGCGAGCGAGCCCACCGACAGGTCGATCTCACCGATCAGCAGCACGAAGACGACGCCGACGGCGATCATGCCGGTCCCGACCATGTCCACGCTGAGGACGGACAGGTTGCGCGGGGAGAGGAAGTTGTCGTTGAGGCCCTGGAAGACCGCCCAGATCACGGCGAGGGCGAGCAGGACCGGGGCGGGGCCGAGGTCCCGGTCGTGCAGTCTGCGGCGCAGCCCGCCGGCGTACGTCCCGAGGCGGTCGGCGTACCACCGGCGCCCGGCGCGCCGCCGCCCGGTGTCCGTCGCGGCGTCGGTGGCGTCGCCCGCGCGGGTCCCCCGGCCCCTCACGGCCATGTCTCCTCCGGGAGGGTCCGGCGGTGGGCGACGGCATTGTCCGCCGCGCCGGTGATCGAGGAGATGATCTGCTCCTGGGAGGTGGTGTTCACGTCGAAGACACCGTTGTTGCGGCCGAGGCGCAGTACGGCGATCCGGTCGGCGACGGCCTTGATGTCGCCCATGTTGTGGCTGATGAGGAGCACCCCGAGGCCCCGGTCGCGCAGTGCCTCGATGAGGTCGAGGAGCTGATTGGTCTGCTCGATGCCCAGGGAGGCGGTGGGCTCGTCGAGCAGGAGCAGCCGGGGCGTGCCGAGGAGCGAGCGGGTGATCGCGACGGCCTGCCGCTGGCCGCCGGACAGCGAGGCGAGCGGCGCGCGCACGTCGGGGATGCGGATGGACAGGGTGTGCACCAGGTCGCGGGTGCGGCGCTCCATCTCCACCTCGTCGAGGATGCCGCGCCGGTGGATCTCCTGGCCGAGGAAGAGGTTGCCGACGACATCGAGGTTGTCGCACATCGCGAGGTCCTGGTAGACGGTCGCGATCCCCAGGACCTGGGCGTCCTGGGGGCGCTTGATCTGGATCGCCCTGCCCTGCCACTCGATGATCCCCTTGTCGGCGGGGCCGACCCCCGAGATCACCTTGACCAGGGTGGACTTGCCGGCGGCGTTGTCGCCCACCAGGGCGACCACCTCCCCGGCCCTGATCTCCAGTTCGACGTCGAGCAGCGCCTGGACGGCGGCGAACCGCTTGGAGACGCCGCGCATCGCCAGCAGGGGCTGAACCGGCACGGAGCCACCTCCTTCCGCCTTCGGGGAACGCCCGTCAGGTGAGTCCGGCCTTGGCGCAGTCGGACCGGAGCGCCGGGGTGCATATCTGGTCGATGGTGTACGTACCGTCCTTCACCAGGGTCGTCCTGATGTTGCCGACGGTCACCGAGACCGACGGAAGCAGGACGGCGGGGACGTTCTTGCTGGTCGGGCTGTCGACGGTGTCGGTGGCGATGGAATCGACCTTCCTGCCGCGCCCCAGGGCGATGGCCATCTCGGCGGCGGCGTCGGCCGAGTCTTTGTACGGCTTGTAGACGGTCATGGACTGGTCGCCCCTGACGATGCGCTGCACGCCCGCGAGGTCGGCGTCCTGGCCGGTGATCGGGGGCAGCGGCCTGACCTCGTGGGCGTTGAGGGCGGAGACCACGGCGCCGGCGAGGGTGTCGTTGGCGGCCAGCACGCCGTCGATGCCGCCCCCGCCCAGGGCCGCGATGGCGCCGTTCATGTTGTCGAAGGCGTTCTCCTGCCGCCATCCGACGGTGTCGTACGACTTGGCGATCTTCACCTTGCCCTTGAGGACGGAGAGCGCTCCCCGCTCGAACCAGCCGGCATTGGGATCGCTCCTGGCGCCGTTCATCATCACGATCCGGCCGCCGTCCGCCTTCGCGCCCATGGCCTTCAGCAGCGCCCGCCCTTGCAGCCTGCCGACCTCCGCGCCGTCGAAGGAGACGTAACCGGAGATCGGGCCCTGCGCGAGCCGGTCGTAGGCGACGACCGGGATACCGGCCCGGTGCGCGGCCTCGACCGACGGGCGCAGCAGCTTGGGGTCGATGGCGGCGACGATCAGCACATCCACCCCCCTGGTGATCATGGCCTGTAGCTGTTCCTGCTGGACCGCGGCGTCGGGCGTCGCCCCGAAGGCCGCCGCAGGGCAGTGCGGGCACAGCTCCTTCAGCCGTTTCTCGATCAGCGGCCCGTCGAACTTCCCGAACCGCGAGGCACCCCCGCCCGGCAGCAACACCCCGACACTGAGGCTCCCGCCCCCGCCCTGGCCACTGCACGCCCCGGCCAGCACCAGCCCGGCGGCGACCACGACCGCCATGGACACACGCACAACCGCCCCACGCCCCACCGCCGGAAGGCTGGCACCGAGACCCATCTTCCATTCCCTAGAAAATACGACCCATCTGTCCCGTAATGCCCCCGAAAAGAACACTTCAAGCACACCCGGCGACCGGCTCAGCCGGCCGCACGGAGAAGGCTTCCGGCTCGGCAGTCCCGGCAGCGGCCGGGTTCCGGTGCGCGGAGGCGCGGTCGCAGCCGTCGCAGGTCTGGAGGGGCAGGAAGGCCGGGCGTTCCGTGGGATGCGTCGGTGGGGGTGGGGCGGGCAGTGGGGTCTCGCGCAGGCGGAAGGCGAGGATGCGTGCCGGGCGGGCGAGGAAATGGTGGGGGAGCCCTGTGGTGAGCGCCTCGGTGATCTGCCGTGCCCCCACACCCGCCGCGAGCCACTCGGCGACCGCCGGTGCCAGGCGGGCGGCTTCCCGCCCGGACAGGACCAGACGCGGGTCGACTCGGCGCAGGGCGGCGAGCACGGCGACCGCTTCCGGGTCGGCGCCGGCGAGGGGCGCCGGTACCGCTTCTTCGGGAACCGGCTGCTCCCGGGGGCGGTGAGGCCGCGGTGGCTCGGGAGGCCCGTCCGGATCCGGCGCGCCGCCGGGTACGTCGTAGAAGTACGTCCGGGTACGGATCCGCCCGCTGGGCAACCGCTCGCGGCGGCGCTCCAGGTATCCGGCCGCTTCGAGTTCCCTGAGCGCCCGCGAGATGAGGATCTCGCCCTCCGTGAAGTGCGCGCACAGCGCGGCGATGCTCACGGGAGCCCCGTCGGGGAGGGACAGGATGTAGGCCGCGACGCCCACCGTGACGGCACTTCCGCGACGCTGCGCGAGGGCATTGGAGATCACGGTGAAGTCGGCCGTCAGCCGGGTGCGTACGTGGATCACGCCGGAGGTCGGTGCCCCGGCGTCGGCGCGCAGGCGCGCGTTAGACTGCGAGTCAGCCATTGGGAAGGTTGGAGCTTCCTGATCGGTCAGGCCCTCGATCGGGATGCCAGTCCCGGCCGGGGGCCGTCGTCTGTCTGCGGTAGTTGCCGCGAACGTAACGGTCCGTATCCCGCCGCTGCAAGCCGGTCACCCGCACGGGTGACGCGGGCGGGGAGGGTGGGTGGGCGGGTAGTTCTTTCCCCAGGTCCTTTGAGGAGCCTCGCGACCCACCGTGCCCTCGCGGACAAGGATCCGGCGGGTCCAGGAGGCGGGCCGCGACCGGCAGTCGGCGGGCCGGGAAGTGGCGCCGACCGCTCTTCGGTGAACACCGACCGGCACCCGTTCGTACCTCCTACATGCGACCTGTCACCTCCCCCGCCGCCCGCCTGGCCCGCGGCGCCGCCCTGGCCGGCAGCCTGGCCCTCCTCCCGCTGACCGTCGCCTGCGGCGGCGGTGCCGGTGAGGACGACGCGTCCCCCGATGACAAGAAGTCGAAGAGCCCGGCGATATCCGCCCAGCAGGCGCAGGTCGTGGCGCCCGCCAAGGTGGAGGTCATCGCCGGCCTGACGGACTGCAAGGTCAAGATCCGGGTCGACGCGGACGAACTGCGCGAAGGCATCTGCCACACCAAGGAGGGCGACTACCTCATCACCACGTTCCCCGAGGAGAAGTACCAGCAGACCTGGCTCGACTCGATCAGCCCGTACCAGGGCACGTACCTGGTCGGAACGCGCTGGGTGGTCAGCGCCCAGCCGACGATGCTCAACCGGTTCCGCACCAGGCTCGGCGGCGAGATCGTCCACGCGACGGGCACGGGCCCGACCCCCGTCCCGAGCGCGTCCTGAACTCGTCCTGAGCTCTCCCCGGGAACCACTCAGGGGCCCGGCCCGCGCTTGCGGACCGGGCCCCTGATCAGAACCCCTTGTTCACGTGTTCACGTGCTCACGGTGTTCAGCGCAGGCGCAGCGCCTCGCGGATCGTGGTGAACAGGTCGGTCTGGTTGGTGACGCCGAGGACGCGGTACGCCTGCGGGCCCTGGGCGGCGATGCGGACCTGGGTGCCGGTGTGCTCCTGGGACTGGCCCGGGGTGTTGGTCGAGTAGTTGACCTTCAGCTGCTGGCCCTCGTCGGTGACCAGGGTGGAGGACAGGCCGGGCGGGGTGGCCTCCAGCGGGACGATCTGGCTGGTGTGGCCGTGGTCGGCGGTGGTGACGACCAGGGTGTCCGGGTGCTTGGCCGCGTACGCGCGGGCGACCTTCACCGCACGGTCGAAGGCCGCGGTCTCGCCGATCTGGCCGCAGGGGTCGGCCGCGTGGTCCTGCTTGTCGATCGAGGCGCCCTCGATCTGGAGGAAGAAGCCCTGCTTGGAGTGCTTGGCCTTCTGCTTGTCCTCCAGCAGCTGGATCGCCTTGGTGGCGGAGTCCGCGAGGCTCGGAGTCGTGGACGGGCGGTTCGGGTTGGAGGTCACGCACCGCTGCGCGTCCGTCCCGCCGACCGCCGCCGCCTTGCCGGTCCACTCCACCGGCACGTTGCCGGAGGCGAACAGGCCCAGCACCGGCTTGCCGGCCTTGACGCTCTTCAGGCCCGCGTTGTCGGTGACGACCTGGTAGCCGAGCTTCTGCGCCTGCTCGGTGACGGTGAGGCCCTTGTACCTGCCGTCGGTGACCTTCTGGTCGAAGCGCTGCTTGCCGCCGCCGATGAGGACGTCGACCCTGTGGTTGACGGACTGCTCGGCGATGGAACCGGGCCCGCCTGCGGCGATCGTGTCCGTGGGGCACTTGGCCATGTCGGCCGGGCCCTGGCAGGAGCGGTCGGTGACGTGGGAGGCGAGCACGGCCGGGGTGGCGTCGGTGAGCTCGGCCGTCGTCACGCTGCCGGTGGCGTAGCCGCTCTTCTGCGCCAGCTCCAGGACCGTCTTGACGGCCTTGTCGGTGCCGGGCGTCTTGGAGATACGGCCGTTGACCGTCTTCACGCCGGTCGCCCAGCCGGTGCCGCTGGCGGCGGAGTCGGTGACGTAGTCCGGGGTGCCGTCGGCGTGCACCGCGTAGGTGGTGTAGGCGCCGGTCAGCGGGAACTTGTCCATGTTCAGGCGGCCGTTGGCGCCGACGGTGTAGTCGCGGGCGAGGGTGATCTCCGAGTCGCCCATGCCGTCACCGATGAGCAGGATGACGTTCTTCGCCTTCCCGCCCTTGATCGCGTCCTTCGCCTGCTGCGCGTTGTCGAAGGCGCCGGCGGCGTTGGTGACGGCCACGGCGGCCGTGGCCGCGGCGACCAGTGCGGTGGCGACCGTGAGGTGACGGCGGGTGGCTCTGGGCATGGATACGACTCCTTGAGGCGTCCGGCGTCCGGCGTCCGGCGTTTCGCGTAGGCACGCGGTGACGAGGGACAGACCACCAGGCGCTGACAAAGGCGAGGTAAACGACTGGTCATGCGAGTGTTTCCGGATCATGACGCGCGTGCTCGGCGTACTGGGCGTACCAGGCGTGCTCGGCCTGCTCGTCGTGCTCAGCCATACGGCCTGGTGAGACTGCTCAAACCGGTTCGGGTTGCGGCTCCGGTTGTTCCGGTTGTTCCGGTCGTTCCGGCCGCGGCGCCGGTACGGCCTTCGGCTCCCACAGCCGGGTGGTCCGCACATATCCCTGGATCACCGAGGCCATCGCCAGAATGAGAAGCGGTCCGGACACCCACGGATACCTGGCCATCTCCACCGGCAGATAGCGGTACGACAGCAGGAGCGCGACGAAGACCGTCGTGCCGTAGGCGACCAGCTGGATCCCCGACCGGTCCCAGCCACGCACCTGCGTGCGCAGAGCCGCCTCGATCGTCAGCGTGAACACCACACCGGCGACGAGATCCGCGCCGTAGTGGTAGCCGAAGCCCAGCGTCGCGCCGAGCGTGGCGACCAGCCAGAACGCGCCCGCGAAGCGCAGAACCCTCGGGCCCCTGCGGGAGTGGATGAAAATCGCGGTGGCCCACGCCGTATGCAGGCTGGGCATGCAGTTGCGCGGGGTGATCGCGTCGAAGGACATCGAGTGCGGCGCGTTGAACGGCGGCGGCGTGTTCGGCCACAGACTGGCCGCCGCCCAGTGCCCGCCGTCGGCGCCGTAGGCGAAGATCGGACCGACCACCGGGAAGATCATGTAGATGCCCGGCCCGAGGAGGCCGATCACCAGAAACGTGCGCACCAGATGATGGCGCGGGAACCGGCGCTCGACCGCCACGTTCCGCAGCTGGTACAGCGCGACGACGACCGCCATCACCGCGAGCTGGATGTAGACGTAGTCGAGAACATGGGCGCCGACCGGACCGGTGGCCTTGACCACCCGGCCCACCACCCACGACGGATTGCCCAGCGCGTGATCGGCGGTCGCCACGTACTGGTCGAGCACCGTCGGGCGGGTCTTCGACGTGATGAGCAGCCAGGTGTCACCGGTCTTGCGGCCGGCCACCAGCAGCAGGGCCAGCCCGACACCCTTCAGCAGCAGGACCCGTTCCTGGCCGGTGCGGCGCGTGACGGCGATGACCGCATAGCCCAGGATCACCCACAACGCGCCGTTCCCGAAGGGGTGCCCATTCCCCTCGGGCACCTTGACGCCGACCGCCAACCGCGCCACGAAAAGGACGACGTCGATACCGACCGCGACACCGGCCGCGATGAACCGCTCCCGCCACGTGAGCACCACCATCATCAAGGCCATGCTGGCGTACAGCAGCGGCCCCGATTTGGGCGGGAAAACCACCTCTTTCACCTGATTGGTGATCGGCCCCGGCAGCCCGTAGCGACGCGCGGCGATCTCCAGCGTGACCAGGAACCCCAGGGTCACCACACCCGCCGTGGCCCACAGCAGCGTCCGCGGTTGAGGCCACGCGGCGAACCCATATCTGCGTTTTATTCGCGAAAATGTCCGCGATGCTATAGATGTCAATTGTTTGGCCGATTTGTTAGATATTGGAGGGTGATCAATATGAATTTGAAGATGCTATCGGATGGCTGTGAGCGGGCTTCGCTCTTCACGGATGGTGCGAAGGGGCGCGAGGGGATGCGAAGGGATGCGAGGGCGGGCTCTAAACGGCGCTGGGGCGTGGGGAGCCTCGGAAGACCTGGCTGGTGTGCCAGGAGCGGTGGGCCTCGGCGATGGGCCGGGCGCCGGGCTGAGGTCCGATGAGCGGACGGCCCGCGAGTGCTGTGACGTGGTCGCGGGCGCTGGGGCTGCGCCCGACGAAACGCTGCGAGACCAGAATGCGGTGGCCGTCGCCTATGCCGAGGACGCCTTTGTCGAACAGCTTGTGATGCAGTGAGCACAGGCACAGCCCGTTGTCGACGTCGTCCGGGCCGTCGAACGCCCACCAGCGCACATGGGCCGCCTCCAGCCCGACGGGAACCGTGCCGATCATGCCGTCGTAGCCGCAGAAGGCGCACTGGTACTCGTAGGCGGTCAGCACCAGCTCCCGCATGCGCCTGTCCCGCTGCCGCCTCCCGGGCGCCGCCGCCAGCGCGTCCGTCTCCGCCAGCTCCGGTTCCAGGCCCACCGCGTCGCACAGGTCCTGATGCAGCGACGGAGGGAAGTGCAGGTCCAGCAGTACTCTCGCCATGCGCCCCAGCAGTGACGGTTCGCGCCGGAGCGCCGTCCGCAGGTCCGGGGCCAGCCGCCCGGTGGCGCCACTGGCACGCAGCCCCCGCACCCCGGTGCCGGGGCTGCCGACGCCGTGATCGGTTCGTACCTCCCACACCCCGTCGCTGACCAGATGGTGGAAGGGGTAGGCAGGCGTGGTCCCGTGAGCGGGACCGTACTCCGCCAGCAGCTGCTTCAGATCGGCTTCCACGGCGCTGTAGCGCAACGCGTCATCTGCATCCGCCTGAAAGCGGCCCAGCGCGTACAGCAGCAGCAATGGCTTGTGCGGCGCCCGCACCCCGTCCCGACTCCACTGCCTCAGCTTCGCGGCGCGGTCCAGCCAATCCATGACCGGTGATCGTAGCGACACCGCGCCGCACTTCCGCGGGTGTGGCGTGTACGCACGACAGAGGGCCCGGTGCGATGTTCGCACCAGGCCCTCTGGGTGTTGTGGCTGCCGGCAGATCAGCAGCAGTCGACGTTGACGCAGTTGTTGGGGATGTTCTTGCGAACCGGGCTGTTCACCAGGATCACATTACCGAGAGGCGCGCTGTTGAAAATTCCGCCGCCGTCTCCAGGTGTCCCGAAAGCGCGATTGAATTCAACCGGGCTCCGCGTCAGTGTGGCGGTACCGTTGCCGCCGTTGAAAATTCCACCACCCTGCCCTGGTACCCCGACGCCATTGACGGTATTTCCCTGGGAGTCGGCGCCGACCGGGCTGTCGGTCAGTTCCAGTGTGGAGTCGTTATAGATGCCACCGCCACGAGCAACGACTGAACCGGTCACCTTGTTGCCGATCACCTTGGTGTGGTCCAGAGCGGCCAGGCTGCCGTTCTGGTCGACGATTCCGCCACCACGCGCATCGGGCCCAGTGACGCGGTTGTGGCTCACGAGGGAATGGTTCAACCTCACGGTACTCGAATCCACCTCGATGCCACCCCCCGCGCTCCGGTCAGCTCCCTTGGAAACGACGGAGTTCTTGGTGATGGTGCTGTTGTTGAAGACGGTAAAGGCGCCTGCTGCCGAAGCCAGGCCCCCGCCAAAAGCGCCGAAAGGGGTGGTCACGGGGTGGACGACCGAATTGCCTTCCACGGTGCTGTCCGTGACGGTCATCAGACTGCTGTCGTTGTCGAGAGCTCCGCCTTCGAGGTCCGCCGTGTTGCGTGTCAGGCAGCTCCGGTTGATCGTCACCTGTCCGCCATGGAGCCAGACGGCGCCCCCGACCGCAGCGTTTGCCGGGGAGGCGGCGTGACCGTTCGTCAGGGTGACGTTGTCGAGAGTGAGAACACCGCCCGAGAGCACCTCGAAGAAACGGAACTTCGCTGCGCTGTCCCGCTTGATGGTGGCGCCGTTTCCCTGAATGGTGACGCCGCTACTATTAGTGATCGGCGTAAAACCATTTGGCGTGCCTACCGGGTCTGCTTGGGTGAGTCTGTAGGTGCAGCCTCGCTTCAGCTTGACGGTGCCCCCGCCAGGATTACTGTTCACCTGCGCGACCGCCTGCTGCAACTGCGCACCATTACAGCTTGTCAAGGTCCGCGAAACCGAAGCAGCCGCGGATGCCGTGCCCGGAACAGCAGCAGACGCCGCTGCCGCCCCCACCACAGCCAGAGCCAAAGAACCCCGAAGCGCCATACGTACCGTCCTCTGAGTGAAAGCCGCGACAGTCAACTATTTACGTCGACGCGACTGCCAAATAGCACTGCGAGGAACCTAGCACTCAAACAATCAGCCAAAGGGTTTACTCGGCGAGGTGTCGTCCACGTCCCTTGAATTCAGCCTGCGCGGCATGGTTGGCGCTGTCGGCGAGTAATTCTCAAGAAGCGCCATCAAGTCAGCCCGACACCGTCCGTCGACCGAGGCCGGCACTACGCGTCTTCGCGGCCTGGTCTCATCCTCATCAGGTCGATCACGGTGGGCTGTGGACCGTGCGGCTTGAGGTTGCCGGCGGCCAGGAACGGCGCCCCTCCCACCCGGTGCCGGCCGATCCCCCGCCGGAGGCAGGCAGCTTCGTCTCGCTGCTCTCCGACCGCGGCGTCCCACTGGAGGAGATCTCCCGGTCCCGCAGATGGACACGCACACGGAAACAGGTGAGGCACCTAGGAGCGTTCCTAGGTGCCTCACCTGCTGTTGCGGCTGTCGGGGTGGCGGGATTTGAACCCACGGCCTCTTCGTCCCGAACGAAGCGCGCTGCCAAGCTGCGCTACACCCCGGTGTCGCTGCTTGTCGCGGCGACGTCGTTTACTTTAGCCCACCGGTGGCCGGAGACGAAATCCGGTTTTGCGGTGGCGGCGGACGGGGTTGGGGCGGGTGTGGTCGAGGGCGACCAGGAGGACGGCCAGGGCGTAGAAG
Organism: Streptomyces sp. NPDC046915; assembly: GCF_040644935.1. Classification (NCBI taxonomy): domain Bacteria; kingdom Bacillati; phylum Actinomycetota; class Actinomycetes; order Kitasatosporales; family Streptomycetaceae; genus Streptomyces; species Streptomyces sp. NPDC046915. Next base: position 92,142 of record NZ_JBEYXB010000003.1, on the reverse strand, counting down.
GAGAGGCCGAGGAGGAGGGCGTTGGCGAGGGTGTGCTTGTAGCCGTGCTGGTCGACGTCGAGGAAGGGGTAGAGGTAGCGGGCCGGGGTGCCGGGGAGGAGCAGTTCGGCTCGGGTGAGGGAGAAGGCCAGGTAGGCCAGGGGGTAGAGCATCCAGGCGGTGGCCTGGCGCAGGTGCAGGCGGCCGGGGGCGGTGAGCAGGAGCCAGTCCAGGAGCACTCCGAGCGGGACGGCCGTGTGGAGGATCTGGAGGGCGGTCCACTGGCCGTGCCAGCGTGCCGGGGGCGCGGTCGCGTCCGTCATGGCGAACGGGGGCGTCGTGTGGGGGAGGAACAGGTGGTAGACCGCCGCCGTGATCAAGGCGTACAGCAGCACCGCGCCCGTCAGGGACGGCGGCAGGGGGCGGCGGGCCGTTCCCGCGCGGTGGGCCGAGGCGGCGAAGGTCAGGGCCAGGAGGGCGTTGCTCTGGACGCTGAAGTAGCTCAGGGTCCGGGCCGGGCTGCCGAGCAGTAGCTCCAGCGCGACGCCTGCCGTCGCGAGCGCGGCGATCAGCAGGCGGAAGACCGCGGTCAGGGGGCGCTGTACGGGAGGTACCACCGCCGCGGCCGGGACCGGGGAGAGCGGCAGGGCGGGGGAGCCCGGCACCGGGGGGAGGTCGGGGATCTCCCGGGGTATCGGAGGTGTCCGAGGTATCCGAGGCGACGGCGGCGTCGAGGGCGTCGGGACGGTCATGCCCTCACGCTAAGCAAGGCGGGCAAAAGGGGCGATCCGGGTGGATCCGGGTGGGTTACCCCCCTTCGTGTCCCGGCCGCGTCTGCCTCCGCCTCCGCCTCTTATCGCTCCTTCGCCACCAGCGTCAGTAGCGACGCCTCCGGCGGGCACGCGAACCGTACCGGCGTGTAGCGGTTCGTGCCGCAGCCCGCCGAGACGTGGAGGTATGCCGTACGGCCCTCCGCCGTGTGCGTGGACAGGCCCTTCACGCGGTCCGTGTCGATGTCGCAGTTGGTGACCAGGGCGCCGTAGAAGGGGATGCAGAGCTGGCCGCCGTGGGTGTGGCCGGCCAGGAGCAGCGGGTAGCCGTCGGCCGTGTACGCGTCCAGTACGCGCAGGTACGGAGCGTGCACCACGCCCATCGAGAAGTCGGCGGAGGCGGAGGGGCCGCCGGCGACCCGGGCGTAGCGGTCGCGCTTGATGTGCGGGTCGTCCAGGCCGGTGAGCTCCACCGAGATGCCCTCGATCTTGAGCTCGCCCCGGGTGTTGGTCAGGTTCAGCCAGCCCGCCCCGTCGAAGCCGTCCCGGAGGTCCTCCCACGGGTTGTGGATGGCGCCCACGGCCGGCGGGTTGCCGTTCAGGCCGTGCCGGCCGCTGGCCTTCTCCAGCAGGTAGCGGGCGGGGTTGCGGGGCTTGGGGCCGTAGTAGTCGTTGGAGCCGAAGACGTACGCGCCCGGGAACTCCATCAGGGGACCGAGCGCGTCCAGCACCTCCGGCACGCCCTCCGGGTCGGAGAGGTTGTCGCCCGTGTTGATCACGAAGTCGGGGCGCAGGCCCGCCAGCGAGCGCAGCCAGCGCTGCTTCTTGCGCTGGTCGCGGACCATGTGGATGTCGGAGACCTGGAGCACGCGCAGCGGGCGCATGCCCGGGGGCAGGACGGGCACCGTCACCCGGCGGAGGCGGAACGAACGGACCTCGAAGCCCGCCGCATACACCAGACCGGCGGCGCCGGCCGCCACGACTCCCAGGGGTACTCCGTATCGCGCGCGCATACCTCCATCGTGTCAGACGCTGACGGGGCATCGAGACGGGCCGTCCCATAGGGCCGTCCCATAGGGCCGCTCGATGGGGCCGCCGCATGGCCCTCGGCGGGGGCTGCCCCATGGCCCTCGGCGGGGGTCCTTTAAATCAGCGGGCGTTCGCGTCACCGCACCTGCGACAATCGAGCCATGACCACCACGCTCAAGTCGAAGCTGCACGACGACCTCAACGCCGCGATCAAGGAGCGTGACGAGCTCCGCTCCTCCACGCTCCGGCTGACGCTCGCCGCGATCACCAAGGAGGAGGTCGCGGGCAAGGCGAAGCGCGAGCTCTCCGACGACGAGGTCCAGAAGGTGATCACCAAGGAGGCCAAGAAGCGCCGCGAGGCGGCGGAGGCCTTCGCGCAGGGTGGTCGTGCCGAGCAGGCCGAGCGGGAGAAGGCGGAGGGCGAGGTGCTCGCCGCGTACCTGCCGAAGCAGCTGTCCGACGAGGAGCTGGACGCGATCGTGGCGCAGGCCGTCGGGGAGGCCAGGGCCGCCGGTGCCGAGGGGCCGCGGGCCATGGGCGCCGTGATGAAGATCGTGAACCCGAAGGTGGCCGGTCAGGCCGAGGGCGGCCGGGTCGCCGCCGCGGTCAAGAAGCTGCTGGCGGGCTGACCGCCACGCCGGTGGATCCGGCAGAGGTACGACGGCGGGGCCGCACCCTCGGTCAGAGGGTGCGGCCCCGCCGCATTGCCGCGTTGCCCGGTGGGTCAGCCTCGCCCGCCGTTCCCGTTACCCCGGGTCCCCCCGTTGCTCTGCCCCTGGATGAAGCCGTCCGGGAAGGAGAAGGTGGGCGTCGGGAAGCCGTTGTTGTCGCCGGTCGTACCGCCGATGAGCCCGCCGATGGCGCCACCGGTGTTGTCCCCGTTGCCGCCGTTCCCGTTTCCGTTCCCGTGCCCGTTGCCCTTGCCGTCGCCCTTGTCCTTGTTGTCGTCCGGGATGTCGACGAGGTTGAAGTCGGGGGCGTCCTTGCCGGCCAGCGCGCCGTCCATGGCGTCGCGCCAGATCGGGCCGGGGACCCGGCCGCCGTAGACGAGGTCGTTGTACCGGCCGCCGATGGTGATGTTGACCATCTTCACGTTCTGCTTGGCGCTGCCGACCCAGACCGCACCGGCCAGGTTGGGGGTGTAGCCGACGAACCAGGCGTTCTTCCGCTCGTCCGTCGTACCCGTCTTGCCCGCGCTCTCGCGGTCGCTCAGTCCGGCCTGCTGGCCCGTACCGGAGTCGATCACGCCGCGCAGCAGGGTGTTGACCGTGTCGGCGGTCTTCTCGCTCATCGCGCGCGAGCAGGTCGACTTCGGCACCTGGAGCGACTTCTGCTCGTCACCGACCTTCTGGGTGATCGACTCGATGGCGATCGGCGTGCAGTACATGCCCCGGTCGGCGAAGGTGGCGTACGCGCTGGCCATCGTCAGCGGGGAGAGGCCGATCGCGCCGAGGGCGATGGAGGGGTTCTCGGGGAGCTTGTCGCCGTTGCCCTGCACCACGTGCAGGCCGTCGGTCATCTTCATCACCGGGCACAGGCCGATGTCGGAGATGAGCTGCACGAAGTAGGTGTTGACGGACTTCGCCATCGCCTCCTTCATGCGGTACGGGCCCTTCTCGGACTCGCTCTCGTTCTCCACGGTGTACGAGCGGTCGTTGACCCACGGCTTGCTGCTACAGGTCTGCACGGGGCTCGGGTAGTTCATCTTGTACGGCGCCGAGTACGGCTGCGTCGGGGGCTTGCCGCCCTCGATGGCGGCGGCGGCCACGAACGGCTTGAAGGTCGAGCCGGTCGGGAAGCCGAAGTTCGAGCCGCCCATGTCGTGGTTGACGGAGTAGTTGTACTCGGTCTCGTCCTTGCCGTAGCCGTACGGCTTCGACTGGCCCATCGCCAGGATCTTGCCGGTGCCGGGCTCCACCAGGGTGGAGGCGGCGGCGACCCGGTCGGACTTGTAGACGTGCTCCTTGAGGGAGGTCTGCACCGACTCCTGGGCCTGCGGCTCGAGTGTCGTACGGATCGTCAGGCCGCCCTTGTTCCACAGCTTGGCGCGCGCCTCGCGGGTCTTGCCGAAGGTCGGGTCGGTGAGGAAGACGTTCTCGACGTACTTGCAGAAGAACGCCGCCCCCTTGGAGGCGGTGATGCAGCCGTTCTTCGGCCGGCTGACGTGCAGCCCGAGCGGGGCCTTCCTGGCCTTGTCCGCCTCCGCGCCGGAGATGTCGCCGACCTGAGCCATACGGGTGAGCACGGTGTTGCGCCGCTTGGTGGCCTCGGCCTCGTCGTTGACCGGGTCGTACCGGCTCGGGGACTGCACGATGCCGGCCAGCAGCGCCGACTCCTGGAGGTTCAGGTCCTTGGCGTGCTTGGAGAAGTAGCGCTGCGAGGCCGCCTCGATGCCGTAGGCCTGCTCGCCGAAGAAGGTGATGTTCAGGTAGTTCTCGAGGATCTTCTTCTTGCCGAGCTTGTCCTCGAGCTGGATCGCGTACTTCAGCTCGCGGATCTTGCGGCCCAGCGTCTGCTGGGTGGCCTGCGCGACCTTCGTCGGGTCGTCGCCGGCCTCCTCGATGAAGTAGTTCTTCACCAGCTGCTGGGTGAGCGTGGAGGCGCCCTGGGCGACCCCGCCGCTCTGCGCGTTCTTGTTCAGGGCGCGCAGGACGCCCTTCAGGTCGATCGCGCCGTGCTGGTAGTAGCGGGAGTCCTCGATCGCGACGATCGCCTTCTGCATGTACGGCGAGATGTCCTTGAGGTCCACCACCGTACGGTCCCGGGAGTACACCGAGGCGATCTTGTGGCCCGCGCTGTCCAGGATCGCGGTGCGCTGACTGAGCTGCGGGCTCTTGAGGTTGGCGGGGATCTCGTCGAAGCCCTGCACCGTACCCTTGGCCGCGAGACCGAGCGCACCGGCCGCGGGCAGCGCGATACCGGCCATCACGGCTCCCGCGAGCACACTGACACCGAGGAACTTGGCGGCCTGCTGCGTCGCCGACAGACCACCGCCCGAGCGCTTCTTTGGCATGAGGGCAGCCTACGTTCTCATTCGCCGGACACGCGTGAAGGCCTTGGCCTAAGCTGCTCTCAACTGTCACAGCAGTGAGGCCACGTATCAATACGTCCCGCGACCCCGAATCGTTCCGGATGTAGTCGAATTTTTTGTGGGCGGCGTGTCCGAATCCGCCTCGTGTGTCACCTGGCGCCCGTTGTGACGCACCACAGCTGTACCGGTTTGCCGGGATGATCACGCATGTCGCCAGCTCACTCCCGCGGGTGATCTGCCGCTTACCCATAGTCCGTTCGGGCCATTCAAGATTGGGCCCGAAGGGGGTGTTGCGCTGTGCCCACCTTCCGTAACGTCCTCAACTGGCGGCGGTGAATATGCCGCAAGCCGCCGTGGGGGAGCCTCGATTCGGGAGAGGACGGCGCCGGTATGGGCTGGGTAACCGACTGGAGTGCGCAGGCTGCCTGCCGCACTACCGATCCGGATGAACTGTTCGTTCAGGGAGCAGCGCAGAACAGGGCCAAGGCGGTGTGCACCGGATGTCCGGTACGCACCGAATGCCTGGCCGACGCGCTGGACAACCGCGTCGAGTTCGGCGTGTGGGGAGGCATGACGGAGCGCGAGCGCCGCGCACTGCTGCGCAGGCGGCCCACCGTGACCTCCTGGCGCAGGCTCCTGGAGACCGCGCGCCTGGAGTACGAGCGGGGGGTCGGAATCGTGCCCCTCGACAGCGACGAGGTGTACGAGAACTACGCGGCCGTCAGCTGACCGCGGAGGTCGGCTGACAGGGGCCTAGGAAAGCCGCAGGGCCTAGGAAAGCTCGGGCCGGCCGGCAGCGAGCCGGTCGCCGATGTTCCGCAGCCCCGTGAGGTCGTGCACGTCGCCTGGCAGCGCGGCCACTTCCACCACCGCCACCTCGGGGTGGAGCGCGGTGAAGCGGTCACGTGTGCGCTGCTCGCGGGAGAGCAACCGCATGCGCTCGGCGTGCAGCCTCAGCAGGCCCGCGGCGAGCCGGTCGACGGGGGATTCCGCCGTGGGGGATTCCGCTGTGGACGCCTCCGCCGTGGGAGATTCGGACGCGGTCGGCTCCGACGCGGATGATTCTGAACTGCCGTACGTGTCGGGAGAGTTACGAAGTCCAGCTTTCCCGTCCCCCTGATCCACAATGCGGGGCTCTTCAAGATTTTCCGCGGCGGCGAGCGCACGCTCGGCCGACAACCGGTCGGCGCCGCTGCCGTGGACCCGGTTGAGCACCAGCCCGACCAGCGGCATGTCCTCCGCGGCCAGCCGCTCGACGAAGTACGCGGCCTCGCGCAGCGCGTCCCGCTCCGGGGCCGCCACCACCAGGAACGCCGTGCCGGGCGCCTGAAGCAGCTTGTACGTGGCGTCCGCGCGCGTACGGAAGCCACCGAAGGTGGTGTCCATCGCCGCCACGAACGTCTGGACGTCCTTCAGCAGCTGACCGCCCAGCAGCTTGCCCAGCGTGCCGGTCATCATCGACATGCCGACGTTGAGGAAGGCCATCCCCGCGCGCCCGCCCAGCTTCGCGGGGGCCGTCAGCAGCCGGATCAGCCGGCCGTCCAGGAAGGAGCCGAGCCGCTTGGGGGCGTCCAGGAAGTCCAGGGCGGAGCGCGACGGAGGCGTGTCGACGATGATGAGGTCCCACTCGTCCTTCGCCCGAAGCTGCCCCAGCTTCTCCATCGCCATGTACTCCTGCGTGCCCGCGAAGCCCGCCGAGAGCGACTGGTAGAAGGGGTTGGACAGGATCGCGGCCGCCCGCTGGGGATCGGCGTGCGCCTCGACGACCTCGTCGAAGGTGCGCTTCATGTCGAGCATCATGGCGTGCAGTTCGCCGTCGTTCTCGGTGCCCTTCACCCGGCGCGGCACGTTGTCCAGCGAGTCGATGCCCATGGACTGGGCCAGCCTGCGCGCCGGGTCGATGGTGAGGACGACCACCTTGCGGCCCCGCTCGGCGGCCCTGAGCCCGAGCGCCGCCGCGGTCGTGGTCTTGCCCACCCCGCCCGAGCCGCAGCACACCACGATCCGGGTCCCGGGGTCGTCGAGCAGCGGATCGACGTCGAGCACGCGCGCGGGGGAGAGCCGGTGGCGTGCGGTGTCCTGCGCCTGGGTCGGGTCCGGAGTCATGACATCCCCTGATTCCGCAGCTCGTGGGCGAGTTGGTACAGGCCCGCCAGGTCCATGCCCTCGGCGAGCAGCGGCAGCTCGTGCAGCGGCAGGCCCAGCTCGCCCAGGACCGCGCGCTGCTCCTGCTCCAGCGCGTACCGCTCGGCGTACTCCTCGGCCTGCTCCAGCAGCGGGTCCACCAGCCGCTCGGCGACCCCGCCGCGGCGCGCCCCGCCCAGCCCGGCGGCGGACAGCGACCGGGCGACGGCGGTGTGCTCCACGGTCCGTACGAGTTCCAGGTCCTCCGCGTCCAGCACCTCGGGCCGGACCATGTTCACCACGACCCGGCCCACCGGCAGCCGGGCCGCGCGCAGTTCCGCGATCCCGTCCGCGGTCTCCTGCACGGGCATCTCCTCGAGGAGCGTCACCAGGTGAACGGCCGTCTCGGGCGACTTCAGGACGCGCATCACGGCCTGGGCCTGATTGTGTATCGGGCCGATCTTGGCGAGCCCGGCGACCTCGTCGTTGACGTTGAGGAAGCGGGTGATGCGTCCGGTCGGCGGCGCGTCCATGATCACGTAGTCGTACGCGAACCGTCCGCTTCTGTCCTTGCGCCGGACCGCCTCGCACGCCTTGCCGGTGAGCAGGACGTCCCGCACGCCCGGCGCGACGGTGGTGGCGAAGTCGATGGCGCCGAGTTTCTTGAGAGCCCTGCCCGCGCTGCCGAGCTTGTAGAACATCTGGAGGTAGTCCAGAAGGGCCAGTTCGGGGTCTATGGCGAGGGCGAACACCTCCCCGCCCCCGGGAGCCACCGCGATCTTCCGTTCCTCGTAGGGCAGCGCCTCCGTCTCGAAGAGCTGTGCGATGCCCTGCCGACCCTCGACCTCGACGAGAAGCGTCCGCTTCCCCTCCGTGGCCAGGGCCAGCGCGAGTGCGGCGGCGACCGTCGTCTTTCCGGTCCCGCCCTTGCCGCTGACGACCTGGAGCCTGCTCACGTCTTCGAGCCTAACCAGTCCGCCCGCGGGCTACGCGGGAGGCTGTGGATAACAGAGGCTACAGTCGGCCACATGACCAAGTGGGAATACGCAACCGTGCCTCTGCTCGTCCATGCCACGAAGCAGATTCTGGACACCTGGGGCGAGGACGGCTGGGAGCTCGTCCAGGTCGTGCCCGGGCCGAACAACCCCGAGCAGCTCGTCGCCTACATGAAGCGGGAGAAGCAGTGATGGGCGCCGTCGAGGACCGGCTGGCCGAACTCGGTCTGACCCTGCCGGAGGTCGTGCCGCCGCTGGCCGCGTACCAGCCCGCCGTGCAGTCCGGACCCTACGTCTACACCTCCGGTCAGCTGCCGATGGTGGAGGGCAAGCTTCCGGTCACCGGCAAGGTGGGCCTGGAGGTCACCGCGGAGGAGGCCAAGGAGCTGGCCCGCACCTGCGCGCTGAACGCGCTGGCCGCCGTGAAGTCCGTCGCCGGCGACCTGGACCGCATCGCGCGCGTGGTGAAGGTCGTGGGCTTCGTCGCCTCGGCCGCCGACTTCACCGGCCAGCCGGGTGTCGTCAACGGCGCCAGCGAGCTGCTCGGCGAGGTCCTCGGCGACAAGGGCGTGCACGCGCGCAGCGCGGTCGGTGTCGCCGTGCTGCCGCTGGACGCGCCGGTGGAGGTCGAGGTCCAGGTGGAGCTCCTGCCGTCGACCCCGTGGAGCTCCTCCCCCGGCGACTCCGCGGGACTCCTGCCGTAACGGGTGCGGAGTAGTCCCTGGTCCCGGGCGCCTCTCGAACATTCGAGCACCACGGGATAGCCTCCGGCCATGGCGAATGGGCAGTGGTATCCCCCGGAGTGGCCCGAACGCATCCGTGCGCACGCGGAGGGCACCCTCACACCGGTGCTTCCGCGCCGCGCGGCCACGGTGATGCTCCTGAAGGACGCCGGCAACGGCCCGATCGTCCACATGCTGCGCAGACGCGCCTCCATGGCTTTCGCCGGAGGCGCGTACGCGTATCCCGGCGGCGGGGTCGACCCGCGCGACGACGACCGCGACATCCGCTGGGCGGGCCCCACGCGCGCGTGGTGGGCCGACCGGCTGGGCGTCGACGAGACCGGTGCCCAGGCGATCGTCTGCGCGGCCGTCCGGGAGACGTACGAGGAGGCGGGCGTCCTGCTCGCCGGTCCCACACCCGAGTCGGTCGTCGGTGACACCACCGGCGCCGACTGGGAGACGGACCGCGCCGCCCTGGTCGCCCGGGAGCTGTCCTTCGCGGAGTTCCTGGACCGCCGCGGCCTGGTGCTGCGCTCCGACCTGCTGGGCGCCTGGGCCCGCTGGATCACCCCCGAGTTCGAGAGCCGCCGCTACGACACCTGGTTCTTCGTGGCCGCCCTGCCCGAGGGCCAGCGCACCCGCAACGCCTCCACGGAGGCCGACCGCACGGTGTGGATCCGGCCGGGGGACGCGGCGGCCCGCTACGACAAGGGCGAGCTGCTGATGATGCCGCCCACCATCGCCACGCTGCGCGAGCTGTCCCCGTACGGCACCGCCGCCGCGGCCCTCGCCGCCGCACCCGCGCGCGACCTGGCCCCCGTACTGGCCCGGGCCCGCCTGGTGGACGGCGAGATCGTCCTGTCCTGGCCCGGCCACGACGAGTTCACCAAGCACATCCCGACACCCCCGACACTCCCGACGCCCGGTGGAGGCCCCGTATGACGGACGCAGCAGCCCTGCCCGGCCAGCCCCGCGGCGGAGTCCTGGCCGGGCCCGCCACGGAACGTGCCGTCAACGTCCTCGCGCCCAACGCCTCCGCGATGACCCTGGACGGCACGAACACCTGGATCGTCTCCGAGCCCGGCTCCGAGCTGGCCGCGGTCGTCGACCCGGGGCCCCTGGACGACGGTCATCTGCGCGCGGTCGTCGACGCGGCCGAGAAGGCCGGCAAACGCGTCGCCCTCACCCTGCTCACCCACGGCCACCCCGACCACGCCGAGGGCGCGGGGCGCTTCGCCGAACTCACCGGCACGCGCGTGCGTGCCCTGGACCCGGCGCTGCGGCTCGGCGACGAGGGCCTGGCCGCCGGTGACGTGATCACGGTCGGTGACCTCGAGCTGAGGGTCGTACCGACCCCGGGGCACACCGCGGACTCCCTGTGCTTCCATCTCCCGGCCGACCGTGCCGTCCTCACCGGCGACACGATCCTCGGACGCGGCACGACCGTCGTGGCGCATCCCGACGGCCGGCTGGGCGACTATCTGGACTCGTTGCGGCGGCTGAGGTCCCTGACGGTCGACGACGGCGTCCACACGGTCCTCCCGGGCCACGGCCCGGTCCTGGAGGACGCCCAGGGCGCCGTGGAGTTCTACCTGGCCCACCGCGCCCACCGCCTCGCCCAGGTGGAGACGGCCGTCGAGGACGGCTACCGCACCCCCGGCCAGGTCGTCGCCCACGTCTACGCCGACGTGGACCGCACCCTGTGGCCGGCGGCGGAACTGTCGGTACGGGCCCAGCTGGACTACCTGAGCGAGCACGGGCTCATCTAGGGCCCGTCCTCGGGGCGCGGGGCCTTCACCCCGTGCACGCGTGCGTACTCCTCGGCCAGCCAGGGCCCCAGGTCGTCGACGTACGACCGCAGGACGTCCGGGTCGCCGACCGGCTCGTGGCCGTACTCCGCCGCCGTGCGCAGCTGTCCGGCGCGCCCCGGGTAGTACGCGCCGAACACCTCGGCCATCTCGCGGAGATCGCTGGTCCAGCCGTTCCAGCGGGGCATGACCAGGGTGAAGCCGGTGCGGACGAGGTGCCGGGACATGAAGCGCACCAGGGGCCGCCGGGCCTCCTCGCTGCCGGCCGCGCCCGCGATCCGCTCACGCCAGCGCGGCAGCAACCGGGCCAGGTCGCCGTTGGTCTCGCGGGCCAGCAGGGAATCGGGCCGGTAGCGGGGCAGGAACGCCGCGAGGTCGTCGCCGAGCAGCGGGGTGCACAGGCAGGCGACGAACCACCCCAGGTCGTACCTCTCCAGGTCGCTGAGCAGCCGGGCCCGGCCGAACAGCAGGGTCCCGACGCCGTCGATCTGCGGGAACTCCTTGTCGAGCGCCTCACCGACTGCGCGTGCCGCCTGCCGGTCCGCGTCGGCCGGCTCCTGGCGCAGGGCGAGCAGCAGATCGAGATCGCTGCGCCCCACGCGCGCGGTGCCGCGCGGAATCGACCCGTAAAGGTACGCGCTGTCCAGGCGGGCCCCGAAGGCGTCCAGGAGCCGCTCGCGGGCGGCTGCCACGACGGGGCGGAAGGCGTGCGGGACGCGCGCGAGCGAGCCTTCACGCGCGATGTGGCCCCGGTCGTCGAGACCCTTCGGGGGAGCCGGTTCGGTCATGCGCCCACTGTGCCCGGCGGATACGCGCCGGGCAGCCCGTTTTCCGCGCGGGCCGCGTGGCTACCGCGAGCGCTTCGCGAGCCGCTCCACGTCGAGCAGGATCACCGCCCGCGCCTCCAGGCGCAGCCATCCCCGCTGGGCGAAGTCCGCCAGCGCCTTGTTCACGGTCTCGCGCGAGGCGCCGACGAGCTGGGCCAGCTCCTCCTGCGTGAGGTCGTGGACGACGTGGATGCCCTCCTCCGACTGCACGCCGAAGCGGCGGGAGAGGTCCAGCAGGGCACGGGCGACGCGCCCGGGGACGTCGGAGAAGACCAGGTCGGACATCGCGTCGTTGGTCTTGCGCAGACGGCGTGCGACGGCGCGCAGCAGGGCGCCGGCCACCTCGGGACGCACGTTCAGCCAGGGCTGGAGGTCGCCGTGGCCGAGGCCCAGCAGCTTGACCTCGGTCAGCGCGGTCGCGGTCGCCGTGCGCGGGCCCGGGTCGAACAGCGACAGCTCGCCGATGAGCTCGCCGGGACCGACCACCGCCAGCATGTTCTCGCGGCCGTCGGGAGAGGTCCGGTGGAGCTTGACCTTGCCCTCGGTGACGACGTACAGCCGGTCACCGGGGTCGCCCTCGTGGAACAGCGAGTCACCGCGCGCGAGGGTCACCTCACTCATCGAGGCGCGGAGCTCCGCGGCCTGCTCGTCGTCGAGCGCCGCGAAGAGCGGGTTGCGCCGCAGAACGTCGTCCACGAATTCTCCCTTGTCGACCTGCTCAGGGGATCTTGCTCCCCCATGTGCCAGGGGACCGTGTTCCCCATTTTGCCGGACGATCCAAACAGTGTGATCTGTCACAAGGATGCCGCACAGGTGTCCCGAGGTAAGCGGGTGGGGTCCAATCGGGGGCTGATCTTCCGGGTCCGGGGCGGATGTCGGTGCCGGGCTTTAGGCTGGCCGGGTGTCCAAATCGCCGGTGAGAGCACAGGCCAAGGGGGCTGGGCGGGTGGTTGTACGTCGTGATTCCGCTGTGGGTGAACAGGATCCCGGCCGCGGTAATAAAACAGTCAAAACAGCTAAAAAGGTACCGGCGGACGAGTCGCGCACCGCTCTCGTCCGCAGGGCCCGGCGCATCAACCGCGAGCTCGCGGAGGTCTATCCGTACGCCCATCCGGAACTCGACTTCGAGAACCCCTTCCAGCTCGTGGTCGCCACGGTCCTGTCCGCCCAGACCACCGACCTGCGGGTCAACCAGACCACGCCCGCGCTCTTCGCCAAGTACCCCACGCCCGAGGACCTGGCCGGCGCGAACCCGGAGGAGGTCGAGGAGATCCTCCGCCCGTGCGGTTTCTTCCGGGCCAAGACCAAGTCGGTCATAGGGCTGTCCAAGGCCCTGACCGAGCAGTTCGGCGGCGAGGTCCCCGGGAGGCTGGAGGACCTGGTCAAACTGCCCGGCGTCGGCCGCAAGACCGCCTTCGTCGTCCTCGGCAACGCCTTCGGGCGGCCCGGCATCACCGTGGACACGCACTTCCAGCGGCTGGTGCGGCGCTGGAAGTGGACCGGGGCGAGCGACCCCGACAAGATCGAGGCCGAGGTCGGCGCGCTCTTCCCCAAGAGCGACTGGACGGACCTCTCGCACCACGTGATCTGGCACGGCCGCCGCATCTGCCACGCCCGCAAGCCCGCCTGCGGCGCCTGCCCCATCGCCCCGCTCTGCCCGGCGTACGGCGAGGGCGAGACCGACCCCGAGAAGGCCAAGAAGCTCCTGAAGTACGAGAAGGGCGGCTTCCCCGGCCAGCGCCTGAAGCCCCCGCAGGCCTACCTCGACGCGGGCGGCCGCCCGGCGCCGCCGCTGGGGGCCGTATGACGGAACGATCTCGAGGCACCCGGGCGTTGAAGAGGGCAGAACGGGGGTGGCGATGACGCACGCGAGCAATACCCAGGGCGGCGCGGTGACGCTCAGCAAGGTGGACCTGCCGGCCTGGCTGGACCCGGTGGTGCGGGCCGCGGAGACGGTCGAGCCGGTACAGCTCAGCCGCTTCCTGCCGCCCGAGGACGGCGCGGGCCGCCAGTCCGCGGTGCTGATCCTGTTCGGCGACGGCGACGGCGACGGCAGCAGCGACGGCGACGGCGGGCGGGGTCCCGAGCTGCTGCTGATGGAGCGCGCGAGCTCGCTGCGCTCCCACGCCGGGCAGCCCTCCTTCCCCGGCGGCGCCCTCGACCCCGAGGACGGCGACCCGAAGGGCGACGGGCCGCTGCGGGCCGCTCTCCGCGAGGCCGAGGAGGAGACCGGTCTCGACCCCTCGGGGGTGCAGCTGTTCGGCGTGCTGCCCAAGCTCTACATCCCGGTCAGCGGCTTCGTCGTCACCCCGGTGCTCGGCTGGTGGCGCGAGCCCAGTCCGGTGGGCGTCGTCGACCCGAACGAGACCGCCCGTGTCTTCACGGTCCCCGTGGTGGATCTCACGGACCCCGACAACCGCGCCACGGCCGTTCACCCCAGCGGTCACCGAGGTCCGGCATTCCTGGTCGAATCGGCACTCGTCTGGGGATTCACCGCCGGGATCATCGACCGTCTGCTTCACTACGCGGGCTGGGAGCGCCCGTGGGACCGGGAGAAGCAGGTCCCGCTCGACTGGCGGTCATGACAGGGTGATCCCCGTGAATGTGCTGGACATCCTGTTGCTGGTCGCCGCCGTGTGGTTCGCGATCGTCGGCTACCGCCAGGGCTTCGTCGTCGGCATCCTGTCGGTGATCGGCTTCCTCGGCGGCGGTCTCGTGGCCGTCTACACGCTGCCCGTCGTCTGGGACGCCCTGACCGACAACGCGGAGGTCAGCACGACCGCCGCCGTCGTCGCCGTGGTGGTCGTGATCGTCTGCGCCTCCATCGGCCAGGCCCTGACCACCCACCTCGGCAACAAACTGCGCCGGTACATCACCTGGTCCCCGGCCCGTGCCCTGGACGCCACCGGCGGGGCCTTGGTCAACGTGGTCGCGATGCTCCTCGTGGCATGGCTGATCGGTTCCGCCCTCGCGGGCACCACGCTGCCGACGCTGGGCAAGGAGGTCCGCAACTCCAAGGTGCTCCTCGGCGTCTCCCAGGCGCTGCCCTCCCAGGCCGACACCTGGTTCGCGGACTTCTCCTCCGTCCTCGCGCAGAACGGCTTCCCGCAGGTCTTCAGCCCCTTCGCCAACGAGCCGATCACCGACGTACAGCCCCCCGACCCGGCCCTGGCGGGCAGCGTGGTCGCCGCGCACGCCCAGCGGTCCGTCGTCAAGGTCATGGGCACCGCCCAGAGCTGCGGCAAGGTCCTGGAGGGCAGCGGCTTCGTGTTCGCCGACCGCCGCGTGATGACCAACGCGCACGTGGTCGGCGGCGTCGACGAGCCGACCGTGCAGATAGGCGGAGAGGGCCGCAAGTACGACGCGAAGGTCGTCCTCTACGACTGGCACCGCGACATCGCCGTCCTCGACGTCCCGGACCTGAAGGCACGCCCCCTCGGCTTCTCCGCGAAGGACGCGGCGAGCGACGACGGCGCGATCGTCGCGGGCTTCCCGCAGAACGGGTCCTACGACGTCCGTGCCGCGCGCGTACGCGGACGCATCACGGCCAACGGCCCGGACATCTACCACCGCGGCACCGTCCGCCGTGACGTCTACTCGCTCTACGCGACCGTCCGCCAGGGCAACTCCGGCGGCCCGCTGCTCACGCCCGAGGGCAAGGTGTACGGCGTGGTCTTCGCGAAGTCACTCGACGACGCCAACACCGGCTACGCGCTCACCGCGGACGAGATCCAGCAGGACATCGACCAGGGTCGTACCGCGAACCAGCAGGTGGGCACCGACAGCTGCGCTCTCTAGGGCGGCGACGGGCGCCGACGCGGCCCAGCCGCAGGGGCTCAGCCGCGTTGGCTCAGCCGCGGGGGTGACGCAGGCGTACCGAGACCCAGCGGGCCCGGCGGCGCAGGATGCGCGGAATTCCCACCCGGAGGTCCGTGCCCTGCATCTGCGGAGCGCCTCCCCGGTGCGAGCCCAGGCCGGTGGCCGAGCGTCGGTTGCGGGGTGCGTCACTGTAGTCGTGCGTCCAGCCCATACCCGGACGTGTGCCCCCGCCTCAAGGTCGATAACCGCCTCGGAGCCCCTCAATTGGCCTATGCGCTGGGCATGTGGCCGTTCGTGGAACAGGTGTTCAGGTCCGGATACCGGGCGCATTGGCGCGGTCACCGATCCGGCCCGGTGGCCTTTCGGCCAGTCGGACCGGAGCCGGGGCGCGCATGCGTCAGCGGTCCGGCTCCGGATCCTTCAGCCAGTTGATGAGCTCCGAGGAGAAGGCCACCGGGTCCTCCTCGTGCGGGAAGTGCCCGAGCCCGTCGAACAGCCGCCAGCGGTACGGGGCTTCGACGTACTCGCCCGAACCGGCCGCGCTCCGCGTGCGCATGACGGGATCGAGGGAGCCGTGCAGATGCAGCGTGGGCACCCGAACCGGCCGCTTCATACGGCGGTTGAACTGGATGCCGTCCGGGCGGGCCAGCGACCGGACCATCCAGCGGTACGGCTCGACCGAGCAGTGCGCGGTCGACGGGATGCACATGGCCCGGCGGTACGTCTCCACAGCCTCGTCGTCCGGCAGCCGCGGCCCGGACCAGTCCCGGATCAGCCGGCCCACCAGCGCCCCGTCGTCGGCGGTCAGCTGCCGTTCCGGGATCCACGGCCGCTGGAACCCCCAGATGTAGGAGCCGGCCACCGTCTGCCGGGCGTCCCGCAGCATCGCCGCGCGCCAGCGCCGCGGATGCGGCATGGACACCACCGCGAGCCGCCGCACCAGCTTGGGCCGCATCGCGGCGGCCGTCCACGCCAGGTAGCCGCCCAGGTCGTGGCCGACCAGCGCGGCGTCGGGCTCGCCGAGGGAGCGCACCACGCCGGTGATGTCGAGGGCGAGGTTGGCCGGGTCGTACCCGCGCGGGGTGCGGTCGCTGCCGCCCACGCCCCGCAGGTCCATCGCGACGGCGCGGAAGCCCGCGTCGGCGAGCGCGACGAGTTGGTGCCGCCATGTCCACCAGAACTGCGGGAAGCCGTGCAGCAGCAGCACCAGCGGGCCGTCGCCCAGCTCCGCGATGTGGAAGCGGGCGCCGTTGGCGGCGACGTCCCGGTGCGTCACCTCCCGGCCGCCGGGAACGTCCAGCCGTACGACCGAGAAAGGGTGTGCCGAAGCGCCGGGGTCCGTCATGACGACGAGCGTGCCACAGCCTCGATGGCCGCGGGGGACCGGTCCTCCAGGGCCGGCGTCTGGCGGGGGTGCGGCTTGGCCTTCTGGAGGACGCCCGCCGTCTCCTTCATGGACGCGGCGACCTTCTGCGGGCCCTTGCTCTTCTGCGCCTTCTTCGCGAAGAGCACGCCGATCAGCGCGAGAACGCCGGCGACGAGGACGTTGGCGGCGAAGGACAGCAGGAAGCAGACCGCCAGGTTCCAGCCGCTCCAGGTCCGGATGCCGTACGCGAGGGCGAAGTTGAGCATCGGCAGGGAGAACAGCAGCACCGCGCCGGCCACCGTGAAGGCGCCGCCACTGGTCGCGCCGCGCTTGACGTCCTGCTTCAGCTGGGCCTTGGCCAGCGCGATCTCGTCGTGCACCAGCGCCGACAATTCGGTCGTCGCCGAGGCGAACAGCTGGCCGATGCTGCGTTCGGCGCCGACCGGGCTGCCGTCGGGTGCGCTCATCGCGTTCTCCCTCTTCGTCTTTTTGTGCCGTCTCGTTTTGTACCGTCTCGTCAGATCATGCCGGACGGTCGCCTTCCTCGCCTGCCCTGCCCGGTACTTCGGCACTCGTGTGGCGTCCGGCGGCCGTCTTGGCGAGGTCCGCGGCGAGACGCCGGTGCTCGGCGGCCTTGCGCTCCAGGAGGTCCGCCATGCGCAGGTGGTAGGCCGGGTCGTCCTGCTCGTAGATGTCCGGGATGCCGTCGAGGTCCTCGTCCCGCTCCTCCTCCTCGCACAGCCTGCGGTACTTGGCGTTGCGCACCTTCAGCAGGGCCGTCGCGCAGACCGCCGCGATCAGCGACCCGGTCAGTACGGCGGCCTTCGCCTCGTCCGTCAGGACCGGGTCGCCCTCGAAGGCGAGCTCGCCGATGAGCAGCGAGACCGTGAAGCCGATGCCGGCGAGCGTCGCCACGGCGAAGACGTCGGCCCACGCGAGGTCGTCGCTGAGCGAGGCCCGGGTGAAGCGGGCGGTGAGCCAGGTGCCGCCGAAGACGCCGATCGTCTTGCCGACGACCAGCCCGAGCACCACACCGAGCGTCTCCGGCTTGGTGAACACGTCCGCGAGCGCCCCGCCGGAGACCACCACCCCGGCGCTGAACAGCGCGAACAGCGGCACGGCCAGCCCCGCCGACAGGGGGCGCAGGAGATGCTCGACACGCTCGGCGGGCGAGTGCCGCTCGCCCTCACGGGTGGTGCAGCGCAGCATCAGGCCCATGGCGACGCCCGCGATGGTGGCGTGGACGCCGCTGTTGTACATCAGCCCCCAGACGACCAGCGCGAGCGGCACGTACACGTACCAGCCGCGTACGCCCATGCGCAGCAGCAGCCAGAAGACGACGAGCCCGGCGACCGCGCCGGCGAGCGCGGCGAAGTCGATGCGCTCGGTGAAGAAGACCGCGATGATCAGGATCGCGAAGAGGTCGTCGACGACGGCCAGGGTGAGCAGGAAGGCGCGCAGGGCGCCGGGCAGCGCCGTGCCGATGACCGCGAGCACGGCGAGCGCGAAGGCGATGTCGGTGGCGGTGGGCACCGCCCAGCCGGCGAGCGAGCCGTCGCCGGTGATGTTGGTGAGGGTGTAGACGAGCGCCGGTACGGCCATGCCGCACAGCGCGGCGATCACGGGCAGCGCGGCGGCCTTCGGGTCCCGGAGGTCACCGACGACGAGCTCGCGTTTGAGCTCGATGCCGGCGACGAAGAAGAAGACCGCGAGCAGTCCGTCGGCCGCCCAGTGCGCCACGGAGAGGTTCAGCCCCAGGGTGGCGGGGCCGAGGCGGTGGTGGCTGACGCTCTCGTAGCTGTGGTGCAGCGCCGGGACGTTCGCCCAGAGCAGGGCCGCGACGGCGGCGACCAGCAGCAGCACGCCGCCGACGGTCTCGGTGCGCAGGGCGTCCGCGACGTGGGTCCGCTCGGGCAGGGAGAGCCGTCCCAGGACCTTGCGGGGGGCGGTGGTGCGGGGCGCGGGCACGGGGGTGACCTCCGGTCGGTGGGCAGGACGGAGCACATGCCGACCAGACTTCCCGGCGCACCTGTAGTGGACGTTTTTTGCTTATTTTACCTAACGTGCGCGAAAGCGGCACCCTGCGTGCGGTGAAAGGGGCACCCGGTGTGCGACGCCGGGTGCCTCTCGACAATCCTGCTCAGCCCTGCTCAGTCCTCGCTGGGCGCCGCCGGCAGCTTCGCCTGGATGAGGTTCATGACCGTGGCGTCGGTCAGCGTGGTGACGTCACCGAGCTGACGGTTCTCCGCGACGTCCCGCAGCAGGCGCCGCATGATCTTGCCGGAGCGGGTCTTCGGCAGCTCCGCCACCGGCAGGATCCGCTTCGGCTTGGCGATCGGGCCGAGCGTGTTGCCGACGTGGTCGCGCAGCGCGCCGACGAGCTTGTCGTCCTCGGACGCCGTGCCGCGCAGGATCACGAAGGCCACGATCGCCTGACCGGTGGTCTCGTCGACGGCGCCGACGACGGCCGCCTCGGCGACGGACGGGTGGGAGACGAGGGCGGACTCGACCTCGGTGGTGGAGATGTTGTGCCCGGAGACGAGCATCACGTCGTCCACCCGGCCGAGCAGCCAGATGTCCCCGTCGTCGTCCTTCTTCGCCCCGTCACCGGCGAAGTACTTGCCCTCGAACCGCGACCAGTACGTGTCGATGAACCGCTGGTCGTCGCCCCAGATGGTGCGCAGCATCGACGGCCACGGCTCGGTGAGCACCAGGTAGCCACCGCCGCCGTTCGGGACCTCGTTCGCCTCGTCGTCGACGACCGTCGCGGAGATACCGGGCAGCGGGGTCTGTGCGGAGCCGGGCTTGGCGGCGGTGACGCCGGGCAGCGGCGAGATCATCATCGCGCCGGTCTCGGTCTGCCACCAGGTGTCGACGACCGGAGTGCGGTCGTGGCCGATGTTCTTGCGGTACCAGATCCACGCCTCGGGGTTGATCGGCTCGCCGACGGAGCCGAGGACGCGGAGGGAGGAGAGGTCGAACTTCGCGGGGATGTCGTCGCCCCACTTCATGAACGTACGGATCGCGGTCGGCGCCGTGTACAGGATCGTCACCCCGTACTTCTGCACGATCTCCCAGAACCGGCCCTGGTGCGGGGTGTCGGGCGTGCCCTCGTACATCACCTGGGTCGCGCCGTTCGCCAGCGGCCCGTACACGATGTACGAGTGCCCGGTGACCCAGCCGACGTCGGCCGTGCACCAGTACACGTCCGTCTCCGGCTTGAGGTCGAACACCGCCCAGTGCGTGTACGCCGTCTGCGTCAGATAGCCGCCGGAGGTGTGCAGGATGCCCTTGGGCTTCCCCGTCGTGCCCGAGGTGTAGAGGATGAACAGCGGGTGCTCCGCCTCGAACGCCTCGGGCGTGTGCTCGGCGGACTGCCGTTCGACGATCTCGTGCCACCACACGTCCCGCTCGCCGTTCCAGGCGACCTCCTGGCCGGTGCGGCGGACCACGAGCACGTGCTCGACGTTGTCGACCTTGGCGATCGCCTCGTCCACGGCCGGCTTGAGCGCGGACGGCTTGCCGCGCCGGTATCCGCCGTCGGAGGTGATGACGACCTTGGCGTCGGCGTCCTGGATACGTGTCGCGAGCGCCTCCGCCGAGAAGCCGCCGAAGACGACCGAGTGCGCGGCGCCGATCCGGGCCGAGGCCAGCATCGCGATCGCGGTCTCCGGGATCATCGGCATGTAGATCGCGACCCGGTCGCCCTTCCGGACCCCCAGCTCCAGCAGGGCGTTCGCCGCCTTGGACACCTCGTCCTTCAGCTCGGCGTAGGTGATCGCGCGGCTGTCGCCGGGCTCGCCCTCGAAGTGGATGGCGACCCGGTCGCCGTGCCCCGCCTCCACATGCCGGTCCACGCAGTTGTAGGCGACGTTGAGACTGCCGTCCTTGAACCACTTGGCGAACGGCGGGTTCGACCAGTCCAGCGTCTCGGTGGGCTCGGTGGCCCAGGTCAGCCGGCGTGCCTGCTCGGCCCAGAAGCCGAGCCTGTCAGCCTTGGCCTGTTCATACGCCTCCGCCGTGACGTTGGCGTTCGCGGCCAGCTCGGCGGGCGGCGCGAACCTGCGCTCTTCCTTGAGCAGGTTGGCCAGGCTCTCGTTGCTCACGACATCTCCCAATCGCAGGGTGTCCGTTGTGTCCCAGGCCACAGCTCATCAGACCCGGGGGGCCGGTGACAAGGGCCGACGGAAAATTGGTTTAGACCTATCTGTGCATCCGCTCTTGTAACGCCTTTCACGCCCCGGCCCAAGTACAGATGAACCGCCACCGACGACGAGGGGAAGACCGAGTGGAAGTGACACGGGGCGGGCCGGCTGCGGCGGCTCGCGACCCACAGCTCTTCGAAGATTTCTACCGGCGCCATGTGGATGCGGTGACGTCTTTCGTGGCCCGGCGTGTCGCCGACGCCCACACGGTGGCCGACCTGACGGCCGAGGTCTTCCTCGCGGTCCTGGACTCGGCCCACACCTACCGACCGTCCCGCGGCAGCGAGACCGCCTGGCTCTACGGCATCGCCCGCAACGTGGTCTCCGGCGAGTACCGCCGCGTCGCCCGTGAGACCGAGCGCGTCCGGCGCATCTCGGGGCGGCGGCTGCTGGAGGGCGACGACATCGCCCGCCTCGAGGACAAGCTCGACGCGGAGAGCCCGGGCCGCCGCGCCCTGGACGCGTTGAAGCGCCTCCCCGAGGGGGAGCGGGCCGTCATGGAACTGATCGCGGTCGATCAGCTCACGGTCACCGAGGCCGCCGCCGCGCTCGGCATCCGCCAGGTCACCGCCCGCGTACGGCTCCACAGGGCCCGCAAGTCCCTGCGCACGGAGTCCTTGCGCACGGAGGCGGAACCGCCCGCCCCGGCCCCCCGGGGCACGTCACTGTCATACGTCAACGGAGGAACCGAGGGAGAGGCATGACCACAAAGGCGATGTTCGAGGACCGGCTGTTGGCGCAGTTGCAGGCGGAGATCGAGCGACGTGAGGTCGGCGCACGGCGGGAGCACGCCGCGGGCGAGCGCATCGGCCGGACCGAAGCGCCCGCTCCGGGCCGTCCGCTGTTCACCCGCCGCCGTCTCGCCCTCGCCGCCGGGGCCTGCGCGGTCGCCGGGCTCGCGATGGTGCTGGTCCCCGGCTCTCCGGCCGACTCACCGGCGTACGCGGTGGACCGCCACCAAGACGGCACCGTCACCTTCAGCCTGCTGAAGATCGGCATCGGCCCGGCGGGCCAGCGCGAACTCGCCGAACGGCTGCGTGCCGACGGCATCCACGTCACCATCGACGACCTGACGTACGGCCACCAGTGCGCGCAGCCACGCGGCGAGCTGCTGTCGAACACGTTGGTTCGGGGCTACATCGGGAAGCCGCCCAAGGAGGGCTCCGTCCCGACCGGCGAGCCCGACCCGGGGCACATCATGAAGGTCACCCTGCACCCCGGCGACTCCCTGGCGATCGAGAACCTCAGCCAGAAGAACCCCAAGGCGACGCCGAGCGAGATGTTCTACGCGGTCAAGGGCAAGATCGCACCCTGCGAACCGGAGTCCGTCGGCTAGACAGACCCCGAGCCCCTCCGCGGGCGGCCCCACGGGGGAGGCCGTCCGCGGCGGGAGCGGGTCACGCCGACAGGTCCGCCTCCCGCACACGGTCGAACAGCTCGTCCCCGCTCGCTCCGTCGAGCAGGTACGCCTGGGCCTCGCCCACGTGGAAGTACATCCCGTGCAACTCCAGTACTCCGTCCCGCAGAGCTCGCGCGACCGACTCGTGCGCACGCAGGTGCTCCAGTTGCTGGACCACGTTGGTCAGGCCGAGCTGCTCCACCGCGTCCGCGGCGGACCGGCCGGCCAGCCGTGCTCCGGGACGGGTGCCGTCGCCCATGCGCTCCAGGCTCGGCAGCCCGTGCCGGAGCCACCGCCTCAGCGGTGTCCGCGCGCCGCCCGGCTCGGATTCGAGCAGCGCCTGCATGGCCCCGCATCCGGAGTGCCCGCACACCGTGATGGAGCGCACCTTCAGCACGTCCACCGCGTACTCGATGGCGGCCGCCACCGAGTCGTCGCCTCTCTCCTCGCCCGGCAGCGGGACCAGGTTGCCGACATTGCGCACGACGAAGAGGTCGCCCGGACCACTGGAGGTGATCATCGAGGTGACGAGCCGCGAGTCGGCGCAGGTGAGGAAGAGCTGGGACGGCCGCTGCCCCTCCCGCGCCAGCCGCGCCAGCTCGCCCCGCACCAGGGGCGCGGTGTCGCGCTGGAACGCGCTGATGCCGCGTGCCAGGTCGTGTCTGCGGTCGTGTCCGTCGTCGTCTCTGCGGTCGTGTCTCTCGTCGTGTTGTCCGTCGTCCGGTCTGCCGTCCGTGCCGTCGGGTCTGGATCCGCGGTGTTCGGACGTGGCGGTCCGGACGCCGCCCCGCCGGCCGGTCAGTTCGGCGGAGCCGCCCTGCGCGGTGTGTGCGTGTTGCCAGTCCTGCAGTGACTCGTACGCCGCGTGGTCCATGAACGAACCGTCCAACTCCACGACGGCGTGGGCGCCTTGGGGTACGAGATGCAGGGCCCGGCTGAGCCGGGGAACCGCGAGGAACGTCAGCTGGCCTCTTGCGTGGATGTGATGGACTCCTCCCTTCTCTTCGTGCGTGATACGGGTGCGGGTGAGGCGGTGCAGGGCGACGGCGACGGCCATGGCGACCCCGGACAGCACCCCTTCCAGGACACCCAGGACGACCACGCCGAGGGTGGTGGCGGCGTACACCAGGACCTCGCGGTGGCGGGTCACCGTGCGGATGTGGTGCAGGGACACCATCTGGATGCCGACGGCCATCACCAGGGCGGCGAGTGAGGCGAGCGGGATGAGCTCCAGGATCGGGACCATCAGCAGCGCGGCGACTACTACGAGAACGCCGTGCAGCATCGTGGAGTTCCGGCTCACGGCGCCGTTCTGAACATTCGCCGAGCTCCGCACGGCCACCCCCGCGACCGGTAGCCCGCCGAGCGCCCCGGAGACGATGTTGGCGGAACCCTGGCCCAGTAGCTCCCGGTCCAGATTCGAGCGGCCGACGCGGGCCTGCGGACCGGGGCGTCCGGCGACCATCTTGTCCACGGCGACCGCCCCGAGCAGCGACTGCACGCTGCACACCAGGGTGGTGGTCAGCACGGCGGCGGCGACGCCGAGTACCGGTCCCTCGGGCAGCCCCGCCAGGGCATGGCTGCGCCAGGACGGCAGGTCGACCCTGGGCAGCGTCAGCCCGGTGAGCGAGGCGGTCGCGGTGGCCCCGGCGACGGCGACGAGCGCGGCCGGGATCCCGCGCAGCAGACGGCCGGGGCGGCCGGGCAGCCTCGGCCAGGCCAGCAGCAGGGTCAGCGTCAGCGCGCTCATCGTGACGGCGGCAGGCCGTAGCTGGACCAACTGCCCCGGCAGGGCGCGGACATTGTCGAGGACGGAACTGTGCGGGCTGCCGCCGAGCACGATGTGCAGTTGGGCGACGGCGATGGTGACGCCGATGCCGGCGAGCATGCCGTGCACCACGGCCGGGCTCACGGCGAGCGCCGAGCGTGCCACGCGCAGGCAGCCCAGGCCGAGTTGGGCGAGACCGGCGAGGACGGTGATGCCGCACGTCGCCCGCCATCCGTAGCGGCCGATCAAGTCGGCCGTGACGACGGTGAGTCCGGCGGCGGGGCCGCTGACCTGGAGCGGGCAGCCGCCCAGCCGCCCGGCGACGATCCCGCCGACGGCGGCGGCGACCAGCCCGGCCTGGAGCGGGGCGCCTGTGGCGAGGGCGATGCCGAGTGACAGGGGCAGGGCGATCAGGAAGACGGCGATCGACGCGGACACGTCGGCGCCGGCGACGCGGAAGCGGTGGGGCGGACTGTGCGGCTGGTGGGGGCGCTCGGTCCGCGTCGGGGTCTGGGGCTGGGTGGGTGCGCAGGCTGACATGTTTCCCGTCTCCTCCGGGGCAGCGCGGTCGCGGAACTCGTCGCGGCCGTGGGTCACGGCGTGCAGTGGCGGGATGGATCAACGAATGAATCAACTATCGGTAAATGAACCGTAATGCAGAGTAAAGATCAGGCATGGACTTTTGGCGCAATTGGCGCATTAGTTCACTCGCCCGAGTGATGCGAGCTTTTTATCGGCTTGTCGTATTAATTCCTTTCTCGGCCTCGTGCGACCTTGGCGGCACTGTCGGCAAACCCAGCAGATCGCCACAAAACGCCCTCGTCAGCGTTTGCCTGAGAGAAGGAAGAAGGTGGGCGGAACATGGCCGCCACCCAGAGGATCGCCGCGGGAGCCATGGCCGCCGCGGCCTGTGCCGCGTCGCTGGCCGGTTGCGCCGGCGGCTCCAGCGGTTCGAAGGAAGGGGCGCCCGGCCCGCAGAAGGGAGCACCACCGCCCAACAGCGTGCTCCAGCTGATCGGCGACGGCTCCACCGCGTACACCGGATCACAGCCGCATCTGCCCAGACCCGAGCGGCTCGAACCCGGTCAGAAGCCTCCCCAGTTCGTGGTCTTCTCCTGGGACGGCGCGGGCGAGGACAGCCAGAAGCTGTTCTCCCACTTCCGCGGCGTCGCCAAGGCCAACAACGCGACGATGACGTACTTCCTCAGCGGGGTGTACCTGCTGCCGAAGGAGAAGCGCGACCTCTACACGCCGCCGCAGCACCCTCCGGGCAGCTCCGAGATCGGCTTCAACGACGAGCAGGGCATCGCCGACACCGTCACGCAACTGCGCCTGGCCTGGGAGGAGGGCAATGAGATCGGCACCCACTTCAACGGCCACTTCTGCGGCGAGAACGGCGGGGTCGGCAAGTGGTCGGTGGCGGAGTGGAAGAGCGAGATCGCCCAGGCCAAGCAGTTCGTGAAGACCTGGAGGACCAACACCGGAATGACGAAGGAGGCTCCGCTGCCCTTCGACTACGACAAGGAGCTCATCGGCGCCCGCACCCCCTGCCTGGAGGGGCAGAAGAACTTCATGAAGGCGGCCCGCGAGCTCGGCTTCCGCTATGACACCAGCGGGGTCGACAACCAGGTCTGGCCGAAGAAGAAGCACGGCCTGTGGGATCTGTCGATGCAGCTCGTGCCCTTTCCCGGGCATTCCTACGAGCAGTTGACCATGGACTACAACTTCATGGTCAACCAGTCCGGCACCTCGACCCAGGGTGACCCGGCCAAGTACGACTACTGGGGCGCCCAGATGCGCGACGGCCTGCTCAAGGGCTTCTACCGCGCCTACGACGGCAACCGCGCCCCCCTGATCATCGGCAACCACTTCGAGTCCTGGAACGGCGGCACCTACATGCGCGCCATCGACGAGGTGGTCGAGCAGGTGTGCAACAAGCCCGAGGTGCGCTGCGTCTCCTTCCGGCAACTCGCCGACTGGCTGGACGCCCAGGACCCGCAGGTGCTGGCCAGGCTGCGCACCCTGAAGGTGGGCGAGGCCCCCAGGCAGGGCTGGGCGTCCTTCCTGTCGGGCCGCACCGCCCCGGCCCCGAAGGGAGTGCCGGGGGCGCCGGCGGTCCCGCAGTGAGTACCGGAGCGGTCGCCGTCAGGCGGATGCGGCGACCGCCTCGCTGAGCACGAAGGCGGGGTCGACCTGCGCCGCCAGGTCGGCCCCGGTGCGCTCGTTGCCCCAGGAGTGCGCGTTCCTCAGGTGGAAGTGCACCATCTGGCGCGTGTACCGCTCCCAGTCCCGCAGCTCGTACGTCGCGTCGGCGGCGCTCCGAAGGGTGCGCAGGGCGCGGCTGTTGGCCTCCTCCAGGAGCTCGAACCGGGGCGGCCGGCCCTTCTCCATCGCGCGCACCCAGTCCGAGTGCCCGACGGCCACCAGCAGGTCGTCTCCGACCTCCGCGCGCAGGAAGTCGAGGTCGTCCGGGCCCTGCACCTTGTTGCCGACGACCTTCAGCGTGACGCCGAAGTCGCGGGCGTACTCCTTGTACTGGCGATAGACGGAGACCCCCTTCCGGGTCGGCTCGGCGACGAGGTACGTGATGTCGAAGCGGGTGAACATGCCGGAGGCGAAGGAGTCCGAGCCCGCGGTCATGTCGACCACGACGTACTCGTCGCAGCCGTCGATCAGGTGGTTCAGGAACAGCTCCACCGCTCCCGTCTTGGAGTGGTAGCAGGCGACCCCCAGGTCGGCGTCCGTGAAGGAGCCCGTGACCATCAAACGGACGGCGCCGCCGTCGAGTTCCACCGGTCGTGCGCAGGCGTCGTACACCGGGTTGGGTTCGCGCACCCGCAGCAGTCGCGATCCCTCGCCGGGCGGGGTCGTCTTGATCATCGTCGCGGCGGAGGCGATGCGCGGGTTGTTGCCGCGCAGATGGTCCTTGATCAGAGACAGCCGCTCGCCCATGGCGGGCAGCGCGGCCGCCTGCGCGTCGTCGAGGCCGAGAGCGGCGCCGAGGTGCTGGTTGATGTCGGCGTCGATGGCGACCACCGGCGCGCCGGCCGCCGTGAGATGGCGGATGAACAGGGAGGACAGAGTGGTCTTGCCGCTGCCGCCCTTCCCGACGAAAGCAATTTTCATGTTCACCAAGAGTAGTCGTGTCATGGCTCTGAGTGGTGGGAGGGTGAAGAAGACCACTCCTTCGTGGGGCGCGGCGCCGGGGTGCGTAGGGTCGTACTCATGAGTACGACAGGCGCGTCCGCCGATCCGCTCGCGACCCTGGGCTCGCTGCCCGGTGTGGCCGAGTCCGTGGAGTCCGTGCGCAAGGCCGTGGACCGGGTCTACGGGCACAGGGTCATGCGCCGCCGCAGCAACGCGATCACCTCCGAAGCGGCACTGCGCGGCGCCCGTGGCTCCGCGGCGCTGTCCGGTGCCGACTGGGCCCTGGAGGAGGTGCGCCGACGCACCGACTTCAGCGGCGACGACGAGGCGCGCGTGGTGGGCGCGTCCCTGCGGCTGACCGCGGAGGCGGGCCAGCTGCTGTCCATCTGGCGGCAGTCGCCCCTGCGGGTGCTGGCCCGGCTGCATCTGGTCGCCGCGGCGGGCAAGACTGACGAGCTCGGCCGGCCGCGCCAGGCGGGCGAGCCGGTCGACGAGCCGCTGGTCGAGCTGCCGCTGCCGGACGCGGCGGAGGTGTCCGGGCGGCTGGAAGGTCTTTCCCAGCTGATCATCGCGGGCGGTTCCGCACCCGCGCTGGTGACGGCCGCGGTCGTGCACGGCGAGCTGCTCGCGCTGCGCCCCTTCGTGTCCCACAACGGCCTGGTCGCGCGCGCGGCCGAGCGGATCGTCCTGATCGGCAGCGGCCTGGACCCGAAGGCGGTCTGCCCTGCCGAGGTGGGTCACGCCGAACTGGGCCGCGCCGCGTACCTGGCGGCCCTGGACGGCTATGTCTCCGGAACGCCGGAGGGCATGGCGGCCTGGATCGTCCACTGCGGCAGGGCGGTGGAGCTGGGCGTGCGGGAGTCGACGGCGGTGTGCGAGGCGCTTCAGCGCGGGGCGGCCTGACGGGAGCCTGACGTGAAAAGGGCCCCTTCGAAGGGGCCCGAACAGGGTTGCGGCGGTACGAGTGCTCGTACCGCCGCTGGCATGACCACCGGGTTACCAAGCGTCCTCGATATGTTGCCCATCAGGTCGGGAGCTTTGCCCGTCACCTGGTGCGGCTGGCCCGTAATCGACGGGTCGACGTCGCGTGGGTGCCCGATCTTCATGCTCGGTCCGTGGGGCCAAATGCGTTCTAAAGGTGATCCTCTCGGATGTCCTTCGGTCTCGCGGGCCGTTAAGTCCTTTGTACTGCAAGCCCGGAGCAAGTGGAACCCCTGCCCACCGTTCTTTGCTTTTAGGTCAAAAACGGTCACAAATGGTTCAGATCGCTGAGCTGCGGCGCCGGGCGGCGTACCAGACGAGGCCTGCGGTGGCCACCGCTCCTATCGCCGCGGCCGCGACCAGCGTCGGTCTCGGCGGTACGGACAGTGTGGGCAGTCGCTTCTTGAGTCGCACCGGCCGGTGGAAGTCCAGGATGGGCCACCCACGCGCGAGTGCCTCGCGGCGCAGGGCGCGGTCGGGGTTCACGGCGTGCGGATGGCCGACGGCCTCGAGCATCGGCAGGTCGGTCGCCGAGTCGCTGTAGGCATAGCAGCGGGCGAGGTCGTACCCTTCCGACTCGGCCAGCTCCCTGACCGCCTCCGCCTTCGTGGGGCCGTAGGCGTAGTACTCCACCTCGCCGGTGAAGCAGCCGTCGTCGCCCACGACCATCCGGGTGGCCACCACCCGGTCCGCCCCGAGCAGCTCGCCGATCGGCTCGACCACCTCGGCGCCCGACGTGGAGACGATCACCACGTCGCGTCCGGCCGTGTGGTGCCTCTCTATGAGGGAGGCGGCCTCGTCGTAGATGATCGGGTCGATCAGGTCGTGCAGGGTCTCGGCGACGAGCTCCTTCACCTGCTGCACGTTCCAGCCGCGGCACAGCGTCGACAAGTACTCGCGCATGCGCTCCATCTGGTCGTGGTCGAGTCCGCCGACCAGGAAGACGAACTGGGCATATGCGGTACGCAACGCGGCTCGGCGGTTGATCAGGCCACCTTGGTAGAACGACTTGCTGAACGTGAGTGTGCTCGACTTCGCAATGACCGTCTTGTCCAGGTCGAAGAAGGCCGCTGTGCGGGGCAAGGAGTGGTTTTCCACGACCCTGAGCATAGGCGCCCACCATTCGGCGTAAGGTGGGGCGCGTGGGTTTGCCTGAGAGGGCTCTCGGGTACACCATGGAAGTCACGGATCGTTCGCGACCGTGCTAACCCGGTCCGACTCCTCCCCCCCCGAGTCGGCCGTGGGGACGACCCCCGCTCTCCCCCCCGGCGGGGGTCGTCGCATGTCCGGGTGGGTTTTCTTCTTCCTTCAAGCGGTTGCCGGACTGTCGGTGTCCGATGGCGGCCGCCGTCTCTGCATGTCCATGATTGGTTACTCTCGGTAGTCGATAGGGTGCTCTGCGGAAGTCGAAGCGGGGCCGGTTACAGCGGTCACCGGTATGAGTGATGGCGATATTCACAACCGCTGAGTTGTCCACAGTTTTCCACCAAGATCCACACGATTTCCGGGATCGCTGCACCGTGATTCCAGCGCGCTCCGACCGAGGCGAGTTCATGGCCGGTTCTGTTTGTCGGAGCGTCTTTGGCCGGTTTGTATCGGTCGCTCATATGGAGGCCGCTTGCCGGTTCTTCACACGTTTGGGAATCGCGTGGCCGCAGGGGACTGCGCGCACGACGCGGCGAAGGGGGAACACGCCATGGCCAAGACCGCCACCCATGATCCACAGCCCGCCACCGCCGGGCAGCCACTGATCATCACCGAGGACGCCGAACTCCTCGACGACCTGTTGCGCCTGTGCGCGGCGGCCGGAGCCACACCCGAGGTCCATCACGGTGTACCGGAACGCGGAGGCGGCTGGGAGGCGGCCCCGCTCGTCCTGGTCGGCGACGACGCGGCGCACCGCGTCCGCGGAGCCGCCCGCCGGCAGGGGGTGGTACTCGTCGGCCGCGACCAGGACGACGCCGGCGTCTGGAAACGGGCCGTCCAGATCGGCGCCGACAACGTCCTCATGCTCCCCGAGGGCGAGCAGTGGCTGGTCGACCGTATCGCCGACGTCGCCGAGGGCGTGGGCCGCCCGGCGCTGACCGTCGGTGTCATCGGCGGCCGAGGCGGGGCCGGCGCGTCCACGCTGGCCTGCGCCCTGGCCGTCACCTCCGCGCGCGAGGGCCTGCGCACCCTGCTCGTCGACGCCGATCCGCTCGGCGGCGGACTCGACGTACTCCTCGGCGGAGAAAGCGCCGACGGGCTGCGCTGGCCCGCCTTCGCCGCCTCACGCGGCCGGGTCGGCGGCGGCGCCCTGGAGGAGTCGCTGCCCCGGCTGCACTCCCTGAGGGTGCTCAGCTGGGACCGCGGCGACTGCGTCGCCATCCCGTCCCAGGCCGTGCGAGCGGTGCTCGCCGCAGCCCGGCGACGCGGGGGCACCGTCGTCGTCGACCTGCCGCGCCGCCTGGACGACGGGGTCGCCGAGGCGCTCGCCCAGATCGACCTCGCGCTCCTCGTCGTGCCCGCCGAACTGCGTGCCGTCGCGGCGGCCGGACGGGTGGCGTCCGCCGTCGGCATGGTCCTGCGCGATCTCAGAGTGGCGGTACGCGGGCCGTACGCACCCGGACTCGACGACCGCGGGGTGGCCCGGCTGCTCGGCCTGCCGCTGGTCGGCGAGGTGCCCGTCGAACCAGGGCTGCTGCGCCCGAACGACGGCGGCAAACCACCCGGCGCGGCCGGTCGCGGGCCGCTGGCGCGCTTCTGCACGCGGTTCTGGGAGCAGGCCCTGGTGGAGGCGGGTGGCGTATGAACGCGTTTCCCCAGCTCGAACGGGTGGACTCCCCGGCGCTGCTCGACGGGGTGCGACGGTGGCTGGCCGAGAGCGGAGCAGAACCGACACCCGCGCGCGTGGCGCAGGCGCTGCGAGAACAGGGCCGGGTCCTCGGCGACGCCGAAGTCCTTGGAGCCGCCGCCGAGTTGCGGTCCGAGCTGGTGGGCAGCGGGCCGCTGGAGCCACTGCTCGCCGACCCGTCGGTCACCGACGTCCTGGTGTCGGCCCCGGACCGGGTGTGGGTGGACCGCGGCGGCGGACTGGAGCTCACCGGCGTGACCTTCCCCGACGCGGCGGCCGTACGGCGCCTCGCGCAGCGGCTGGCCGCCGTGGCCGGACGCCGGCTCGACGACGCCCGCCCCTGGGCCGACGCCCGGCTGCCCGACGGAACCCGGCTGCACGCGGTGCTGCCCCCGGTGGCCGTCGGCTGTACCTGTCTGTCCCTGCGGGTGGTACGGCCCCGGGCGTTCACACTCGACGAACTGGTCACCGCGGGCACGGTGCCGCCCGGCGGGGACCGGATCCTGCGGGCGCTGCTGCGGGCACGGCTGTCCTTCCTGGTCAGCGGCGGGACGGGCAGCGGCAAGACGACGCTGCTGAGCGCGCTGCTCGGACTGGTCGGACCCGGCGAACGGATCGTGCTCGCCGAGGACTCCGCGGAACTGCGACCGGACCACCCGCATGTCGTACGGCTGGAGACCAGACCCGCCAACCAGGAGGGCGCGGGCCTGGTCACCCTCGAGGACCTGGTGCGCCAAGCGCTGCGGATGCGACCCGACCGGCTCGTCGTGGGCGAGGTCCGCGGCCCCGAGGTGGTGCACCTGCTGGCCGCGCTGAACACGGGGCACGAAGGCGGCTGCGGCACGGTCCACGCCAACGCCGCGGCGGACGTCCCGGCCCGCCTGGAGGCGTTGGGGACGGCCGCCGGGCTCGACCGGGCCGCGCTGCACAGCCAGTTGGCGGCCGCGCTGTCGGTGGTACTGCACCTCGTGCGGGACCGGGCCGGCCGGCGCCGCATCTCCGAGATGCACGTGCTGGAGCGGGACCCCTCCGGGCTGGTGCGGACGGTGCCGGCGCTGAGCTGGGGCCCGGAGGCCTTCGCGCGGGAGCGGGGATGGGAGCGGCTGCGCGGGCTGCTGCGAAGTGACGTCGAAGGCGAACCGGGTGGCGGGGCGAACGGCCACGGTGACGGAGGAGGCGAGGGAGATGGGTGAGGTATCGACGGGTGAGGTGGCCATGGGCGCCGCTCTGGCGTGCGTCGGAGCGGCGGCGTGGCTGACGGGCGGACGGCACTACGGCGCGCGGCGGGCGCGGCTGCTGCTCGCGGGCGGCGGAGTGGTGGGGTCCGGTCCGCCGTCCGTCCGGCAGATCGTCGGTGAACTTCGGCGGCTGGGCGGCCGGTTGCGGGGCGAGTGGTGGGCGCTGGTCTCCGGGCTGGTGCTGGCGCTGCTGGGTGCCTCGGTCGTTCCGGTCGTCGCGGGGGCGGCCGGGGTCGCGGTGCTGCGCCGGCTTCGGCTGGCCAGAGAGGCACGGCGGGCACGTGAGCGGCTCGGGGACGCGGTGATCGCGCTGTGCGGTGCGCTCGCGGGGGAGGTGCGCGCCGGACGGCAGCCGGGTGAGGCGCTGTTGTACGCCGCGCGGGACTCCGGCGGGCTCGGCGAGGCGCAGGCGACCGTGCTCGCGGCGGCGAGGTTCGGCGGCGACGTACCGGGCGCGCTCGCGGGGGCGGCCCGGCAGCCGGGCGCCGAGGGGCTGCTGGGACTCGCGGCCTGCTGGCGGGTGGCTGTGGACCAGGGTGCCGGGCTCGCGGCGGGCCTCGACCGGCTCGACGCGGCGCTGCGTGCCGAACGGGACCAGCGCGTCGACCTGCGCGCCCAGTTGGCCGGGGCGCGGGCCACGGCGGTGATGCTCGCCGCGCTGCCGGTCCTCGGTCTCCTGCTCGGTACGGCCATGGGCGCCGACCCTCTGCACGTGCTGCTGCACAGCGGGGCGGGGATGGGATGTCTGCTGGTCGGCGGCCTCCTGGAGGCCGCCGGGCTGTGGTGGTCGGCGCGGATCGTGCGCGCGGCGGAGGCGGTATGAGCACCGGATTCGTCCACAGGCTGGGGATGACCGTCTCGGTGGTCGTGGCTCTCGGATGGCTGGTACGGCGACTGGAGATGGCGCGGCGCAAGCGCTGGGCGCGGCGTCGCCTGGCCGAGCTGCTTGCCTTGCGGCCCCCACCCCCGCGGCCGTCCGCGGATGTACGGGGTGCCGTACGGCGATGGCTGCCCATGGCCGGAGTGGTGGCCACCGGGTGGGTGCTGGTCGGTGGCGTCGGCGGGGCCGCGGTGGGCCTGGTGGGCGCGCTGGGGCTGTGGCGGTGGCGGAGCCGGCAGGGGGACGACGCGGGCCGGGCGGTGCGGCTCGACGCTGCGGCGGCCGCCCGCCAACTCCCGCTCGCCGCCGATCTCCTGGCCGCCTGCATCGCGGCCGGAGCGGGGCCGGTGGTCGCCGCCCGGGCCGTGGGCGAGGCCCTCGGAGGCCCCGTCGGGGAGGCGTTGGCACAGGGCGCGGCGGAGGTGCGCCTGGGCGGTGAACCGGCGGACGGCTGGCGCCGGTTGGCCTCGATCCCGGGCGCCGCCGCCCTGGCCCGGCTGCTGGAGCGGGCGGACGAGTCGGGGCTCCCGGCGGCCACACCGGTCGCGCGGCTCGCGGCGGACGCGCGCGCGGACTGGTCGCGGGCCGCGACCGCACGGGCCAGACGGGCGGCCGTTCTGGTCAGCGCGCCGGTGGGGCTGTGCTTCCTGCCCGCCTTCATCGCGGTCGGCGTGCTGCCCGTGGTGATCGGGCTGGCGAGCGGCGTCGTGGGAGGGGGTGGTGGGTGACGGAAGCGGCTGAAGGGATGAGAGCGGCGAAGTGAAGCGACCGGCGAAGTGAAGTAACCGGCGAAGCGATCAGAAGTGGTCGTAGGAACGAACCTCACGGGGTTGAGATGAGCAAGAACACGGGGGTTGGCATGAGCAAGAAGCCGAAGGACATGGGGCGGCGGCTGCGGGCGCGGTGGCGCCGGGACGCGGGCATGGTCACCTCGGAGTACGCCATGGGCATCGTCGCGGCGGTGGGGTTCGCCATGCTGCTCTACGAGGTCGTGACGAGCGGGCAGGTCCGGGCGGAACTGCAGGCCATCGTGAAACGAGCCCTCAGTGCGCGGATGTGAGCGCCGAGGCGGGCGCGCCCGAGGACGAGACCGAGGGCGCGCCCGGCGACGGATGGCGGACGGCGGGTTCGTGACCGCGGAGGCGGCCGTGGTGCTGCCGGTGCTGGTGGCGTTCACCATGGCGCTGGTCTGGGGGCTGCTCGTGATGGCCGCGCAGCTCCAGTGCGTGGACGCCGCGCGCACCGGCGCCCGTGCGGCGGCCCGTCAGGACGCCCCGGACGCGGTGGTGGCGGTGGCCCGTGAGGCGGCACCGCAGGGCGCGGAGATCACCGTGGCCCGTGAGGGTGAACAGGTGCGGGTGACGGTCGTGGCGAAGCCGCCGGTGCTGACCGCCCTGCCCTTCGAGGTGCGGGAGGAGGCCGTGGCCGCGGCGGAGGAGGCCGTCGGCGCCGGGGCGGGGGCCACGCCTGCCGGGGCGGGGGCGGGGCCGTGAGAGGCCGCTTCCCGGGCCGCCGCCGCGACTTCTCGGGCCGCGACCGCGACCGGGGATCCGCCACCGTCTGGAGTGTCGTCGCCATCGCCGTGCTGTGCGTGGTCTTCGGCGTCCTCCTCGCCCTCGGGCAGGCCCTCGTCGTCCGGCACCGCGCGGCCGGCGGTGCCGATCTCGCGGCGCTCGCGGCGGCCGACCACTGGGCCGAGGGCACCACGGAGGCCTGCGCCCGGGCCGACCGGGTGGCGCGGGCCCAGGGGGCACGTCTGGTGCGGTGCGCGGTCGTGGGCGAGACCTCGGACGTGACGGCGGCGTCCGGCCGGGAGCCGTTCGCGGCGGAGGTCAGATCGCGGGCGGGGCCTGCGGGACCGGCCTCTCCCGCGGCCTCTCCTCCTCCGGATCCTCTTTCTCCGGATGCTCTTCCTCCGGTTTCTCCTCCGGCGCCCCCCGCAACAGCACCGTGAGCAGCCGCACCGCGCCCCGCTTGTGCAGTGGATCGTTGCCGTTGCCGCACTTGGGGGACTGGATGCAGGACGGGCAGCCGGCGTCGCACTCGCACGAGGCGATGGCCTGGCGGGTGGCGGTGAGCCAGTCGCGGGCGGTGTGGAAGGCGCGCTCGGCGAAACCCGCGCCGCCGGGGTGGCCGTCGTACACGAAGACGGTGGGCAGAAGCGTGTCGGGGTGCAGGGGGACCGAGACCCCGCCGATGTCCCAGCGGTCGCAGGTCGCGAAGAGCGGCAGCATGCCGATCGAGGCGTGCTCGGCGGCGTGCAGGGCGCCGCCGAGGATCTCCGGGTTGATCCGGGCCTCGTCCAGTTGGTCCTCGGTGACCGTCCACCACACCGCGCGCGTGCGCAGCGTCCGAGGAGGGAGGTCGAGTTTCGTCTCGCCCAGCACTTCACCGGTGATGACACGCCGGCGCAGATAGGAGACCACCTGGTTGGTGACCTCCACCGAGCCGTAGCACAGCCGTCCCGCGCCCCAGGGGACCTCGATGTCCGTCTCCAGGACGGAGATCGACGTCGTGTCGCGGGCGACCGTCGAGTACGGCGGGTCGGCCTGCTCGACCAGGGCGACGGAGTCCTCCAGGTCGAGGGAGCGCACCAGGTACGTACGGCCCTGGTGCAGGTGGACAGCGCCCTCGTGCACCGTCGAGTGCGCGGCCGAGGCGTCCACCGTGCCGAGGAGGCGGCCGGTGCCGGCCTCGACGACCTGCACCGGCCGGCCGCCCCCGCCGCGGATGTCGGTCAGGTCGGCGGCCCGCTCCCGGCGGGTCCAGTGCCAGGCCTTCGTACGGCGGCGCAGCAGCTTCGCGGCCTCCAGCTGCGGCAGCAGCTCCGCGCAGGCGGGCCCGAACAGCTCCAGGTCGTCCTCGGTCAGCGGGATCTCCGCGGCGGCCGCGCACAGGTGCGGGGCGAGGACGTACGGGTTGTCGGGGTCGAGGACGGTGGATTCCACCGGTTGGTCGAACAGGGCCTCGGGATGGTGGACCAGGAAGGTGTCCAGCGGGTCGTCGCGGGCGACCAGTACGGCCAGGGCGCCCTGGCCGGAGCGGCCCGCCCGGCCCGCCTGCTGCCACAGGGACGCGCGCGTGCCCGGGTATCCGGCGATCACCACGGCGTCCAGGCCGGAGACGTCCACACCGAGCTCCAGGGCCGTCGTCGCGGCCAGCCCGAGGAGCTCGCCGGAGTGCAGGGCGCGCTCCAGGGCGCGGCGCTCCTCGGGGAGGTAGCCGCCCCGGTAGGCGGCGACACGCCGGGCGAGGGAGCGGTCGACCTCGGCCAGGCGTTCCTGGGCGATCACCGAGATCAGCTCGGCCCCGCGCCGGGAACGTACGAAGGCCACCGAGCGGACGCCCTGCACGGTGAGGTCGGTGAGCAGGTCGGCCGTCTCGGCGGTGGCGGTACGGCGGACCGGGGCGCCCTTCTCGCCGTGCAGCTCGGTCAGCGGGGGCTCCCAGAGGGCGAAGACGAGCTCCCCGCGCGGGGAGGCGTCGTCGGCGACCTCGACCACCGGCAGGCCGGTCAGCCGGCGGGCGGCCACGGACGGCTCGGCGGCGGTCGCCGAGGCCAGCAGGAACACCGGGGAGGCGCCGTAACGGGCGCACAGGCGGCGCAGCCGGCGCAGGACCTGGGCGACGTGGGAGCCGAAGACACCCCGGTAGGTGTGGCACTCGTCGATGACGACGTACTTGAGCGCCTTCAGGAAGGAGGCCCAGCGGGGGTGGGAGGGGAGGATGCCGCGGTGCAGCATGTCGGGGTTGGTCAGGACGTAGTTGGCGTACTGGCGGATCCACTCGCGTTCCTCGAACGGAGTATCGCCGTCGTACACGGCCGGGCGAATCGCGGAAGCCAGCGGTTGTGAAAGTTCCTTCACCGAACGGCACTGGTCGGCCGCGAGGGCCTTGGTCGGGGCCAGGTACAGGGCGGTGGCGCCGCGGCCGTTCGCCGCCTCCGAGCCGGCCAGGAGCGTGGACAGCACGGGGACGAGGTAGGCCAGGGACTTGCCGGACGCCGTACCCGTGGCGACGACCACCGAGTCGCCGTCCAGGGCGTGCTCGGCGGCGAGTGCCTGGTGGGCCCAGGGGTGCTCGATGCCGCACGCCTGTACGGCGGCGAGCACCTCCGAG
The DNA here is from genome assembly GCF_040644935.1 of Streptomyces sp. NPDC046915. Classification (NCBI taxonomy): domain Bacteria; kingdom Bacillati; phylum Actinomycetota; class Actinomycetes; order Kitasatosporales; family Streptomycetaceae; genus Streptomyces; species Streptomyces sp. NPDC046915. Next base: position 55,102 of record NZ_JBEYXB010000003.1, on the reverse strand, counting down.
CGAATTCGATCAGGCCAAACGGCATGGCGACCCGCGCGCGGGGGCAAGTGCTCCGTATGAGTGATGCGCGAGGCCCGGCTCGGTCCCGAGGCGAGCCGGTCCAGGACCTTGCCCGGCGAGAACCGGGACACGGGCTCCGCCGGGGGTCGATCGGTGTGGTGATTCTTGGCCATCGGCACCGAGTGTGTCACTGGCGTGACGGACAATGGAGCCAAGGCGTCGTGCACGCCTGCCGGTAAGTGATTGAATGCCATCGCGGCTGGCGATGCGTCCCGGGGGCCGCAAGCCGAGGTGCCCTAGGGACGACCGCTCGATAGCAAGGTGCTGGAGGATCCGTGGACCTGTCCCTGTCGACCCGTACCGTCGGCGATCGTACGGTCGTCGAGGTCGGTGGCGAAATCGACGTATATACCGCGCCCAAGTTGCGCGAGCAGCTGGTTGAGCTGGTGAACGACGGGAATTTCCATCTCGTCGTCGACATGGAGGGCGTGGACTTCCTCGACTCCACCGGGCTCGGCGTGCTGGTCGGCGGCCTGAAGCGGGTGCGTGCCCATGAGGGCTCGCTGCGCCTGGTCTGCAACCAGGAGCGCATTCTGAAGATCTTCCGCATCACCGGTCTCACCAAGGTGTTCCCGATTCACACCTCGGTCGAGGAAGCGGTGGCGGCAACCGACTGACTCGGGTGACCCGACCGATCTCGGTCACCGGCCGGTCCTGGGCCGACGACACACTGCGGAGCCGCGGAGGCGGCCCGGAGCGTGGCGGCGGATCCGGGCCACCGGCCGGGCCGGGCTGTCGAGGTGCCGCGGGCCAAGGGGTTCCGTGTGCCGTCGACGCGGTCGTCCGGTCGATCCGGTCGGTCCGTTTCCCGGGTGTCGATCACCCGGGCGGAAGAAGTTCATCAGGGGGCTCGGGCTCTCGGCGGCCCGGCCCCCGACCGCAGCCCGATGTTCCGAGGGGGATGCATGGCCACCGTCGAACTCCGCTTCAGCGCGCTGCCCGAGCACGTCAGGACCGCCCGGCTGGTGGCGGCAGCGGTGGCGCGCAGGGCCGGGGTGGACGAGGCCGTCCTCGACGAGGTCCGGCTCGCCGTGGGTGAGGCCTGCTCCCGTGCCGTCGGGCTGCACCAGAGCGTCGGCATCACGGCGCCGGTGAAGGTGGCCTTGATCGAAGAGGAGAAGCAGTTCTCCATCGAGGTCGGCGACGAGGCGCCGCACGCGGTCCCGGGAACGTCCTCCGGAGCCGCGCCGGACGCGGACGTGGAGGCCGACGAGGACGAGATGGGCCTGGCGGTCATCAGCGGCCTCGTCGACGACGTGGAGGTCAGCACCGGCGAGCACGGCGGGCTGATCCGCATGACCTGGCCGACCGCCCCGCCGGCCGTCGCACTCGTCTGAACCAGCCGCATCACCCGAAGGGCCCTGCTCAGCAGGGTCCTTTTGTCATGTCGTCCTGTCTTGCTCTTGACGGACCTTCGGAATTCGTGAATGAATTCACGATCAATCACCCGATAATTGATCAAGCGTCAATGCTTCAAAGGCATTACCGCTTTCGGGTTCCGTGGCGCGATGTCGATCATTTGCTGAAGAGCGGGTGAAGGCCAAATCCGTTTACCGCGCTCTGTTTAGATCAGGTTCCGGTACCTAGAATCCGTCCACATCTTGAGCTCAGCCCAAGCGTCAAGGAGGACGAATGGCGGGGCTTTCTACCCCTCATCAGCTGGACCACCCCACAACCTTCGCAGCCGCAGTCCTGACCGACGACAACCGGATCATCGTGGCGGCCATCGCGGCCGTCGCGGTGGCCGCGCTCTTGGTCGCCGGCGTCCTGGTGCGCCAGGTGCTGGCGGCAGGCGAGGGCACCGAGAGCATGAAGGAGATCGCGGAAGCGGTCCAGGAAGGCGCCAAGGCCTATCTCGGCCGGCAGCTGCGCACGCTCGGCGTATTCGCCGTCCTCGTGTTCTTCCTGCTCATGCTGCTGCCCGCGGACGACTGGAATCAGCGTGCCGGACGGTCGGTGTTCTTCCTGATCGGTGCCGTGTTCTCCGCGGCCACCGGCTATATCGGCATGTGGCTCGCCGTGCGCAGCAATGTACGCGTGGCCGCGGCGGCCCGGGAAGCGACCCCGACGGAGGGTGAGCCGGAAAAGGATCTCACCGCCGTCTCGCACAAAGCCATGAAGATCGCTTTTCGCACAGGCGGCGTCGTCGGCATGTTCACGGTGGGGCTCGGCCTGCTGGGCGCCTCCTGTGTGGTGCTGGTGTACGCGGCCGACGCGCCGAAGGTGCTCGAGGGCTTCGGCCTCGGCGCCGCCCTCATCGCCATGTTCATGCGTGTCGGCGGCGGCATCTTCACCAAGGCCGCCGACGTCGGCGCCGACCTGGTCGGCAAGGTCGAACAGGGCATTCCGGAGGACGATCCGCGCAATGCCGCGACCATCGCCGACAACGTGGGCGACAACGTCGGCGACTGCGCGGGCATGGCGGCCGACCTCTTCGAGTCGTACGCCGTGACCCTGGTCGCCGCGCTGATCCTCGGCAAGGCGGCGTTCGGCGACTCCGGGCTCGCCTTCCCGCTGCTGGTGCCGGCGATCGGCGTGCTCACCGCGATGATCGGCATCTTCGCGGTCGCGCCGCGCCGCGCCGACCGCAGCGGCATGTCCGCGATCAACCGTGGTTTCTTCATCTCCGCGGTGATCTCGCTCGCCCTGGTCGCCATCGCGGTCTTCGTCTATCTGCCCGCCAAGTACGCCGACCTCGACGGCGTCACCGACGCGGCGATCAAGGCCAAGGACGGCGACCCGCGGATCCTCGCCCTGGTCGCGGTGGCCATCGGCATCCTGCTCGCCGCCGTGATCCAGCAGCTCACCGGCTACTTCACCGAGACCAACCGCCGTCCCGTGCGGGACATCGGCAAGACCTCCCTCACGGGCCCGGCCACCGTTGTCCTCTCCGGCATCTCGCTCGGTCTCGAATCGGCCGTCTACACGGCCCTGTTGATCGGACTCGGCGTGTACGGGGCGTTCCTGCTCGGCGGTACGTCGATCATGCTGGCCCTGTTCGCGGTGGCGCTGGCCGGCACCGGCCTGCTCACCACGGTCGGCGTGATCGTCGCCATGGACACCTTCGGGCCGGTCTCCGACAACGCGCAGGGCATCGCCGAGATGTCCGGTGACGTCGAGGGCGCGGGCGCGCAGGTGCTCACCAACCTGGACGCGGTCGGCAACACCACCAAGGCCATCACCAAGGGCATCGCCATCGCCACCGCCGTGCTCGCGGCGTCGGCGCTGTTCGGGTCGTACCGCGACGCCATCACCACCGGCGCGCAGGACGTCGGTGAGAAGCTGTCCGGACCTGGCGCGCCGATGAGCCTGATCATGGACATCTCGCAGCCCAACAACCTGGTCGGCCTGATCGCCGGCGCGGCGGTCGTCTTCCTCTTCTCGGGGCTGGCGATCAACGCGGTGTCGCGGTCGGCGGGTTCCGTGGTGTACGAGGTGCGGCGGCAGTTCCGTGAGCACCCCGGGATCATGGACTTCACCGAGAAGCCGGAGTACGGCAAGGTCGTCGACATCTGCACCAAGGACGCCCTGCGGGAACTCACCACGCCCGGTCTGCTCGCCGTCATGGCGCCGATCTTCATCGGGTTCACGCTCGGCGTCGGGGCGCTCGGCTCGTATCTGGCGGGCGCGATCGGCGCGGGCACGCTGATGGCGGTGTTCCTGGCCAACTCCGGTGGTGCCTGGGACAACGCCAAGAAGCTCGTGGAGGACGGTCACCACGGCGGCAAGGGCAGCGAGGCCCACGCGGCCACGGTGATCGGCGACACGGTCGGCGACCCCTTCAAGGACACCGCCGGTCCCGCGATCAACCCCCTGCTGAAGGTCATGAACCTGGTGTCGTTGCTCATCGCGCCCGCGGTGATCAAGTTCTCCTACGGGGAGGACAAGAACATCGGCGTACGGATCGCGATCGCGGTCCTCGCGCTCATCGTGATCGTCGGCGCGGTCTACATCTCCAAGCGGCGCGGCATCGCCGTGGGGGACGAGGAGGGAAACGCGGAACGGGTGTCCAAGTCGGCTGACCCTGCGGTGGTTTCGTAGGCCGTCTTACAGATGCCCTGCTCAAGGGGCGGGCGGAGGGCGCGCGTTGACGCGCCGTCCGCCCGCTCTCGCGTGTGGGCGCCGCTTCACCGTGAGCCTTCTCTCGATCGTTCAAACAGTGACAATACGGTCTTAACGGATGTTATTACTGGGTGGTCCGCCGTTCGGCGTGTAGATTCCGGGGGCCGAGAGCCGTGGAAGGGACCAAACCGGTGAACAAGAAGCTCGCGGCCGCGCTGTCCGGCGGTGCGGTACTGGCGGTGGCGCTGACGGGATGCAGCAGCGGCGACAAGGGCAACCCCAAGCTGGACGCGTGGGCCAAGCAGGTCTGCGACGCGGTGCCGGCGCAGGACGCCAAGATCAAGGCCGCCAACGCCGCCATCACGAAGACCGCCTCGGACACCTCCAACCCGCCGGCGACCATCCAGAAGACCGACTCCAAGGCCTTCCAGGACATGTCCGACGGCTACAAGGCGCTCGGCGCGGCCATCAGCGGCGCCGGGGCGCCTCCCGGGGTCGACGACGGCACCAAGCGGCAGCAGGCCGCCGTCAAGAACCTCAACGACCTCTCCTCGGCCTACGCCGACCTGAAGAAGAAGGTCGACGCGCTGGACACGAAGAGCCAGGGCAAGTTCGCCACCGGGCTGCACGACATCGCCACCCAGATGACGGATCTGCAGAAGCAGAGCCAGAGCGGCACCGTCGCGTTGCAGGCCCTGGAGCAGGGCGACGTCAAGGACGCCATCGCCAAGCAGGCGAGCTGCAAGAAGGTGTCGACCTCGGATTCGGGGTCGGCGACCGCCGGCTGAGCCCGGCCCGCGGGTCACAATGGGGGGCGTGAGTAACGCCACTGTGCCCTCCCTGCCGTCCGCCGACCGCCCCGACGTCGCCGCCCGGCTGCGCGACGCCCTGCTCGGCGCCTCCTTCACCGCCGACGGGCTGCTGGAACTGCTCGGCGCGCCCGCGTACGCGGCGCTCGCCCGCAGCGAGACCGTGCCCGCGCTCCGGGCGACCCGCGGCGACACGCCTCTGGAAGCGCTCGTACGGCTGTTCCTGTTGCAGCAGCCGGTGCCGCACGCGCGCGTGGCGGACGTTCTGCCCGTCGAGGACTGCCTGGAGAGCGGCTGGCTGGTGCGTCCGGGCGGTGCCGCGGGGAGCGACGTCGCCGCGACCGTGGACGTACGGCCGTACGGCGGGCCCGGCGGCGAGGACTGGTTCATCGTGTCCGACCTCGGGTGCGCGGTCGGCGGCGCGGGGGGCATCGGCAGCCGCGACGAAAGCGTCGTCCTCGGTGTCGGCGGCGCGTCCACCACCCTCGCGGGCATCACCGTCCGCACCCCCGTCGGCGCGGCGCTCGACCTCGGCACCGGCTCCGGCATCCAGGCGCTGCACGCCGGCCGGCACGCCACGCGCGTGACGGCGACCGACCTCAACCCGCGCGCGCTGCACATCACCGCGCTGACCCTCGCCCTGTCCGGCGCCCCCGCCGCCGACCTGCGCCAGGGCTCGCTGTTCGAGCCCGTCAAGGAGGGCGAGACGTACGACCTGATCGTGTCCAACCCGCCCTTCGTGATCTCGCCGGGCGCCCGGCTGACGTACCGCGACGGCGGGATGGGCGGGGACGATCTGTGCCGCTCGCTCGTTCAGGGAGCGGGGGAACGGCTGAACGAGGGCGGGTTCGCGCAGTTCCTCGCCAACTGGCAGCACGTGGAAGGGGAGGACTGGCAGGACAGGCTCAGGTCGTGGGTGCCGCGCGGGTGCGATGCGTGGATCGTGCAGCGCGAGGTGCAGGACGTCGCGCAGTACGCCGAACTGTGGCTGAGGGACGCCGGTGACCACCGGTCCGGCCCGGCCGATTACCAGGCGCGGTACGACGCCTGGCTGGAGGAGTTCGAGGCGCGGAAGGTCAAGGGGGTGGGCTTCGGCTGGATCACGCTGCGCAGAACCGGGGCCGTCGAGCCCTCGGTCACCGTGGAGGAGTGGCCGCATGCCATCGAACAGCCGCTCGGAGACGCGATCCGAACCCACTTCGAACGCCTCGACTACCTGCGGGAGCACGACGACGCGGCGCTGCTCGCCGGGCACTTCAAGCTCGCCGCGGAGGTGGTCCAGGAGCAGGTCGGGCTGCCCGGCGCCGAGGACCCGGAGCACGTGGTGCTGCGCCAGCACCGCGGGATGCGCCGCGCCACGAAGGTCGACACGGTCGGCGCCGGCTTCGCGGGCGTCTGCGACGGCACGCTCAGCGCGGGCCGCATCCTGGACGCCATCGCCCAGCTGATGGGCGAGGACCCCGTGATCCTGCGCGACCGCACACCGGCGCAGATCCGCCTGCTGGTGGAACAGGGGTTCCTGGAGCCGACGGGCTGAGGCCGGGGGCGGGGCTGTGCCCGTCTGGTCCTGCGGCGCAGGGCTGGAGTCGCCGGACCGGAGCGGACCGGAGCGGCCAGGCCGAGGCCGCAGGGCCCGGCCGTCGTGGGCCAGGGCATCGGGCCGAGGCAGTGAGTCCTGGGTCCCCGGGCTGAGGCAGCCTGGGGCAGGTCGGTCACCGCGCCAAGGGGGCTGCCCCGGTCGGTGCCGCCGGGCCACGTGACCGGTCGAGGGCCATCGGGCTCAGGCTCAGGCTAAGGCCCAGGCTCTGGCGGTCGGGTCGGCCCGGCCCGGGACCGCCGGACCCGAGTCGTCCCGCCGACGTCCACCCCAGGCTCCGGACGTCGGTGTCGAGAGTCACGTCACCGGTCTGCCGCGGGACGCCCGAGGCAGACCCCCGCCCCGGAGCCCCAGCACCGCAGCCGTCGGAAACCGGCCAAGAAGCGCGGGAACCGGATTCTCGCGCTCCTCGGGCTCGCCGACGACAAGAATTCGACCGGAAAATTACCGGTGCCCCGCCGGCCGCCCCGAGGCGCGCGAAGGAGCGCACGGAGGGCTGTCAGCCCGGTGTTCACCTCGGGTTCGCCCGCCCGCCGCCCGGACGTGTCACTCTCCCCGCGCTGGGCACTCGCAGACGGCAGACAAGGGGCGCACGGGGTCATGGAGAGCGGACCGGCGATCTTCGCGGGAGCGGTGTTCGCCCTGTTCGGAGCCGCACTGCTGGTGTGGACCGTCACTCGGGTCCGGCGCGGCGAGCCGGTCGCCCTCGGTGTGAGTCAGGTCGCATCCGCGACCCTCGCGGGCCTCGCCGCAGTGATCGCGCTGGGCCTCGGAACGTACTGCCTGACCCGCCTCTGAAGGCGGCCCGCACCATGTCGTCCCAGTAAAGGGAGCGTCACGCTCCGGACAGGGACGGACGGTCGGCTGAGGACTCCGGGCGGCAGGAAGGGCGGTAGTCGGGTTACCGTTCGAGTGGCCGTTGTGAGCTTTTCCCGTTTGACACGGGGGCGGGATGTACCGTCACACTCCGCAGCGTCACAAGAGCTAGCCACACAGCAACGCCGCGCCCCCGGGACCAAGGCCTGGGGAGGCCCCAGCGTCGACCGGAGAGAAGAGCGAAGTTGTCCCCGACCAGCGAGACCGCACAGGGCGGCCGCCGACTCGTCATCGTCGAGTCGCCTGCCAAGGCGAAGACGATCAAGGGCTACCTGGGCCCCGGCTACGTCGTCGAAGCGAGCGTCGGGCACATCCGCGACCTCCCCAACGGCGCCGCGGAGGTGCCGGAGAAGTACACCGGCGAGGTCCGCCGCCTCGGCGTGGACGTCGAACACGACTTCGAGCCGATCTATGTCGTCAACGCCGACAAGAAGGCCCAGGTCAAGAAGCTCAAGGACCTGCTGAAGGACTCCGACGAACTCTTCCTCGCCACCGATGAGGACCGCGAGGGCGAGGCCATCGCGTGGCACCTCCTGGAGGTCCTGAAGCCCAAGGTCCCGGTCAAGCGGATGGTGTTCCACGAGATCACCAAGGACGCGATCCGCGAGGCCGTCGCCAACCCGCGCGACCTCAACCAGCGCATGGTCGACGCCCAGGAGACCCGCCGCATCCTCGACCGCCTCTACGGCTACGAGGTCTCGCCGGTGCTGTGGAAGAAGGTCATGCCGCGTCTGTCGGCGGGCCGCGTCCAGTCCGTCGCCACCCGGCTCGTCGTGGAGCGGGAACGCGAGCGCGTCGCTTTTCGTTCTGCTGAGTACTGGGACCTGACGGGCACCTTCGCCACCGGCCGCGCCGGCGACCCGTCGGACCCGTCGTCGCTGGTCGCCCGCCTCCAGACCGTCGACGGCAGGCGGGTCGCGCAGGGCCGCGACTTCGACTCCCTGGGACAGCTCAAGAGCGCGAACACCCTCCACCTCGACGAGGCGAACGCCCGCGCCCTCGCCGCCGCCCTGGAGAACACCCGCTTCTCCGTGCGGTCCGTCGAGTCCAAGCCGTACCGCCGCTCGCCGTACGCCCCGTTCCGTACGACGACGCTTCAGCAGGAGGCCAGCCGCAAGCTCGGCTTCGGCGCGAAGGCGACCATGCAGGTCGCGCAGAAGCTGTACGAGAACGGCTACATCACGTACATGCGTACGGACTCCACGACCCTGAGCGACACGGCGATCTCCGCCGCCCGCGCCCAGGTCACGCAGCTGTACGGCGCCCAGTACCTGCCGGACGCGCCCCGCACGTACGCCGGCAAGGTCAAGAACGCGCAGGAGGCGCACGAGGCGATCCGCCCCTCGGGTGATCGTTTCCGCACCCCCGCCGAGACCGGGCTGACCGGCGACCAGTTCAAGCTCTACGAGCTGATCTGGAAGCGGACCGTCGCCTCCCAGATGAAGGACGCGACCGGCAACAGCGTGACCGTGAAGATCGGTGGCACCGCCGCCGACGGCCGGGACGTCGAATTCAGCGCGTCCGGCAAGACGATCACCTTCCACGGCTTCCTGAAGGCCTACGTCGAGGGCGCCGACGACCCGAACGCCGAGCTCGACGACCGCGAGCGCCGCCTGCCGCAGGTCACCGAGGGCGACCCGCTGAGCGCCGAGGAGATCACGGTCGACGGGCACGCCACCAAGCCCCCGGCCCGCTACACCGAGGCCTCGCTGGTCAAGGAGCTGGAAGAGCGCGAGATCGGCCGCCCGTCGACGTACGCGTCGATCATCGGCACGATCCTCGACCGCGGCTACGTCTTCAAGAAGGGCACGGCCCTGGTGCCGTCCTTCCTGTCCTTCGCGGTGGTCAACCTCCTGGAGAAGCACTTCGGGCGGCTCGTCGACTACGACTTCACCGCCAGGATGGAGGACGACCTCGACCGCATCGCGCGCGGCGAGGCGCAGGCCGTGCCGTGGCTGAAGCGGTTCTACTTCGGCGAGGGGTCGGTCACGGGCGGCGCGGCCGACGCCGGCAACGGCGACGGGGACCACCTCGGCGGCCTCAAGGAGCTGGTGACCGACCTGGGCGCGATCGACGCGCGCGAGGTGTCGTCGTTCCCCGTGGGCAACGACATCGTGCTGCGGGTCGGCCGGTACGGCCCGTACATCGAGCGCGGCGAGAAGGACACCGAGCAGCACCAGCGCGCGGACATCCCCGACGACCTGGCGCCGGACGAGCTGTCCGTCGAGCTGGCGGAGGAACTGCTCGCCAAGCCGAGCGGCGACTTCGAGCTGGGCGCCGACCCGGAGACCGGCCACCAGATCATCGCCAAGGACGGCCGCTACGGCCCGTACGTCACCGAGGTGCTCCCCGAGGGCACCCCGAAGACCGGCAAGAACGCCGTCAAGCCGCGTACGGCCTCGCTGTTCAAGTCGATGTCGCTGGACACGGTCACGCTTCAGGACGCCCTGAAGCTGATGTCGCTGCCGCGCGTCGTCGGCACGGACGCGGACGGCGTGGAGATCACCGCGCAGAACGGCCGCTACGGGCCCTACCTGAAGAAGGGGACGGACTCGCGTTCCCTCCAGTCCGAGGACCAGCTCTTCACGATCACGCTGGAGGAGGCGCAGGCGATCTACGCCCAGCCCAAGCAGCGTGGTCGCGCCGCCGCCAAGCCGCCGCTGAAGGAGCTGGGCGAGGACCCGGTCAGCAAGAAGCCGGTCGTGGTCAAGGACGGCCGCTTCGGGCCGTACGTCACCGACGGGGAGACCAACGCGACCCTGCGCTCCGGCGACAGCGTCGAGACGATCACCCCGGAGCGCGGCTTCGAGCTGCTCGCCGAGAAGCGGGCCAAGGGCCCCGCCAAGAAGACGGCGAAGAAGGCGCCCGCGAAGAAGGCCGCCCCGGCGAAGAAGACCGCGGCCAAGAAGACGGCCGCGAAGAAGACGACCACGGCCGCGAAGAAGACCACCGCCAAGAAGACCACCGCCACCGCGAAGAAGGCGACGGCCTCCAACGCGGCGGAGGACTGAGGCAAAGCGCCGTAGGAGTGGAGCAAGGCGCCCGAGGACCGGGCGAGGTGCCGGACGGCTGAGAGTCCGGCACCCCGGTCCTTCACCGCGACCGCACGAACACTTCGCGAAAAGAACGCCCCGGCATCACTTTGGTGTCGGGGTGTGCGCACGTCCGGACGGTCGCGGCGGGCCGTCAGTCGCTGCCGATAGGCTGAAAGCATGACGCGAGCCGAGCAGCCAACGGCCCACACCCCGGCCCCCGACGACACCCTCGTGGCGGATTCCCGTGAGCGCGCGGTCCGTGCGCTACTGCGCCGGCCCCAGTTGAGGCGGCTGTGGAGCGCACAACTCGTGAGCGGTGTCGGTGACACCCTCGCGCTCCTCGTCCTGGTCGTCCTCACCCTCCAGGCGGCGATCGCCGAAGGCTCGTTCGGCGGTGGCTACCGAGGCGTGGCGTTCGCAGTGGCGACCGTCTTCGCGGCGCGCATCCTGGCGACCCTCCTCTTCGGAGCCGTCCTCCTCGGACCGCTCACCTCGCTCACCTCCCAGGAGGGTCCGCTCGACCGCCGCTGGACCATGGCCGGCGCCGACGGACTGCGTGCCGCGCTGCTGATCGTCGCCCCGCTGTGGATCGACTGGACCCCGGCCAACGCGCCGGCCGTCCTGCTGGTCACCGCCTTCCTGATCGGGGTCGCCGAGCGGTTCTGGACCGTGTGCCGGGAGAGCGCCGCCCCCGCGCTGCTGCCCGCCCCGCCCCCCGAGGGCGCGACGGTACGGCCGCTGCCGGACCACATGGACGCCCTGCGCCGGCTGTCGCTGCGCACCGGCTTCGTCGCGATCCCGCTGGCCGCCGCCGCCCTCGTCGTCGCCTCGCTGTGCAACAACCTGCTGGGCGCCGGGATCGCCTGGTTCGCCCAGCACCAGGCGGCCCTCGGGTCGTATGTGGCGGCCGGACTGTTCGCCGCCTCCCTGTCCGTGCTGACCTCCCTGGAACTGCCCGCCACGCGCACCCCGCGCGCGCGGTCCCCGCTCGAGGGACTGCGCCGCCCCAAGACCGGCACCGGCGTCGACAAGGGCCGCACGAGCGCGTTGCCGCTGCTCGTCCTGGCCTGCGCCGCCGTCGCCGGAGCGATCTCGGCCGCCGTGGCCGTGGCCGTGCTGCACGCCAAGGACCTGGGCGGCGGTCCGGTGCTGTACGGGCTGCTGGTGCTCGCGCTGACCGGCGGGGTCGCCGTCGGCATCCGCACGGCGCCCTCCCTGCTGCCCTCGCTCTCCCGTCGCCGGATGCTGGCGCTGGCGATCGCCTTCACCGGCATCGCGCTGCTGGCCGCCGGTCTCGACCCGGACGTCACCAGCGTGCTGCTGATCTCCGCGCTGGCCGGCGTCGGCGCGGGTGTCGCCGCCAACACCGGGCACACCCTCCTCGACCAGGAGACCGAGGAGTACCGCCGGCCGCGCACGACCGAGCACCTGCACGCGGTCGTACGGGTCTTCGTCGCGCTCGGCGCGCTGATCGCGCCCATGGTGGCGGCCCTCATCGGCCCGCACCGCCTGGAGAACGGCAAGTTCGTGTTCGCGCACGGCGGCGCCGCGTTCACGCTGATGCTGGTCGGCGCGCTGCTGCTGCCGGTGGCCGCGCTGGTGCTGGCCAAGGCCGACGACCGCTCCGGAGTGCCGCTGCGGCACGACCTGCGGGACGCGCTGCTCGGCGGCGACGACCCCGCCACGGCCCCTGCGGGCAACGGTTTCTTCATCGCCCTGGAGGGCGGTGACGGCGCCGGCAAGTCCACCCAGGCCGAGGCGCTCGCCGAGTGGATCCGGGCCAAGGGCCACGAGGTCGTGCTCACGCGTGAGCCGGGGGCGACCCCGGTGGGCAAGCGGCTGCGCTCCATCCTGCTGGACGTGTCGTCGGCGGGCCTGTCGCACCGGGCGGAGGCGCTGCTGTACGCCGCCGACCGGGCGGAGCACATCGACACCGTCGTACGGCCCGCCCTGGAGCGCGGGGCCGTCGTCATCTCCGACCGGTACATCGACTCGTCGGTGGCCTACCAGGGGGCGGGCCGCGACCTGTCCCCGACCGAGATCGCCCGCATCAACCGCTGGGCGACCGACGGCCTCGTACCGCACCTCACCGTCCTGCTGGACGTCTCGCCGGAGACCGCCCGGGAGCGGTTCACGGAGGCCCCGGACCGGCTGGAGTCGGAGCCCGCCGAGTTCCACGCGCGCGTGCGGGCCGGTTTCCTCGCGCTCGCCGCGTCCGACCCCGGCCGCTACCTGGTCGTCGACGCCGGTCAGGAGCCCGAGTCCGTCACGACCGTGATCCGGCACCGGCTCGACACCGTGCTCCCGCTGTCCGAGGCGGAGATCAAGGCCCAGGAGGAGGCGCGGAAGAAGGCCGAGGAGGAGGCCCGCCGCAAGGCCGAGGAGGAGGCCGCCCGCAAGGCCGAGGAGGAGCGCCTGGAGCGCGAGCGCCAGGAGCAGCTCGCCAAGCTGCGCGCCGAGGAGGAGGAGCGCAAGCGGCGCGAGCTGGAGGAGGCGCAGCGCCGGGAGGCCGAACGGCAGGCGGAGGAGGCCCGGCAGCGGGCCGAGGAGGCGAAGCGCCGGGCCGAGGAGGAGCGGCAGCGGCTGCTCGCCGAGGAGAAGGCCCGCGCCGAGGAGGAGGCCCGTCGCAGGGCCGCGGAGGAACGGCGGCGCAAGGAGGCCGAGGAGCAGGCCCGGCTGCACGCCGAGGCCGAGGCACGGCGCCTGGAGAAGCAGCGCAAGGCCGAGGAGGCGCTGCTGCGCGCCGAGGAGGCCCGCAGGGCGGCCGAGCGGGCCACGGCCGAGGCGCAGGCCGGTCCGCGCCCGGTGGTGCCCGAAGCCGCCGCGGCGCCGCCGGAGGCGCTGACCGTGCCCACGCCCGTCGTGACGCCGAAGAACGCGTCGGGCGGTCCGGTGGAGGAGACGGCGGTGCTGCGGCCCGTCCGGGACCGGGACGCCGACTCCGAGGTGACGGCGGAACTGCCGCAGCCGCCGGCGCCCTCCGGTGCGGCGGACGAGACGGCGGTTCTGCCGCAGGTGCCGTCCGGTGCGGCCGACGAGACCGCCGTACTGCCTCCCGTGGCTCCGGACCAGGCGGACGAGACGGCCGTGCTGCCGCCGGTGCGGGGCACGGATCCCGCGGACCGGATGCCGAAGGGATTCTTCCGCGACGAGCGTGCGGCCGCGGACCCCGACGGCTCCGGCGACCGGACCCGGGAGCTGCCGCAGGTCGACGAGGACGGGGCGCCCCGGCGCCGCGGGCGGCCCGACTGGGCCGAGGAGACGCCGCTGGACGACCTGCCCTCGCTGGCGGACGAACTGCTCGGACCGCGCCGGGAGGACGAGGACCCCGACGAGGGGCGGGGGCGCCGGCGGGGCCGGGGGCGCTGAGCGCCTCCTCGCCCGGCTGCCGGCCGGGCCGTTGTCAGTGCCGCCCCGCACAATGGACTGCACAAGGTGAACGTGACGGAAGGGCGGCGTGACCCATGACCGTGTGGGACGACCTCGTCGGGCAGGAGAAGGTGAGCGCGGTGCTCGAGGCCGCCGCTCGGGACGCCGACGCCCTCGTCACCGCGGCCGCCGCCGACACGCCCCCGCCGGAGGCGTCGCGGATGACGCACGCCTGGCTGTTCACGGGGCCGCCCGGCGCGGGCCGCAACCAGACGGCGCGGGCCTTCGCCGCCGCCTTGCAGTGCGTGAGCCCCGACCGCGCCCTCGGCGGAACCCCCGGCTGCGGCTTCTGCGACGGCTGCCACACCGCGCTCGTCGGCACCCACGCCGACGTCAACACGGTCGCCGCGGTCGGCGCCGAGATCCTGGTGAAGGACATGCGGGACACGGTCCGCAAGTCGTTCACCGCACCGGCGAACGGCCGCTGGCAGATCATCCTGGTCGAGGACGCCGAGCGGCTGAACGAGAAGTCGGCCAACGCCGTCCTCAAGGCCGTGGAGGAGCCCGCCCCCCGTACGGTCTGGCTGCTGTGCGCCCCCTCGATCGAGGACGTCCTGCCCACCATCCGCTCCCGCTGCCGCCACCTCACCCTGCGCACGCCCTCGGTCGACGCCGTCGCCGACATGCTCGTACGACGCGAGGGCGTCGAACCCGGCGTGGCCGCCGCGGCGTCCCGCGCCACACAGGGCCATGTCGACCGGGCCCGCCGCCTGGCCACCGACCCCGCCGCCCGCGAGCGCCGAGCCGCCGTGCTGAAGCTGCCGCTCAGGCTCGACGAGGTCGGTGCCTGCCTCAAGGCCGCGCAGGAACTGGTGGACGCGGCGGCGGAGGACGCCAAGCAGCTCGCCGAGGAGATGGACGGCAAGGAGGCCGAGGAGCTGAAAACGGCTCTCGGCGCCGCCCAGGGCGGCCGGCTGCCGCGCGGTACGGCGGGCGTGATGAAGGACCTGGAGGACATGCAGAAGCGGCGCAGGACGCGTACGCAGCGCGACAGCCTGGACGTCGCGCTGGGCGACCTCACCGCCTTCTACCGCGATGTCCTCGCCCTCCAGCTCGGCTCCCGCGTGGCGATCGCCAACGGGGACGCCGAGGACGCCCTGGACCGGCTCGCCCGGGGCAGCTCCCCGGAATCCACCCTCCGCCGCATCGAGGCGGTCGCCGCCTGCCGCGGGGCACTCGACCGCAACGTGGCGCCGCTGCTGGCGGTGGAGGCGATGACGATGGCTCTGAGAGCGGGGTGACCAGCACACAGGATTGACGGCATCACCCGTAAGAGGCACGGCGCACACGTAGGGCATCCGATCCATGGCACAGCGTTACGCTCGCCTGATGCACCTCAGGCGAATCCTCCGCCCGACCGCCCGAACCACCGAGACCCCCGGGGCCGGCAGAGCCCCCCGGGCCACCCCTCCGGTCCGGCTCCGCCCCGGCAGGGCGGCCGTACCCCTCCTCGCGGCCGCCGCGCTGCTCGTCTCCGCCTGCTCCTCCGGGAGCGCGACGAGCACGACACGTGCGGTGGACGGCGCGGCCGAGGCGGCGCTCGCCGCGCTGCCCAGCGCCACCCCGTCCGCCCTCACGCCGTACTACACGCAGAAACTGGCCTGGCGCAGCTGCGGTGTCCCCGGCTTCGAGTGCGCCACGATGAAGGCCCCGCTGAACTACGACGAGCCCGGTGCGGGAGACGTCCGGCTCGCCGTCGCGCGCAAGAAGGCCACCGGCAAGGGCAAGCCCATCGGCTCGCTCCTGGTCAACCCGGGCGGACCGGGCGGCTCGGCGATCGGCTACCTCCAGCAGTACGCCGGCATCGGCTACCCGCCCCAGGTCCGCGCCCACTACGACATGGTCGCGATGGACCCGCGAGGTGTCGCCCGCAGCGAGCCGATCGAATGCCTCAGCGCGCGGCAGATGGACGCGTTCACCCAGACGGACGCCACCCCCGACGACCAGCAGGAGAGGGACGCGCTGGTCAACGCGTACAAGAAGTTCGCCGGCGGCTGCGGGGCGCACGACCCCCGGCTGCTCCGCCATGTCTCCACGGTGGAGGCGGCCCGGGACATGGACATCCTGCGGGCCGTGCTGGGCGACCGGAAGCTGAACTACGTCGGGGCGTCGTACGGGACGTTCCTCGGGGCGACGTACGCGGGCCTGTTCCCCAAGCGCGTGGGCCGGGTGGTCCTGGACGGCGCGATGGATCCCTCCCTGCCCGCGCGCCGGATGAACCTGGACCAGACCGCGGGCTTCGAGACGGCGTTCCAGGCCTTCGCGAAGGACTGCGTACGGCACAGCGACTGCCCGCTCGGCCACAAGGGCACGACGCCCACCCAGGTCGGCAACAACCTCAAGGCCTTCTTCCAGAAGCTCGACGCCCACCCCATCCCCGCCGGCGACGCGAACGGCCGCAAGCTCGGCGAGGCCCTCGCCACGACCGGGGTGATCGCCGCGATGTACGACCAGGCGACCTGGCCGCAACTGCGCGCGGCCCTGGCCTCGGCGATGAAGAACAACGACGGCGCGGGCCTGCTGGCCCTCTCCGACAGCTACTACGAACGCGACCCCGACGGCCGCTACACGAACCTGATGTTCGCCAACGCCGCCGTGAACTGCCTGGACCTCCCGTCCGCGTTCTCCACCCCCGACCAGGTCGAGAAGGCCCTCCCCGTCTTCGAGAAGGCCTCCCCGGTCTTCGGCGACGGCCTCGCCTGGGCCTCCCTGAACTGCGCGTACTGGCCGGTGAAGCCGACCGGCGAACCCCACCGCATCCAGGCGAAGGGCGCCGCCCCGATCGTCGTGGTCGGCACCACCCGCGACCCGGCCACCCCCTACCGCTGGGCCCAGTCCCTGGCCCACCAGCTCTCCTCGGGCCGCCTGCTCACCTTCGTCGGCGACGGCCACACCGCCTACGGCCGGGGCAGCGTCTGCATCGACTCCGCGATCAACACCTACCTCCTCCACGGGACCCCTCCCGCCCCCGCCAAGCGCTGCACCTGACCCCAGCACATAACCCCAGCTCACAGCCCCATCACACGCCCCGGAGGCCCCCTCCCCGGGGCGTGTGCGAAGCACCCCGGGAAACTGTGTAGACTTACCGACGTTGCTGATCGCACCATGGTGCGCACGACACGCCGCTTTAGCTCAGATGGCCAGAGCAACGCACTCGTAATGCGTAGGTCTCGGGTTCGAATCCCGAAAGCGGCTCCACTGAAGCCCAGCTCGGAGACTTTCTGAGCTGGGCTTTCTGCTTCGGTGGAGCTGCTGGCTAGTCTTCAGGGCGTGACGACCGAGTTGACGCTGCTGTCCCAAGTCGCCTGCCGTGGACGGGAGATCACGGCGCCGCGGCTGCGTGGGCTGTTGGCGCTGCTCGCCGGGGATCTGCGGACCGGGTGCAGCACGGGCCGGCTGGTGGAGGGGCTGTGGCCGGATGAACTGCCGGAGCGGCCGGGCAAAGCGGTGCAGGTGCTGGTGTCGCGGCTCCGGGCACAGGTGGGTGCCGGACTGATCGAGAGCACACCTACGGGGTACCGGCTCGCGCTCGACGAGGCGCAGGTCGACAGCTCGGTGCTGCTGTCGCACGAGACCGCGAGCGCCGAGCGCGCGCGGGCGGGGGACCACGAGGGGGCCCTCGCGCGGGCCGAGCAGGGGCTGGCGCTGTGGGACGGCAGCCTGGGTGCCGGGGAGGGCGAGGAGCGGCACGATCCGGTGATGGCGCTGCGTGCCGACCGGGTCCGGGTGTTCCGTTCGCTGGTCCGGTCCCGGGCGCTCGCGCTGGCCCGGCTGGGCCGGAAGGAGGAGGCCGCGGCGCCGCTGGCCGGGCTGGCCCGCGAACTGCCGCGCGACGAGGAGGTGCTGGCGGAGCTGCTGGGCTGCGAGGCGGCCACCGTGGGCCGGGCCGCGGCGCTGACCCGGTACGACGCCTATCGACGCGGGCTGCGCGACGAGCTGGGCACGGATCCGGGGCCCCGGCTCAGGTCCGTGTACCAGGAACTGCTGCACGCGGACACACCGCCCGTCCGCCACGGCGTGCCGCACGAGCCGAACCCCCTGCTCGGGCGGGCCGCCGATGTCGCCGCCGTCGCCGGGCTGCTGCGCGACGTGCGGGTGGTCACCGTCACCGGCCCCGGCGGGCTGGGCAAGACACGGCTCTCCCACGCGGTGAGCCGGGCGGTCGAGCAGCGCCTGGTGCACTTCGTCACCCTGGCCGGTGTCACCGCCGACGACGACGTGGCCGGCGAAGTGGCCTCGGCGGTCGGCACCGGGGAAGGCCGGCAGTTCGCCCCCGGCGGGGACGCGGTGAGCGGCATCGTCACCGCGCTGGGTCCCGGCCCCGCCCTGTTGGTGCTGGACAACTGCGAGCATGTGCTCGCCGGTGCGGCCGGTCTCGTACAGGCGCTGGTGTCGCGGTCGAAGGAGCTGCGGGTGCTGGCGACCAGCCGGGCACCACTGGGGCTGACCTCGGAGTCCGTGTACGCGCTGCCGGAGCTGTCCCTGGCCACTTCCGTCGAGCTCTTCGAACAGCGGGCGCGGGCGGCCCGGCCCGGAGTGGAGCTGCCCGCCGACCACGTGGCCGAGGTCTGCCGTCACCTGGACGGGCTGCCGCTGGCCGTGGAACTCGCCGCGGTCCGGGTGCGGGTGCTCTCCGTGGCCGACATCTCGCGCCGGCTGCGGGACCGTTTCGTGCTGCTGCGCGGCGGCGCCAGGGACGCCCCCGAGCGGCATCGCACCCTGCAAGCCGTGGTCGAGTGGAGCTGGAACCTGCTGGAGGGCGACGGTCAGGCGGCGCTGCGCGCACTGTCGGTCTTCCCCGGGGGCTTCACCGAGGACGCGGCGGAGTACGTGCTCGGCGAGACCGGGGGCGCGCTGGACCTGCTGGAGCAGCTGGCCGGTCAGTCCCTGATCAAGGTGGGTGACAGCCCGTCCGGGGTGCGCTTCCACATGCTGGAGACACTGAGGGAGTTCAGCGCCGCCCGGCGTGCGGAGGCGGGCGAGGACGAGGCGGTGACCGGCCGGTTCCTCTCCTGGGCCCGGGACTTCGGCCGGGCGCACCACGACGCGCTGTTCGGCGGCGACGCGCTGGCCTCCTTCGGCCGCGTCCGTGCCGAGCAGGACAACCTCGTCCTGGCGCTGCGGCACGCCCTGGCCCGTACGGACGCGCCGGCCATCGCCGCCGTCACCGCCGCGCTGGGCTGCGTGTGGTCCGCCGGCAACAACTACGCACGGCTCACCTCCCTCGCCGCCGAGACCGGCGGGCCGCTGTCCCATTTCCGCCCGGGACCGGAGGACCCCGAGGACCTGGAGGCGGCTCGCAGCGCGGCGGTGGTGTGCGCGGCCGGGCTCTTCATGGGCCACGGCCCGCACGCCGTGCGCCAGCTCGTCACCCTGCGCCGCCTGCCGCCCGCCGCGCCGGACAGCGTGCTGCGGGCCCTGGCCGTCGTGCTGGGTGCCGTCCCGGACATACACCCGCCGCGGTACGCGCGGCTCCAGGAGTTGTGCGACACCGATGAACCCATGCTGGCGGGCATCGCGGCGGCCGTCGCCAGCTACGTGTGGGAATCCGCGTACGAGACGGAGCGCGCGCTCGCATGCGCCCGCCGGATGCTCACCGCGGTGGAGCCGCTCGGCAATCCGTTCATGATGCTGCTCAGCCATGGGCGGATCAGCGAGCTGTGCCTCAAGACGGAACGCGGCGCGGAGGCGTACGACCATCTGCGGGCCGCGGACGCGCTCGGTGAGGTCGGTGACTGGTCGGACGCGATCGGCGTCCGCTACGGGCTGGTGTCCGCCTGTCTGCAGCGCGGGGACGTCGACGAGGCGGAGTACTGGCTGGGCCTCGCCGCCCCGGACCGGCAGCCGGAGTCCCCCCAGGCCTTCACCCCCGAACTGCTCCAGTCCCGGGCGGAGATCGCCCTGGCCCGGGGGCTGACCGAGGTCGGCCTCGGCCTGTGGCGACAGGCGGCGGAGGGGATACGGCAGGGCAGCCTGCTGGTGGCCGGCGATCCCTTCCTGGAGTCCTGGTCGCTTCAGGTGCAGGCGGCCGCGCTCGCCGCGCACGCGCAGCACGGCCGGCTGGAGCCCGTGGCCCACCTGGCCGAGCGCCTGCGGGAACGGCTGCTCGGGATGCTGTCCGGCGCCCCCGGTGCCGGGGATCTGCCGGAACTGCCGGTGTACGGCACGGTCCTGCTGGCGCTCGGCTTCGCCGGGCTGGCGCGCGGCGACACGGCGGCGGTACGGCTGATGGCGCTGGCGGAGCGGATGCCGGTGATGCGGGACCTCCCCACCCTGTCCTCGGCGCGGTCCCGGCCGGCGGCCGAGAACGCCGACAGGGCGGCCTACGCCGAGGCGAGATCGGCGTACGCCACCCTGGGGCAGGAGGAGCTGCGGGCCGCGGCCCTGCGCGAACTCACCGCCGCGGCTCGCGGTTGAACTGCGCCTTGGACCACAGGTAGCCCAGCACGGTCAGCCCCAGGCACCAGCCGACCGCCAGCAGCGCGTTCTTCGTGCCGATCTCGCTGCCCAGCAGCAGCCCGCGCAGGGTCTCGATGGCCGGCGAGAAGGGCTGGTACTCGGCGAACCAGCGGAACCCGCCCGGCATGGCGTCCACCGGCACGAACGCGCTGGACAGCAGCGGCAGCATCGTCAGCGGCATGCCGAGGTTGCTGGCCCCCTCGGCGTTCGGGCTCACCAGGCCGATACCGACCGCGATCCAGGTCAGGGCGAGGCTGACCAGGGCCATCAGGCCGGCCGCCGCGAGCCACTCCAGCGGCGTGGCGTCGGGCCGGAAACCCATCGCCACCCCGATGCCCAGGATCAGCGCCAGGGCCAGCATCGTCTGGATCACGGTGCCGATCACATGGCCGGTCAGCACGGAGGCGCGGGAGATCGCCATGGTGCGGAACCGGGCGATGATGCCCTCGGTCATGTCGGTGGCCACGGACACGGCGGTGCCCAGCGAGGTCATGCCCACGGTCATGAGGAGGATGCCGGGGACGATGTAGGCGACGTACTCGGAGCGGTCCGCATGGCCGCCGGCCATGCCCGCGCTCATCACGTCGCCGAAGACGTAGACGAAGAGCAGGAGCATCATCACCGGGGTGAGCAGCAGGTTCAGGGTGAGGGAGGGGTAGCGGCGGGCGTGCAGGAGGCTGCGCCGCAGCATCGTGAGGTTGTCACGGAAGGCGTGGGCGGGGGCGCTCATCGGGCGGTCTCCTTGTCGGCGGCGGCGGCGGCGGTGGCGGCGGCGCGGGTGGCGGTGGCTGGGGCGGAGGTGGGCTCGGAAGTACCGGTCAGTGCGAAGAACACGTCGTCCAGGTCCGGGGTGTGCACGGACAGCTCGTCGGCCTCGATGCCGGCGGTGTCGAGCCAGTCGAGGATGGCGCGCAGCTCGCGCTGGCTTCCGTCGCTGGGGATCTGGAGGGCGAGTGCCGCGTCGTCCCGCGTCGTCTCGCGCAGCGCGGTGGCCGCCTGTTCGTAGGCGACCGGGTCGGAGAAGCGCAGCCGTACGTGGCCGCCGGGGACGAGCCGCTTGAGCTCCTCGGCACTGCCCTCGGCGACGAGCCTGCCGCCGTTGAGCACCGCGATGCGGTCGGCGAGCTGGTCGGCCTCGTCCAGGTACTGGGTGGTGAGGAAGACGGTCGTACCGCCGGAGACCAGTTCGCGGATGATCTGCCACATGGTGTGGCGGGAGCGCGGGTCGAGGCCGGTGGTCGGCTCGTCGAGGAAGATGATCCGCGGGTCGCCGACCAGGGTCATGGCGATGTCGAGGCGGCGCTTCATGCCGCCGGAGTAGGTGGAGGCGGGCTTCTTCGCGGCCTCGGTGAGGTCGAAGCGCGCCAGCAGCTCGGCGGTGACCTGCCGGCCCTCGCGCTTGGAGAGGTGGTGCAGGTCCGTCATGAGGAGCATGTTCTCCTCGCCGGTGATCAGGCCGTCCACCGCGGAGAACTGGCCGGTGACCCCGATGGCGGCCCGTACCGCCTGGGCCTCGGCGGTGAGGTCGTGCCCGGCGATCCGCGCCTGTCCGCCGTCGGCGGAGATCAGGGTGGACAGGATGTTGACCGCCGTGGTCTTGCCCGCGCCGTTCGGCCCCAGGAGGGAGAAGACCGTGCCGGCGGGCACATGGATGTCGATGCCGTCGAGGACGGTCTTGTCCCCGTAGGACTTGCGCAGCCCGGTGGCCGCGATCGCGAGTTCGTGGTCCGTCGTCATGCCGCAGAGCTTGCGGCCGAGGCGGTTCAGCGTGGTTTCAGCGCGGTTTCACGCGGTTGCCCGGGGGCACGGCAGCAAGCTGACCGCGCCTGCACCAACCTGCCAGCGATCTCTGTGGAACGCGCACACGCATGCTGACAAAGTCATGGGCAGAGGGAAATTGAGGGGGAACCGTGAGCAGGAATTTCCATTCGATCGTTTCGGCTTCCATCGCCCGAATCGGTGTGACGGCCGGCGTGGCGCTCGTGATCACCGGGGCACCGATGCTCTCCGGAAACGCATTCGCGGCTGAACAGGACACTCCCGCGGCGCATTCCGCCGCGACGGTCGGCGAGCGGATCTCGGAGGCCGTCACCGGGCTGGTGTCCGAGCTCGAGGGGAGCATTCTCCCGCTCCCCAGCCGCGTCAACGGCTGGCAGTGACCGGCTGGCCGAGTCTCCGAATGCCGACTCTCCGAACTCAGCGAGGGCTTGTGGGGAACAACAGTGCGGCGACGTTCAAGCCGCGAGATCTGGACGAGGTCCCGTCGGTGGACGCACTCCTCGTCGAACTGGGGACGGGCCCGTTCGTACGGGACTCCCTGACGGCGCCGGTCGGGCGGAACGACTCCTGGGTGGGCGCTACTACCAGCGGACGGAACATCTTCGTCAAGCATCTGCTCGGGCCCGAATCCGATGTCCGTTCCCGGATGCGCCGGCTGCTGTCCTTCGAGCGGTTCGCCGAAGGGCTGCCGACGGCGGCGCTGCGCGGACCGGCGTTCCTCGGCGCGGACGAGGCGGCGGCGCTGGTGGCGTACGACTGTGTCGAAGGCGCGCGCAGCGGTGCCGAGTTGATGATCGACGAGACGTTCGACGCGGGCCTCGCGGAGAACATCGGCCAGGCGATCGGGCTGCTGCACGAGGCGCCGGTCGCCGGGCTCGGGGAGTTCGACCGGTCCTTGCCCACGCATCCCCCGCTGGGTTTCCTGCAAGGGCTGCCGCTGCCGGTGTTCGAGTCGCTGAGCTTCGCGGAACTACAGGGCTGGCGGTTGATGCAGACCGACGAGGCGCTCGTCAGGGCTGTCGGGGAGCTGCGGGAGCGGGAGAAGGAGGCTCCCAAGGTGCCGTCCCACTGCGATCTGCGCGTCGATCAGTTCCTGGTGACCGGGGACGACTTCCTGGTGACCGACTGGGAGGAGTTCCGGCTGGCGGACCCGGCCCGTGACGTCGGCGCGTTCGCCGGCGAGTGGCTGCACCGCTCGGTCCTCGACATCGTCACCACCCGCGGTGACTCGGTCTTCCAGGACATCGAGCTGACCCACGAGGCGGTGCTCAGCCGGGGCGTGGAGAAGATGCAGCGCCTGCTGCCGCTGGTGCGCGCCTTCTGGCGCGGCTACCGGCAGGTCCGCCCCGGCATGGACGCCGGACTCGCCACGCGGGCCACCGCCTACGCCGGCTGGCATCTGCTGGACCGGCTGATGGCCGGCGCGTCCCGGACGTCCAGGCTCTCCGGCATCGAGCGGGCCGCGGCCGGCATCGGCCGGGCGGCACTGATCACGCCGGAGAGGTTCGTGACCACGCTCGGGTTCGAGGACCCCGTGGCAGCGGAGGACCCCTTCGAAGCACATGAGGAGGCCGCGTGAGCGGGGACCTTGCACACACGGCGCCGGCACCACGGCTGGCCCCGGCACCACCGCTGACCCCGGCACCACGGCTGAGGGACGCCCTTGGGCGGGTGACCGTCGCACCCGACGGCACCCGCGCGCGGGTGGACGACCGCGAGGTCGAGGCGGACAGCCCACGCGAGATGCGCAGGCTGCTGGCCGAGGCGCTGTACGACATCCTGCACGCGGGGCAGTACGTGGAGAAGGGCGCGCTGTCCTTCCGGCTGCGCGACGAGCCCTTCGAACGCGTGCTCGGCGCGGCGGTACCGCACGAGCGCAGCACCGCCCGCGCCCGGGTGCACATCCCCCCGTCCGACGCCGACGAGGGCTCGCGGGAGCGCGCGCTGGTCGAGCGGGACGGGGTGCGGGTGTGGGTTCCGGTCTCGGCCGTGCAGGAGGACGGCCCGCTCACCGCGGGCCAGGTCGTGACGCTCGACGTGCCCGCACGCCGGCCCGCGCTGTCACCCGGCTTCTTCGTGGTGGACGGCTCGCTGCCGCGCAGCCCGCAGCGTGAACTCCTGCGCGTGTACATCCACATCACGCGCTGGCAGGACGCGGCCCCGGTCTGGGCGCGGGTACTGGGCCACCTGGAGCAGCGGGGGATCGCGTACCGCTCGAAGATCCTCTCCGCCAAGGCCCTGTATCCCCGCCGTGACGCCCTGGTGGTCTATCTGAGCCAGGAGTCGTGGCAGCGGGTGCCCGAACTCGCCGAGGCACTGCGCGGGACACCGGGCATCGGGCAGGAGACATCCGTCTTCGCCGAGCCGGTCGCGCCCGGTGTCGCCATCGCCTGGGAACCCGAGGACGACCGCCCCGGTATGTCCGGCCTCAGCTTCGGCCAGCACCGGGCCACCGCCCTGGCCCGTGCCCTGCTCGACGGCGCGACCGACCGGGCCCGCCTGGAAGAGGCCGTCGTCACCCGCTTCACCGAGGCGGGCATCGACCCCGCCCTCCCGGCGCGCAACAGCGCCTCCCCCGAATTTCCGGCGGTGCTCGACAGCCCGCGGGATTCCGGCCTCGTGCCTGCCTGAAGGCACCGGCTTGACAGGCAACGGCTTGGAGGGCGCCGGCTCGAAAGGCGCCTGACTGAAAATCGCCTTCCTGGAATGCACCTTCCTGGAATGCGCCCGCCTGAAAGCACCTGCCTGGAATGCGCCTGCCCAAAAAGCACGGTGCCCGTCCGAAAAGCCTCGTACCGGTCCGTGAAGGCCGTCTGAAATTCCGTGCGCCTCACTGGAACGGCACGAAAAACCGATCACCGAAACCCGACAGGGAGACAACTATGGACAAGTCCATGGCGATCATGGAGCTCGTTTCGAACTACGACGCCTACGCGGACGTCGACGAGCTGAACATCACGGCGGCGGCCGACGCCCCGGCCACCACCCCGGTCTGCGCGGTCAGTGTCGCCAGCTCCAGCTGGTGCGCCGCCTCGGCGAGCGCGGTCAGCGGTGCCACCTACGAGCTCACCTGCTGACCGACCGCCCCCTCGAGCCTGCCGGCGACCGCCGGTAGTCACCGCAAGGAGAGGGAGTCCCCATGGAGAAGACCACCGCGATCATGGAGCTGATGGCCGGTTACGAGGCCTACAGCGACGCGCGTGAGCTGAACGTGACGGCCGCCGCCGAGGCGCCCGCCACCTCGCCCGCGTGCCTCGCCAGCGCCACGGCCAGCTTCGTGGCCAGCCAGTTCTCGGCCAAGACGATCGCCGGCGGCTGCTGAGTCCGGGAACCCTCTGTTTTCCCAGAAGAACAACCCCAGTTACCCGGAAAGGGAGACAACTATGGACAAGTCCATGGCGATCATGGAGCTCGTTTCGAACTACGACGCCTACGCGGACGTCGACGAGCTGAACATCACGGCGGCGGCCGACGCCCCGGCCACCACCCCGGTCTGCGCGGCCAGCGTCGCCAGCTCCAGCTGGTGCGCCGCCTCGGCGAGCGCGGTCAGCGGTGCCACCTACGAGCTCACCTGCTGACCCACCGCCCCTCGAACCTGCCGGCGACCGCCGGCAGCGCTCCGCAAGGAGAGCACGAAGAAGGGAAATCCCATGGAGAAGACCACCGCGATCATGGAGCTGATGGCCGGTTACGAGGCCTACAGCGACGCGCGTGAGCTGAACGTGACGGCCGCCGCCGAGGCGCCCGCCACCTCGCCCGCCTGCCTCGCCAGCGCCACCGCCAGCTTCGTCGCCAGCCAGTTCTCGGCCAGGACGATCGCCGGCGGCTGCTGATCACGGCGAGCCGGTCGGCCGACCGCAGAGGTCCCGCTACCCGCGCGGTCGGCCGCCCGGCGGTCTTCACCCCCTTCTTCCACCCTCTTCCTTCGACTTTGTTCGCCCGCGCTACCAGATGGGAACCGACCGATGGCGCAGCAACCGGACCACGGAGATCTGCTGGAGATGGCGGACCTCCTGACACCCGCCGCGATTCGTGCCGCGGCCACCCTTCGCATCGCGGACCGTCTGGGCGCCGGGAGCGGTGACGTGGCGAAGCTCGCCGCACTCACCGGCACCCGGGCGGACCTGCTGGACCTCCTGCTGCGCCACCTCGCGGTGAAGGGCGTGCTGAGCCGGGACGACGACGGCACCTACGCCGTCACCGAGCTCGGCGACCGGCTGCGGGAGGACCACCCGGAAAGCCTGCGCGGGCACTTGACGGCCGACGGTCTCTACGGCCGGGCCGATCTGGCGCTCGTCAACATCCTGCACACGCTGCGTACCGGAGAGCCCGCCCACACCGGCGTCTTCGGTGCCGGCTACTGGGAGAGCGTCAACGAGGACCCCGCCTTCGTCGAGGCGCTGGAGCAGAGCGAGTCCACGCCGCAGCCCGGCTGGGGCGCCGAACTCATCTTCGACAGCTATGACTGGAGCCGGATCCGGCGGGTCGTCGACGTCGGCGGCCACAGCGGTGCCGTCCTCATGGAACTGCTGCGCCAACAGCCCCATCTGCACGGCACGTTGCTCGACCTCAAGAACGCCGCCGAGGTGGCCGGCGGCCGGTTCGCCGCCGCCGGGCTGGCGGACCGGGCCGAAGCGGTGGTGGGCAGCTTCTTCGAACCACTGCCCGCGGGCGCCGACGTGTACCTGCTGTCCGCGGTCCTCGCCGACTGGGCCGACGAGCAGGCCACGGCCGTTCTGCGGCGCTGCGCCGAAGCGGCCGGCCCGTCCGGCAAGGTCCTGGTCGCCGAGGTGAACCTGCAAGTGCCGCGCGGGATACCCGAGTCGGCGGCCCTGGAGCTGTGGCTGCGTGCCACGATGCCCGCCCCGGTGCGCACCGTCGAGCAGCTGAGGACGCTCGGTGCGGCGGCGGGCCTGCGCCTGACGTGGGAGGGCCCGGCGACCCCCGTACGGTCGATCCTGGAGTTCTCGCCGTGCTGAGTTTCGACGCCGTCAGCAAGAGTTTCGGCGGCCGGCGCGTCCTCGACGCGCTGAGCTTCGACGTGCGGCCCGGTGAACTCTTCGGGTTCTGCGGCGCGAACGGCGCCGGCAAGACCACCGCGATGCGCATCGCCCTCGGCGTGCTCGCCGCGGACTCGGGCACCGTGCGCTTCGACGGCGACGAGGTGGACGCCCACTCCCGCAGGCGCTTCGGCTACATGCCGGAGGAGCGGGGCCTCTACGCCAAGATGACTCCCCTGGACCAACTCGCCTACTTCGGGCGGCTGAGCGGGCTCCGGCCCCGGGAGGCCGGGCAGCGGGCAGCCGAGTGGATCGACCGGCTCGGCGTGGTGGGCGGTCCCAAGGATCCCCTGGAGAAGCTGTCCCTCGGCAATCAGCAGAAGGTCCAGCTGATCGCGGCCCTGATCCACGATCCGTCCGTCCTCGTCCTCGACGAGCCGTTCTCCGGGCTCGACCCGGTGGCCGTGGACGCCATGGCGGACGTACTGCTCCAGCGCGCCCGCGACGGTGTGCCGGTGGTCTTCTCCAGCCACCAGCTGGACCTGGTGGAGCGGCTGTGCGACCGGGTCGGCATCCTGCGCGGCGGCCGCCTGGTCGCCGAGGGCACGGTGGACGAGCTGCGCGGCGCCGCCGGTCCCGGCCGGTTGCGCATCACGGTGCGGGACGTGCCCCCGCAGTGGGCGCGCGGCCTGAGCGGTGCGCGGGTGCTGGCCGAGAAGAACGGCGTCACCACCCTGGAACTGGAGTCCGACCGGCGGGCCTACGACGTGCTGGCCGAGGCGCAGACCGTGGGGCGGGTGCAGTACTTCGGCCGGCAGGAGGCCGGCCTGGGCGACATCTTCCGGGAGGCGGTGGAGGCATGAACCGCCGTACGGATCTGGAACTGATCAGGATCGTCGCCTCCCGCGAGGTCACCCGGCAGCTGCGCAGCAAGGCCTTCTGGGCGTCGGTGATCGTGACCACCGCGATGATGTGCCTCTCCTTCGCCCTGACCGGCGTGCTCGAGGGCGACGGCGGGGACGCCCCCGAGGTGGGGGTCGTCGGCGCGCGGACCCCGGTCGCGGCGGCGCTGCGGCCCGAGACCGCCGTGAAGGAGTACGGCGACGCGGGCGCCGCCCGCCGGGCCGTGCGCGACGGGACGGTGGACGCCGCGGTACTGCCCGGCGGCGAGGTGCTGGTGCTCCGCAACCTGCCCGCCGACCTGGGCCGCACGATCCGGCAGGCCGAGCAGACGGCCGGTCAGGTCGAGCGGTTGAAGGAACTCGGCGCGGGACCGGACGAGACCGCGCGGGCACTGGCGCCGCCGGTGCTGCGGGTCAGCGCCCTCGACGCGGACGCGGGCGAGGTCCAGGAGCGGACGATGACCGCGGGGCTCGGCGTGTTCCTGCTGTTCATCCTGATGCTGATCTCCGGTCTGGGCATCGCCCAGGGTGTCGCGGAGGAGAAGTCCAGCCGCATCGTCGAGGTGCTCCTGGCCAAGGTGCGGGCCTGGCATCTGCTGGCCGGCAAGATCGTCGGCCTGGGGGCCGCCGCGCTGGCGCAGATCCTGCTGATGATGACCGCGGTGCTGTCCGCGGCGATCGGCTTCGGCGCGCTGGATGCCCCGCTGGGCGCCATCGGTACCGCCGCCAACCTGCTGCTGTGGTTCGTACCGGGCTACGTCCTGTTCGTCACCCTGTACGCGGTGGCGGGCGCGCTGGTCTCGCGCCAGGAGGACGTCAACCACGTCATCGGGCCGGTGAACATGCTCCAGATGCTGAGCCTGGCCGGACCCGCCCTCGCGGTGCGCGGCGGCCCGGACGACCCTGCGCTGACCGTCGTCTCGATGGTGCCCGGCCTGTCCTGGGCGGCGATGCCGATGCGTATGGCCGCCGGCCCGGTGCCGTGGTGGCAGATCGGGGCGGCCTGCGCACTGATGCTGCTGGCGATCGCCGTGCTGGTCCGGGTGGGCGCCCGCGTCTACCGCGGCGGCCTGCTCAGGTACGGCGGCATCGTCAAGGTCGGGGACGCGCTGCGCGGTGCGGCGCACTGAGGGCTGGTCGAGGAGGGGAAGCCGGACATGGCGAACGTACTGAACGCCGACGAGGCGACGAACACCGCGAGGCCGCAGCGGTCTGAAGCGGCCGCGCACACCGAGGCGCCCGGCCCGCACGCGGCGCCCGGCCCGCACGCGGCAGCCGCCGCGCGGGGCGGGGAACCGGCGCGGCTGCGCGTCCTGCGCGAACTGACCCGGGGCAGAGGCGTCCAGGTCGGCGTCATCGCCGTGCTCGCGCTGGTCTCCACCGGCGCGACGCTGGCCCTGCCCATGGTGGTGGGCCGGCTGCTGGCCGTCATCCAGCGCGGGGACAACCCCACGTGGTGGGTCCTGGCGATGGTGGGCGCCGGCTTCGGCTCGGCCGCCGCCGGGGCGCTGGCCGCGTACCTGCTCGGCCGGATGGGCCAGCGGCTGATCCTCGGACTGCGCGTACGCACCATGCGGCACGCCCTGGAGCTGCGGCTGAGCGACGCACGACGCGAGGGCCCCGGCAATCTGGTGTCCCGTACGACGGCCGACGCGGCCATGATCAAGAACCTCATCGACATCGGCCCGATCCAGCTGCCGATGGCCGGGGTCACGGTGCTCGGCACCCTGGTGATCATGGGCCTGCTCGACTGGGTCCTGTTGCTGATCACGTTGCTGGCCTTCCTGATCGCCGTCGGCCTCATCACGCTGGTCGTCAAGGGGCTGCGCCGCACGTACGCGGCCGTCCAGGGGGAGGTCGGGGCGCTCGCGCAGCAGTTCGTCGCCGCGCTCGGCGCGCTGACCATCATCAAGGCGCACCGCGCCGAGAAGGCCGTCGGCGACCGCCTCGCCGACCGTGCCCGCCAGGTCGCCGAGCTGGAGACCAGGGCGGCCCGGATGGAGTCCCTGATGGTCCCGATCATCAATCTCGGCCAGCAGGTCGCCCTGGTCAGCGTGGTCATCGGCGGCGGCAGCCGGATGCTCGACGGGCAGCTCGCCCTGGCCGACTTCGTCTCCTTCCTGCTGTACCTGCTCCAGCTCACCGCACCGCTGATCATGGCCGCGTCGGGAGTGAGCGGACTCCAGACCGGGCTGGTGGCGCGGAAGCGGTTCGAGGAGCTGTTCGCCCTGCCGACCGAGACCTCGGGGCGTACGGATCCGGCTCCCGGCGCGACGCCGGACCCCGCGCACGAGGCACTCGCCCCCGCCGCCGTCCGTTTCGAGCACGTCGGCTTCCGGTACGACGACGGGCGCCCGGTCCTGCGGGACGCCGGCCTGACCGTCCCGGCGAGCGGGCTGACCGCGATGGTCGGGCTCTCGGGGTCGGGCAAGACGACCGCGCTCGGTCTGATCGAGGGGTTCATGGAGCCGGACGAGGGCCGCATCGAGGTCCTCGGGCGCGCCCTGCCGGACTGGCCGCTCGCCGAACTGCGGTCCCGGATCGCGTACGTCGACCAGCCCTGCACCCTGCTCCAGGCCACCGTCCGGGAGAACCTGCTGCTCGGGCACGAGGAATCAGCGGCCGACGACGCGATCCTGATGGCCGCCCTGGACCGGGTCGGCCTGGCAGGGGAGATACGGCAGCTGCCGCAGGGCCTCGACACGGTCCTGGGCGGGGCGGTCGACCTCTCCGGAGGCCAGCGTCAGCGGCTCGCGCTGGCCCGCGCCCTGCTGGCCGAGGCGCGGCTGGTGCTGCTCGACGAGCCGTCCTCCCATCTGGACTCCGTCAACGAGCAGAAGCTGAGGGACGTCGTCGACGAACTGGCCGCCGACCGCGCGGTCCTGGTGGTCGCCCACCGCATCTCCACCGTCCAGCACGCCGACCACGTGATCGTGCTCGACGCCGGCCGGGTGGTGGACCAGGGCACCCACCTCGATCTCCTCGACCGCTGCCCCGACTACGCCGACCTGGTGAGCGGCCAGGTCCTCAGCACTTCGTCCCGATGACACCGGTCATGACGCCGGTCACGACACCGGTGATGACACCGGCCAGGAGCCGTCCCGTGAGCAACCACACGAAACCCACGTACTCCATCCTCATGCCCTTCGCGCCGCCGCGGCCCGAGCAGATCCTGCCCTACGCCGCGCTCACCCAGTGGAGCGGCGCACACCGGCTGTGGCAGGGCCAGGCCATGCTCAACCAGCCGCACCAGGCCTTCGCCTACGCCGCCGCGTCCGGTTTCCGGGTGCCGGTCGGACTCGGCGTGACCCTCATGCCGTTCACGCACCCCTACGAGGCCGCGCTCCAGGCCCAGTCGGTGGCCGCGGCGACCGGACACCCCGTGGTGGCGGGTTTCGGGCCGGGCGCGGCGGTGCTCCAGCGCAGCATGTACGGGGCCCCGTACCGCAGCCCGCTCACCGCGTCGCGTGAGTACCTCACGGCCGTACGGGGTCTGCTCGACGGCGAGGCGGTGGAGCAGGACGGCACGTACTTCACCTGCCACGGACGGCTGCTCCCCGTCCCGCGGCCGCCCATCGAGGTGGGGCTCGGCGTGCTCCGCCCGGCCATGGCCCGGCTGGCCGGCGAGGTCGCCGACACCGCCATCACCTGGCTGACGCCCGCCGCCTACCTGCGGGACACGATCGTCCCCGCCCTGCGCGAGGGCGCGGACGCCGCGGGGCGTCCGGTGCCCCGCCTGGTGTCCATCGTGCCGGTCGCCCTGGCGGGCCCGGACCGGGACCCGGCCGCGCTGGCCCTGGCGAGCAACATCGGCCATCTCCGGCTGCCGCACTACGTCGACATGCTGCGCCGCTCCGGCATCGAGACCGACAGCGACGCCCCGGCCGCCGGTGCCGCGGCCCTGGTCGAGGGACGGGCCTTCCTGTACGGGGAACCCAAGGTCCTCGCCGAGGAGCTGCGGACGTTCCACGAGGCCGGCGTCGACGAGATCGTGCTGAACGTGACCGGGGTGCACGGCACGTACGGCGGCCAGAGCGCGCTGCGCGAGCTGGAGGCGATCCTCGCGGAGGTGACGTCATGACGGAGCACGGCTCACCGGTACCGGGGATCCCCGTACCGGGAACCTCCGTACCCGGAACCCCCGTACCGGACGCGCAGGCGCCCGCCCTGGACATCGAGCGGCTGCTGGTCGTCACCGCCGGTTCCGCCTTCGCGACCGGCATGCCGTACTGGACCGACTGGCTGCGCCTGTCCTACCCCGGGCTGGAGATCAAGCTCGTCCTCACCCGCACCGCCCAGCGGTTCGTCACCCGGCAGGCGCTGGCGGGGCGGCTGCACCGGCGGGGCGAGGTGCTGCTCGACGAGTGGCCCGAGGACGAGGCGACGGCCCGCCACGTCGAACTGGCCGAATGGGCCCAGGGGGTCGTCGTCTATCCCGCGACGTTCCACTTCACCGCCCGGCTGGCGCTGGGCCTGGCCGACTCGCCCGCGCTGCTCGCCTGCCACTGCACCCGGGCCCCCGTGGCGGTCGCCCCGGCCCTGCCGCCGGGCGGCCTGGAGAGCGCCGCCTTCCAGGCGCACTGGGCCGCGCTGGCCACCCGCCCCAACATCGTCCTCGCCCCGCCCCATCCCGGCCTCAGCCTGACCACCGGTCGCGCCGACGCCTGGGTGCCGCCCCTGTTGCCGGAGGTCATCGGCATGCTGGAACACCGCCGTGCCGAGCTGGAGGCCGGCGCCCCCGATCGTGAACCGCCCGCCACACCGGCCGAGTTCGCCGCAGATCTGGCCCGCGCATGAGCGGCCTGGAAGCGATCCCGGCGGCCCCGGCGGTACCCGAGGGCGTGGTGGAGTACGGCACCGATCTGCTGCGCACCACCGTGCGGCCGTTGACCTC
This sequence comes from Streptomyces sp. NPDC046915, assembly GCF_040644935.1. NCBI lineage: Bacteria > Bacillati > Actinomycetota > Actinomycetes > Kitasatosporales > Streptomycetaceae > Streptomyces > Streptomyces sp. NPDC046915. The sequence goes on along the minus strand of NZ_JBEYXB010000003.1, from coordinate 22,200 downwards.
GGGCGGCCACGAATGGACCCGGACCTGCGGCCGGCTGGCGCCCACCGGGTTCCGGCCGGTCGGCGGGCTCGGCGACCGGCTGACGGCCGCCGGCCGTGACGGCGCCGTCCGGCCGGCCGTGGGCCAGGGCGACGCGACGAGCCGCCGGTACACGGTCGCGGGCGGCGAGTCGGTCGCCAACCGGCTGCTGTCCGCAGGCCCTCGGCCACAGCTGCGGGAGCCGCTGCGCGGGCTCGGCCGGACGCTGAACCGGCTGCACGCGGACGGCCCGCCGCCGTCGGCGCAGCGGCTCGGCCCGCCCCGCGGCCTGATCCGGCTCGACACCTGGCTGGCGGGCCGGGCCCCGGCCGCCCGTGCCGCCTACGTCGGCTCCCAACTGCGGGGCCGACTGGGCCCCGAGCGCTGGTCCAAGGCCACCGACTGGTGCCGCCAGGTCACCGAGGACACCGACGTGACGCTGGTGCACGGCGCTCCCGGCCTCGGCTCGCTGGTTGTCGGGGACGCCGTCGATCCGGCCGCCCTGCTGACGGGCGAGGACCTGGCGGTGGCCCCCTGGTACTTCGACCTGGGCTGGGTGCTGGGCGAACTGGTCGAACTGAAATGGCAGTTGGGCGGGGACCAGCAGGAGTGGCAACTCCTCCTGGAGGTGTTCTTCGAGGGGTACGGCCGGGACCTCGGCGCCCAGTGGAACCGCGTGGCGGCACTGCGCATCCTGCTGCACGTCCACGACATCGCCGCGTACGTCGGCTGGCACACCGCCGGGTTCGACCACTACGCCACGTTCCTGATGTTCCTGATCGACCTCTGATCGACCTCTGACCGGCCTCTGATCGACCTTTGACCGGCCCGAGCCGGCCCCGACTCCGCGACCACCAACGGGAGATGTTCGTCATGCGCGCCAACGGTCCGCAGCCCCGGCTGCACAGGTTCACCCTGCCGAACGGGCTGCGGGTGATCCTGGACTGCCGGTTCCCGCAGCCGAGGGTGGCGGTCGCGGTGCACCACGGCACCGGGTTCCGGTCCGAACCGCCCGGCCGCGAGGGGTTCGCCCACCTCTTCGAGCACCTGATGTTCCGGGGCAGCGCGAGCCTCCCCGACGGGCGCTACTACGACCATGTGCACCGCTTCGGCGCCCGGGCCAACGGCACCACGCACCAGGACTACACCGACTACTACCAGGTGGTGCCCGCCCAGGCACTGGAGCGGGCCCTGTTCGCGGAGGCCGACCGGATGCGCGCCCCGCTGTTCACCGAGACGGCGCTGGCGGAGCAACTGGACGGCGTGGCACAGGAGATCCACCAGGCGGTGCACGCCAGACCGTACGGCGGGTTCCCCTGGCCGCTGATGCCCGGCGCGCTGTTCCGGACCTTCGCCAACGCGCACGACGGCTACGGCGACGCCGACCGGCTGCGTACCACCACGGTCGCGGACTGCGCGGAGTTCTTCGCGGCGCACTACGTGCCCGGCAACGCCGTCCTGACCGTCGTGGGCGCGGCCGATCCCGAGGCCACCCGCGCCCTGGTCGAGCGGCACTTCGCCGGCATCCCGCCCCGCCCGCTCGCGCCCGGTCCCGTGCTCACCGAGCCCCGCCCCACCGAGGAGCGCTGGGTGGAGTGCAGCGAGCCGGGCATCACGGCGACCGCGCTGGCGACCGGCCACCGGCTGCCCGACCCGGCGGCGGACCTCCCGGCCTACCTGGCCCACGCCGTACTGGCGCGACTCACCGCCGAGCAGGGCCCGCCCGCACCCGGCCTGTCCCCGGTCAGCACGAGCTGCGGCTTCTTCGGCCCCCTGGACGCCAAGGACCCCGACGCCCTCATGGTCACGGCCCTGCTGCCGCACGACGCCGACCCGAAGCAGGCGGCGGCCGCGATCACCCGACGGTGGTCCGACTGGGCCGAGCGGCCCCCGGCGGAGGCGGTGCGGCGGACCGTACGGCTGATGACGGCCGAGCACCACCGTGACCACGGCGACCTCCAGACGCGGTGCCGCGCCCTGGGACGACTGGAGATCCTCTTCGGACGCGCCGACCTCCTCGACCTGCTGCCGGAACACCTCGCCGCCATCGGCCCGGCCGAAGTGGCGCACGCCGCGAAGGAGTTGGCGCAGGGCCCGGTGACGGGGCTGGTGCTCCGCCCCGGGCCGGGGCGTACCCGGCCGGAGGTGTCCTTCGCCGACGGGGACACCGAGCGCCGTGCGGCGGGCGGGAGTTCTCCGGCCGAGGACATGCCGGAGCCTCGGCCGCTGCCGCCGTACGGACCCCCCTTCGTGCCCGAGCCGGCTCCGCTGTGCGCGACGACGCTGGACGACGGGCTGCGCGTGGTCGCGCTCGCCGATCACCGGGCCCCGTCCGTGGAGGTACGGCTGCGGCTGCCGCTGGGACCGTACGGCTGGCGCGAGCCGGCCGGCGCGGAAGCGCTGCTGCGCCGGGCGCTGGCCCGCACCCGGGCGGTGGACCGCGCGGCGGCCCTGGGCGGCAGTCTGAGTGCGGGCACGGACGGGCAGTGGCTGGACGTCACGGGGGCCGTGCCGCCACGGGAACTGGCCGTCTGGCTGGCCGTCCTGGCCGAACTCACCGCGCCGCACGAGCCGTTCCCCGCGCTGCCGGACGGCCACAGGCTCGCCCGCCCGACGCCGCAGCGCCTGATGGACGACGCGGTACGCCGTCACTGGCTCGCGGACGCCGCCGCGGGGGAGGCCCGCCCGTGGGAGCGGCGGGGCGGCGTCCTGGTCCTGCTCGGCGACGTGGACCCGGAGCGGGCGGCCTCGCTGGCGCGGGACGCACTCTCCGGCAGGCCGTCCGTGCCCCCTCGTCCGGCGGAGACCGACCGGCAACACCCCCTGGGCGGCGGGCTGCTGGTGCTGCGCGCCCCGTCCGAGCCCGCACTGCACCTCACCCTGTGCGCACCCGAGCCGCCGGCCGGAAGCGGGGACGCCGAGACCACCGAGGCGGCCCGTTACCTGGCCACGGCCGCGTTCGGCGGCTACTTCGGGTCCCGGCTGGCCGCACGCCTCCGCCGGGTGACCGGCGCGGGCTACGAGGCGTACTCCGGACGGGACGTCGCGCTGGAGATCCCCCGGGTCTTCGTGCGGGCACGCGTGGCACCGCACCTGGCCGACGAGACGCTCGCCGGGATCCGCGAGGAACTGCGCCGAGCGGGGGTGGAACCGTTCGGCGAGGCGGAGGTGGCGGCGGCGCGGGAGTTCTGCGCGGCCCAGGCCCTCGGAGCCTTCGACTCCCCGGCCGGCCAGGCCGACCTGCTCCGCCAGCTCACCGCCGCGGGCCGCGACCCCCACTGGCTGCCCCGCCTCCCCCGGCTCCTGCGCGAGGTCCCCGCCCACGAGGTCGCACGTGCGGGCGCGGAGCTCTTCGCCGCCGCCGAGATGGACACGGTGCTCTTCGGCAACCTGGCCGCGGACCGCGCGAGGGAACTGGTACCGACGCCCGCGGGCCACGGCTGACGGCCGCTCCGGCCACTTCGCGCCCTCCCCGGCGCCGAACCGTCCGTGCCCGTCGGCTCGTTCGCCGCGTCGCTGCGCCGAATCCGCCGTGCCCGTCGGCTTGTTTGCCGCGTCGGCGCTCAGGGTGCGCCGTGCCCGGCCGTGAGTTCGCCGCGTTGCTGCGCCGAATCCGCCGTGCCCGGCGTCTCGTTCGCCGCGTCGGTGCTCAGGGTCCGGCGTGGCCGGCCGCGCGTTCGCCGCGTTGCTGCGTCCAATCCGCCGTGCCCGGCCGTGAATTCGCCGTATTGCTGCGCCGAACCGGCCACGCTCGCCCGCCCGCGCGTCCGCCGCGCCGGTGCTCCGGGCCCGCCACGCGCCGCGCCCCGGTGTACCGCCGAGGAGTACACCGGGGCCGTTCTGGTGCGGAGGGGCGCTACCGCTTCGCCGGGTCCGCAAGTGCCGCGATGCGGCGCAGTTCCGCCAGGTGGCCCGTGAGGGCCTCGCGGCCCGTGTCGGTGAGGGCGAGCCAGGTGTGGGTGCGGGAGTTCATGGGGGCCTTGGTGACGGTCGCGTAGCCGGCCGTCTGGAGGACCTTCATCTGCTTGCTCAGAACGGAGTCGCTGACCCCGAGGGCGTCGCGGATCACGGAGAACTCCATGGACTCGACGGCCGCGAGCATGGCGCAGATCTGGAGCCGGTGGGCCGGGTGGATGACCTCGTCGAGACCGGACATGGTCAGGACCGGCGCAGCAGGTCGCGGCGCAGCGCCTCGTCGTTGCGCCTGCTGACGTAGACGGTGAGGGCCAGTGCCAGGAGACCGGCGACCGACATGGCGCCCGGCAGGTCCATGGCCAGCTTGAGGGTCAGGCCGATGCCGCCGAAGACGATGAGCGCGATCAGGAACAGGCCGTTGAGCCCGCGGGTGCCGGGCGCGGACACGGAGCGGTTGACGGAAACACCCCGGGAGCGGGCCACGCTCAGCGTGAGCGCCGCCGGGAGGAGGATCCCGCCGACGACCACACCGGTGGGCACCAGGCTGCCGCCGAGGTCGATCGAGGCGAAGACGAGACCCACACCCAGGCCGAGACCGGCGTGGTACCACCAGGGGGCGGTGGCGCGGTCGGCGAGGGCGGCACGGGCGGTGTCCGCGCCGGCGAGGGCCGCGCGGGCGTCGGCAGGATCTTCGGGAACGATGTTTTCCATGTTGGAAAGTCTACCTCGACTTTCCAACATGGCAAGTCCCCGAACGCCGGTGACGAAAAGGGAGTTGGGCGGCTCCGGAGCCATCCGCCAGGACTCAGATCCACCCCCGCTCACGCGCGAGCAGCGCCGCCTGCGGGCGGCTCGCCGCTTCCAGGATCTGGAGGATGTTGGCGACGTAACGGCGGTACGTCCGGACCGAGACACCCAGGTCCCGCGCCCCGATCTCGTCCTTCGTGCCCTGGCACATGGCCTCCAGGACGCACTGCTCCACCGAGGGCAGCCGATCCGCGTCGGGTTCCGCGGAGAAGGCCGCCAGCTCCACGCCGCCGGCCCAGATCTTCTCGAAGAGCGCCACGAAGTTGGCGACGAGCCCGGCCTCCTGCGCCAGCAGCGCCCCGCGCGAACTGTCGGCCGGGTCGACCGGTGTCAGTGCCGTACGGCGGTCGTAGACGAGGATGCGCGCGGAGAGTTCGTCCACCACGCGGATCTCCGCGCCCAGTGAGGCCAGTTCGTGCAGATAGCCGACGGTGAGCGGGTCGTCCAGGGCCGCTCTCAGGACGACGCTCCGGATCCGTACGCCTCTTCTGATGCAGCGCAGGTCCAGTGGCCGGGCGTGCTGGATGTTCTCGGGGGTGAGCGCGGTGTACGGCTCGGCGGAAAGGATCTCCTCGCGGGCGAAGAAGGCGAGGGCGTCGATCTTGCTGCGGATGGTGTCGAGGTTGTCGATCTTCTCCACGACCGGTGCCGCGGCCGGTGCGCGGTCCTGTTCGCTGCGGAAGGAGGTGATCAGATGCCGGGCCTGCGTCACCGCCCTCATCTCGTCGTGCAGTTCTCTCAGCCGTATGTCGGTCAGGCTGTCCACGACCAGTTCGGGTGGGGCGGGGAGGTATCTGCCGTCGGCGCCCTCCGCCAGGACGGCCAGTGCGCTCAGCCTCTCCAGTGCCGACTCGACCTCCGGGAGCGGAGCGTCCAGTCGCGGGTGGACGTTGTCGGCCGTCGTGCCGGGATTTCTGAGGAAGTGACGGTAGAGCCGTTCCTCCAGCTCCGAGAGCCCGAGTACGGACATGTCCGCAATGGTCAATTCAGCACCCCCGTGCCTCGCTTCTCAGCTGCCGGGCGCCCTTGGTCGGAGGGGTGGCGGCAGCCGCGATGGTTGGTGCGATTATATGAAACGTTCTATGCAAAAGGAAGGTAAAGCTCCGGTGTTCTAATGGTCTTGTCCTTGGCCGGTCCTCGGCACGATCAGCCCCGTCTCATAGGCCACGACGACGGCCTGGGCGCGGTCGCGCAGGCGGAGTTTGGCGAGGATGCGGGCGACGTGGGTTTTCACGGTGGCCTCGCTGAGGCGGAAGCGGGCGGCCAGTTCGGCGTTGCTCAGGCCGGTGGCGAGCGTGCGCAGGACTTCGAGTTCGCGCGGGGTGAGGGCCGCCAGGTCGCGGTGGAGGGCGGGGGAGTCGGGGTCCTGCGAGACGAAGCGTTCGATGAGGCGGCGGGTGATGGCGGGGGCCAGCAGCGCGTCGCCGTTGCGGGCGAGGCGGACGGCGGCGACCAGGTGCTCCGGGGTGACGTCCTTGAGGAGGAAGCCGCTGGCGCCCGCGGTGAGCGCGGCGTAGACGTAGCGGTCGAGGTCGAAGGTGGTCAGCATGATGACGCGGGGCGGCTCGGGCAGGGCGCCGGACAGGATGCGCCGGGTGGCTTCCAGACCGTCGGTGCCGGGCATCCGGATGTCCATCAGGACCAGGTCGGGGCGGGTGCGGTGGACGGCTTCGACCGCTTCGTCGCCGTCGGCGGCCTCGGCCACGACGTCGACGCCGTCCGCGGTCAGGATCATGCCGAAGCCCGTACGTACCAGCGCCTGATCGTCGGCGATCAGCACGCGCGGCGGTGGGGTCATGAGAGCTCCTGGACCGGTGGGGCGGCGGGGACGACCGCGCGGACCCGGAAGCCGCCGGTGGGACGTTCGCCCGCCTCCAACGTGCCCCCGTAGACGGCGAGGCGTTCGCGCAGGCCGGTCAGGCCACGGCCGCCGCCGGGGCCGGCCGGTGCCGCGGAGGTGCCGCCGGTGTCGGACACCTCGATGTGCACGGCGTCCGGGGTGTGCTCGACGGCGACCCGGACACGGGCGCCGGCGGCGTGCTTGACCGTGTTGGTCAGCGCCTCCTGCACCACGCGGTACGCGGCCAGATCGGCCCCGGCGGGCAGCGGCGCCGGGGTGCCGGTGACCGTCAGTTCGACGGGGACGCCGGTCGCCCGCACACGCGCGGTGAGGGCGTCCACCTGCGCCAGGCCCGGTTGCGGCGCCAGCTCGGGGTCCGACGTACGGTCCGGGGGAACGTCCGAGTCCGCCATGGTGAGCAGTCCCATGACATGGCGCAGTTCGGTCATCGCGGTGCGCCCGCCGGCCTCGACGGCGAGGAGGGCCTCGCGGGCCCGGTCCGGCGCTGCGTCCATCACCTTGCGGGCCGCGCCCGCCTGGATGACCATCACGCTCACATTGTGGGTGACGATGTCGTGCAACTCACGTGCGATTCGGGAGCGTTCGCGTTCCACGGCCAGCCGGGTGGCGGCCCGCTGCTCCTCCCGCAGGACGCGTACCCGCTGTTTCCAGGTGTGCACCGCGCCGGCGCCGAAGCCGACTCCGAGCAGTGCGAGGAACGGCAGCAGACCAGGTGTGAGGTGCGGGAAGGTCTCGTCGTGGAACGCGGCGAGCAGGCCGGCGCCGAGCACCACACTGGCGAGGGCGCCCACCCGGTGCGGGCTGTACACGGCGGCGCTGTAGGCGGCGACCACACAGGAGAGGAAGGTGTACACGGTTGCGTCGCCCCCGCCGAGGCGTCGCCCGAACGCCAGGCTCACGGCGGTCACCGCCCAGAACGAGGCCAGCGGATACCGCCTCCGCACCACCAGGGGCAACGCCGTCAGGGCCGCCAGCACCAGCAGCCCGGGTGAGACGGCCGCCTGTTCGAGGCCCCGTACACCGGGCAGCGGCGCACCGGGCGCATCCGGCACGCTGGGCACAACAGGCGCGCCGCCCTGCGCCGTTGCCCCTGCCGATCCCGGATCCACCCACGGTCCCCCGGCCGGCGGAACCGGGAACGCGCCGTGGTCCTGCCGCTGCGTACTGCCCACCGTGCAGGCGGCGAGCACGACGGCGAGGATCCCGTCGGCCACCCACGCCCAGCGGGACGGGCGCGGCAGCGGGCCCCGGCCCAGCAGCGGCACCGGGGCCGGCAGCGGAAGCCGAGCGAGTACCGCGGCGACGCCCGACCGCCACCGCCCCGCGATCCTTGCGATCCTTGCGATCCCCGCGATACCCGCCCCCACAGCCCCGGCCATGCGCCCAGTGTGGCAACCTCCCGCTCCCACCCACATCCCTCCCGGCGCGGACGGCACGGCGGGGCGCTGCAACCCCCGCGTACATCGCGAGGATGACGCCCCCGCCGGGTCATCCGGAAACGGCAGCCGGGTTCGCCGTCGCGGCCGACGCCCCCGGCACCGTCCGGCCCCTACCTTCGGGCCCCATGACAACGAACCCGCCCGTCATCGACATCCGGGACGCCACCAGAACGTACGGCGAAGGCCCCCCGGCCCTCGCCGACGTGACCCTGAGCGTGTGCGCCGGAGAGGCGGTCGCCGTCCTCGGCCCGTCCGGCAGCGGCAAGTCGACGCTGCTCAACCTGATCGCCGGGCTCGACCGGCCGAGCACGGGCAGCGTCACGGTCGCCGGCCTGCGGGTGGACGAACTGAGCGAGGCCGCGTCAGCGCAGTACCGGCGGACCCGGATCGGCATGGTCTTCCAGTTCTTCAACCTCCTCGACGACCTGACCGTCACCGACAACGTGCTCCTCCCGGCCCAACTGGCCGGCCTGCCCCGGGCCGAGGCCCGCAGACGTGCCGCCGGACTGCTGGAGCACCTGCGCATCGACCGGCACGCCGACGCCTACCCCGGCCGGCTGTCCGGCGGCGAACGGCAACGGGTCGCCGTGGCCCGCGCCCTGATGAACCGTCCGGCCCTGCTGCTGGCCGACGAGCCGACGGGCGCGCTGGACACCGCCGCCGGCGAGGACGTCCGTGAGCTGCTGACCGACCTCAACGCGGAAGGCCAGACGATCGTCCTCGTCACCCACGACCTGGGCCTGGCCCGTTCCTGCGCCACCCGCACCGTCGAACTGGTCGACGGCCGCGTCGTCCGCGACAGCGCCTCCGTGGGGGTGGCCCGATGAGCGCCCTCGCCCGAGTCGTCCGCGCCGGAGTGGGCCGTCGCCGCGTCCAGACCGCCGTACTGATCATGACCACGTTCATGTCCGTCACGGCCTCCGTCCTCGCCGCCGGGCTCCTCCTGGCGTCCCGGGCGCCCTTCGACCACGCCTTCGCCCAGCGCCACGGCGCCCACCTGACCGCACGGTTCGACGGGACGAGGGTGATGCCGGCGCGGCTCGCGGCCACCGCGCACGCGGCCGGGGTGACCGACGTGGCGGGCCCCTTCGCGACCCTGTCCGCGCGCCCCCGCACGGTCTCCGCGTCGGACATGCTGCCCGCCGGGGTCGACCTGCCGCCGCTGACCGTCGTGGGCCGGACCGCGGCCGGAGGGCCGGTCGACCGGGTCACCCTCACGGAGGGCACCTGGGCCACCCGTCCGGGCCAGATCGTGCTGGCCGTCGGCACGGTTCCGCTGCGTCCGGGCGCCCGGCTGAAGATCCCCGACGCACCGGGCGGCCCGACCCTGACCGTGGTGGGCGTCGCCCGTTCGGTGACCGGCACCGCGGACGCCTGGGTGACCCCCGCGCAGGCCGAGGCCCTGACCGGGACGGGCGGCGCACCCGCGTACGAGATGCTCTACCGCTTCCGGCACGCCGGTACCGGCGCCGAAGTGGCCGCCGACCGGGCCGCGATCGGCGCTGCGGTACCGAAGGGGGCGATGACCGGGGCGCAGTCGTATCTGACCGTCCGGCAGCGGGAGACCGCCAACGCGATGGCGTTCGTGCCCTTCCTGGCCGCCTTCGGTGTTCTCGGACTGCTGCTGTCGGTGCTGGTCATCGGCATCGTGGTGAGTGGCGCGGTGGGCGCCGCGACCCGGCGCATCGGCATTCTGAAGTCCCTCGGCTTCACCCCGGCGCAGGTGGTGCGGGCCTACGTCGGGCAGGCGCTGATCCCGGCGGGGATCGGCTGCGTGCTGGGGCTGGCCCTGGGCAATCTGCTGGCCGTCCCGGTGCTCGGTGACGTCGGCGAGGCCTTCGACGGGCCGTCGGCGTCGATCCCGGTGTGGATCGACGTCGCGGTGCCCGCGGCCGCCCTCGTCCTGGTGGCGCTGGCCGCGCTGCCGCCCGCGTTGCGCGCCGGCCGGCTGCGCACCGTGGAGGCGATCACGGTGGGGCGCACGCCCCGCGCGGGACGGGGGCGTGCGGTACGGCGGCTGACGGGACGGCTGCCGGTGCCGCGTGCGGTCGGGCTGGGGCTGGCGCACCCGTTCACCCGCCCGGCGCGCTCGGCCGCGACGGCCGCCGCGGTCGTCTTCGGCGCGGTCACCGTCACGTTCGGGGTCGGGCTCGCCCTGACGCTCGGGGCGGTCCAGTCGGGCCGCATGCTCGGCTCGGCCGGTTCGGTGACCGTGGCGGCGGGCGGCTCGCAGGCCCCGCCGGGCGCCCAGGCGGTCCCCGCGGCCGGTGGGCGGGACCGGCCGAAGGCCGACCCGGCCCGGGTCGCCGCCGCACTCCGCGCCCAGCCCGGGACCGCCCGGTTCTACGGCATCGCCCAGGCGCAGGTGAACGCGTCCGGGATCACCGGCGCCACGACCGTGGTCGCCTACCAGGGCGACGCCTCCTGGGCCGCCCCCCGGATGGTCTCGGGCCACTGGCTCGACGGCCCGCGCCAGGCGGTGGTCACCCGCCGCTTCCTCGACGCCGCCGGAATCCACGTGGGCGACACGGTGCCCCTGACCGAGCAGGGGCGGCACACCACGGTACGGATCGTCGGCGAGGCGTTCTTCACCGAGGGCGAGGGCATGGAACTCCTCACCCGTACCTCGACCCTCGCGGACCTGGGACTCGACGCGACACCGGGCCGGTACGACGTGCGGACGAAGCCGGGTACGAACCTCGCGCACTACCTCGCCTCGCTCCGGACCGCCCTCCAGCCGGCCGGCGCGGTCGCCATGGCCGACACGGGGAACGAGTCCGACGTCATCATGACCATGGACGCGCTGATCGGCACGCTCACCCTGATGCTCGTGGCGGTGGCGGGCCTGGGCGTGCTCAACACGGTTCTCCTCGACACCCGTGACCGCGTCCACGACCTCGGCGTCCTCAAGGCCCTGGGGATGAGCCCGCGGCAGACCGTGGCCATGGTCGTCACCTCGGTCGCCGGGACCGGGCTGCTCGCCGGGCTGGCGGGGGTTCCGGTGGGGGTCGCCCTGCACCGGTACGTCACTCCCCTGATGGGCGATGCGGTCGGCATGACCCTGCCCCCGTCGGACATCGCCGTCTACCACGCGCCCCAGCTCGTCCTGCTCGCCCTCGGCGGGCTGGTCATCGCGGTCGCGGGCGCGCTGCTGCCGGCCGGGTGGGCGGCCAGGGGGGACACCGCCGGTGCGCTGCGCACCGAATGAGCGGGCGCGCGCCCGGGGCCGTATACGGATGTGAAGCGGGCGCACGCCCGACCCAAAGCGGGGCAAAGCCGCCGCAAAAGTAAACCGGAGTCGGGAAGAGCGGAGCCCCTGAGGCAACATCTTGGTGAACGGAGACCTCGCGCGCACAGGGCGTGGGGTTGCCGTCGGCCGCATGAGGTGAGGGACGTGGTGGAGCCGAGGATCGCCGTCGCCGTGGTGACCATGGGCAACCGGCCCGCCGAAGTCGACGCCCTGCTGGAGTCCGTGGCCAAGCAGGACCTCGCCCCCGCCCGGATCGTCATCGTCGGCAACGGCTGCCGGCTGCCCGAGTTCGCCCGGCGGCTGTCACTGCCCGGCGAGGTCACCACCCTCGACGTGGACGACAACCTCGGCTGCCCCGGCGGGCGGAACGTCGCCCTCGCCCGGCTGCGGGAGTTCGGCGACGTGGACGTCGTGGTCGACCTCGACGACGACGGGCTGCTGGTCGACGCCGACGTACTGCGCCGGGTGCGGGACCTGTACGCCGCCGACCCGCGCCTGGGCATCGTCGGCTTCCGCATCGCCGACGAGAACGGCGAGACCCAGCAGCGGCACGTGCCCCGGGTCGGCGCCTCGGACCCGATGCGGGGCGGCTACGTGACCGGGTTCCTCGGCGGCGGGCACGCCCTGAGCATGCGGATGCTGGCCGAAACCGGTGACTGGGCCGCCGAGTTCTTCTTCGCGCACGAGGAGACCGATCTGGCGTGGCGGGCCGCCGACGCCGGCTGGAAGATCCTCTACGCGCCCGAACTGCTCCTGCGGCACCCGAAGACCTCGCCCGCCCGGCACGCCATCTACCACCGGGTGACCGCCCGCAACCGCGTCTGGCTGGTCCGGCGCCGGCTGCCCCTGCCGCTGATCCCGGTCCACCTGGGCGTGTGGACGCTGCTCACCCTCCTGCGCACCCGGTCGGCCGCCGGCCTCAGGGCCTGGTTCGGCGGATTCGTGGAAGGACTGCGCGAATCCGCCGGGGAGCGACGGCCCATGCGCTGGCGGACGGTGTGGCGGCTGACCCGCCTGGGACGCCCGCCCGTCATCTGACACGAAGCCGAACGGGGAGACGGGCGGGGAAGACAGGCAGGGGAGACAGACGGGGGAGACGGACGGGACAAGGACCCCGGTCGGTCACCTCCGCCGACCGGGGCCCTCTTGCGTCCCCGGATCCGGCCTGCGGCGACACTCCCCCGAGTTGCGCGTCGTACGCGCGCGCCGTCGGGCCAGCTCCGTGGAACGATCACATCAGGACGCGCCAACGGATCGCTAACATGTGGCCAACGGTTTCTTCTGAGGCAGTCGATCGGATGGCGTGAACTCGCCGGGCGACGGCGGCCGTAGGCCGGAACCGTAACGGATTCCGGCGGTAACCGACAGAGGGCAGGTGGCGGGATACCGTCGGGGACAGGGCGGAATTCCGCCACGGACGGCGGGCGCGCGCCCGCCGCGGAGCACGGTCCGGTATGACCGCGCGGGAAGGCAGTGGACGGCGAGATGCGGCGGTGCGAGCTGCGGTTCGGACTGCTGGGCCCACCCGTCCTGTACGACCGTGCGGCGTACGGTATTTCGTACAACGCCGTGGAGGACGCCGGCGACCCGCTCGTCCACGAATCCCGCACGGGCCGCGGCCGCGACGCCCACGACATCCACGACACCGGGGACCGCAGCGGCTCGGCCCCCTCGGTCCGGCCGATCGGCAGCCCCAAGGTGCGTGCCCTGCTCGCCGCGCTGCTGCTGGAGGCCGGCCGCGTCGTGTCGGTCGACGCGCTCAAGGACGCGCTGTGGGGCGGTGCGCCGCCCGCCTCGGCGCGGGCCTCGCTGCACAACCACGTCACCCGGCTGCGGCGGATCCTCGACGACCCGGAGCGGCTGCGGGCCGTACCGCCGGGCTATCAGCTGCGCGTCTACGACGGCGAGTTGGACGTGCACCTCTTCGACGCGCGGGTGACCGAGGCGCGGACCGCGCACAGCCGCCGGGACTGGGCGGGCGTGCTGCGCGCCTGCACGGCGGCGCTCGCGCTGTGGCGGGGCGCGCCGCTGAGCGGGCTGCCCGCCGAACTCGGCGGATACGCCTTCACCCAGCGCCTGGAGGAAGCGCGGCTGCTCCTGCTGGAGTGGCGGTACGACGCCGAGCTGGCCCTCGGCGGCCCCCGGCTGTCCTCCCTGGTCCCGGAGTTGGCCGCCCTGGTGGCCGAACATTCCCTGCGCGAGGCCTTCCACCGCCAGCTCATGCTGGCCCTGCACCGCACCGGCCGCCAGGCCGAGGCCCTCGCCGTCCACCGCGACCTGCGCACCCGCCTGGTCGAGGAACTCGGCATCGAGCCTGGCCCGGCGATACGCAAAGCCCATGTCGAGGTGCTGCGGGGGGCGGAGGAGGCCGAGCGGACGGGGGGCGAACGGACGGACTCCGAAGCGGCGACCGCCCCTGTAGGCCGGGAGGAGGACGACGGCGCGCCGTCCCAAGAGGACACCCCTGTCCCGTCGCACACCCCCGCGGCCACGCGCAGGAACGCCACTCCGCCCGCCCAACTCCCGCCACCACCAGCGCATTTCACCGGTCGCGTCGCCGTACTCCAGGACCTGCGCCGCGCCCTCGCCCGCCCCGGTGCGGACGACGGCCACGCCGAGGACGGCCACGCACGGCCCCCCGTCGTCGCCGTCATCAGCGGCATGGCCGGCGTCGGCAAGAGCGCCCTGGCCCTCCATGTGGCACACCAGCTGCGGGAACGATTCCCTGATGGGCAGTTGTACGTCAGCCTGCACGGCGCCACCCCCGGCATGTCCCCGCTGCCCCCCGCCCAGGCCCTCGGCGCCCTCCTGCGCGACCTCGGCGCCGACCCCCGCAGCATCCCCGAACATCCGGACGCGGCCGCCGCGTTGCTGCGCTCCCTGCTCGCGCCGACCCGCACCCTCATGGTGCTGGACGACGCCGCCAACGCCGCGCAGGTACGGCCACTGCTGCCGGCCGGCGCCGGATGCGCGGTGATCGTCACCAGCCGCTCCCCGCTGACCGCCCTCGACGGCGCCGACCGCTTCCCGCTCGGGCCGCTGACCGGCGAGGACAGCGCGGCCCTGCTGCGCACGGTCTCCGGCCGCGACGGGCTCGACGCCGGGCACCCCCTCGTCGAGCTGACCGGCCGCCTGCCGCTCGCCCTGCGGGTGGTCGCCGCCCGGCTCGCCGCCCGCCGCGCCCTCACCCCGGACGTCCTCGCCGGCCAACTGGCCGCCACCGAAGGCCGCCTGCACCACCTGGAGTACGACGACCTGAGCGTCCGCCGCTCCCTGGCCGTCGCGCACGACGCGCTCGCCGCCTCCGTGCGCGAGGCCGACCGGGACGCGGCCCGCGCCCTGCGCCGCATCGGCGCCCTCGACCTGCCCGCGTACGGCGCGGCCCTGATCGCCCGTCTCACCGGCACCGACGAGCGCCGGGCCGAGGCCGCCCTCGACCGCCTGGTCGACGTCGCCCTGCTGGAGGAGACCGCGTACGGCCGCTACGCACCCCACGACCTCGTCCGCGACTTCGCCCGGGAACTCACCGCCGCCGGCGAGGACACCGCCGCCGCCACCGCGGCCCTGCGCTGGTACGCCGCCGTCGCCGAGCGCACCCTCACCGCCATCGTGGAACAGGGCCTCGACCAGGACGACCGCCGCCGCCCGACGGCCGCCCAGCCGCCGACACACGCGGCGGAGGTGCGGGCCGTACCGCCCTTCGGCTCCGCCGAGGAGGCCTTCGCCTGGGGCGACGAGGAACTGGAGAGCGTCGTCGCCCTGGTCGAGCGGTACGCCGAGACCCCCGACGACCGGCAGGCCGCCCATCTCGCCACGCTCGTGCGGCTGTTCTTCCCCTGTCTCCAGCGCGGCGGCCGGGTGGCCGAGATGGAGGTGCTCGGCCGGGCCGCCCTGGGCACGGCACGGCGGCTCGGCGACGAGGCGGCCGAGGCGTACGCGCTGGGCGACCTGGCGGGCCTGCACTTCCTGACCGGCCGGCAGAACGACGCCCTCGCCCTCACCGACCAGGCCCTGACGATCTGGCGGCGCCTGGGCACGGTCTCCTGGATCCGGCGCTGCCTCAACAACCGGGGCCTGCTGCTGGAGGGCCTCGGCCGGTACGCGGAGTCCGGCGAGGCGCTGCGGCAGAGCCTGGAGTACTCGCGGCAGCTCAACGACCCCTACGGGGAGGCCATCACCTACAGCCACCTCGGCAACCTGTACGAGCACACCGACCCGCGCGCCGCCATCGAACAGCACCGGCGCTCGCTGGCGATCGGGGACGCGATCGGCGCCGTCATCGTGCAGCACTCCGCGCACTGCAACACCGGCTACGCCCACCTCACCCTCGGCGAACCGGCCGCCGCCGCCACGCACTTCGAGGAGAGCCTGCGCATCCTCGGCGGCCACGGCGACTGGCACGGCGAGTCCCAGACCCGGCTCGGCCTGGTCCGCGCGCTCCGGCAGCTGGGCCGCACCGAACGCGCCGGGCGCGAGTGCGCCGAACTGCTGACCCGCGCGGACGCCCGCGCCGACCGCTACATGGGCGGCCTCGCCCGCCACCAGCACGGGTTCCTGCTGCGCGAGGAGGGGCGTGTTCGGGAGGCGTACGAGGCCTGGCGCGAGGCGCTCGCCGCGCTGGACGGCACGGACGAGAAGGCGGTCGTGGCACAGCTGCGGGAGCTGCTCGCCGCGAACGGATGATCACTTGGCGTCGGCATAGCACTCCACCACCGCGGTCGTGAACGGAAACCTCACCGGCGTCTGGCCGAACGTCAGCCGCCCCGCCAGGTCCGCCGCCTCCCGGATCGCCGCCACCACCGTCTCGGCCTCCTCCTCGGGACAGTGCACGATCACCTCGTCGTGCTGGAAGAAGACCAGCTCGGCCGCCAGGTCCGCACAGGCCCGGCGCAGCGCGGCGAGCAGCAGCAGGGCCCAGTCGGCGGCACTGCCCTGCACCACGAAGTTGCGGGCGAAGCGGCCACGGGCGCGGGCGTTGGTGGAGGCGTAACCGGGCACCCACTGCTGCCCGTCGGACTCCTCCTCCCCGGCCGGGATGCCGGCTTCCTCCGCCGCGTCCTGGTCGGCCCCGGCCGCGGGCGGGCAGGTCCGCCCCAGCCAGGTGCGCACCAGCCGCCCCTCCTCACCGGCCCGCGCCGCGTCGTCGACGTACGCCACGGCCTTGGGGAAACGGCGTCTGAGCGCGGCGAGGTTCTTCAGGCCGTCACCGGAGGTCTGGCCGTAGACCGCGCCGAGCACGGCGAGCTTGGCCTGCGCGCGGTCGCCGGAGAAGGCCCGGTCGGAGACGGACTGGTACAGGTCGCTCGCCCGGCCGGCCACCTCCATCAGCCCCGGATCCCGGGAGATCGCCGCCAGCACCCGCGGCTCCATCTGGTCGGCGTCGGCGACCACCAGCCGCCAGCCGGGGTCGGCGACCACCGCCCGCCGGATCACCTTGGGTATCTGGAGCGCGCCCCCGCCGTTGGTGACCCAGCGCCCGGTGACCGTCCCGCCCGCGAGGAACTCCGGCCGGAACCGCCCCTCGCGCACCCAGTCGTGCAGCCAGGTCCAGCCGTGCGCGACCCAGATGCGGTACAGCTTCTTGTACTCCAGCAGCGGCTTCACGGCCGGGTGGTCGAGGGATTCGATCTCCCAGCGGCGGGTGGACTTCACCTTGATCCCGGCCTGGGCGAAGGCCTTGACGACATCGGCGGGCAGGTCGGGCCGCACCCTGCGGCCGAACGCCGCGGACACCTCGTCCGCCAGCTCGGCCAGCCGGCGGGGTTCGCCCCCGCCCGCGTACCGCTCGCCGAGCAGATCGCGCAGCAGCTCGCGGTGGACGTCCGCGCTCCACGGCAGTCCCGCGCGGTTCATCTCTGCGGCCACCAGCATCCCCGCCGACTCGGACGCCGTCAGCAGCCGCATCCGGTCGGGGTGCGCGGCCCGGTCGTGCCGCCGCTGCTGCTCGGCGTAGACCGCGAGGAGGTCCGCCAGCGGCAGGCGGGTGCCCTGCGGCTCGAACAGCGGGGACTGCGCGCCCGGTTCGGCGGCGCGCTGCGGTGGATCGGGCGGTACGGGGCCGCCCCGGAGGCGGGCCAGGGCGGCGGCGGCCGAACGCGGCTCGCCGTACCGCCCCTCGTGGCCCAGCAGCAGTGTCTCGGCGTCCTCGATGTCGTAGCACCGCTCCACTCGCACCCCCGTGGCGAGCAGACGCGGATAGACCTCGGCGGTCGACCGCCACACCCAGCGCGTCACCTCCGGGCGGCTCCGCACCGCCCCGGCGAGATCGGGCTCCCGCCGCACCGGCCCGCAGGGCAGCCCGTCCGGGCCGAGGGGGGCGAGCTCCACGCCACCGTCCTCGGCCGGCGCGAGCGCCCAGCGGTCGGTCATGACTGGAGTGTGGCAGGGGGGTCTGACAACGGCCTCAGCTCGGCTGGGGCGGGGCCTGAAGAAACTTCTCCAGGGCCTCGGCGAGCTGGGCCTCCACCGGTTCCTTCTCGATACCGAGGCCGGACAGCACCCCGGTGCCGTGCTCGAACTCCAGCAGGGCCAGCAGGATGTGCTCGGTGCCGATGTAGTTGTGTCCGAGGCGGAGGGCCTCGCGGAAGGTGAGTTCCAGGACCTTCTTGGCGTCGGAGCTGTACGGGACGAGCTCCAGGGCCTGTTCGGCGGCGGGCGGGAGCGCGGCGGTCGCGGCTGCCCGCACGGCGTCGGCGGAGACGCCCCGGGCGGCGATCGCCTTGGCGGCCAGGCCGTCGGGCTCGGCGAGCAGGCCGAGGACCAGATGGGCCGGCACGACCTCGGTGTGGGGAGCGGCCTTGGCCTCGTTGTGCGAGGTCATCACCACGTTGCGGGCGCGCGTGGTGTACCGCCCGAAGCCCTGGTTCGGGTCCAGGTCGGTGGACTCCTTCGGCACGAACCGCTTCTGCGCGGCCTGCCGGGTGACGCCCATGCTCTGGCCGATGTCGGTCCAGGACGCACCGGAGCGCCGGGCCTGGTCCACGAAGTGGCCGATCAGATGGTCGGCCACCTCACCGAGGTGATCCGCGGCGATCACCGCGTCCTGGAGCTGGTCGAGGGGCTCGGCGTGGACCTTCTTGATCGCCGCGATGAGGTCGTCGAGACGTACGGATGACGTGGTCGGGTTCGTCGACATATGTCAACCTTAGGTTGACACCGAGGGGGCGTCAACCCGAAGTTGACAGCGATCGGGCTCTACTCCCGTCCTCTGCTCGGGTCCTCAACTCGACTCCTCTACTTGGGCGTCGCCGCCAACCGCACCGCCAGCCCCGCGAACACCGTCCCGCTGAACAGGTCCAGCCCCCGCGCCACCCGCCGGCTGCGCCGCAGCAGCGTGGCGAGCTTCCCCGACAGCAGCCCGACCGAGCCGTCCACCACCAGGCCCATCACCGTGATCGTGACGCCGAGCAGGAGGAACTGCTCGCGCACATGCCCCAGCCCGGGGTCCACGAACTGCGGCAGGAAGGACACGTTGAAGAGGATCACCTTGGGGTTCAGCAGGTTGGTGACGGCCCCTCGCCAGAAGGCCCACCGCCGTCCCGCCCCCGCGGCCCCGTCCGTCTCGACCGGGGCGGAGCCGCCGCGGAACGCCTTGACCGCGAGGTACAGCAGATAGGCGGCGCCCGCCCAGCGCAGCACGTGGTAGAGCACCGGCAGCGTCAGGAACAGCGCCGACAGCCCGAGCGCCGCGGCGACCGCGTGCACGAACATCGCGCAGGCCACCCCGACGGCGGCCGTCACCCCCGCCGAGGGACCGCCCCGGCCGCCCATCGCCACGATGAACATCATGTCGGGACCGGGAGTGACACAGAGCGCGAAGGCGGCGACGAGGAACGCCGCGTAGAGAGATGTGTCGACCATGCCGGCCATGCTTCGGGCGGCCCCGCGGCGGGGCGACCGAATTTCGGGGAGTGAGACGCCGGCCGTCCGACCCCATCCGTTGTCCACAGGCTGTGGACGGCCGCCGCCCGCTGTCGGCGGCCCATGGCAC
The DNA here is from genome assembly GCF_040644935.1 of Streptomyces sp. NPDC046915. NCBI lineage: Bacteria > Bacillati > Actinomycetota > Actinomycetes > Kitasatosporales > Streptomycetaceae > Streptomyces > Streptomyces sp. NPDC046915. The sequence continues at coordinate 2,920 of NZ_JBEYXB010000003.1, read as the reverse complement.
GATCGACGGGTGAGCAGCGAGACCAGCACCGTCGAGCGCGCCTTCCGGGCCGCCCTGTACGACGATTCCGACCCCGGCCTGGACACGGGCGCGTCACTCCTCGCGGCCGACCCCGGGGCGGACGCCGAACTGGCCCGGCGTGGAACGGAGCTGGTCGCGACGGCCTGGCGGCGCGGCTGGCAGCCCGCCGACGTCGTACGACTGGTGCGGCGCGAGCTGGAGGACGCGCACGTGGCGCTGGCGGCGGAGCTCATCCGGGCGCAGGCGCCGGGGGACCGGCTGCGTGGTCGGCGCTGGGCCGCGCAGCTCGAGGCCCTCCCGGAGCCGGACGGACCCGCGCGCGTGGCCGACCGTTTCTCGCACGCCACCACCGTCCTCGAGGTGTACCGCCTGCTGCTGCGGCTGCCCTCCCTGGAGCCCCTGGACGAACCCCGCCAGGAGCAGCACCGGCCCGCCTCCCGCATGCTCACCCGGATCCGGGCGCTGCTCGCCAAGGCGGAGGCGACCGGGTACCCGGAGGAGGCGGAGGCGCTGAGTGCCAAGGCGCAGGAGCTGATGGCCCGGCACAGCGTCGACGAGGCGCTGCTCGCGGCCGGGGCGCCCTCGGCGGACACGCCCGGCGCCTGCCGGATCGGCGTCGAACCGCCGTACGAACAGGCCAAGGCGGTCCTGCTCGACGCGGTCGCCACCGCCAACCACTGCCGGGCGGTGTGGAACGAACCGCTCGGCTTCTCCACGGTCGTCGGCTTCGAGCCCGACCTGGAGGCGGTCGAGCTGCTCCACACCTCGCTCCTCGTGCAGGCCACGCGCGCGATGACGAAGGCCGAGGCAGCCCAGCGAGCCGGCGGCCGCAAGCGGACGAAGACTTTCCGGCAGTCGTTCCTCGCGGCCTACGCCCACCGCGTCGGCGAGCGCCTCGCGGCCGTCGCCGGGACCCAGGTCACCCAGGACCTGCTCCCGGTCCTGGCCACCCGCGAGACAGCCGTCACCCACCGCCTGGAGAACCTGTTCCCGGAGACCACCACGACCCGGCTGCGCGGTGTGAGCGACGCGGCGGGCTGGACGGAGGGCGCCCGGGCGGCGGACCGGGCCCAGGTCGGGGCCCGCCCGCGCCTGGACTGAGCCTCTGTCGGGGCGAGCCTCAGTCGCCGACCTGCTGGAAGGCGCTCACCGAGGCCTGGTCGCCGGCCTTGGTCTTCCCGGCCACCGGACCGTACTTCCAGGGGAAGCTCTGGTCGGCGCTGCCGCCGGGCAGGGTGATCTTCACGGTCTTGGCCGCGAGGCTGTTCCTGCCGCCGGCCGCGCCCCGTACGTAGGAGATGGTGAAGGACGCGGAGTCGCCCTTGGCGAGCTTCAGCTTCTGCGCCTTCGCGCCCTGCTGGGCGGAGAGGCTCGCCGAGGCCCCGCCGCCTTCCAGCGTGACGCCGGGAAAGTGCTCCAGGGTGCACGGCGCGCTCTGGTTGGTGATGCTGACGGGCACCTCGCCCGTGTCCCCGGCGGCCGGGGCCACACTCGCGGAGCCGATCTGCACGGAGACCCCGCCGATCTCGCAGGCGGAGCTGTTCTTGCCCTTGTCGCCGCTGCCGCCGCCGTGGCCGCAGGCGGTCAGGACGAGGGCGGCGGCGAGGGCGGTGACGGTGAGCGGAATGGCGCGCATGAATGGTGTCCCTGTCGAGAGCGTGACGGTGCCCCAGCATCATTGCGCCTGCGCGCGGAGTCCCGTCGCACGCCCCACCGTTCAGGACGCGGGGAAGCTCGCCGTCGCCAGCCCCGACGGCAGCTTGCCGCCCTCGGCCTTGGTGTACGTCTCCTTGCCGGCCTTGCCCGACCAGGTGACCTTCAGTGAGTCCTTGCCGGTCGAGTCGACCATCCCGGTCGCCCGGTCCTTGCTGCCGTCGGCGCAGCTCAGGTGGATCATCTCCATCCCGGCCTCCTCGCCGGCGGTGCCGCTGCACACGGTCCCGCCGGTGGAGAACAGCCCGGCCTTCTTGCCGGTGACGACCAGGGCGACGGCCTTGCCGTCGGTCGTGGCGAGCCAGCTGCCCTGAAGGGCGCCGGACGAGCCCGTGACCCCGCCCGTGCCGCCCCCGCTGTCCGCGGACGAGGAGGCCGAAGCGGACGCCGATGCGCTCGGGCCCGTCGAGGAGTCGTTCTTGGAGTCGCCCCCGCCGCCGCACGCGGTCAGCGCCAGCGCGCCCGCCAGCCCCGCCGCCGCGGCCGCTGTCCGCACCCTCGTGGACGCCGCCGGCGCCACCTTCTTGGTCGGGGAAGTCACTGCATGCTCCCAAGCTGTAGCCGGAAACGGCCGCCGGTCGACCGGCGGGACCGCAGCAAGCTACCAGCACTTCCCAGGAGGACCTCATAGGCAGGCACGGGCAGGCACAGGTAGGCGTTTCCCTACGCTTGACTGGTAGGGAAACACCTACCTATCGTCGAGGACATGAACGGCATGAACGGTATGAACATCACCCACGCCTCCTTCCTCACCCTCCCGGTCGCCGACCAGGACCGCGCCCTGCGCTTCTACACGGACGTCCTCGGCTTCGAGGTCACCGCCGACCTGGCCATGCCGCAGGGCCGGTGGCTGCAAGTCGCCCCCAAGGGCGCGCAGACCGTCTTCACGCTGTCCGGTCCGGGCATGGGGGATTTCGAGCCCGGCTCCGCTCGGGGGATCATGTTGGTCACGACCGACGTCGACGCCGACTGCGCACGGCTCGCCGGGGCGGGGATCGCGGTGGAGGGCCCCGGTGACTTCCCCTGGGGCCGGATGGCCTCCTTCCGGGACCCCGACGGCAACGGCCTGATGCTGCTCACGGAGGCTCGCGACTAGTGCCGCGGCAGGCAACGTTTGCCCGTCAAGGAGCGGCGTCCGGTGCGTGCTCTCGGCGTGCCGGGTGCGAGCCCTCGTACTGGATGTACT